>JAXLXP010000005.1:0-711352 GCA_046327955.1 Binatia bacterium | reverse complement strand
GAGGAGTCGCCATGAGTAAGACCCCGGTGGGCGAAGTTCGCCCGAGTCAGCTCCTCTGGACCTACGGGCCCGGCGCGCTGATCGATCTCCCGAACCTCTCCGTCGTCACGATGGGCATCGACCGTTGGGAGCTCGGGCGCTGTCAGCCGATCCAGGAGGCGCGACTTCTCACGAACGTGCGCCGCGTGCTCGGCGACCAGGTCGAGTCGCTGCGCATGCCGCCGCTGACCGACAGCGACGTCCTCGATCCGTTCTCGGCCGAGGCGCTCGTCGGTGTTCCGGTGAAGCCGTTCCCCCGCTGGATGCGCTGCGTGAAGTGCGGGCTGCTCTCACCCTTCGACGCGGGGCTGTTCGAGCTGAAGGCGAACCGCTATCGGCCCGAGCGAACGTGCTTCGTCCACAAGGGCTGCACGGGCTCGCGCGGCGACCAGAAGCCTCGCGACGCCGACGCGGTGCCCGCACGCTTCCTGCTCGCTTGCCGCGATGGGCACCTCGATGACTTCCCGTGGCACTGGTTCGTTCACGGCGGGCCGAGTGGCTGCAAAGGCACGCTGCGCTTCTTCGAGAGCGGCGCCTCGCTCCAGACCGAGAACCTGTGGGTGCGCTGCGATTCGTGCAGCGCCGCCAAGAGCATGGCGCAGGCCTTCGGACAGGCAGGCAAGGACAACCTGCCGGGCTGTCGTGGGAGGCATCCGCACCTCAACAAGTTCGAGGACGGCTGCGCCGAAGTCCCGCGCGCCATCTTGCTCGGCGCTACGAACGGTTGGTTCCCGGTGACGCTCTCGGTGCTGGCCATCCCGCAGACGGGGAGCCCGCTCGCGCAGCTCGTCGCCGATGGCTGGACGTTCTTCGAGGACGTCGAGAGCGCCGTGGAAGCGGCGGCCGTCGTGAAGACGCTGAAGAAGTCGGCGCAGCTCCCCGGCATCGACGCCTTCACGGGCGACCAGGTGTGGGAAGCCATCCAGGCCCACCGCGGCGGCTCGGTGGGCGACGAGGACCTCGATCTGAAGGGGCCGGAGTGGGACGTGCTCACGTCGCCGACGCCGCCGACCGACTACCCGCACTTCATGAGCAAGAAGGCGGACGTGCCCAAGGGCTTCGAGAAGCACATCTCGCGCGTGCTGCTGCTCGAACGGCTGCGTGAGGTGAACGCGCTGCTCGGCTTCACGCGCGTCGAGTCGCCCAACGAGGGCGCTGGCGCGGAGCGTGCGCCCCGTGCGCCGATCGGTCGGACCTCACCGAACTGGGTGCCGGCCACGCAGGTCCACGGCGAAGGCATCTTCCTCCAGTTCTCGGAGGAGGCGCTCGCCGACTGGGCAAAGTGGCCGGGCGTGTGGAGGCAGGAAGCCGAGCTGCGCAGGGGGCACCGGGGCTGGCGGGCGCGCCGTGGGCTCGACCCCGATCCTGGCTTCCCCGGCATGCGGTTCGCGCTGCTTCACACCATCGCGCACTTGCTCATCCGCGAGCTCGCGCTCGACTGCGGGTACAACGCAGCGAGCATCCGCGAGCGCGTCTACGCCGACACCGACTACGGCAAGTCGCAGGCGGGCATCTTGGTATACACGGCAGCGGCCGACTCCGACGGCACGCTCGGCGGGCTCGTCGACCTCGGCAAGCCCGAGAACCTCGGACGTCTGCTGCGCCAAGCGCTCGACCACGCGAAGATCTGCGCGTCCGATCCGCTGTGCGCCGAGCACAACCCGAGGACCGACTCCTCGCTACATGCCGCCTCGTGCCACGCGTGCTCCTTCGTCTCGGAGACTTCGTGCGAGTGCGGCAACCGCTATCTCGATCGCGCGCTCGTCATCCCGACGCTGCAAGTCAACGACGCGGCCTTCTTCGCAGGGATCTGATGCAGGCGCTCCTCGATGCGGTCGTGGACCTCGTAGCTCTCGTCTCTCCAGCGAAGGTGCGCACTGTCGCGTCGGCGCTGCGCGGGCTCGCGAACCCCGGCGCGGCTCCGAGCGCGAACACGCTCGCCGACACTCCCGCAGCGCGCGCCGCCGTCGGGCGCGTCGTCGGAGCGTGGGGGCAAGCGCAAACGAGCGGCGACGAGGTAGCCGGCATGCTTCTCGGCGCGTCCGAAGCCCGGCGGCGCGTAGAACGCGAGCTGAGCGTCGAGCTGGTGTGGACCGGTCCGACGACGCGCTTTGTTCCAACGCGCAGGACCGAGCAGGTACTGCTGGATCTCATCGCCAGCGCGACCAAGGACTTCTTCCTGGTGAGCTTCGTCGCCTACGACGTACCGAGCGTCGTCGCCGCGCTGAACGGCGCTGCAAGCCGTGGCGTTCGCCTGCGCATCCTGCTAGAGGCCTCGACGAGCCACGGCGGCACTCTGAACTGCGACCCGGCGGCCATGATGCGTTCGCGCGTGCCGACGGCGGAACTCTTCACGTGGAAGGAGAAGCCCGAGCCTTTCGTCGACGGCAAGGTCCACGCGAAGGTCGCGGTGGTCGACAGCGCGCGTGCCTTCGTCACGAGCGCCAACCTCACCGGTCACGCCCTCGAGAAGAACATGGAGGCTGGCGTGCTCATCAACGGTGGCCCGGTCCCGAAGACTCTGAGCGACCACCTGCAGGCGCTCATCGACGTGAGGGTGATCGCGCGCATATAAGCGTGACTAATCGAGGTCATCGCAATGAGTCGGAGTCCGGAAACGCTGACGACCGTGCGCCAGGAAAGCGGGACAAGAGATGAACTCGATTGACCAGGTAGCTTCCAGAAGCTACCCTTCTCTCGTGCGCGCGGTCGGCCTCAAGGTGCTCAAGAACAAGCTCAGCGAGTACGTGCGTCTGGCCGCCGGCGGCGAGACGGTCCTCGTGACCGACCGGGACCGGGTCGTTGCAGAGCTGGTACCGCCGCGCTCCGGCCGTGCCGAGTTCTTCGCCGACGCCCAACTCGCCGAGGCCGTTCGCAAAGGCTGGCTGACGCCGCCCGCCCTGCCCGGCCCCCTTCCCCCCCCGCGACGGCCCGTCGCTCCCCTCGATGTCCTGCTGGGCGAACTCGCCGCCGACCGAGCCGAGCGTTGATCTACCTCGACACGTCCGTCGTGCTGGCCCAGCTCCTGGCGGAGGATCGGACGCCGCCGGCTGCGCTCTGGACGGAGGTCCTCGTCTCCAGCCGACTCCTCGAGTACGAGGTGTGGACCCGCATTCACGCCCGCGGTCTCGGCCGCTCGCACGGCGAGGACGTCCGGCAGATCCTCGGCCGGATCGCCCTCCTCGAGCTGACGCCTCCGGTGCTCGCGCGGGCTCTCGATCCATTTCCGGCCCCAGTCCGGACGCTCGATGCGCTCCATCTCGCCGCGGCGGACTTTCTGGGACAGCAGGGGCAGGACGTGCGCCTCGCGACGTACGACGCCCGCATGAGCGACGTGGCGCAGCGGCTCGGGATCACGCTGTACGCCGTGTGACCTGCCGCCGGTGCGCGGGGCCGGCGGAGCTGAGATCGAGCGCGGCGGCGCCACGGTGGAACTGGTAACCGAGCCTACCGGTTGAACGCCGACGGCGCGATCACCTGCGGGAGTCCCCGGTGCCGGTGCGTCCGTCGCACGAGCGGGCGCGGTCCTCACGAGTCAGAGCGGTGCTGTCGCTGTGCCGGCGACGGCAAGACGCGCCCGGAGTGCACGAGCGCGTGCGATGTCCTCGTCGCGGTCTCGGCCGGCAGCCTCGGTGATGATCGTCCGCAGCTCCCCCTCCAGCGAGACACCCTGCCATCACGCGCAAAGCGGCGGAACCAGCGGCGACCCGTCCGTCGAGGGGCTGAGGCATCGCCAGGCCCAGGCGACGCTCATACCGAGCGCCGCCCGATGATGACGCTGGTCATATCGCGGGGACCAGCGCACCGGCCATGACCTTCGGCGCGTCCCCATGCACCACGCCGGCGAACTCGAGGGGCTCGGGCCTGCCACGCCCCTCCCCTTCCACGTCGTCCTCAAACCACGCGGCCCGCTCTGCAACCTCGGCTGCACCTACTGCTTCTACCTGCGCACCGAGGCGCTCTTCGACGCGGGTGCGACCTTCCGCATGTCCGACGAGGTCCTCGAGGCATTCACTCGCCAATACCTCGCGGCGCACCCGGGCCCGGAGATCACCTTCGCCTGGCAGGGCGGCGAGCCGACGCTCATGGGCCTCGACTTCTTCCGCCGCGCAGTCGCGCTGCAGGCGCGACACCGCCGGTCCGGCACGCACGTCGCCAACGCCCTCCAGACCAACGGCCTCCTGCTCGACGACGCGTGGTGCCGGTTCCTGAAGGCGCACGGCTTCCTCGTCGGGTTGAGCCTCGACGGCCCGCGCGCGCTGCACGACGCGCACCGCGTGGACAAGGGCAACCAGCCCACCTTCGACCGGGTGCTGGCCGCGCTCGCGCTCCTCCGGCACCACGACGTCGCGCACAACGTCCTCTGCGTCGTGACCGAGACCAACGGTGCAGCGCCGCGCGCCGTGTACGACTTCTTCCGGAGCCAGGGCGTGCGGTGGCTCCAGTTCATCCCCGCAGTGGAGCACGCGGCCGCCGGCGGCGTCACCGCCGCGACCGTGCGCCCGGCGACGTGGGGGCGCTTCCTCTGCACGGTATTCGACGCATGGGTCCGCCACGACGTCGGCCATGTGTTCGTGCAGCAGTTCGACGGCGCGGTCGAAGCAGCGGTCGGCCTCGAGCCGAGCCTCTGCGTCCACGCGCGCACGTGCGGCCGCTGCCTCGCCATGGAGCACGACGGGAGCCTCTACGCGTGCGATCACTACGTGCGGCCCGCGCACCGGCTCGGCCGCGTCGTCGACACGGCGCTCGCGGAGCTCGTCGACGCCGATGCCCAGCGCCGCTTCGGCACCGACAAGTGGGACGGCCTGCCACGCGCGTGTCGCGAATGCCCGGTCCTCGCCGCGTGCCACGGCGGGTGTCCCAAGGACCGCTTCGCGGCCGCGCCCACCGGCGAGCCCGGCCTCAACTGGCTCTGCGCGGGCTACCGCGAGTTCTTCACGCACGCGGCCCCATGCGCGGCCGTGCTCGGAGCGCTCGTGCGCGCGGGGCGGCCGCCGGCGCTCGTCATGGACATGCTCCGCGGCGCCGTGCCGCGCGGCGGGCCGTGCCCGTGCGGCAGCGGCGTCAAGCACAAGCGCTGCTGCGGCGCGCGGCTCGGCGGCGAGGCGCGCCCGATGGGCGTGAGGTGATACGGATCATATCACCTCGACATGGTGAGGTGATTGTGCCATCATCGCCTCATGCCGACACGGGCCGATCGGCTCCGCACGCTCGTCGACCGCCAGGGCGAGGTCGCCAACCGCGAGGTGGCGCAGGCGCTCGGGGTCTCGGCGGCCACGGCACACCGCCTCCTGCGCGCCCTGGTGATCGCGGGCACGCTCGCCCCGTACGGCAAGGGCCCGGCCGCCATCTACCGGTTCCCGAGCCTCCGCCATCGTTTCCGCCGCGCGGGGCTGGCAGAGGACGTCGTCTGGCAGCGGATCGCCCAGGAGATCGCCGTCATTCGACCGCTCGCGGCGGACGCGGGCCAGAGCCTCCAGTACGCGGCCACCGAGGTGCTCAACAACGCGGTCGAACACTCGCGCGGCACGACGGTCGGCGTCGAGATCGATTTCGCGCGCGACGGGACCACCGTCGTGCGCGTTCGCGACGACGGGGTCGGCGTGTTTCGGCGGCTGTGCGAGGACTTCGGCTTTTCCACCCCGCACGACGCAATCGTGCAGCTCGAGAAGGGCAAGCTGACGAGTGACCCCGCCCATCACAGCGGCGAGGGGCTGTTCTTCAGCGCGAAGGCGGTGACTCGCTTCCGGCTCGAGAGCCAGTCGGTCGCGTGGGTGGTCGACAATCTCACGGCCGACAGCGGCATCGGCCCGAGCCCGGTCACCCGCGGGACGCTCGTCACGCTCGCGGTCGTGCACGGCCATACGCCCCGGCTGACCGACGTGTTCGCGCGCTACACCGATCCCGAAACCCTCCGCTTCGAGCGCACGCGGGCGACCGTTCGGCTCGCGGCGCTGGGCCAGGCACTCGTCTCGCGCTCCGAGGCCCGCCGCCTGGTCGACGGCCTGCCGAAGTTCACGCACGTGACGCTCGACTTCTCGGGCGTCGACATCGTCGGGCAGGGGTTCTGCGACGAGGTGTTCCGCGTGTTCGCGCGCACGCACCCGGCGGTGCAGCTCGTCCCGGTGGGAATGAACGACGCCGTCGCGTTCATGGTCGCTCGCGCCCGCGCGACCTCCACGGCCTGACCCGACGCGGGTCAATTGCCTGACCGACCCCCTGGGCACTCCTGACCCGCCGCGCCGCCGCCGCTGCGCGCCGCGGCCCCGCCGCGGCGGCACGCATCCTGCTCCGACGTCCGGGGGCCCGTGCGCCCGCAGGGAGGCGTGGTCATGGAGTTCGTGGACCTGTCGCGGTACCGGCGCGTCGAGCGACCGTCGCTCCCGCCCTTCGCCCGCCTGCGCACGATGGCGCCGCTCGCGCTCACGCCGGACCTGCAGCTCGTCGATGAGCCGGAGAACCTCGCCTACGCCGACGCGCTCGCCGCCGACGGCGTGGCCGTCGTGCCGGTCCGCCGCCGGCCGCCGACGGCGCGCTTCCTCGATCGGCACACGTTCCCGCGCCGCGTGCTCTTCGAGATGACGAGCCGCTGCAACTACCGCTGCCGGATGTGCCCGCAGCAGGACCTGAAGCGCCCGCGCATCGACATGCCCGGTCCCCTCTACCGTCGCGTGCTCGACGAGCTCGACACGCACGGCATCGAGGGCCTGTGGCTCTATCACCTGGGCGAGTCGCTGCTGCACCCGGAGTTCATCGAAAACGTCCGCCACGTGAGCACGAAGCGGAACCTGGGCATCGTCTGGATGAGCACCAACGGCCGCTACTTCGCCGGCGACCGCATGCGCGCGGTGCTCGAGTCGACCATCGACTGGGTGAACTTCTCGGCTCATGCCGTGACCGCGGAGACCTACGGCACGGTTGCGCCCCGGCAGCACTTCGAGACCGTGCAGCGCAACCTCGACGCGTTCATCGCGGCCAAGGGCGGGCCGCTGCCGAAGCGACCGTTCCTGCACTGCCAGATGATCGAGCAGGAGACGACGCGCCACGAGGTCGACGCCTTCCTCGCCCGCCACCACCAGCGCGCGGAGATCGTGAGCGTCAACATGCTCGAGTACGTGAACCTGCCGAACAACGCCTTCGGCCACGCGCAGCGCGAGCGCGCGCCGCTCACCTCCTGCCTGCGCGTCACGCGCAACGATTGCTTCATCTGCTCGAACGGCCACGTCACGCTCTGCGATGCCGCGTACAACGGCGAGATCTACCTCGGCGACGTCCACGAGACGTCGCTCTGGGACATCTGGAACGGGCCGCACCGCCAGCGCGTCCTCGAGCTGAACGCGCAGGGGCGCATGCGCGAGATCGAGCTCTGCCGCACCTGCACGGACTACGACATCTGAGCGGGCCGGCTTCGGGCGGCGGTCCTCAGCCGGGGGCCTCGTCCCGGCGCAGCCCCGGGGTGCGCGCCGGCTGGTCGCGGCGCCGGTCCGGGTGATCCCGCTCGACGAACTGGCGCAGCCCCTCGGCCGTCGCGGGGTCCAGGATCGAGCGGTTGAAGCACTCGGCCTCGATCCGGAGCCCCTCGGCGAGCGGCAGCCCGTACCCGCGGACGGCCGCCTCCTTGTCGGTGCGGATCGCCGGCTGCGGCAGGCCGCAGACGAACTCGGCGAGCGCCAGGGCGCGCGCGAGCGATCCGCCCTTCGGCACGACCTCGTTGACCAACCCGATGCGCTCCGCCTCCCGCGCGTCGATCACGCGTCCCGTGATGATGAGCTCCATCGCCCGGCCCATGCCGACGATCCGCGGCAGCCGCTGCGTGCCGCCGTCGGCCAGGCCGATGTTCCAGCGTCGGCAGGTGACGCCGAAGGTCGCGTGCTCCTCGGCGATGCGGATGTCGGCGAAGCAAGCCCACTCGAGCCCACCGGCGTAGGCCACGCCATTGATGGCGGCGATGACCGGTTTGTAGATGTCCGTCCACCGGCTGGGACCGAGAATCCCGGGCCGCTCTCCCCGGTCGTGCGCGGCGATCTCGTCGGCGGCCACGGGAATCAGTCCCGCCCCGGCCTTCAGGTCGCCGCCGGCGCAGAACGCCTTGTCGCCCGTGCCGGTGAGGATCGCGACCTTGGCGCCGTCGTCGTCGCGAAACCGCGTCCACGCCTCCACCAGCTCCCGGTGCGTCGTCGGCCCGATGCAGTTGCGCACCTCGGGCCGGGCGAAGCGGATGATCCTGACCGGGCCACGCGTCTCGTAGGCGATCTGGGTGAAGTCCATCGGTCCTCCGGTCGCTCGTTTTCCGTCGCCGGCACGGCCGTGTCCAGGCCGCGGACCGAGTCGCCACCTGGCGCACTACGGATTGCAGGCCGGCTGAACACACGACGCGTCCGGTGTTCCGCACGTGCCCTGGCCGGTCCAACCCAAGCCACCGCAGGCCGCCGGACATGCGACGGTCGGTTCGAAGCCGGGGTCGGCGCACGTGAGATAGGGATCACACCACGTCACCGACTCCCCTTGGCCGCACTGGCACGTCGTCTGGACGCACGGCGCCGCGAGGTTCACCGGCGCGAGCGGCGCGCAGAGGATCTGCGGTGCGCTCGGAACGACGGTCCGGGCGCCGAACTGATCCACGCCGGGGAGCGTCCAGCGCGTCGGCCACGCACTCGGGCCACGTCCCGGTCCTCCTACCCCCGCGCGGACGCCAGCGTCAACGTCCTGGACGGTCGCCGATCGGTTGTGAAAGGATTCGCTCGACGAGATGACTTCCCGAGCACGTCCCGCGACCCTCTGCGTTCACGCCGGCACGTACCACGACGAACGGACGGGCGGAGCGTGCAGCCCCATCTTTCCGTCCACCGCCTACGCCTTCCCCAACGCGGCCGGCGAGAATTTCTACCCCCGCTACTTCAACACGCCGAATCAGCGGGTCGTCGCGCAGAAGGTGGCGGCGTTGGAGCAGGGCGAGGCGGCGCTGGTCTTCGGCTCCGGCATGGCCGCCATCTCGACCCTCGTGTTCGCCCACGTCGTCCCTGGCGATCATGCCGTCTTCCAGACCGATCTCTACGGCGGCACGTTCCTGCTGGTCCGCGAGCTTGAGCGGTTCGGCGTCGCCGTGTCGTTCGCGCGCACGGCGGAGGAGTTTGCCGCCAGCCTCCGGCCGAACACGAAGGTGCTCTACGTCGAGTCGCCGTCGAATCCCCTCCTGCGCATCGTCGACCTGGCCGCCATCGGCAGGCTCGGACGGGAGCACGGCGTGCTCACGGTCGCCGACAACACCTTCGCCACGCCCATCAACCAGCGCCCGCTCGCGCTCGGCATCGATGCCGTCGTCCACAGCGGCACCAAGTACCTGAACGGCCACAGCGACGTGAACGCCGGCGTCGTGGTCTCCTCGACCGCCGTCATCCAGCGCACGACCGAGTCCGCGGTGAACCACGGCGGCATGCTGGACGCGCACGCCTGCTTCCTGCTCGAGCGGGGGATGAAGACCCTCGCGCTCCGGGTGCGCCAGCACAACGACAACGCCGCCCGTCTGGCCGCGTACCTGCTCGCGCATCCGGCGGTGGCGGCGGTCGACTACCCGGGGCTGACGAGCCATCCCGACCACGCCCTCGCCGCTCGGCAAATGGGCGGCTTCGGCGGGATGCTCTCCTTCGCGCTGCGCGACGCCACCCGGGTGGACGCGATGCTGGCGGGCTTCCGACTGGTGCTGCCGGCGCTCAGCCTGGGCGGTGTGGAGAGCCTCGTCTGCGTCCCCAGCCGCACGTCGCATCGCAAGATGAGCCCCGCGGAGCGCCAACGCGCCGGCATCGGCGACGGCCTGGTGCGCGTGTCGGTCGGCGTCGAGGACGTCGACGACCTGCTGGAGGATTTTGCCGGCGCCCTCGACGGCGCCGGCCGCTGACCAACGCGCTACCCCTTCTGCTCCAACGCGGCGAGGCGCTGCCGCAGCGCGCGATCCTGCTCCCAGCGCTCGGTCACGTCGCGGAGGATGGCGGCCACGCCCGCGATGTCACCGCCCGCATCCCGCAAGGGCAGGATCGTGAACTCGAGGGAGATGCGCGAGCCGTCTTTCCGAACCGCCGGCACCGCGAGCAAGTCCCGCCCGTACCGCGTGACCCCGGTCGCCATCACGCGACGATAGCCGTCCCAGTGCCGTGCCCGCTGCCGCTCCGGGATGATCAGGTCCAGGCTCCCGCCCACGGCCTCGTCGGCGCGATACCCGAAGATGGCTTCGGCGCCGGCATTCCACAGGCGGATGGTTCCCTCGCGGTCCGCGACGACGATGGCGTCCGGCGCATTCTGGACGATCTGCTGGGACAGCCACTCAGGCGTCAACACGGCCACGTCGGGAACCTCGATGCGACACCGGGCGCGCAGCGCCTTCGCCGAGCGCCCGCTCGATGCAGCGCTTGAGCACGACGGCACTGCAGTGCTCCGTATCGCGGGACGCGAAGACCAGGGTCACGACGCCTTGCCGCGCCTTGTCGGCCAGCATCTGGAGCAGCGGCGCGGTCGCCGGCGCGCGCAGCTCCGTCCCGTAGCGTCGCTCGAACGCCTCCCAGCGCGTTGGATCGTGCCCGTACCACTGGCGCAGCGCCGGGCTCGGCGCCAGGTCCTTCAGCCAGCCGGCGAGGTGCGCCGCCTCCTTCGAGACCCCGCGGGCCCAGAGGCGTTCGACGAAGAACCGCGCGCCGTCGTCCTCTCCCGCCGGCTCGTAGATCCGCTTGAGCCGAATCATGGCTTCCTCTCCGATGACCGGAACGTCCCAGCGCTGTACCCGAGCACCGCCCGCGATGTCCAGCAAGGGAGTTCCCCCCCGCTGGGATCACCGTTCCCGCTCCGCTATCGTCGCCGGCGTGACGATCGCACCCAACGCCGCCCGCTTCGCCCCGCTCGCGCCCGAACGCGCCGCCGCCTGGATGGAGGCGCCGACGTTCGAGCCCGCCTTCTTCCCCGGCATGATCGGGATCCAGCTCGAGGAGGTGCGCACCGACTACGCGCGCATGCGCCTGCGCTTTCGCCCCGAGCTGAACCAGCCGGCCGGCGTGATGCACGGCGGCGCCATCGCCACGTTGATCGACACCGTGGTCGTGCCCGCGATCGGCCAAGCCTACGCCGAGCCCCGCCGCTTCGTCACGATCGACATGCAGGTGCAGTACCTCGAGCCGATCGTCGGCGAGGACCTGATCGCCGAGGGCTGGATCACCAAGCGCGGCCGCTCCACGGTCTTCTGCCGCGCCGAGGTCTTCACCGCCTCGGGCGCTCTCGCCGCCACCGGTACGCTCGTCTACAAGGTCGGCCGACCAGCCGCCTGACGCACCGCCGGCCGGCGTCAGCCTTCTTCGTGCAGGCGCGGCTCGCTCATCCGCTCGGGCAGACGCCCGGTGACGCCGGCGTAGAAGCCCCGGATGAGATCCATGTCGGCCCGCACGTCGCCCGAGGGACGGAACACCGGGCCGATACCACCGACACGCCGCCGGTAGTCGAGGAACGTGCAGGCGATCGGCACCCCAGCGCCGCGCGCGATGTGATAGAAGCCCGACTTCCAGTATTCCACCCGGCGGCGCGTCCCCGTCGGCGGCACGACCAGCATGAGCCGGTCGGCGTCGCGCAGCAGCGCCACCGCTTGGTCGACCAAATTGGTCCGCTGGCTGCGATCCACCGGAATCCCGCCGAGCCAACGAAAGAAGCCGCCGAAGGGCCAGCGGAACATTTCGCGCTTGCCGAGCCACGCCGGCGTGATGCCGAGCACGTAGGCCACGGCCAGCATGAACGGCAGATCCCAGTTCGACGTGTGCGGCGCCGCGATCAGGACGGCGCACGCGTCGGCGGGTCGCCGGCCCTCGACGCGCCAGCCCGCGACCCGCAGCCAGGTCCGACCGAGCCAGCGCGCCAGCGCGCCCGGCTCATCGATCCGCACGCGCGCCATCCTACGCCTCCAGCAGCGGCACGACCTCGCGCGCGAGGAGGTCGACGGCCTCCGGCACGGGCAGGCCGCGCACGTCGAGCACGACGTGGTCCGCCCCGCGACGGACGAGCTCGGCGAGCTTCGCGGCTGCGCGCCCCGGTGCCCCGAAGACGTGGTGCCGCTCGACGTCGCCGAACATCTGCGCCGGGCGGCCGGCCCGCACGAGGGCGGCGCGGGCCGCCTCTTCCGTGGGACCGAGCACCGCGACGGTGTACACGCTCACGCCGATCGTGTCACGCGCACGTCCGTGCGCGGCGAGCGCGCGCAGCCCCGGCTCGAGCAGCTCGGGCAGCGGGCAGTTCCAGCCGTCGGCCGCGCGCGCGACGACCGCCATCATGCGCGCGCGGTGCGCCGCCACGACGATCGGAATCGCGCGCGCCGGGCGCGGGTGCAGCGGGCCATCCTCCGTCCACATGCGCCGCAGGCACGCGATCGTGTCGGCGACGTGCCGCACGCGCGCGCCCGGCGCGAGCGGCACATAGCCGAACTGGGCGCAGGCGACGTCGTACGTGAACCCGCCCGCGCCGAGCCCGAGGATCACACGGCCGGACGCGATCGCGTCCAGCGTCGCGGCCTGCTTGGCGAGCAGCGGCGGATGGCGAAACGGCGTCGTGACGACGAGCGGCCCGACCATCACGCGCGTCGTCGCCGCCGCGACGGCCGCGAGCGCGGTCCAGCACTCGAGCACCCCGGCATCGGGGCGCTCGACGTTGAGCAGGTGGTCGGGCACCCAGACGCCATCGAGCCCGCCGGCCTCGGCAGCTCGTGCGGCCGCGAGCGTCGTGGCGAACGGCACGCCGTGCACCGGCAGCGCGAGCGTCAGGGTCGGGCGGCCGGCCACGCGTCCTCCCACCCGCCGCCCGCCGGCGGCGCGCCGAGCTCGGCGGCGAAGAGGTCGTGCACCCGCGTGGCGAGCGCCTCGGCGGAGTCGCCGGCGAAGGTCGAGTACGGAATCGGGGCGAGGACGCGCACGCGGATCGGGTGGCGGCCGCGGAGCACGAAGCCGCGCTTCGGCAGCGCGTTGGCCGTGCCCTCGACGACGATCGGCAGCAGCGGCACGCGCGCCCGCAGCGCCAACGCGAAGGCGCCCGGCTTGAATGGCTTCAGCCGCCCGTCGACCGAGCGTGTCCCCTCGGGGAACATCATCACGGAGCTGCCCCCGGCGAGCGCCTGCTCGCAGGCCGCCATCATCTCGGCGACGCTGCGGCGATCGCCGCGGCGCAGCTTGATGTAGCGGTTGAGCGACATGTTCCAGCCGATGCACGGCACGCGGAAGTTCTCGATCTTGGAGACCCACTTGAAGTGAACGAAGAGGCGAAAGAGCACCAGGATGTCGAGGAACGACTGGTGGTTTGCGACCATCACGTAGACGTCGCCCGGGCAAATGCGGCGGCGCCCCTCGATCCGCACCGGCCAGGCCGGGTTGAGCCACGTGTAGAGCGAGGCCCAGAAGCAGGTGAAGCGGTGGAGGAGCACGAGGCGGCGATCGACGGAGACCGTGAGGGCCCAGATCACCACCGCCACCGGGAAGAGCGCGGCCGAGCTCAGCGTGAGGAAGGCCCAGAAGATGGCCGAGACCACCCGCCGGCGCAGCCCCACCCGCTTCGTCGTCACGCGTCCCCGCGCCGGAGGTCGAGAGCGACCATGCCCGCGTGGTGCTCTAGCAGGGCGCCCCGCAATCGCAAAGACCCGCCGCCACGGGGGATCGGTCGCGACGGGTTTGGCCTGTTTTCTTTTCGGCTGCCCGCGAGGACAATGGGACTCTGGGAGGTGAGGCATGGGCGTCCCGGTCGGAGGCAGTTGGCTCCTCGATCCCGTCGGCGCGCACCCGCAGTTCACGGGTGCGGACTTCACGGAGGAAGACCTTCTCTACGCGAAGACCGCCGAGGACTTCGTCCGCGGGGAGGTACTCCCGCAGCTCGACGCCATCGAGCGCAAAGACGACGGCGTCATCGTCGCGCTCCTCAAGCGCGCCGGCGCGCTCGGCCTCCTCATGATCGACGTCCCCGAGACCTACGGCGGCCTCGGCCTCCACAAGACCACGTCGATGCTGGTCTCCGAGCGCGGCGCGCTGTGCGCGTCGTTCAGCGTGTCGTGGGGCGCGCACACCGGCATCGGCTCGCTGCCGATCGTCTACTACGGCACCGAAGCGCAGAAGCAGCACTACCTGCCGAAGCTCGCCACCGGCGAGTGGCTCGCCGCCTACGCCCTCACCGAGCCCGAGGCCGGCAGCGACGCGCTCGCCGCCAAGACCACGGCCGTCCTCGACGGCGCGCAGTGGCGGCTCTCCGGCACCAAGCAGTTCATCACCAACGCCGGCTTCGCCGACCTGTTCACGGTGTTCGCGAAGGTCGACGGCGAGAAGTTCACGGCGTTTCTCGTCGAGCGCGACACCCCCGGCCTCACGCTCGGCCCCGAGGAGCACAAGCTCGGCATCCGCGGCTCGTCGACGCGGCAGGTGATCCTCGACGACGCGCGCGTGCCCGCGGCGAACGTGCTCGGACAGATCGGCCAGGGCCACAAGATCGCGTTCAACATCCTCAACATCGGCCGCTTCAAGCTCGGCGCGGGGGCGATGGGTGCCGCGAAGGAATGCCTCACCGTCGCGCTCGCCTATGCGAAGGAGCGCCGGCAGTTCGGCGCGCCCATCGCCAGCTTCGGGATGATTCAGCGCAAGCTCGCCGACATGGCGGTGCGGATCTACGTCGCCGACAGCATGAGCTATCGCTCCGCAGGCTTGATGGACGCGGCGACCGACGCCATCCCGCTGGACGACCCCGACCGCGCCCGCCGCATCGTCACCGAGTCGATCGAGGAGTACACGATCGAGGACTCGATCCTCAAGGTCTTCGGCAGCGAGACACTCGACTTCGTCGCCGACGAGGCCCTGCAGATCCTCGGCGGCTACGGCTTCACGGCCGACTACCCCGTCGAGCGCCACTACCGCGATTCGCGCATCTTCCGCATCTTCGAGGGGACGAACGAGGTGAACCGCCTCATCATTCCCGCGACGCTGGTGAAGAAGATCGCCACCGGCCGTCTGCCCTTCGGCGACTTCCTGCAGCAGCTCGACCGCGAGCTGGCCGACGCGGCCGCGTGCCCGATGCGCCCCGCCGAGCCGCTCGGTGCCGAGATGCACGCCACCGACATGGCCAAACGGGTCGTCGTCCACACGGCACGCCTCATGATGGAGCGCGACCTCGCGTCGCTGCGCACCAAGCAGCAGCACCTCGAGATCCTCGCCAACATGATCATCGACGTCTACGCGATGGACAGCGTCGTCAATCGCACGCGGCTCACGCTCGGCAAGAACGGGCCCGAGCGCGACCGCCTGCTGCGGGCGATGACGCACGTGTTCGTGGCGTCGGCCAACGCGCGCATCGCCGGCGAGGCGCGACGGCTGCTCGCCAACGAGGTGGAGGGCGAGGACCTCGAGCGCCAGCTCGGCATCGTCGACCGGCTCGTGCCCCACATCCCCATTCGCACGATCGCCGTGAAGACGGAGATCGCCGAGGCGTTGGTCGCGCAGGGGGCACACGCGATCCTGCAGGACTGACGGTCGGGGCCGCCCGGGCGCGTTGCGGGCCCGGCGGCCCCCGTGTAGCTCTTGCTCCCCGATGTCCACGGTGCCCGCCCGCTTCGCGAGCCCGATCAACCGCGACGTATCCCCCGCCCGCCCCGGCGAGTTTCCCGCGCTGCGCCTCGGCCCGCTCGCGGTGTGGCCGCCGGTCGTGCTGGCCCCGATGGCCGGCGTCACCAACTACCCGTTCCGCAGCCTCTGCCGCGGCTTCGGCGCCGGCCTCTACGTGTCGGAGATGATCACGGCACGCGGCTATCTGCTCGGCAACCGCCTCACGCGGCGCCTGGCGAGCGGGCAGCCGGGTGAGTCGCCGCGTTCAGTGCAGATGTACGGGACCCGGCCGGAGGACGTCGGCGAGATGGCGCGCCAGCTGGTCGCCGACGGCGTCGAGCACCTCGACATCAACTTCGGCTGCCCGGTCCCGAAGGTCACGCGGCACGGCGGCGGTGCGGCGATCCCGGTGAAGCCGCGGCTCATGGCAGCGATCCTCCGCGCCGCGGTGCGCGGCGCGGGCGGCGTCCCGGTGACCGTCAAGGTCCGCACCGGCATCGACGACGATCTGCTCACCTTCCGCGACGCCGGCCGCGTCGCCGAGGACGAGGGGGCGGCCGCCATCGGCCTCCACGCCCGCACCGCCGCCCAGCTCTATTCCGGCGCGGCGGACTGGAGCGCGATCGCCGCGCTCAAGGCCGCGCTCCGCATCCCGGTCCTCGGCAACGGGGACGTCTGGGAGTGCTGGGACGCGCTGCGCATGCTGCGGGAGACCGGCTGCGACGGCGTGATCGTCGGGCGCGGGTGCCTGCGCCGCCCGTGGATCTTCGCCGAGCTCGCCGCGGTGTTCGACGGTCGCGAGCCCCCGCCGCAGCCGCGCCTCGGGGCGGTCGTCGCGCTCATGCGCGACCACGCCGAGCGCTTGTGCGCCTTCTTCGGCCCGGAGCGCGGCATGATCCAGATGCGCAAGTGGGGCAGCTGGTACCTGGGGGGATTTCGCGGCTCGGCCGCCGTCCGCGGCGCGTTGCAGCAGGTGCACACGATGGACGACCTGCTTGCGCTCGTCGCCCGTCTCGACCCCGAGGAACCCTACCCGCTCGTCGCGCTGCGCTCGAGCCCAGCGAAGGACGGCCAGCGCCAGCGGATCGTCCATCTGCCGCACGGCTACCTCGCGTCGCGCGACGACGACCACCCGCCCGAGGAGCCGGCGGACGCCGACGGCCTCGACGCCGCGCTCGCGGGAGGGTGATCCGTCCCGCTCGTACGGCCCCCTGGCCGTGCACGATCGCGTCGCCGCTCGTCTCGGGGGAGGTGTGGGCATGCGAGCGATGTTGGTCGGGGTCGGCGTCTCGTCGATCGTGGGGCCATCGACCGCCGCCGTCGGAGTGCCCGGGCAACGCCACAAGCCCCGCTGCTGCCGCGGGACACCGCTGCGTCTACGAGGGCGGGCAGGTCTCGAACGACGAGCCGACGATCGACGATCCGGCCGCGCAGGTCGAGCTCGGGCCGCGGCCCTGGGGATTCGCGCTGGTCGTCACGCCCCATTCTTCCGGTGGCCCGTTCGGCTACGGGAGCCGGGGCTCCCGGGCGGTCACCGCGCCGTGAGGCCGGTGCGCGCCGCCGCCTCGAGGGCCTCCGCGTAGGGCACGCAGCTCCGGCGCGCCTTCACGAACGCGATCGCCTCCGGCAGCGACATCCCACCGTGCGCGTGCAGGTACGCGATCGCCGCGGTGGGCGCGCGGTTGAAGCCCGCATTGCAGTGCAGGAAGACGCGATCGCCGGCGTCGAGCAGGCGCGCGAGCACTGCCACGATCTCGCCGAGCCGCGCGGCGAGCCCGGCGACGTCGCCATCCGTCACCGCGACGCGATGGAACGCCACGCCGTGCGTGCGGTACGCGTGCTCGAGGCCGGTCAGGCGCAGCCCCTTGGCGGCGAGGTCGGCATCGTCCTGCAGGTTCACGACGGCCGTCACCCGGTGTACGTCGCGCAGCCACGGCACGTCGGCGGGCAGCGGGTAGCTGCCGACGAGGAGACCGCCGCGGATCTCCGAGACCGTCGGGTGCTCGGTCGCGCGCGGCGCCGGGCCGAGCAGGCCGTACCACTCACGCATACTCAGCCGAACCGGGCAGTGACCGACGGGGCCGGCGTCACTGCTTCTTGACGTTCACCACCTGCAGCTCGGTGAACTCGTCGTAGCCCCACTTGCCGTTCTCGTGGCCGAGGCCGCTCCACTTGCAGCCACCGAACGGCGCGTACGGCGTGATGTCGAGGTGATGGTTCACCCAGCCGGTGCCCGACTCGAGCTCCTGAACCAGCGCCGTGCCACGCGCGACGTCACTCGTCCACACCGAGCCGCCAAGGCCGTAGTGCGTGCGATTCGCCTGCTCGATCGCGTCCTCGAGCCTCGCGTACTTGATGATCGGAAGCGCGGTGCCGAACTGTTCCTCGTCGACGATCTGCATGCCGGCCTTCGCGCCCGTGATGATGGTGGGCGGCAGGAAGTAGCCCGCCGCGCCCGACGGCGTGCCGCCGGTCTCGATCGTCGCCCCGCTCTTGCGCGCGGCATCGACCATGCCGAGCACCTTCTCGAACTGCATCTTGTTGTTGATCGGGCCGAGCTCGGTCCCGGCCTCGAGGCCGTTGCCGACTTTCACCGCCTTGGCCTTGGCGATGATGCCGGCGACGATCGGCTCGTAGACCTTCTCGTGGACGTAGAGCCGCTTGATGGCGCTGCAGACCTGGCCCGAGTTCTGGAAAGCGCCCCAGAAGAGCCCGTCGATCACCTTCGCCGGGTCGACGTCGTCGAGGACGATGGCGGGGTCGTTGCCACCGAGCTCGAGCGTCACGCGCTTGAGGTCCTCGACCGCGTAGCCGAGGACCTTCTTCCCCGTGGCCACGCTGCCGGTGAAGGAGATCTTCCGCACCGCCGGGTGCGTGGCGAGCGTCGCGCCGAGCTCGCCCGCGCCGGTCACCACGTTGATGACGCCGGCGGGGAGCACGTCCTTCAGGATCTGGCACACCAGCAGCGAGGAGAGCGGCGTGAACGGCGACGGCTTGGCCACGACCGTATTGCCCGCGAGCAGCGCCGGCGCGAACTTCCACGACAGGAGGATCACCGGGAAGTTCCACGGCGTGATCGCCGCAACCACGCCGAGCGGCTTCTTCACGACCATGATGCGCTTGTCGGCGTCGTCGCTGAGGACCTCGGGCGCGACCTGGAATCCGGCGAAGTAGCTGAACCACATCGCCGCGCCGAAGACCTCCATGGTCGCGGCGCTCACCGGCTTGCCCTGCTCCTGCGAGAGCAGCAGCGCGATCTCCTGGGCATGGCCCTGCAACGCTGCCGCGCACTCGGTGAGCTTCTGGCGGCGCACCGCCTCGTCCTTCCGCCACGTGCGATACGCACGCGCCGCCGCCTCCACGGCCTGCTCGACGTGCGCCGTGGTGGCACGCGGACAGGTCGCAAACGGCTCACCGAAGGCCGGGTTGATCACCGGGTCCTGCTCGCTGGTGTTCACGGCCTGGCCGTCGATCAGCATCGGGTACGATTGCATGGGTTCTCCTTCGACTCGTCGGACGGTGCGCAGTGGACTGTCCCGTGTAACCCGCGCCCCCGGGCCAGGCAACCGCGCGGCGCAGCCGGGCCGGCGGCGCGGCTGTAATTGACCCGTTTGGCGACGCCGTGGAAACGTGCGACTCCGTGTTGCGCGGAGCCCTCGCGCTGGCGACGGCGATCCACCTGGCTTCGATCGCGGCGCCGCCGCCGTGGGCGGTGCCACGCAGCGCCAGCAGCAGCGCGGCCATCCCCACGAGGTCACGTCATTCAATAGCTAGCCGGACTGCTTGCACGTCTGGTGCGCCTGCCATCGCCGCCGACCGGCCCCGAGAGGCCAGCGGTGCGCCCCACTCGGGGGTCCTGCGCGCACGTGACACGCCCGCGCTCACCCGCGCGGCGCGCGTCAGCCGCCCTGGCCGACGATGTAGCGGGCAGCGGCGAGCACGTCCGCGACCACTGGATGCGCCGCGCCCGCCGGGAGCTTCGCGCGCTCTTCGACGCCGTGCCCCGTGAGCACGAGCACGCTGCGCGCGCCCGCCCGCACACCGAGCTCGACGTCGCTCGCGTGGTCGCCCACCACCCAGGAGCGCGCGAGGTCGGCGCCGAGCGTGTCGCGGGCCTGCCGGAGCGCCGCCGGCGACGGCTTGCGGCAGGCACAGCCCGCCGACGGGAGATGGGGACAGACGTACGTCGCCTCGATGCGCACCCCCGCACCCGCCAAGTCGGCGATCAGGTGGTCCTGGAAGCGCCAGAACTCCTCGATCGAGTAGAGGCCCTTGCCGATGCCGCTCTGATTGGTCACGACCGCGAGCCGGAACCCCGCGTCGCGCAACAGGACGAGCGCCTCCACCGCGCCCGGCAGCAGCGCATAGTCGTCGAGCCGGTGCACGTAGCCCGGGTCGTGGACGAGCGTGCCGTCGCGATCGAGGAAGACAAAGCGCACTGCCACACTTCGCCGCGGCCCGAGCGCCGTGTCAACGCGCGACCGCACGCCGCGACGAGTTGGCCTGGCTCGTGCGTCGTGCCAGGGTGCACGCCCGATGGGAGCGACGCGCAGGACCCTGTCCGAGCACGCCTCGAAGACACTGCTCGCGCGCTACGGGATTCCCCTCGCGCGCGAGGCGCTCGCCGCAGACGCGGACGCCGCCGTGCGCGCGGCCGAGACGATCGGCTTCCCGGTGGCGGCAAAGCTCTGTGGCGACGCGATCGCGCACAAGACCGAGCGCGACCTCGTCCGGCTCGGCCTCGCCGACGCCGCCGCGGTCCGCGCCGCCGCCACCGACCTCCTCGCGCGCCGGCGCCCGGAAGACGGCGCGGTCCAGGTGCTGGTGGCGGAGATGGTGCGCGGCCGGCGCGAGCTGATCGCCGGGCTCGTGCGCGACCCGCACTTCGGCCCCTGCGTCGTGCTCGGGCTGGGCGGCATCCTCACCGAGGCGGTGGGCGACGTCGTCTTCGCGGCCGCCCCGCTCACCACGACCGAGGCGCGGCGCATGATCGACGGGCTGCAGACGCGCCACCTCCTCACGCGCCCGTTTCGCGGCGAGCCGGCGGTCGACGTCGACGCGCTCGCGGCCGTGCTGGTCGGACTCGGCCGGCTCGCAGTCGAGCGGCCCGACGTCGAGAGCGTCGACGTGAACCCGCTCATCGTCCGCGGCGCCGCGCCGGTCGCCGTCGACGCGCTGGTCGTGCTCGGCGACCCCGCGCCGGCGGCAGGCGTGCGCCCGCTCCCCGACGACACCGCGCTGCGCGAGCGCTTCCGCCCGTTGTTCGAGCCGCGCGGGGTCGTCGTCGCGGGCGTGTCGAGCCATCCGGGCAAGTTCGGCTTCGTGGCCTTCCACAACATCCTGCGCTTCGGCTACCGCGGCGAGGTGTTCGGCGTGAACCGCGACGGCGCCGAGGTGCTCGGCCGCCCGACGCTGCGCGACGTCGCCGACGTGCCCGCCGGGCACGCCGACCTCGTGATCGTCTGCACGCCCAATCGGGGCAACGCGGAGCTGCTGCGCGCCTGCGCTGCGCGCGGCGTGCGCGCCGCGTTCGTAGCGAGCGGAGGTTACGGCGAATCGGGCGCCGAGGGTGCCGCCCTCGAGCGCGAGCTGGTCGCCACGGCAGACGCGCTCGGCATGGCGGTCGCGGGACCGAACGGCCAGGGACTCGTGGCGACCGGCCCGTCGCTCTGCGCGCCGATCGTGGCGCCCTACCCGCCACCGGGCCGCATCGCCGTCGCCAGCCAGAGCGGCAACCTCGCCTCCGCCTTCCTCAACTACGCGGTGCTCACCGGCATCGGCATCACCAAGGCGATCTCGTGCGGCAACTCGGCGCAGACGACGCTCGCCGACTACCTTGCCTACTTCGCCGCCGATCCCGACACGACGGTCGCCTTCGCCTACCTCGAGGGCGTGCGCGACGGCGACCGCTTCCTCGCGGCGGTCCGCCGGCTCACCGCCCGCAAGCCGCTCGTCCTCCTGAAGGGCGGCGTCGCGACCGAAGGGCAGCGCGCTGCCGCCAGCCACACCGGCTCGCTCGCCACCGACGACCGCGTGTTCGACGGCATCTGCCGCCAGCTCGGCGTGCTCCGCGCGCCGACCATCGAGCACGCCTTCGATTGGGCGGCGACGTTCGCGACGCAGCCGCTGCCGCGCGGGCGGCGCACGCTCGTGCTCACCACCGCCGGCGGCTGGGGCGTGCTCGCCGCCGACGCCTGCGTCGGCGCGGGCCTCGAGCTCGTCCGCCTCCCCGACGACCTGCGCGCGAAGCTCGACGCGATGCTGCCGCCGCGCTGGAGCCGCAACAACCCGATCGACCTCGCCGGCGGCGAGACGCGCGACACGATCCCCGAGGCACTCGAGCTCTGCTGCGCGCACGCCGACGTCGACGCCCTGCTGCTGCTCGGCTGCGGCATCCAGGCGAACCAGGCGAACGTCTTTCGCGGCGGCCCGTATTTTCCCGGCCACGGCCTCGACCGCATCGTCGAGTTCCACGAGCGTCAGGACCGGCGCTACGTCGATGCGGCCCGCGAAGCGTCGGAGCGCCACCAGAAGCCCGTACTGGTCGCGACCGAGCTGGCGTACACCGATCGCGCGTACGGGAACGCCGCGTCGGGGGGAGTGCGCGATGGCGGACGGCTCTGCTACCCGAGCGCGCATCGCGCGGTGGCGGCCTTGCGCGCGCTCGCCGACTACGCGGCTTTCCGCGCCGCGATGCACTGAGGGCCGTCGGGCCGTGCGCGAGCGCACAGCAGGGCAGCCGTGCACGGGTGGACCTGGCCGATGGTGTGCAGCCGCGGTACGGGCAGCACGCTCCGGTCGCGCTGGGTGGCGGGAAGTCGCCGGCCCGGCGAGTTCGGCGACCGGCACGACGGTTGCTCCGATCGGGTACCTGCATGACGGTCCGACGTCTCCTCGCGCTGGCGATCCTCTGTGCGCTCCGCCTCTCCACGGCGCGGGCGGACTCGCTGGTCGCGACCGGCTCGCCGAGCCCCGCGAGCACGTTCGTGATCGACGAGGGCTTCGTCACCGGGGTGAACCTCGTCACCGACTTCCGCTTCCTCCCGGACGGGCGAATGGTGATCGTCACCAAGGACGGCAACGTGCTCCTGCGGCCGGCCGCGGGCGGCGCACTCGTGAGCGCCGGAACGTTCGCCGTCGACACCGAGAGCGAGAAAGGCCTCCTCGGCGTGGCCGTCGACCCCGACTTCACCACCACCGGCCGCCTGTTCTTCTACTACTCGGCCGCCGCCGGCACCGACAACGACCGCCATCGCGTGGTCGCCCGCACGCTCGGCGGCAACACGCTCGGCCCCGAGACCGTCCTGCTCCACGACCTCCGTGGCCCCGAGAACCACGACGGCGGCGCGCTCGACGTCGGTCCCGACGGCTTTCTCTACGTCGGCGTGGGCGACACGGGCTGCAACTCGGGCCAGGCCCCCGAGCCGATCTACACCCCGACGAACTTCTACCCGACGTGCCTCTCCGGACATCCGCAGAACAATGGCGCCGGCAACGGCAAGATCCTCCGGATCGCGCGCGACGGGAGCATTCCCCCCGCGAACCCGCTGGTGGGCGCCGGCAACGTCACCGCCTGCGGAGCCGCGTGCGGTGACACCATCGCCGGCACCGGCGTCGGCGCGCCGCGCACCGACGTGTTCGCGTGGGGGTTCCGCAATCCGTTCCGGCTCTGGGTCGATCCGCAGACGGGCCGGGTGTGGGTCGGCGACGTCGGCGAGATCTCCTACGAGGAGATCACCATCGTGCAGCCGGGCCGCCACCACGGCTGGCCGTGGCGCGAGGGCATGCACGGCTGGCCGATGAGCAAGTGCCGCGACGTGCGCGTCGGCACCGGCGGCGGCGTGCCGGTCATGGACCAGGACTGCGTCGACCCGGTGTTCGAATACGCGCACCCGACGGGGATCGCGGTCACGGGCGGTCAGATCGTCGACAGCTGCGCGTGGCCGGCCGCGTTCCGTGGCCGCTATTACTTCGGCGACTTCGCGGGCTCGGTCTGGACGCTCACGCCGAACGGCGCGCGCGACGGCGTCACCGGCGGTGCCACCGCGTTCGCCGCGATCACCGGCGGCCTGGTCGCGATCCACACCGGGACCGACGGCGCGCTCTACCTCGCCTCACACTACGGCAGTCGGATCGCCCGGATCGCGCCGCTGGCGCCCGAGGTCTGCGGCAACACCACCACCAGCACGACCGCGACGTCGAGCACCACCAGCTCCACCAGCACCCCACCGACCTCGACCACGTCGACCACCGCGACGACGTCGACGTCCGTCCCCGACCCGTGCGCCGCGGCGGCCGGCACCCGGCGGGCGAGCTGCGAGATCGACGAGGCGCTCGCCGGCTCCCTCTGCGGCACGGAGCCGCTCGGCGTCGGCGTCGAGCGCGCGATCCGCACGCGCCTCACCAGCGCCCGCGCGCTCCTCGACCGCGCAGCGGCCGATCCCCGCAGGCAGCGTCGCCTCGCGCGGCGAGCCGACCGCGTGCTCGCGACGATCCTGCCACGCGCCACCCAGGCGGTCCACGGCGGGAAGACCAGCGCCGCGTGCGGGGCGACGCTCGACGCGTTGGTCGCCCGCCTGCGCGCGGCGATCGCCCCGCTGCGGGCTCGATAGGCCCGGCCGGGGGGAGTGGACCAGGTCACGATCGGGCGCCGCTCCCCACGTGTGCCACTGACTCGACCTGCCCCCCTGCCCCCGCCGGGGCCGCTGGACCGCGGTGCACGTCCCGCATATCATATGGGCTCCCATGGATTTTATCGCGCAGGCGGACACGGTGACGATCATGGACGCGCTCCGGCGCGTCGTGCGCACACTCCGGGTGGGCTCGCGCGCCGCGGAGCGCGACCTCGGCCTGAGCGGCGCCCAGCTCTACGTCCTGCAGCAGCTCGCGGAGCGGCCCGCCGAGTCCCTGACCGCTCTCGCCGCACGGACCCACACGCACCAGAGCTCGGTGTCGGTGGTGGTGCAACGCCTCGTCGCCCGCCGACTGGTCGTGGCGCGCCCCGCGCGCGACGACGCGCGGCGCTTCACGCTGGCAATCACACCCTCCGGGCGCGCTCGGCTCGCCCGCGCTCCCGAGGCCGCACAGCAGCGGATGGTGCGCGCCATCCACCAGCTCCGCCCCGCCCTGCGGCGATCGCTCGCGGTCGGCCTCGCGAGCGTGGCGGCGCGCATGGAGACCGCTCCCGGGCAGCCCGATATGTTCTTCGAGGACGAGGCCGAGCGGGCCATGGCGCGGCCGGCACCCGCAAGGCGGGGGCGCCGGCGTGCGTGAGCCGGCCGGCGGTCACGCACGCCCGCTTCCGTTGCCCCTCGAGCCCACGCTGGCACGGATGCGCGCCCGGCGCCGACCAGCCGACGGGCGGGTGCTCGCGCTCACCGGGGCGGCCATCGCCACCGGCCTCGCCGCCGCGCTCGCGGCCCAGGCGCTCACGCGCCTCATCGCCCTCGTGACGAACCTCGCCTTCTACGCGCGCTGGAGCACGCTGTCCGTGGGCCCGTCGGGGCACCACTTGGGGGTCGCTGTCGTCTTGGTCCCGGCGGCGGGTGGCATCGTGGTCGGCCTCCTCGCCCGCTTCGGGAGCCCGGCGATCCGCGGGCACGGCATTCCCGAGGCGATGGAGCAGGTGCTTTTCAACGAGAGCCGCATCGCGCCGCGCATGACCGTGCTCAAGCCCCTCTCGGCGGCGATCGCGATCGGCACCGGCGGACCCTTCGGCGCCGAGGGGCCGATCATCGCCACGGGCGGCGCGCTCGGCTCGCTCGTCGGCCAGCTCCTGCCGACGACCGCCGACGAGCGCAAGACGTTGCTCGCCGCCGGCGCCGCCGCCGGCATGGCCGCCACCTTCGGCAGCCCCGTCGCAGCGGTCATCCTCGCGATCGAGCTCCTGCTCTTCGAGCTCCGCCCGCGCTCGGTGGTACCGGTCGCCCTGGCCGCGGCCGCAGCCGCCGCCCTGCGTACGGCCCTCGGAGGCGAGAGCCCGGTCTTCGCGGTCCCCGCGCTCATCCCGACCAGCCCGGGCGCGCTCGCGGTCCACGCGGCAGTCGGCGCGCTGCTCGGCGTGGCCGCGGTCGGGATCACCCGTGCCGTATACGCGGTCGAGGACACCTTTGCTCGCCTGCCGCTCCCGTGGATGTGTTGGCCCGCCCTCGGCGGGCTCGCGGTCGGAGCGATCGGGCTCGTGGCGCCGCACACGCTCGGGGTCGGCTACGACAACATCGAGCGCCTGGCCGCCGGCGAAATCGTCGGACAGGCGGCCGCAACCCTGGTGCTTGCCAAGACGCTGTCGTGGATGCTGGCCCTCGGCAGCGGCACCTCGGGCGGCACGCTCGCGCCGCTGCTCACGATCGGCGCCGGCGCCGGTGCCCTGCTCGCGCGGGCGGCCGCTGACCTCCTGCCCGGCGTCGGCATCGACCCGCACACGGCCGCGCTCGTCGGCATGGCCGCGCTGTTCGCCGGGGCGTCCCGCGCGCTCCTCACCACGATCATCTTTGTCCTCGAGACGACCGGTCGCGTGGAGGCCCTGCTCCCCGTGCTGGCGGGCACGGCTGCGGCGCACCTGGTCTCCTGTCTGCTCGCCCGCGACTCCATCATGACGGCCAAGCTCACCCGGCGCGGCGCCCGGGTTCCATCCGAACTCGGGGTCGACCCATGGGAGCGCTTGCGGGTACGCGACGTCGCCACGCGCCCGGCCGTCACGCTCGCAGCCGAGGAACGGATCGGAGCCGTCCGCGACCGCCTCACCGCTGCCGCGGGCAGCCACCAGGGGTTCCCGGTCGTCGACGCCCGCGGGCTGCTGCTCGGCGTGGTCACGCGTCGCGAACTGCTCGACGCCGCACACCGGCCCGACGACCCAATCCGCGCCCTAGTGCACCGCACGCCGGTCGTCGCCTACGCCAATGAGTCGCTGCGGCAGGCAGCCGATGCGATGGTCGTCGCGGGCGTCGGCCGTCTACCGGTCGTGGAACGACACGCCCCGCGCCACGTGGTGGGAATCATCACGCGCAGCGACCTCCTGGCCGCGCAGCGCCGGCGCGTCGAGGAAGCGCACCGCGTGGCCCGCCCCACCTTCGCCGGTTGACCCGACTCGCCCCACCCGCCTAGTCTCGCGCGCCATGCAGATCTACCTCGACGGCGCGCTCGTCTCGCGCGAGGACGCGAGGGTCTCGGTCTTCGATCACGGGCTCCTCTATGGCGACGGCGTGTTCGAGGGCATCCGGGTGTACAACCGGCGCATCTTCCGGCTCGACGCCCACCTCGACCGCCTGTGGGCGTCGGCACGGGCGATCGCGCTCGAGATCCCACTCTCGCGCGCGGCCATGGCGGACGCGGTGCGCGAGACGGTGCGTGCCAACCGGCGCGACGACGCGTACATCCGGCTGCTCGTCACCCGCGGCGTCGGCGAACTCGGAATCGACCCGCGCACCTGCGCGCGGCCGAGCGTCATCATCATCGTCGGTGACGTGCACGTCTATCCGCGCGAGATCTACGCGAGCGGCGTGAAGGTCGTGACCGCGGCCACGCGGCAGGCGCCGCCCGGCACCGTCGACTCCCGCATCAAGTCGCTCAACTACCTGAAGAACATCCTCGCCAAGATCGAGGCCCACCAGGCCGGCGCGCACGAGGCCATCCTGCTGAACGAGCAGGGCTACGTCGCGGAGTGCACGGCGGACAACATCTTCGTGGTCCGCGGCGGGGCGCTCCTCACACCGTCGGCGGAAGACGGGGCGCTGGCCGGCATCACGCGCGGCGTGGTGATCGCGCTCGCCGGCGAGGCGGGGCTCGTCGCGCGCGAAGCGCGCCTCACGCGCTTCGACGTGCACACGGCCGACGAGTGCTTCGTCACCGGCACGGGCGCCGAGCTGATGCCCGTCGCCGAGGTCGACGGCCGCCGCGTGGGCGACGGGACACCCGGTCCGACGACGCGTCGCCTCGCACAGGCATTCACCGCGCTCGCCCGCGGCGAGGGCGAGCCGCTGTGGTGATCAGGGTCCGCCCGTCGCCGCACGCGCCGCCGCAGTGAGGTCCTGCGTGGCCGTCCGGCACGGCAGCCCCGCGCGGGGCCGGTAGGCCACGACCCGGTAGACGCGATCGAGCGCGACCACCGTGGACGACACCGTCCCGTACACCTCCCCATGATGACAGAGCCCGACCTCGAGCGGCGGGCCGTGGTTCTCGAGATGGGCGAAGTCCGGCGTCGCGTCCCCGAGCAGGCGCCCCGCGTGCGCGGCGCGCGTGCAGGTCGCGGCGCCGAACGGCTCGTTGACGATCACGTGCGTACCCGGTCCGAGCGACACCGGCCCGAGCGTGTCACCGGCCGCCAGGTGCGTCGTGACGCGCGCCCCGTCGCGATCGATCACCAGCAGGTTGAAGGCGTTCCACGCGTCGAAGCGCGCCGGCAGCGTCCCGTCGAGCGCCGCCAGCGGCAGCACGCCGCGGCTGCGCGCGTCGGGGCGCCGGGGCGCATCGCGAATGTTCGTGAGCGCCGCGAGGCGCGTGCGCCCGACCGCCAGCCACGTGCCGCCGGCGCGCCGATCCCGCCCCGCGAAGCACCCGGGCGCCAGCGCGAACGGGTCGTCGGCCGCACGGTCGCGGAACTCGTCGCGGTTGGCGGCCAACACGATCGGCGTCGCCGACGTGGGGTCGAGACGCAGCAGGATCGTGCACACGATCAGTCGAACGTGCGGTGGAAGAGCCCCGCGATCGCCGCGCGGCCGTTGTCGCACAGAAAGCGCGTCCCGGTGCCGGTGAAGAACGGGCTCGTGATGGCGGGCTCGGGCTCGGCCACCCACTTGTCGCCGTTCCATGCGCACCAGCCGTCGCGCTCCTGATCGAAGACGTGCACCGGCTTGTTGAACAGCTTGGCGAACTCGGCGGCGATGCCGGTGCCGCCGGTCACGGTCTCGTCGGGGTTGATCTTGCCGACGACGAAGATCTCCTGCCCGCTGTTCACCTGATGCCAGATGCACTGCAGGACCTTGCGGAAGAGGGGCGTCTCCGGATAGCGGCGGTGCATGAGCTTGCTCACGTAGCCGAGGTTCACGTCCCCGTGCTTGAGCTCGGCGCGGGTGAGCACGCGCAGGCCGCGAGTGCGGGCGTCGTTGTGGCCCTCGAAGGTGTAGTTCACCTCGTCGATGCCGTAGCGCTCGGCCAAGGCCCCGAACTCGGCCTCGGTGCCGTTGGCGGCCCCGCTGAACAGCACGCAGTCCTCGCGATTCACGTGCGACCCTCCTCGGTCCGAGTATGTCCCCGATCGGGCCGCCGGGGTCAACCGCTCAGCGCAGGCGCTTGAGGTACGCGACGATGGCCCGCGCGTCGCGCTCGCTCACGTCGTGACGGAGGTGGGGCATCGCCGGCTTGGCGTCCGCGACCATGTGCCAGACCTTCGTCCGCAGCACCTCGGGATCGGCCGCGCGGAGGTAGGCGCGGTCGAAGACCACCGTGGGACGCTTGGGCGACTCCGCGAAGTCGCCCGGTCCACGCCCGTCGTCGCCGTGGCAGGCGGAGCAGTAGCGCGTGTAGGTCTCGTGGCCGGGCGAGAGCAGGCGGACGAACCGGCCGAGCGCACGCACGTCGGCCTCGCCCCGCATCGCCGGGATCGCGGGCATACCCTTGCGCCCGTGGCGCACGACGATCGCCATCTCCGCGTCGCTCGTCCGGCGCTGGAACTCGGGATCGGAGAGGTCGCGCGGCGGCCGCCCGACGCCCGGCGGCAGGCTCGCCGGCGCGCGCCCGAACGGCCCGTGACAGATCTCGCATCGGTCGACGTAGATTTCCTGCCCGCGCTCGACCGTGCGCCATTCGACGTCGGGAAGCGTGTCGAGGTACGCGACCAGCACCTCGACCTCCTTCGCGCGCGCATCGAGCGCCTTCGGGTCGAGGATCAGCGCGAGCAGCCGCCCGTCACGGATGCGCGCGACCAGATCGTCGGTCGAGTAGCGCTCGAGGAATCCCTCGCGGAGGTTGCGCGGCGCCGGAACGTAGAGCGACGCATCCGGCCCGTCGCCGCGGCCCTCCGGACCGTGACACGGGGCACAGCTCCGCACGTAGAGCGGTCCCCCGCTCGGCTCGGCCGCGCCGGCCGGACCGCCGACCCCGAGCGCCACCGCCGCCACCATCGCCGCCCGCCACACCACCGTCCACATGCCGCTCCCCATCGTGGAAATCCGCAGCCGGCGCAAGTCCCCCTTGCACCACGTTGACCGCGGGCCGCCACGACGCTATCGGCCGGGCATGAACCGCGCGCTCGCCGTGACCACCTCGTTCGCCGCCAGCATCGTCCGCGTCGGCACCGGCCTCACCGTCACCGTTGCGGGGCGCGAGCCCGCCCGCCGGCTCGATCTCTACGAGTACGAATCGTGCCCGTTCTGCCGGAAGGTGCGCGAGGCGCTGTCGATCCTCGACCTCGAGGCGACGATCTACCCCTGCCCGAAGGGCGGCCAGCGCTTTCGCGAAACCGTCCGCACCCGCGGCGGCAAGCTGCAGTTCCCGTGGCTCGTCGACCCGAACACGGGCACGGCGATGTACGAATCGGACGACATCGTGCGCTACCTCTTCACGACCTACGGCGACGGCAACGTGCCGCTCGCCCTGGCCCTCGGGCCCGTGACGCTCCTCTCCTCGGCGCTCGCGTCCGCCGTTCGCCTCGGGGCGGGCACGTACCACCGGCCCGCGAAGGTCCCGGAGCAGCCGCTCGAGCTGTGGAGCTTCGAGGCCTCGCCTTACTGCCGGCTCGCGCGCGAGACGCTCTGCGAGCTCGAGCTGCCGTACGTGCTGCACAACGTCGCCAAGGGCAGTCGCCATCGCGACGCGTTCGTGCGGCGCACCGGCACGATGCAGGTGCCGTATCTCCTCGACCCGAACACGGGAACCGGGATGTTCGAGTCGGCGGACATCGTCGCGTATCTCGAGCGGACGTACGGCTAGAAGTGTCCCGCGCCGAAACGCGCCTTCGCCGCGTCTCGGCACGGAGGGGACGCGAGGGTGCGGCGGCAGTGCTACGCGCGACCGGGGTGCCGCGGCCGGCGGAGCCGGCGCGGCATCCTCGACACGCCCGGGGTCTCAGTCTGCTTTCGCTTTGAACTGGGCGGCGTCGTTCACGCGGCTGGTGCCATAGCGCGCCTCCCAGCACGTCGTGCCGTTGGTGAGCTGCACGACGACATGCGAGTCCTGCGCGAACGGGAGCGCCGGCGCACCCAGGTTGGCGCCCTTCGCCGCCAGCGTGATCGCCGCCGAGGCGGCTGCTCCGTCCTTCAGGAGCACGGTCCCCACGCCCGCGCTGGCGAGCGTACGGTCGCGGTACTTGAAGCCGCGCGAGAAGGACGACCAACTCGCGCCCGCGGGAATGCGCGCATCGAGCACCAGCGCCGGGATGTCGGCGTGCGCGTCGTACACGCACAGCTCGTAGGCGGTCGCGGCCACCGGATCGCCGAACTCGGCCGTCGTCGCCGCCCCCTTCGCCCACTTCCAGACGAGCTGATCGCGGGCGTCGGTGGGATCGTCGCGCACGAGCAGCGACGCCCGGCCGCCGACCGAGGGGAGGTGACAGCCCGCCAGCGAGGCAGCGGTTCCCGTGCACACGCCCGCGGCGCAGGCATCGGGATGGGTGCAGGCGCTGCCGTCGTCGCACGGCGTCCCGTCGGCGAGCGGCACACCGGTGCAGTTCCCGCCGCCGCAGGTGTCCGAGCCGGTGCAGGTGTTGCGGTCGTCGCACGCATGGCCGTCGGTCCCAGGTGCGGGGCTGCCGAGTGCGAACGTGGTCGCGGTCGCCTGGTACGGCCCCGTCCCGGCGAACCGCCGCACGAGCACGTACCAGGTCCCCGCCGCGGGCGAGGCGAATTCACAGGCGGCGAACTGCCCGCTGCCGTTGCGCCGGCAATCGTACGTGGTGGTCGTCGGCGGCGCACCGAAGCGGACGTACAGGTCGAAGTCGGCGCCACCGTCGTCGATCGCATTCATCGCGACGCGCAGTGACGTCGTGCCGGCGGGCACGGTGACCGCGTGCGTCCCCTCGGTCGTGAAGGAGTCGAGCACGCCGACGAACGCAGCGATCGGCGCCCCGACCTGCCCCGCCTGCGGCATGGCACCACACGTGGTCGCGGTGACGTCGGCTCCACCCTCGGTCGCGACCCAGGCCCCGTAGGTGAACACGTTGGCGTCGTAGCTGTGGTCGGTGGGCAGGCAGGTGTCGCTCGACCCTCCCGACGTGACGCCGGCGACGGTGCCGCCACAGCCGAAGTCGACGAAGAGGGGGCCGCCCGAATCGCCGTTGCACGTGTTCGCGTCGGCGCCGGGGGCGCCGAGCGGATCGAGGAAGCTCCAGCACGTCGACGTCGTGTTCGAGACGTCGTCGGTGCAGGGGGCCATCGTCACGTGCCCGACGCGCTTGAGGCCGTAGTCGAAGTTGCCGCCGCCGCTGCGACCGAAGCCGACGATCGTGCCGTCCATGCCCGCCGGCGGCGACGCGGTGTGGTTGGCCGGTGCCGGCGCGATCCCGGTCACGGGCGCCGCGAGGTGCACGACCGCCAGGTCGCCGACCGGGAAGTCGAAGTCCGATCGCACGGCGATGCTCGAGACCGCGACGATGCCCGCATGCTGGAGGAAGACGTGGAAGGCCGCCGGGTCCGGGGCGAGCAGGCCCCCGGGCTGGCAGTCACCGCCGGTGCCGTCGCACACGCAGTGCGCGGCGGTGAGGAACGTCTGACAGCCGATCAGGGTGCCGCTGCACGTGAGGATGGCCGACTCCGGGTTCGAGCCGATCAACAACGCGCCGCTGCTCGGGTACTGCGACGTGAAGAGGCCGTTGACGACCCGGGGTCCCGCCGATGCCGCACCCGGGAGGCCGGCCAGCACGAGCAACGCCGCCGCCACGCGGGCCATCGCGAAACGCATCCGCCGCGTCTACCGCCCCCGCGGCGATCCCGTCAACGCGAAGTGGCAGACGGCGGGCAGCAGTCCGTGTTCTCGGCATCCCCGACAGCATCGGGTTGCAGCGCTCCCGGCCATCCGGTAGGCCAGCGCACCCATGCCGCAGTTCATCTACACGATGCGCGATCTCCGGAAGGTCACCGCGCAGGGCAAGGAGATCCTCAAGGGCATCTCGCTGTCGTTCTACCACGGCGCGAAGATCGGGGTGCTCGGCCACAACGGCGCCGGCAAGAGCACGCTCCTCCGGATCATGGCCGGCCTCGACCACGACGTCGCCGGCGAGGCCGTGCTCGGCGAGGGCTACAGCGTCGGCTTCCTGTCGCAAGAGCCCGCGCTCGATCCCGGAAAGACCGTGCTCGAACAGGTCGAGGAGGCCGTCGCCGGGACGCGCGCGCTCCTCACGCGCTTCGACGAGGTCGCCGGGAAGCTCGGCGCGTCGATGTCGGACGACGAGATGCAGAAGCTCCTCGACGAGCAGGCCCGCATCCAGGACCAGATCGACGCCGCCAACGCGTGGGAACTCGACCGCCACCTCGAGATCGCCATGGACGCGCTGCGACTGCCGCCGCCCGACACCGGCGTCGCGACGCTGTCGGGCGGGGAGCGACGGCGCGTCGCCCTCTGCCGCGTGCTGCTCCAGCAGCCCGACCTGCTGCTGCTCGACGAGCCCACCAACCACCTCGATGCCGAATCGGTCGCCTGGCTCGAGCGGCATCTGCAGGAGTACACGGGCACCGTCGTCGCCGTCACGCACGACCGCTACTTCCTCGACAACGTCGCCGGCTGGATCCTCGAGCTGGACCGCGGCTACGGTATCCCGTGGGAGGGCAACTACTCCTCGTGGCTCGACCAGAAAGCGAAGCGGCTCGCCCAGGAGGAGAAGGAAGCGTCGTCGCGGCGGCGCACCCTCGAACGCGAGCTCGAGTGGGTCCGCCTGGCACCGCGTGCGCGACAGGCGAAGAGCAAGGCCCGCGTCACGCACTACGAGGATCTGCTGCGCGAGGACCAGGCCGCCGAGCGCCGCGAGGGTCCGGCGCAGATCACGATCCCGCCCGGTCCCCGCCTCGGCGACCTCGTGATCGAGGCGAAGGGTCTGCGCAAGGCGTACGGCGACCGCCTGCTCATGGACGGCGTCGACTTCACGCTCCCGCGCGGCGGCATCGTCGGCGTGATCGGCCCGAACGGTGCCGGCAAGACCACCCTCTTTCGCATGATCACGGGCCAGGAGCAGCCGGACGCGGGCGAGCTGCGCGTCGGCGACACGGTGGTGATGTCGTACGTCGACCAGTCCCGCGACGCACTGGTCGGCGATCGCACGCTGTGGGAGGAGATCTCCGACGGCGGGAACGAGGTCGTGCTGGTCGGCAAACGCGAGGTGAACTCGCGCGCCTACGCGGCCTCGTTCAACTTCAAGGGGTCCGATCAGCAGAAGAAGGTGCGCGACCTCTCCGGCGGCGAGCGCAACCGGCTCCACCTCGCCACGCTGCTGAAGAGCGGCGGCAACCTCCTCCTGCTCGACGAGCCCACCAACGATCTCGACGTCGACACGCTGCGCGCGCTCGAGGAGGCGCTCCTCGCGTTCGCCGGCTGCGCGGTCGTGATCAGCCACGACCGGTGGTTCCTCGACCGCATCGCGACCCACATGCTCGCCTTCGAGGGCGACAGCCGGGTCGTCTGGTTCGAGGGCAACTACCAGGACTACGAGGCGGATCGGAAGAAGCGGCTCGGCGCCGAGGCCGACCAGCCGCACCGGATCCGGTACCGCAAGCTCACGGCGTAGGCGCTCAGTCGATCGGCGTCAGGTTGTCCCGGGTTCGCCCGTGATACGCGTCGATGATCGAGAGCACCTGCAGGTAGCCCGGCCAACCGTACAGGGGAATGAAGCCGAGCCAGAACTTCCGCTGCGGGCACTTGTCGAAGAAGAAGCCCCAGTCGCCGTTGTAGTACTCGCCGAGCCCGGGGTGGGCGAACGACAACCAGGCGGCCCGCGCCTGGCGGGCGCGCCGGGTGGCGGCATCCGCGGGCACGGCGCCCAGGGCGGCGACCAGCCCGGCAAGCACGAGCGCCGCGGTCGTCTTCGAGAGGCGGGTCATCGCGGCCGAGCCTACCATCGTGGCGGATGGGGGGCGAGCGGAAGGTCGATCGGGTGGCGGCCGGGGCGCGTCAGCGGAGCTTCGACAGGAGGTCGATCAACCGCGCGCGCTCGGCCGCGTCGGTCACACCGCCGAATGCCATCTTCGTGCCAGGCACCCGCGTCGCGGGCGCCGCGAGGAACGCATCGAGATCCTGCGGCGACCACGCACCCTGATGGGCGCGCAGCGCGTCCGAGTACGCGTAGCCGGGAGCGCTGGCGACCTCGCGGCCGACGACCCCGCGCAGGTTCGGACCGACCCCGTGCGCGCCCGAGGCGTCGGTCGGATGGCAGACGGCGCACTGCCGGAGCGCGGGCTCCGGCGGGCCCGCGACGCCGGGCGGCGGCGAGGCACTCGCCGTGGTCGGCGCGACGACCGCGGCCGCGCGACCCGCGAGCCGCGCCACGACCTCGCGCGCGACGCGGGTGCCGCTCTCGATCGCGCCGTCGATGAAGCCGCGCCAGCCGAGTGCGATGTCGCCGCCCGCGAAGTGCACCGCCCCCTCCGGCTCGCGCAGCTTGGCCAGGTACTTCGTCATCTGCCCGGGCCGCAGGATGCACCAGGTCCCGAGCGAGTACGGGTCGAGATGCCAGTCGTAGGCGATGGTCTCCGTGACCTCGAGTCCCGGCAGCAGCTTCTGCACGACCGCCTGCACGGCCGGCACGCTGTGCGCGTCGATCCGCGTCGCGCTGGTGCCGAAGGCGATCAGCACACCACCGTCCTTGCCCGCCTCGCCGGTGAGCAGCATCGAGAGCGGCTCGGACTCCGGCGCGAAGACGGCGACGCTCGGCAGCGCGCCGCGCACTCGGGCATAGAGCTTCACACCCGCACCCGCGTGCCGCTCCTGCGAGGCGGCGAGCTTCGCCGGGTCGAGCGCCGGCGCGAACACGACCCGGGCGAGCACGTTCATCGGCAGCGCGACGATCACGGCGGGAGCACGGAAGGTTCGCCCCGGCTCGGTCGTGACGCGCACCACGCCGTCGCCCTGCTCGACGCGCGTGACGGGGGTCCCGAGGAGGACCTCGGGCTTGCCGTCGTCGATCATCGCCTCGATCAGGCTCACGGTGCCGTCGCGGAGCTTGAAGCGCGCGACACTGTCGCTGTACCGCTGCAGGTTCGCGCCCGACAGCGCCCACCAACGCAGCATCTCGACGAAGCCGGCGTCGGCGAAGCGCGCGCAGCACGCCGGGCCGAGCACGCCCTCGAGGAGGGCGCGGCGCGCCGGCGACAGCCCCATCGCGTCGAGGCGATCCTTCACCGAGAGGGCGTCGAACGCGCGCCAGGCGTCGGAAAAGAACGGATCGAAGGGACGCGGGAACGCCTGCATCGCCGGCGCGTGGAACGCGGACATGAGGTCGTCGGCGAGCGCCAGCCCCTCCAGGGTGCGCAGTGGCACGGCGGGCGTCTCGTCGCGGCCGCAGAGCGCCGCGCCGACGAGGGGCATGATCTCGCGTACCCCCGCCTCCCGCAGCCCGCTCCCGTCCCACCACCGCACGCGCTCGGGCATCGCGCCGGGGGTCTCGACGAGCGGGAGCCCGTAGCGCATCGCCTCGGCCCAGACGTGCGGCTGCGTCCAGTGGATCCACATGCCGCCCAGGTCGAAGTGCTCGGCGCCGAGCCTTGCGGTGAAGGTCCGTCCGCCGAGTCGATTGCGCGCCTCGAGGAGGAGCGTGCGCAGGCCCGCGTGCCGGAGCTCGCGCGCCGCGGTCACGCCGGCGAAGCCACCCCCGACCACGATCGCGTCGAAGTCGCCGTCGTTGCCGGCACGCACGGCGCTCGCGCCGGGGAGCGGCACCGCCGCCATACCCGCCGCCCCGCCGAGCGCTTTCAGGAAGGTGCGCCGGCTGGTGGGCGACACGCGCCCTGGAGTCGAGTCGCTCACGCGCTCAGATCGAGAGGCCGCCGTCGACGGAGACGATCGTGCCGGTCATGTAGCGCGCCTCGTCGGAGGCGACGAACGCCACCACGCCGGCGATCTCCTCGGGCTTCGACATCCCGAGCGGGGTCATGATCTTCCCGATCTTGGAGACGTCGGCCCCGGGCGGGAGCTTGAAGCCCTTCGCGAGCGGCGTATCGATGCCCCCCGGCGCCACCGCGTTCACGCGCACGCCGCGGTCGAGGTACTCGTCGGCGAGCGCCCGCGTGAGCTGGACGACGCCCCCCTTCGACGCGCAGTACGCCGCGCTGTACGACTGGCCGCGGAGGCCGGCGTTCGAGGCGATGTTCACGATGCAGCCGCCGCCATCGAGGAAGTACGGGAGCACGGCCTGATCCATCAGGAACGTGCCGGTGAGGTTCACGGCGATGATGCGCGACCACTCCTCGAACGGCAGCTCGTGCGAGTGCGCGAAGTTGCCGATGCCGGCTGCGTTCACCAGGATTTGCGGCCGCCCGAGGTCCTTCGCCACCGCCGTCACCGCCGCGCGCACCGAGCTCGGGTCCGACACGTCGACCGCGTAGGCACGTGCGCCGCCCCCGATCTCGGCCGCCGTCCGCGCCGCCGCGGCGTTGACGACGTCGAGGCAGGCCACCCTCGCCCCCTCGGCCGCGAGCCGAACGGCAGTCGCCCGCCCGAGACCCGACCCCGCTCCGGTCACCAGAGCCACCCTTGCCGTGAAACGCTGCTCAGCCATCCGGCGCTCGTTATCTCGCCGCGGCCTCATTCGCAACGCGGGCCCGCACCTGCCGCGCCCGCCTCGGCCCACCAGACCTCGCGACCGTGCGGCTGCGCGCGACCGAGCAGCGTCTCCTCGCCGTCTGGCCAGCGCGTGAGGCGCAGCTCGAAACCGCTCGCGCCGAGCTCGAGCCGCAGCCAGGCCAGCGGCGCGACCGGCGCCGCGGCGGCGCCGGCCCGTTCGAGCGTGGCGACGATGTCCGCCTGCACCGCGGCCGGGAGGTACTGCCACACGATCGAGTGGTACACGACCGTGGCGACGCCGTCGGCCGGGCGCGACAGTGCCGCCGCGAGCCACGCGTCCGCGGAGGCGGCCTCGACGCGCACGCGGTCGGCGGCGGCGACGGCGAGCGCCGCCCGGAGCTGGGCCAGCCGCGCGGATTGATCGGGCCAGACGAACGCCGCGAGCCGCAGCGCCGTGTCGCGATCGGCGGGGTCGAGCGGTGCGAGGTCGCAGCCGGCACGGCTCGCGATCCGGATCGACGCGGCGAGCGACGGGGCGGGCCCGTGCCACGCGACCCGCAGCACGACGGGCGCACCGGCCGGTCCCCACCGATGCGACCCGAGCTCGTGACGATACCGGTCCCAGTGCAGGTTGAGGCCCGCGCTCGCCCCGATCTCGAGCAGTCGGAGCGGCAGCCCCGACCAGGACGCGACGCGATGGAACCCCGCCAGCAGCACCGCCGAGCGCTGGACCTCGTTGGTCTGCGGCGGCCCGGCCGCCACGGCCGCGCGCAGCCGCGCCACGTTGGCCGCAACGTACGCCCGCAACGCCTCCCACGCGGCGGGGAACGCGGGCGTCCCACCGGCCGACGGATAGTGTGCGGCGAGCGCGGGCGCCTGGCCGTCCAAGACGGCGCGATGGATCGCGCCCAAGAATCGCAGGGCTACGGCGTCGGCCGCCGGATCGCCGGGCCAATCGCCGACGACCGCGTCGACCGCGCCGCCGGCGGCGAGGTCGTCCGCCGCCCGGTCGAGCATCGCCTGGTACAGGGGCGAGCCGAGCATCCGGCACCACTCGGCCTGCAGCCGCATCGCCGCCACGACGTCGTCGCGCGCCATCGTCGCTCTGTACCACGATCCGCGACCCGGACGTCGAGCTTGACAGCACGACGAGCCGAACGTTAGGCCCGACCATGCGAATCGCGCTCTGGATCGGCCTCGTGCTGGGCGTGACGGCTCCCGCAGCCGCGCTCACGCCCGCCGAGATCGACGCCGTCGGCGGCAAGGCCCACTCTGGCCTGCGGACGGTCGTACGCAAGCTCGCCTCCGACAAGCTCCTCGGCCGCGACAACGCCACGCAGGGGTCGCTCGACGCGCAGGCCTGGTTGCTGCGCAAGCTCCGACGCCTGGGACCAGGGCTCGACGCGGCCGGAGTCGGTGACGGTGCCTACGAGCAGGCGTTCGTCCAATCGGGACAGCCCGGCACGAACCTCCTCGCCGTCATCCCGGGCCGCGAGCTCCCGAACGAGTACGTGATCGTCGGCGCACACTACGACCATCTGGATTCGCGCAGCTCCATCGACGGACACTGCTCCGCCAACGGCACGCCGGGGGGCAGCATCTGCAACGGGGCGACGGACAACGCGGCCGGCGTCGCGGCGGTGCTGGCGATCGGACAGGCCATCCGCAGGCTGCCCACGCCCCCGCGCCGCTCGGTGGTGCTGGCGCTCTGGGACGCCGAGGAGGACGGGCTGCTCGGCTCCCGCTACTACGTCAACCATCCGCTCGTACCGAACGCGAGCGTGAAGGGGTACGTGAACTTCGACATCCAGGGCGCGAACCTCCTGCCGAGCCTGCGCACGACGAGCTTCGCGGTGAGCGGCGAGACGGGTGGCAGCGCGCTCGGCGCGCTGATCGACCAGGCGGTGGCGACCGAAAGCCTCGGCACGCGCCAGCTCACCTATCTCTTCGGCCAGCTGCGCAGCGACTACGCCAACTTCGTCGGCGTGGGTGTGCCGACCGTCTTCTTCTCCGACTCGACGGGCGGCTGCTACCACACGACCGGCGACGACGTGTCGGTCGTCGACTTCACGAAGCTCAAGCGCCAGAGCCACATCGCCTTCCGGACGACCGCCGGCCTCGCGGAGACGGCGACGCCCCCCAGCTTCGTGCCGAGCGGCGGGCCGGTGTACGCCGACGCGGTGGTCATCGCCGACGTGGTCCACGCGAGCTTCGGAGACCTCGCGCTGTTCTCGTCCGCCGACCAGGCGTTCCTGCAGAGCGCGGACACGCAGCTGCAGGCGGTCGTCGCCGCGGGTCCGGGCGCCTTCGATCAGACCGCCGTCTCCGCGCTGATCCCGCTGGTCGTCCAGCTCGTCGACACGCTGACCCACGTCGCATGCCAGCGGTTCTGACCCGGCATCACGACCAGCGTGACCACCCGGCACGGCCGCCGGAGGGAGTCGGGCCCGCGACTGACCTTGACGGCGTAAGGCGAATGCGGGATGCATCCGCCTCGATGACGCTCCTGCTCACCAGCGCCGACACCGTCGAGCGTCCCGCCCTCGGCTGGTGGCTCGCCATCACGGGCGGGATGGGCGGGTTGGCGTTCCTGGCGCTGGACCCCGGGGCATATGCCTGGTGGACCGAGCACGTGACCGCGGCATTCTCCCGCGGTCTGCTGGAATGGATACTGGTCCTCGCGATCGTCATCCACGTCGGCGAGGCGCTGGTGGCGCGGCGCCTGGCGCGCGAGAACGGGCTCGGCTCCAGTGCCGGCGGCTGGTTCTGGCAGACACTGCTGCTCGGCTTCCCCTCGCTGACGCTCCTGCGCCGGCGCATCGAGCGGCGCTGAGCGCTCAGGCGACGCGCGACCGCGCCTGGTCCCAGTCGGGGTTGAGCGCCACCAGGTCAGCCGCGATCTCGAGCCCCTGCTCGACTTCGTCCGCGAACAGCACGTGGTCGAGGTTGGCTTCCAGCTCGGCCCTCTCGAAGACCTGGCGGGGCTCGGGCAGCGGCCCGGCGATGATCACGAACTTGCGGTCCCGGCGCAGGCGCTCGAGCGCGCTCTCCAGCGCCACCAGCCCGCTCGCGTCGATCACCGGGACGCGGCCGAGCCCGAGGACCACGACCTTCACGTCGCTCCCGATCGCGGACATGGCCGCCATCGCCTGCTCGGCCGCGCCGAAGAAGAGCACGCCGGCGATCTCGTAGAGCGCCACGCCGCGCGGGATCACGCGTGACGTCTCCGCGCCGTCTTCCTCCACGAGGACCCGCGAGTGGGTCAGCTCGGCCATGCGGTTCATGAACAGCAGCGCCGCCAGCACGATGCCGACGCTCACCGCCACCACCATGTCGAAGACGACCGTGAGCACGAAGCACGCGACCAGCACGAAGACGTCGCTGCGTGGCGCGACCCGCAGCATGTGCCCGACGTGGCGAAGCTCCGCCATGTTCCACGCGATCAGGAGGAGGAGCGCCGCGAGCGACGCCATCGGGAGATAGGCGACGAGCGGCGCGAGGACGACCATCGACGCGAGCACGACCGCCGCGTGCACCACCGACGCGACCGGCGAGCGCGCCCCGGCGCGGATGCTCGTCGCCGTGCGCGCGAGCGCCCCGGTCGCGGCGATGCCGCCGAAGAACGGCGCCACGACGTTGGCGAGTCCCTGCCCGACCAGCTCGGCGTCCGGGTCGTGCCGCTTCCCGGTCATCCCGTCGGCGACCACGGCCGACAGCAGCGACTCGATCGCCCCCAGGATCGCGATCGCGAACGCCGACGGCAGCAGCTCGCGCACCAGCCGGAGCGTCAGCGGCTCCGTCCCCCACGGCAGCCCGGGCACCGGCGGCAGCGGCGGGATGCCCGCCAGCGTCCGTCCCCCCACGACGGTGTGGAATCGGCTCCCGAGCGTGTCGACGTGCAGGCCCGCCGCCTGCACGATCGCCGCGACCACGGCGAGTGCGACCAGCGGTGCCGGCACCCGCCGGGTGACGCGCGGGACGAGCAGCAGGAGGGCCAGCGTTGCCGCGGCCACCCCGAAATCGGCGGGCGACAGGCTCGCCCGCGCCGTCCACAACGCCGCGACCTTGTCGGGAAACCGCTCGGGCATGTGCGTCACCGCAAGGCCGAGGGCGTCCTTCAACTGCAAGGTGCCGATCACCGTCGCAATGCCGGCCGTGAAGCCGGTCGTCACCGGATGCGGGATGAACTGGACGAAGCGCCCGAGGCGCCCGAAGCCCATCGCGAGGAGCAGGAGCCCGGCCATCAGCCCCGCGGTGAGCAGGCCGGAGAGGCCGTACCGCGACACGATCGGAGCCAGAATGACGACGAACGCCGCCGTCGGCCCCGTCACCTGGAACTTCGACCCGCCGGTGATCCCCGCCACCGCGCCGGCCACGATCGCCGTGTAGAGCCCATGCTGCGGCGGCACCCCGACCGCGATGGCGAGCGCCATCGAGAGCGGCAGGGCCACGATGCCGACGACCGTGCCCGCCATCAGGTCGGCGCGCAGCGCCGCGCCGTCGTAGCCGGCCGCGAGGGTCCGCCGGAGCGCCACCGCGAACGGCACGCCCGGCCGGGCGTGCGCGAGACGGGCGGCGGGGCTGAGCGACTCGCGGCGGCCTGGCACCGGGTGTCTTTACACGGCCGGCTGGCCGACGTCACGTGCCGGCACTGGCGCTCGCGCACGACATTGGGCAGAACCTAGGCGTGCTCGGTGCCGAGCCCGACCTGCTCCCGCTGCCCGAGCGGCTCGACGCCGCCGGGGCCGAGGCGCTGCGCCGCGCGGTGCTGCGTCATGCGCACGGTGCCACAGTCGGCCTCGACGCGAGTCGACTCGCCGGGCTCGACTCGCTCGCCGCGGCGCGGTTGCTGCGGATCGTCGCCGAGGCACGCACGCGCGGCATCGACGTCCGGCTCGCCCGGCTCGGCGACGCCGCGCGGCGCACGCTCGCCGAGGTCGACCCGGCGATCCTCGAGTCCGAGACCGCGCCACGACGCCACCCGTTGGAGATCGTGGGCCAGGGCGCGTTCGCGGCCTGGGACGCCGCCGCCGCAATGGGCCGGCTCGTCCTCGATACGATCGCCGGCCTCGCCACGCCCTTCGGCCGCCACGGCATCAAGTGGGGCCGCACCGTGCAGCAGATGGTGCTGGTCGGGTCCTCGGCGGTGGGCATCGTATGGTTCATCTCGCTGCTGATCGGCGTCGTGCTGGCGTTGAACGGCGCCCAGCAGCTCCGGCAGTTCGGCGCCGCCATCTTCATCGCGAACCTGGTCGCGATCTCGATGACCCGCGAGATGGGGCCCCTCATCACGGCGGTGATCGTCTCCGGGCGCAGCGGCTCGGCGATCGCCGCCGAGATCGGCACGATGGTGATCTCGCAGGAGATCGACGCCATGCAGACCATGGCGCTCTCACCGATCCGCTTCCTCGTCGTCCCCAAGGTGGTGGCGCTGGTGTGCATGATGCCGCTGCTCACGGTGATGAGCGACGTGGCCGGCATCCTCGGCGGCTACCTGATCGGCGTGTTCGGCCTCGACCTCGGCAGCGACCCGTACCTCTCCCAGACCGTGCAGTCGCTGCTCATCGGCGACGTGCTGACCGGGCTCGCCAAGAGCGTCGTCTTCGCCCTCATCATCGCGTTCGTGGGCGTCTACCGCGGCTTCGCCGTGCGCGGCGGCCCCGAGGCGGTCGGGCGCGCCACCACCTCGGCGGTGGTCACCGCGATCATCTGCTGCATCATGGCCAACGCCCTCTTCACGGCGTTCTTCTACGTGACCGGATGACGATGCCTCCCGGCGCGCCGGTGCTCGTGGTCGAAGACCTCGTCGCGGGCTACGGCGACGAAGTCGTGCTCGAGGGCGTCTCGTTCACGGTCCACGCCGGCGAGATCATGGTGATCCTCGGGCCGAGCGGCTGCGGGAAGAGCACGCTGCTGCGCTGCATCGTCGGCCTGCTCGCGCCACGCCGCGGCCGCATCCTGATTCGCGGCCACGACATGGTGACCGCCCGCGGCGACGCGCGCGACGAGATCCTCCGCAACGTCGGGCTCTCGTTCCAGGAGGCCGCGCTGCTCAACTCGCTCACCGTCGGCGAGAACGTCGCGCTGCCGATCATGGAACACTGGGACGTCGACGAGGACACCGCCCTCATGCTCGCCCGCATGCGGCTCGCCCGCGTCGGGCTCGCCCGCGCCGGCGACAAGATGCCCGCGGAGCTCTCCGGCGGGATGCGCAAGCGCGCCGGCATCGCGCGGGCAATCGCGCTCGAGCCCGGGCTCCTCCTGCTCGACGAACCGTCGGCCGGCCTCGACCCGATCACGGCCCGCGCGCTCGACGAGCTCATCCTCGCGCTGCGCGCGCGCGGCGACATGGGCATCGGGTGCGTGACGCACGAGCTCGGCAGCATCGAGACCATCACCGACCGTGCCATCATGCTCGACCAGGGACGGGTCATCGCCGCCGGCACGCTCGCCGAGGTGCGTGGCAACCCCGACCCGCGCGTGCGGGCCTTCTTTCGCCGCGAGCTGGTCCAGGACGTGCGCCGCGCGAGCCTCGCCGACGCGCTGGAGCTCGAGCCATGAGGCGCACGCGGCGCGATGCGATCCGCGTGGGCATCTTCGTGCTGCTCGCCGGCGCGCTCTTGATCGGCGGGCTGCTCTGGATCGCCGGCTCGAGCTTCCTGCGACCGGTGGACGGCTACGAGGTGCTCTTCGACCGATCGGTGAGCGGACTCAACGCCGGCGCCGACGTGCAGTATCAGGGCGTCGTCGTCGGTCGGGTGCGCGACATCCGCCTCACGCACGACATCCCGCCCAAGGTCGCGGTCGCCGTCGAGCTCACCCCCGGCACGCCGGTACAGACCGACACGACCGCGGCACTGGTCGGCTCCCTGGTCACCGGCATCCGCTTCATCGAGCTCCAGGGCGGCACGGAGACCGCCGGCCGGCTCGAGCCCGGCGGCTGGATTCCGGGCACCGTGCCGTCGCTCGAGAAGCTCGGTGGCTCGCTGCAGACGATCGCCGACCGCGTCGACGGGCTCCTCGAGAACCTGCAGGACAAGGTCTTCACCGACACCAACGCCGAGAAGCTCACCGGCATGGTGAGCGACCTCCACTCGGTCGTACACAAGCTCGACGCCACGATGAACCTCTTCCAGGCGCAGGAGACGGGCAAGGACCTCGCCGACCTGGTCCACGAAGCCTCGCGCGTGGCGAAGAACGCGAACGAGGCGCTCGGCGACTTCCAGGGACGCCGCGCGGGGCTCTACGGCGGTCTCGACACCGCCCTGCGCGAGCTCGGCGCCGCCGCACAGCAGACGCGCGACCTCGCGAGCCGAACCCAGTCGGAGCTCGCCACCACCGCCGGCTCGATCGAGACCCTGCTCGTCGAGCTGACACGCACGGCCGACCGCCTGCGCGAAGCCGTCGACGTGATCGGCAGCGACCCGGGCGTGCTGCTGCGCGGCCGCCCGGTCCCGGAGCGGGAGTTCGCCGAATGACCAGGACACGACAGGCCGTGTTGCTCTTCGTGGTCGTCGCCGCGACCGGCGCGTGTGCGCTCTTTCGCCGCACGCCCGAGACGCACTATTACGTGCTCGCCGTGCCGGGCACGCCGTCGGGGCGACTCCCCGCCCCCGTGCGGGTGAGACCGTTTGCCGTCGACCCGGCGTTCGCCGGCGAACGGATGGCGTACAGCACCGGAGCGAACCGACTCGACCGTTACACGTTCCACCGCTGGGCAGCCGACCCGCGCAGCGTGGTCGCCACCGCCGTGCGTGACTACCTCGAACGCGCCGCGCCCGCGGACGGCGGCCCGCCGCTCGACGTGCAGGGCACCGTCCGCGCCCTACTCGAGGTCGACGGCGCGGGCGACGCCGTCGCCGGCGAACTCGCGCTCGACATCGAGGTGCGACACGGGGAGGCGGTGCTGCTGCACCGCGGCTACGTCGAGCGCGAGCCGGCGGCGGCGCGCACGCCCGAGGCCGTGGCGGCGGCGCTCAGCCGGGCGCTCGGGCGCGTGCTGAACGACGTGGTGACGCAGCTACGCTCAGCGCAACCCGTCGACCCACGCCCGTAGGGCGGGGAGCTCACGCGTGCGCCACGTCCGGTCGCCGCGCACGCGGCAGAACTCGGCGAAAAGGCCGTCCATGAACCCGATCGCCTCGTCGACGTCGGCGAGCCGCAGAAAGAGGTCGTTCTCGAACGCCGCGCGCGCGTCGCCCTGCGGATCGCGGTCGCCGAGCGCGGGGCAGCGCAGCCCATCGTAGGTGAACATCCCCCCGTCGAGGACGAGCTCCCAGCGGCGCTCGCCGCGCGTGACGGTGAAGCGCGCCTTGTCGATCAGCTTGCCACGGCGCAACCCGGCGCCGATCTCGGCGCCCACGTCGCCCGCGCCGACGACGGTGAGCGTCTCCTTGTCGCCCTCGCCGCCCGCGAGCACGACGCGGTCGCCGAGCGCGACCTCGATCACGTCGCCTTCGATCGGGAACCGCCCGTCGCCGTCCTCGATGCGGTGCACGAGCCAGGTGAGAAACTCGCGGCCGAGGAACCGCTTGGCCTGGACGACGGCGAGGAAGTCCTCCTTCACGGGCGCGCCTCCTCGAGCGGGAGCCGCGGCACCCCAGCCGGTGCCTCGCTGCTCTCGGCCGCGGGCACGAAGTGCGCCGGCTCGACGGCGCGGACCGCGTCCACCAGACCGCCGGAGAGCCCGACGTGCTCGACGGCGAGGTACGGAATCATCGGCACCGGCTGGACGGCGAACGTCTGCCGGAAGAGCTCCTGGAACGCCTCGCGCGCGCCGCGCAGCTTGCCGGTGAAGAGCACGTGCCCGGTCTCGAGGTTCCACGCGCAGTCGAACAGGCGCGGGACCGGCAGCGCGCGCAGCATGAGCCGCTGCTGGACCTCCTCCTTGATCTCGGCGCGCAGCGCGCGGCCGAGTCGCTCGAAGCCGCGCTCGACCTTCACCTCCTCCTCGCGGCGCCGGCGCTCCAGATAGAGCAGCTTGGCCGGCACCTGGCGGCGGTCCCAGCGAAAACCGACGACGAGATACTGCTGGAAGAAGACGTCCGCGGGCGTGAGCTCGGTCGCGAGCGGGTCGTGCACGCCGACCCAGCCGCACGCGACCCCACCCGTTGGGCTCTCGGGATCCTCGTCCCGGAACGCGCGACGGGTGATGGCCTGCGCGGCGGCGGCGCGGTCCGTGCGCGCGGGCGGCGGCGCGATGAAGCGCGTGATCGTCGAGCTGGCGGAGAGCAGTCCCACGTGGCGTCCTTTCCTGCGGGGCGGCCGGAGTAGCATCGGCCGTGGGGCGTCCGCAAGCGCCGTGGACAACTTCCGCGCCGGCGCGCTCAGTCGGCCCGCAGCACCAGCAGCCGGAACGGCGTCGGCGTCTTTCCCAGAAACTCCGCCATCGCTTGCCGCACGTCGTCGACGAGCCGCCCGCCCTTCGCATGCCGCGTGTCGAACGTGAGCCCGCCACGGCGCCACGCACGCTCCGGGCCGACCCCCATGAACGACAGCATCCAGCCGAGCGTGCGCGTCCGCACGATCAGCGCCTGCGCACGCCGATCGAGCGCCACACCCGAGCGGTGCGCGAGCGCGCCCTGGTCGCCGTAGAAGACGACGCGCCATCCCGCGCGCACCGCGGCCGTCATCGCCACCGAGAAGTCGACCATCACCGTGATGTCGTCGCGGCCCGGATCGTCGTACACGGTGTGCCCCGACTTTGGTGGACCGGCGACGAGGCGCTTCGTCTCGGGCGCCGTCAGATGGTAGGCGCGCGTGTCGCCGTAGTCGATCCAGAGCGCTTCGGCCCGCCGGTAGAGCTTCCGCGCGTTGGCGAGAAACGGCTCGAGCTGCGGGGTCGCGAAGTACGGCAATCGGGCACCGCCGGCCCGGAAGAGCTCCGGATGATGGCGGGCGAGGAACGCCCCCAGGCCGCGCACCGCGGCGAGCGGCCGCAGGACCTCGGCGAATCGCACGCGGCGGCGCTGGCGGGCGTCGGTCATCGCCCGCGCGAGGGCAGCCCGGCCGAGCGCGCGCCCCTCGAGGCGCGCGGCGACGAACGTGACGCGCGGGCGACCGTCCACCTGCGGCACGACGCGTTCGGGAGCGAAGCAGTCGAGGACTTCGTTGCCGAACACCAGCCCGCAGTCCCCGAACGGCATGCCGCGCAGAACCCGCCGCGCGAGGTCGGCACGGGTCCACGTCACCTGCGGCGCGAGCGGCCCGAGCGTCTCCCGCTGGCGCGCGACGAGCCCCGGGCTGCGCTCCACGATGCGGTAGCAAAACGCGTCGGCGAACGCGCTCCCCGCCCTGCCCTCGGCGGCCCGCGCCTCGACCGCAGCGAGCACGTCGAGGCAGAGCTGGCCGTTGCCGGCACCGAGCTCGCACAGCTCGAAGTGCCCAGGCCGGCCGCAGCGGCGCCACGCACGCTCGGCGTAGGCCGCGAGCATGCGCCCGAAGACCGGCGAGAGCGCGAGCGGGTACGTGTCGTAGTGCCCGCCTTCCCCGAATCGCACCTGGCCGGTGCTGTAGTAGCCCCAGGCCGGATGGAAGAGCGCGTCGTCGACGAACTGCCGGAAGGAAAGCACGCCGCAGGCGTGTCTAGCGAGACGCGACGAGGCCGTCCACCACGGCGCGCACCGCGGGGTTCCTCGTCACCGGTCGCCCGGGGCGGCCGCGGCGGTCATTGCCGCGGCCTGCGCCCATCGGTAGTCGGGCTTGCCGCTCGGCGAGCGCACGACGGTGTCGACGACGTGGATCGCCCGTGGGATCTTGTAGCCGGCGATGTGCGCGCGACAGTGCTCCTGCACCGAGCTGAGCGTGGGCCGCGCGCCAGGTCGCGGCTGCACCACCGCCACCACCCGTTGCCCCCAGCGTTCGTCCGGCACTCCCACCACGGTGCAGTCGAAGACGTCGGGATGCGCCTTGACGACCATCTCGACCTCCTCCGGGAAGATCTTCTCGCCACCCGAGTTGATCGACACCGACCCGCGCCCGAGAACCGTGATGCGCCCGTCCGCCCCGACGGTGGCGAAGTCGCCGGGGATCGAGTACCGCACGCCGTGCAGGGTCACGAACGTCTCCGCGGTCTTCGCCGGGTCCTTGTAGTACCCGAGCGGGATGTCGCCGGACACCGCCAGCCGGCCGATCACGCCAGACCCCGGCTCGACCGGGCGACCCTGCTCGTCGAGCACCGTCGTCTGCCGCAGCCCGTTGATCGTCGGACCGGACGCCGGCGCGCTCTGATCCGCTTGGACCATGACCATCCCGGCGTTCCCCGTTTCCGAGGAGCCGACCGCGTCGAACATCATCAGGTTGGGGAAGTGGGCCAGGAACCGGTTCTTCACCGAGGGCGAGAAGGTCGCTGCGCTGCTGGTGAGCAGGAACAGCGAGGACGTGTCCCACGTCGCATCGGGGGCGCTCAGCGCCTCGATCAACGGCCGGCCCATCGCATCACCGGTGATCATCAGCGAGTTGATGCGCTCGCGCTCGACCAGGGCCCAGGTCTCGCGGGCGTCGAACTTCCCCACGAGCACGATCTTGTTGCCGACGAAGCTCTGCCCCATGACCGCCCATTGCGTGGCGCCGTGCATGAGGGGCGCGATCGGCAGGAAGGTGAGCACCACGCCCGTCTTCCCCTTCTCGACCACGGCCTCGGGGCGAGCGACGCGCTCGCTGGTCATCGGATCGATGCCGCCTCCGAGCGCCATGAAGACGTTCTCGTGGCGCCACACCACGCCCTTGGGCATGCCGGTCGTTCCGCCGGTATAGAGAATGTACAGGTCGTCCCCCGAGCGCGGACCGAAATCACGCGCCGGCGACGCGGCGCCGAGCGCTTCCTCGTAGCGCGCCGACCCGATCGCGGAGACGTCCTCGTCGCTCCCATCCTCGACCACCAGCGAGTGGCGCAGCAGCGGGAGGGCAGGCAGCACGCCCGCGACGCGCGGGGCGAAGCTGCGCTGGTAGACCAGCGCCCGCAGGTCGGCGTTCGAGAACAGATATTGGAGCTCGTCCTCGACGTACCGGTAGTTGATGTTGATCCAGACGGCCCGGAGCTTGAACACGGCCCACAGCGTCTCCACCCATTCGACGCTGTTGAGCGCGTAGATGCCGACGTGATCGCCCGGGCCGATGCCCTGCGCCGCCAGGTGATGGGCGAGACGATTGGCGCGCTCCTCCATCTGACGGTAGGTGCGCCGCTTGCCGTCGCACACCAGGTACTCGCGGTCGCCGAAGTGGTCGACCGCCTGCTCGAAGAGGTCGGCGAGGTTGAATTCCATCGGCTCATCCCAAGCATATCCGCCGTGGGCGATTCAACATCGGCGCTTTCGCGCACCGGCGCCATGCGGCAGAACGAGCCCATGGAACCCTGCACGCGGGCCGCGGAGCGCGGCTGACGGAAGCCGTCGACATCGCGATCGTCGGCGGCGGCGCCGCCGGGCTGATGGCGGCGGCCTGGGCGGGCCGCACGGCGCCGGGGCGCTCGATCGTCGTGCTCGAGGGGCAACCCCGGCTTGGCGCCAAGATTCTCGCCGCGGGGGGCGGGCGCTGCAACGTCACGCACGACGTGGTCGACGAGACCGCGTTCGCCGGCAGCACCCGGCCCGCGATCCGCAAGGTCCTCGGCCGCTTCGACGTGGCACGGACGGTCGCGTTCTTCGCCGACCTCGGCGTCGCCCTCGAACGCGAGGACACCGGCAAGCTCTTTCCCGCCACCGGCCGTGCCCGCACCGTACTCGACGCGCTGCTCACCGCCGTCCGCACCGCGGGCGCAGAGATCCGCCATCCGTTTCGCGTCGAGACGATCCACCCCGACGCCGGCGGCTTTGCGGTCGGCGGCGCGCAGGGGTCGCTCCGCGCGCGCCGCGTGCTCCTCGCGACCGGCGGGCGCAGCGTGCCCCGGACCGGCTCCGACGGCGCCGGCTACGCGCTTGCCGGTGCGCTCGGCCACACCTGCACGCCGCGCATCCTGCCCGCGCTGGTGCCACTGCTGCTGCCGCGGGACCACGTCCTCACGACGCTCACCGGCGTGAGCAGCACGGCGACGCTCGAGGTGCGGGCGGGCAGCGGCCGGCGGGTCGTGGCGATCACCGGCGCGGTCCTCTGCACGCATTTCGGCCTGTCCGGGCCGGCCGTCCTCGACGTGAGCCGGTTCCTCCTCGACGCCCGCGCCGAGGACTCGAGCGCGATGCTCGGCGCCTGCTGGCTGCCGGGCGAGACCACGGCGTCGGTGGACGCGTGGCTGCGGACGCTCGGCCGGGCGAGCCCCGGACGCCGCCTGCACGAACGCGGCCTTCCCGAGCGCCTGGCGCGCGCTCTGTACGCTGGCCGGCGTCGATCCGAGCGGGCGGGCGGACCAGCTCCCCGCGCGGCACGCCAGGCGCTCGCCACCGCCGTCGCCGCGCTCGTGCTGCCGGTCACCGGCGACCGCGGATTCGACCACGCCGAGGTGACGGCCGGCGGCATCCCGCTCGCCGAGGTGCGCCTCGAGACGATGGAGTCGCGCGTCTGCCCCGGCCTCCACCTCTGCGGCGAGATCCTCGACGTCGACGGCCGCATCGGCGGCTACAACTTCCAGTGGGCCTGGGCGAGCGGCTACACCGCCGGCGTGGGCGCCGCGTGCGGCTTGTGAGCGCCGGCGGCCTTCGCTAGGGTCCGCGCGCATGATCGCTTGCCTCGACCTGGAGGGCGTGCTCGTCCCCGAGATCTGGATCAACGTCGCCGAGCGCACCGGCATCGCGGCGCTGCGCCGCACGACGCGCGACGAACCGGACTACGACAAGCTCATGCGCGGCCGGCTCGCCATCCTCGACGAGCACGGGCTCGGGCTGCCCGACATCCAGGACGTGATCGCCGCGATGGACCCGCTGGCCGGCGCCGCCGATTTCCTCGAGTGGCTGCGCAGCCGCACGCAGGTGATCATCCTCTCCGACACGTTCGAGCAGTTCGCGCAGCCGCTCATGCGCAAGCTCGGCTGGCCGACGCTCTTCTGCCACCGCCTCGTGGTCGCGAGCGGCGGACGCATCGCCGACTACGCGCTGCGCATCGACGATGGCAAGCGCCGCGCGGTCGAGGCGCTGCGCGCGCTCAACTTCCGCACGGTCGCAGCGGGCGACTCCTACAACGACACCGCGATGCTCGGCGCCGCCGACGCGGGTCTGCTCTTCCGCCCACCGGACAACGTGATCCGCGACTTCCCGCAGTTCCCGGTGACGCACACGTACGACGAGCTGCGGGCAGCGTTCGTCGCCCACGCCGCGGGCGAGATCGCCGCGTAGGCGCCGCCTTCGCGCTCACCGCGGGCGGTAGCCGGCGCGCACGACGAGCACCACGAGGGCGGCCAGCACGCCCAGCCACGTCTGCCACTCGCGGCGGCGGAAGACTCGCTTCCACTGGAAACGGTGCGCGTCTGCGTCGATCGGCGGTCCGTGGACGTGCGGAAAGATCGGGCCCACGGCGGCGGCGTAGCGGACGTAGGCCTCGCCGAACTTCTGCGTGAGGAACGCTTCCTCGCGGATCGCCTTCGGGACGTACATGACGAGAAAGAGCCCGAGCAGCCCGCCGACGACCCACGGCGAGCGCGTCATCCCTGCCAGGCCGACGCCGATCAGGAAGCTGCCGACATAGAGCGGGTGGCGCATGTGCCGGTACGGACCCGTCCGCGCGAGGTAGACGTCGCGTTCCATGTGGCCGCGCGCCCACGTCCGCAGCGCGACGCCGGCCAGCACGAGAGGCAGCCACGCGAGGATCGCGGGCCCGTCCGGCCGCGCCGCGAGCAGCGCCGGGACGACGAGGATCGTGGCCAGGTTCACCCGCCAGCGTGACAGCAGGACCAGCCACCCCGCCCCGCGCACGCCGCCGCTCATGGCCCACCCGTCGATGGCGGCGCCCCCTTGACCTGCGGCCGGCGCACCCCCCAGATGACCAACGAGGAGGCGAACATGGCACGCAAGGTCGAGAAGGCCGAGGACGAGTGGCGCCGGACCCTCACGCCCGAGCAGTACCACGTCTGCCGCGAGAAGGGCACCGAGCGGGCCTTCGCGGGCCGGCTCTGGGACCACCACGAGGCCGGCACCTACCGGTGCGTCGCCTGCGGCGAGCCGCTCTTCAGCTCGGAAACCAAGTTCGACTCGGGCACCGGCTGGCCGAGCTTCTGGGACCCCATGTCGCCCGAGGCGGTCGAGACCGAGGAGGACCACAGCCTCGCCATGCCGCGCACCGAGGTGCACTGCCGGGCGTGCGGCGCACACCTCGGCCACGTCTTCGCCGACGGGCCCGCGCCGACGGGCGCCCGCTACTGCATCAACTCCGTCTCGCTGGAGTTCGCCCCGAAGAAGCGCTGAGCGCTGGTTCCCGTTTGCCCCGTGCGTCCAGGAGGAGTAGGGACCGGGCTCCTCGAAAGGAGGACTCCATGCGACACCTCGCCCTGCTCGCCCTCGGCCTCGTTCTCGCCACCGCGCGCCTCGCTCCGGCCGCCGGTCCGGAGCTCAAGACGGACGACGACAAGACCCTCTACGCCCTCGGGCTCCTCATGAGCCGCAACCTCGGCGCGTTCTCGCTCAGCGAGTCCGAGCTGGCGTTCGTCCAGGCGGGGATCGCCGACGGCACGCTCGGCCACGAGAAGAAGGTCGACGCCGAGCAGCTCATGCCGAAGGTGCAGGAGCTGGCCAAGACCCGCCAGGCGAAGAAGGGCGCGGAGTTCCTCGCCAAGGCCGCGGCCGAGAAGGGCGCCAAGAAGACGGACTCGGGCCTCGTGTACCAGGAGATCAAGGCCGGGACCGGCGAGGCGCCCAAGGCGACCGACAAGGTGAAGGTGCACTACACCGGCACGCTCACCGACGGCACCGTGTTCGACAGCTCGGTCCAGCGCGGCCAGCCGGCCGAGTTCCCGCTGAACGGCGTCATCAAGTGCTGGACCGAGGGCGTGCAGCTCATGAAGGTGGGCGGCAAGGCGAAGCTCGTCTGCCCCTCCGACATCGCCTACGGCGACCGCGGCGCGGGCGGCAAGATCCCGCCCGGCTCGACCCTCGTGTTCGAGGTCGAGCTGCTCGAGATCGTGCAAGCCGAGGCTCCGAAGGCCGAAGCCCCCAAGGCCGAAGCCCCGAAGTAGCGCCGCGATCCCGCGGGCCGCGCGTTCAGGCGCCGCGCGGCCCGCGGAACGCGATCCGCAGTCCCAGCGCCGCCGCCGTGAGCGCCGTCGATACCGCGGCGACCGCCGACGTGCCCGCCTTCGGCGCGTCGGTGAGAAAGAACACGACCCAGAGGTAGTAGAGCCCGGCGCGGTGCAGCCGGCTCCAGGCGCGCGGCCCGAGCCAGGCCGCCGTGCGGTCGAAGGACGTCGCCACCATCGCCGCCAGCACGACGAAGCCAAGGCCGCCGATCGTGCCGACCACGAGCCCCGCCTGCCGGAACCAGCCCGCCGCCGACCAGCCGGTGAGCTGGAGGATGGCGAGCAGGTGGACGAGGTGCGAGACGCCGAACGAGACGCCGAGGTAACGGCGGTTCGCGAGCAGCCACGCGGTGAGCGGCACCCGCCACGCGCGCCGCAGCGGCGCCGCGATGAACGCCAGCAGGAAGAGCGCGAGCGAGACCCGCGCGGTCAGGCGCAGCACCGCGCGCAGACCCTCGGCGCCTGCCCCGTTGGCAGCGAGCTGTTCCGCCGCCGTCGCCCCGACGGCGAGCGCGGTCCATCCGACCAGCGGCCAGCCCGCGAGCACCGCCCTCAGATCGCGCGTTCGCGGCCGACCCAGTACGGGTCGCGGAGCTTGCGCTTGTAGAGCTTGCCATTCGGGTCGCGTGGCATCTGCGCGGTGAAGTCGATCGTGCGCGGGCACTTGTACTTCGCGAGGTGCTGGTGACAGAAGCCGAGGATGTCGTCGGCGAGCGCCGGGCCGGCCGCGACGTCGGGCGCGGGCTCGATCACCGCCTTCACCTCCTCGCCCCAGTCCTCGTGCGGGATGCCGAACACCGCCGCGTCGGCGACCTTGGGATGGGTGAGCAGCACCGACTCGATCTCGGCCGGGTAGATGTTGGCTCCGCCGGCGATGATCATGTCGATCTTGCGGTCGCGCAGGAAGAGGTACCCCTGCTCGTTGAGCTCGCCGACGTCGCCGACGGTGAAGAAGCCGTCGCGCCGGTTGGCGGCGGTCTTCTTCTGGTCGCCGTGGTACTCGAACTCCTGCTGCCCGAGCGCCATGTAGACCGTGCCGATCTTCCCCGGACCGAGGACGTTGCCGTCGTCGTCGTAGATGCGGATCTCGGAGCCGGGCCAGGCGCGGCCGACGGTACCCGGGTACTCGAGCCACTCCTGCGGCGTGACGATCGTCCCGCCGCCCTCGCTGGCCGCGTAGTACTCGTAGATCACCGGGCCCCACCACCCGATCATCCGCCGCTTGACGTCGACCGGACAGGGCGCCGCGGCGTGAATCATGTGGCGCAGCGAGGAGAGGTCGTACCGCTTCCTGACGTCGTCGGGCAACGCGAGCAGGCGGTGGAACTGCGTCGGCACCATATGGCTGGTGGTGACGCGGTAGCGTTCGATGAGCTGCAGCGTCCCCTCGGGCGACCACTTGTCCATGAGTACGATCGCGTGTCCGAGGTGCAGCGAGCTGCCGACGAACAGCAGCACGGCCGTGTGGTAGAGCGGCGAGCCGCAGAGGTGGACGTTGTCGTCCTTCGGCTGGATGCCGAACATGCCGAGGAACATCCCGAACATCGAGAAGACGACGTCCGGGTCGAACGGCACGAGCGGGCGCCGAACGCCCTTCGGCCGGCCGGTCGTGCCGGAGGTGTAGTTCATCACCTGCCCGGCGATACGGTCCGCGGGCGCGGTGTCGGGCTGGCCCGTCGACAGCTCGGCGTACGGGCGGAAGCCGGGGATCGCGCCGACCGCGAAGCGGCCCGCCGCGGGGAAACCGATCTCCTCCGCCGCGCCGTGCACGGCGTCGGCGAAGCGCCGGTCGCCCACGAACGCCTTGGCACCCGAGTCCTGCACGATGTACGCGATTTCGGAGGCGGTGAGGTGGTGGTTGATGGGAACGAGGTAGAAGCCCGCCTGCGCCGCAGCCAGGTAGAGCTCGATCATCGGTGCGCCGTTCGGCAGCACCGTCGCCACGGCATCGCCCTTGGCGAGGCCCAGGGCGCGCAGCCCGTGCACCAACCGGTTCGACGCCGCGAGCAGCGCACCGGCGGTGATCCGACGTTCCTCGGGGTCGACCAACACGAGGCGTCCAGGGTCCTGCGAGGCCAGGTTCCAGAATCCGTACTCGGCCATAGGAGTGCCGGGGTAGCACAGCCCCGGGGCCCGTTTCTAGCGTCCGCTCGGTTTCCCGTTCCGGACCGCTACCGGCCCGGCGCGCGGCGCGCGAACTCCCAGGTGCGCGTGTCGACCAGGACGCGCTCGCCCGACTCGATGAACAGCGGCACCTTGAGGGTCTGCCCGTTCGTGAGCGTCGCGTCCTTCAGATTCTTGCCCGAGGCGGTGTCCCCCCGCGAGCCGGCCCCCACCATGTCGATCGTCGCCTCGACGAACGCGGGCAAGGTCACGCCGACCGCCTGACCGTTGTAGAGCACCGCGGTGACCTCCAGGTTCTCGGTGAGCCAGGGGGCCGCCTCGCCGAGTACGTCGGCGGTCAGCGCGAACTGGTCGTAGGACTGTTGGTCCATGAAGTGGCAGCCCTCGTCGTCGCGGTAGAGGAACTGCACGGTACGGATGGCGACGTCCGGCTCCTCGAAGCGCTCGCCGGCCTTGAAGGTCCGGTCGGTGAGGCCCCCGGTCACGACATGGCGCAGCCGCGCCTTCACGAGCGTCGCCGCGCCGCGCGCCGACGGCGTCTGCACCGTGAAGTCCTCGACGGCGTAGGGCTCGCCGTCGACCAGGATTCGAGTTCCGCGCTTGAAGTCTCCGGTCGCGATCATGCGGCCCTTCGTGCGCCAGCCGGCGGCCGATGGCAAGTCCCACGCCCGCGCCCCCTTCCCTCGGCTCCACGCCCCCCGCTATGGTCGCGCGCCGGAGGGCGATCATCGTGGCACAGGATCTCTTCTCGATCGCAGGCAAGACGGCACTCGTGACCGGCGGCTCGCGCGGCATCGGGCTCATGATCGCGCGCGGCTTCGTCGAGGCGGGCGCCCGCGTCTACATCTCGTCGCGCAAGCAGGACGTGTGCGACGAGGTGGCGGCCGACCTCGCACGGAGCGGCGATTGCCTCTCGCTGCCCGGGGACTGCGCCACGGAAGCCGGGTGTCGGGCGCTCGCCAACGCCTACGCGGCGCGCGAGGAGCGGCTGCACATCCTCGTCAACAACGCCGGCGCCAACTGGGGCGCACCGATGATGGAGTATCCCGACTCGGCCTGGGACAAGGTCTTCGCGCTCAACGTGAAAGGCGTCTTCCACCTCACGCGGGCGCTCAAGGACCACCTGGACAGGGCCGCCACCCCGGGCGACCCGGCGCGCGTGATCAACATCGGCTCGGTCGACGGCCTGCAGGCCCCCGTGCTCGAGACCTATGCGTACTCCGCGAGCAAGGCCGCGGTGCACCATCTCACGCGCGTGCTCGCACACCGCTTCGCCCCCGCGATCACGGTGAACGCGGTCGCCCCGGGGCCGTTCGAGAGCAAGATGATGCACGAGACGCTCGAGCGCTTCCGCGACGCCATCGTCGGGAGCTGTCCGATGGGGCGCATCGGCGAGCCCGAGGACATGGCCGGCGTGGCGATCTACCTGGCGTCGCGCGCCGGGGCATACGTCACCGGCACCGTCATCCCGGTCGACGGGGGCATCACCACGCGGCACGGCTGAGCGCTAGAAGAAGCGGCGCGGGATCAGCCGGTGCCCGCGGGCCTCGCGCTCGAGCTGCTCGCGGAAGTCGGGATGGGCAAGCCCGATGAGAGCCGTGGCGCGTTCGGCGACCGACTTGCCCTTGAGGTTGACGAGCCCGTACTCGGTGACGACGTACATCACGTCGGTGCGCGGCGTCGTGACGATGTTGCCCGTGGTGAGGGTGCTCACGATGCGGCTGCGCCGCTCGCCGCGCCGCTCGTACGTCGACGCGAGGCAGAGGAACGCCTTTCCCCCCGCGGACGCGTACGCGCCGCGCACGAACTGGAGCTGGCCGCCGGTGCCCGTCAGGTGACGAAAGCCGTCCGACTCCGACGCCGCCTGGCCCTGCAGGTCGATCTGGGTCGTGTTGTTGATCGAGACCACGCGGTCGTTGCGCATGATGTTCTCGGGCAGGTTCGTGTAGTCGACCGGGTAGCTCTGCGTGCGCGGGTTGCGGTGGATGAAGTCGTACTGGCGACGGGAGCCGGCGGCGAACGTGAAGACGACCTGGAACGGATTCAGCGCCTTGCGTGCGCCGGTGACGATCCCCGCCTCGACGAGGTCGACCATGCCGTCGACGAACATCTCGGTGTGCACGCCGAGGTCTCGGACGCCGGACTCCTTGAGCGTCGCACAGACGGCGTTCGGCATGCCGCCGATGCCGATCTGGAGGCACGCGCCGTCCTCGATCTCGGCGGCGATGCGCGCCGCCACCTGCCGGTCCACGTCCGTGACGGCCGGGTTGGCGAGCTCCGGAACCGACCCACGCCCGCCGTCGATCACGTAGTCCACCTCGCTCACGTGGACCGATTCCTGCTCCCCGTAGACGAACGGCATCGCCTCGCAGGTCTCGACGACGAGGATCTTCGCGCGCTCGGTCACCGCCTTGGTGTTGGCGACGGCACCGCCGAAGTTGAAGTACCCGTGCTCGTCCATCGGGCACGTCTTGACGCAGACCACGTCGATCGGGTCGATGAAGCGGCGGTAGTAGGCGGGCGCCTCGCCGAAGTTCATCGGAATGTAGTTGCAGCGACCGTCGGCGTTGCGGCCGCGATCGTAGGCGGAGAAGTGCCAGTTGAACCACAGGAAGTGATCGCCGGCGGGGTCGGCCTCGAGGACCGCGCGGGGGGCCAACGTGAGGCACGCGCGGATGCGGACGTTCTCGAGCGCGTCCTTACGACGCGCCAGCGCCTGATCGAACAGGTCCGGCTGCCCGAGCCCGGCGCCGTAGTCGACCCAGTGTCCGGACCGGACCAGCGCCGCCGCGTCGTCCGGAGAGATCAGTCTGGCACGGAGATCGGCCCGCATTGGCGGCGGAGCGTAGGCGGTTCGCGCCCGCCCGACAACCGCCGGCGGGACGCCGACTCAAGTCCGCGGGCAGGCCGGCCGATGCTTCCGACCTGATGGACCCCGTCCTGGCCGGGCTGCTCGCCCTTTGGGGGCTGGTCGCGCTGCTCCCCGTCGGGGTCTGGACCGGCCTCGCCGACGGCGCGTACTACGGCCAGGCCTGGGCGCTCTGGTGGCGGACCCTGCTGGTGGCGAGCCTCGGCGCCGGGCTGCTGCTCGTGCTCACGCGCGGCGCGATCGCCCCCACCCTGCGACGCCTGCTCGCCCGCGGTGCGGCGCTTCCGCCGCGTGTCCTCCTCCCGGCCCTCGGCATCGCCGCCGCCGCGGAGGCGGTCGCGGTCTCGGTCTGGGGCTTCGCACGACAGCCGCAGGCGATCGACGCATGGGTGCAGTTCTTCCAGGCACGCATCTTCCTCTCGGGCCGCATGGTCGCGCCGCCACCGCCGTCCGCCGGACACTTCGTCACGCTCTTCCTGCCGGTCACCGAACGCGGCTGGTTCTCGCAGTACCCGCCCCTCCACCCCGCCCTGATCGCGCTCGGCATGGTGGCGGGTGCAGGCTGGCTCGTGACGCCGCTGCTCGCCGCGCTTCTGCCGGCGGCGGTCCACCTGCTCGGCCGGCGCGCGGCCGACCCCCGTGTCGCCCCGCTCGCGGCAGGGCTCACGCTGCTCTCGCCCTTCGTGATGGCGATGGACGCGAGCGGGATGAATCACCTCCCGGCGGCACTCTGCGTGGCGGCCGGCCTGGGGGCGATCCCCGACGTCGCGCGCGGACGCCTCGGGGCCGGCGTCGTCCTCGCCGCGGCGATCGGGCTGGGCCTCGGGCTCCGGCCGCTCGACGCCGGGCTCGTGGCGCTCCTCGCCGCACCCGGCGCTCCTGCGCGGCCTGCGCGCCCCGGGCGGACCGGCGATGCTCGCGGCCGCCGCGGCGACCGGCCTCGCCGCGCTCGCGCCGACGCTCGCCTACAACGCCGCCACCACGGGCAGCCCGCTCACCTTCACGTACGCCGCGATATGGCGCGGCCTCGAGCTCGGGCTCGGCCACGCCACGCCGTGGGGCGAGACGCTCACGGCGACGCGCGCGCTCGGACTGACGGCCGTCGACGGACATCAGCTCGACGTCTACCTCCTCGAGTGGCCGCTGCCGGCAACCGCCCTGCTCGCCGCGGGGCTGTGGGCCGGCGGCGGCCGGCTCGACACGGGGCTCCGCGTCGCGGCCGGCTACGTGCTCGCGCTCGTCGCGGCGCTCTTCCTCTATTTCCACCGTGACACGATGTACGGCCCGCGGCTGCTGTTCTCCGCCGTGCCGGCGCTGCTCGTGCTCCTCGCCGCCGCGCTCGTCCGCCTCGCCGATTGCCGGAGCCGAGTCGGCTGGCGCACGCTCACGCTCGGCGACCTCGCGACGACGCTGCTCGCCGTCACGGCACTCGTGTCGGCCGCGACGCTCGTCCCCAAACGCCTCGCCTCGTATGGCACGGCCGGCACCGCCTTCGCGCTGCACCCCGACGCCGACGCCCGCCGCGCCGGCCTGCACGACGCGCTCGTCCTCGTCCCCGAGGGCTGGGGTAGTCGGATCATCGCGCGCCTGTGGGCCGCGGGCGTGCCGATGACCGACTCGACGCGGGTCTACGACGCGTTCGACGCGTGCGCGCTCGAGGAGCTACTCGCCGACGCCACCGCGCGGGGCGTGCGCGATGCGGCGCTCGTCGCCGAGCTCGCCACGCGCGCCGCGCACGCGAGCCCCGGCGTCGCCGCGCCCGGCGTCACCCGCGACCCCCGCCTGCGCCTGCCCGCCGACCGCCACGTCACCCCGCGCTGCGGGGCCGAGATCGAACGCGACCGGCGCGGCACGCTGCAGTTCGCGCCGTACCTCTACCTGAACGCCGCGACGCTCGATGGCGACGTCGTGTGGGCCCGCGAGCTGGGTGCGGACGATGCCGGACTCGCGCAGCGGTTCCCGGGACGCACGGTGTGGCGCTACACGGCCGATCCGAAGACGGGAACGGGCACGTTCACGCCGGCGCTGGTCCCGGAAGTCAGAACACGTTGAACTCGGGGAACGTGATCGCGCGCGCGATCCGGCGCGAGGCGACGCGGTTCACCTCGCGCATGAGCTGGTACTGCAGGGCCTCGCGCGACACCGGGTTGTCGATCATGTACGAGCTCTTCGAGCGGAGAAGGTTCACGAAGGCGTCGCGGATCTCCAGCCGGTGGCGGTTGAACTCGACCTGTCCGATCTGCCCGGTGAGCTCGACGTTGGCCGAGAACTGCACGACGCCGTCGCTCAGCTTGACGCGGGTGCGCTCGACCTTGCCGACCGGGTACGGGCCCGTGGTCGCCACGTAGCCCCAGAACCCCACCGCGACGAACGCGAGAAGGATGACCAACGCGACGACCGGGTCGACGGTCCTGCGAAGCCGCTCCAACACCGTCCGCTCAGTGCGCCGGCGCCGCTCCGGCAGTCGCCTGCCCGTTGCCGTTCGCTCCCGGCCTGGGCGCCGGGGCCGGGGGGTCGATGAGGCCCTTCTTCGCCAGCTCCTGCAGGGCCATGTCGAGCGTCTGCATCCCGACATTGCGGCCGGTCTGCATCATCGACGGGATCTGGTGCAGCTTGCCCTCGCGGATCAGGTTGCGGACCGCGGGCGTCCCGGTGAGGATCTCGCAGGCCGCCACGCGCCCGCCGCCCTTCTTCTTGAGCAGCGTCTGCGCCACCACGGCCTCGAGCGACTCGGAGAGCATGGTGCGGATCTGACTCTGCTGGCCGCTCGGAAACACGTCGATGATGCGGTCGACGGTCTTCGGCGCGCTCGACGTGTGGAGCGTGCCGAACACGAGGTGCCCGGTCTCGGCCGCGGTGAGCGCCAGCGCGATCGTCTCCAGGTCGCGCATCTCGCCGATGAGGATCACGTCGGGATCCTCGCGCAGCGCGCTCTTGAGGGCGTTGGCGAACGAGTGCGTGTGCGGGCCGACCTCGCGCTGGTTCACGATGCAGCGCTTCGGCTTGTGCACGAACTCGATCGGGTCCTCGATCGTGAGGATGTGTGCCTCCCACGTCGCGTTGATCACGTCGACCATCGCCGACAGCGTCGTCGACTTGCCCGAGCCCGTGGGGCCGGTCACGAGGACGAGCCCCTTCTCGCGCGTGCAGAGCTCCGCGAGGATCGGCGGCAGGTCGAGCGACTGGAGCGACGGGATCTTCGTGGGGATGGTCCGGAGCACGGCGCCCGGGCCGCGACTGTGCATGAACACGTTCACGCGGAAGCGGCCCACGTCGCTCAGCTCGCACGCGAAGTCGACCTCGTGCTCGGCCTCGAACGCCTTGCGCTGGACGTCGGACATGATCGAGGAGACCAGCTCGCGCACGGCCTGCGCCTCGAGCGGTGGACCGTCGGTGCGGGCCAGGTCCCCGTGCACGCGGAGCGCCGGCGGCTCGCCGGTCGAGAGGTGAAGGTCCGAGGCCCCTTTCTCGAGGGTCATCCGGAGAAGCTCGTCCATCGTGGCCATGGTGGCGCGAGCAGGTGCAAGGTGCGCGCCACACCGCGGCACGGGCCCCGGCACGGCCGGCGCCGGGACCTGCGATCACCGCGAGCGACGGCCACGCAGCGGGGTGTCAAAATCGCGGCGGCGGGAACAGAACCGCACGACCCGCATGGGCTACGCGCGGACCGGTCGGCACCGCGCGCCGCGGGCGTTGACTGCCTTCCCCGCATCCACTAGCGTCCCGCCGCGTGAGACGCCGCTCGATCGCCCTCCTCATCCTCGTGGCCCTCGCCGCGTGCTCCACCAAGAAACCGATCGCCCCCGCCGACGTCCTGTGGCGCCAAGGCAACCAGGGCTACGACGACGAGGCCTGGGAGTACGCGATCGACAACTACAAGGCGCTGCTCGACCAGCACCCCTTCGACGCCAACGTCGAGGAGGCCGAGCTCAAGGTCGCGATGTCCTACTTCTTCGCTCGCCGCTACGCGGAGGCGATCGCGGCTTTCGGCGACTTCGAGCGCATGCACCCGACGTCTGCCGACCGCCTCGCGATGGTCGAGTATCACCTCGGGCTCTCGTACCTCGCCCAGGGGAGCACGTCCGACCGCGACCAGGACTCGACGACGAACGCGCTCCAGTACTTTCGCAACCTCGGCGAGCGGTTCCCGGATTCGCCCTGGGCCGAGAAAGCCAAGCTGCGCACGAAAGAGTGTCGCGAGGCACTGGCCAGCCACGAGCGGGACGTCGCCGCGTACTACCTCCGCCACGGCAACCTCGCGGCCGGCGAGTCCCGCCTGCGCCTGCTCCTGACCGACTACCCCGACATGGACGCGACCGCAGATGCCCTGGTGACGTTCGCGCACGCCTACGAACGACGCGACGAACCCGACGGAGCACAGCTCGCCCTCGCCACGGTGGTGCGTCACCATCCGGGCACGCCCGAAGCCGCCCGCGCCCGTGAGCAGCTCGGCGATGCCAGCGGCGCAACCCAGGGGCCGGACCCCCTGCCGCAGCTCGTCGAGCGGCTGGCGCGCGTCTCGGCGCAAGCCAGCCGGCGCCAGATCCCCGCCAGCGTTTCGGCCTACCCGAACACGCCTCCGTCGGGGGGCTACTGACCGCCCGCGGTGCGCTGTAAAAGGTTTGACACACCTCGCCCTTTCGGGTTAGCTCGACGCCGAGAGATCGATCACATACACCTTATCCAGAGTGGCAGAGGGATCGGCCCAGCGAAGCCACAGCAACCAGTCCCCTCGGACTCGGTGCTAAATCCGACGCGCTGTCCGCGCGAAAGATAAGGAGCCGTACGCTGGTAAGCCCCGTTCTCCAATCTGGAGAGGGGCTTTTTTGTTGCCGTGAACATACCGCAGCCAGCCGCTACACCCGCACCGCTTCGCGACGCCCGCGTGCTCATCGTGGGCGTCGGTGGCCTGGGCTCGCCCGCGGCGATGGCGCTGGCGGAGGCTGGGGTCGGCACGCTCGGGCTCGTCGACCCCGACCAGGTCGAGATCTCGAACCTCCATCGCCAGCCGCTGTACGCGGAGGCCGACGTCGGCCGGCCCAAGGTCGAAGCGGCAGCGGAGCGCCTCGCGGCGACGTGGCCGCACCTGCGCGTCGTCCAGGACCGCCGGCGTTTCGGCATCGGCGACGCCCGGCTGCTGGCGGGCTGGGATGCCGTCGTCGACGGCACCGACACGGTCGACGCCAAGTTCGTGGTGAACGACGCCGCGGTCGCGGCCGGCGTTCCGCTCGCCCACGCCGGTGCGGTCGGGTTCCGCGCGCAGGTCCTTGCCGTGCTGCCCGGAGAGAGCGCCTGCTACCGTTGTGTGTTCGAGGAGCCGCCTGCGCCCGAGGACGCGCCGTCCTGCGAGGCGGCGGGCGTGCTGGGGCCCGTGGTCGCCCTCGCCGGCGCGTGGCAGGCGGCGCAGGTGCTCCAGGTGCTCTCCGGCGTGCGGCCGGGACGGGCCGCCCGCCTGCGCACGATCGATCTTCGCACCGGGACGTGGCGCAGCGTCCCGCTCGCACGCAATCCCGCATGCGCCGCCTGCGGTCCCACGACCATCGTGGAGGCCGCGAGAAGGAGTGCCGTTCCATGAGCTACGTCACCGGACTCCGGTGTCGCGAATGTGGGGCCGAGTCCCCGGTCGCCCCACTCCACGTCTGCGAGACCTGCTTCGGTCCGCTCGAGGTCGTCTACGACTACGGCGCGATCGGCAAGGTCCTCACCCGCGAGCTGATCGCGAGTCGCCCGCGGAACCTCTGGCGCTACCGCGAGCTGCTGCCCGTCGAAGGCGAGCCGCGCGTCGGACTGCACTCGGGCTGCACGCCGCTCGTGCGCGCCGAGCGGCTCGGCGAGGTCCTCGGCGTGAAGGAGCTGTGGGTCAAGGACGATTCGGTGAACCACCCGACCTTCTCGTACAAGGACCGCGTCGTCTCGGTGGCGATCTCGAAAGCGATGGAATTCGGGTTCGACACCGTGTCGTGCGCCTCGACCGGCAACCTCGCCAACGCGGTCTCGGCCCACGCGGCGCGCGCCGGCCTCGATTGCTTCATCTTCATTCCCGACGATCTCGAACAGGGCAAGGTGATCGGCTCGACGATCTACGGTCCGCGCGCGGTCGCGATCCGTGGCAACTACGACGACGTGAACCGGCTCTGCAGCGAGATCGCGGACAAGTACGGTTGGGCCTTCGTCAACATCAACGTGCGGCCCTACTATACCGAGGGCGCCAAGACCTACGGCTTCGAGATCGCCGAGCAGCTCGGCTGGAAGCTGCCGCAGCACATCGTCGTACCGACCGCGGGCGGCACGATCCTCCCGAAGGTCGCCAAGGCGTTCCACGAGCTGCGCGACCTGGGTCTCGTGGAGGGCGACTTCAAGATATACTCGGCCCAGGCCGGCGGCTGCGCGCCCGTCATCCACGCCCTTCACCGCCGCACGGACCTCATCACCCCGGTCAAGCCGGAGACGATTGCCAAGTCGATCGCGATCGGAAATCCCGCCGACGGGTTCTACGTGTTGAAGGCCGTCCGCGAATCCGGCGGCTGGGGCGAGTCGGTCACCGACGAGGAGATCGTCGACGGCATCAAGCTCCTCGCCCGCACCGAGGGCATCTTCACCGAACCCGCGGGGGGCACGACCGTGGCGGTGACGAAGAAGCTCATCCAGCAGGGCCGCATCCCCCGCGACGAGTCGATCGTCATCAGCGTCACGGGCAACGGGTACAAGACGATCGAAGCCGTGCTCGGCGCCGTGGACCAGCCGTTGCGGATCCCCGCTCGCCTCGCCGACTTCGACGAGCTCTACGCGAGCCTGCGCGGCAACCGCCAGGCGAGCGCGAGCTGATCGCACGCGCTTCCAACTGCAGAAAGGAACGTTCATGGCTCAGGTCAGGATTCCGACTCCGCTCCGCAAGCTCACCGGCGGCGCCGACGCGGTGGACGCCGAGGGCGCCACCATCGCCGCGCTGGTCGCCGATCTCGACCGTCGCTATCCCGGCATGAAGGACCGCATCTGCGACGAGCAGGGCAAGGTCCGCCGGTTCGTGAACATCTTCGTCAACGGCGAGGACATCCGCTTTCTGCAGAACCTCGACACGGCCGTGAAGGCGGGCGACGAGCTCTCGATCGTCCCGGCGATCGCCGGGGGGCGCTAGGCCGCACCCCGCATGACGCACCACGGTGATCCCACCGCCCCCGGCGCGCCCCGCGTGCCGTCGGAGGGGCCGCTCGCCGTGCCCTCGGTGCTCGACCTGATCGGCAACACGCCGATGGTCGAGATCACGCAGGTGCGCGATGGGGTACCCCCGGGAGTGCATATCTTCGCGAAGCTCGAGGGCTTCAACCCCGGCGGCTCGGTCAAGGACCGACCCGCGCGGCGCATGGTGCTCGACGGTCTGGCCCGCGGGCTCCTCGTCCCGGGCAAGACCATCATCGACTCCACCTCCGGCAACACCGGCATCGCGCTCGCCATGATCGGCGCGGCGCTGGGCTTCCCGGTCGAGCTGGTGATGCCGGAGAACGTGAGCAGGGAGCGCAAGAAGGTCGTGGCCGCCTATGGCGCCAGGTCGATCTTCAGCGATCCCCTGGAAGGCTCGGACGGCGCCATCCGCCTGTGCCGCACGATCATTGCCGCGAACCCGGAGCGATACTTCAAACCCGACCAGTACAACAACCCGGCCAACGTGCTCGCCCACGTCGAGGGCACGGGGCCCGAGATCTGGCAGCAGACCGCGGGAAACGTCACGCACTTCGTGGCCGGCATCGGCACCAGCGGCACGATCATGGGCACGGGACGGTACCTCAAGTCGCGCAACCCGAAGATCCACATCGTCGCCGCCGAGCCGGCCGATGCCTTCCACGGGCTCGAGGGCTTGAAGCACATGGCCACCTCGATCGTGCCCGGGATCTACGACGAGGCCGCGCTCGACGCGAAGCTCGGGATCGAGACCGACGCGGCGTACAACATGGTCTATCGCCTCGGGCGCGAGGAAGGGCTCCTCGTCGGGCAGTCATGCGGAGCCGCCCACCTCGCGGCGCTCCAGGTCGCGCGCACCCTCACCGCGGGCATCGTCGTCGTGCTGTTCGCCGACTTCGGCGACCGCTATCTCTCCACCAACCTGTGGCTCGGCTGGCAGCAACCGGAGGATCCGATCGCATGAAGCAGCGGACGACACGCACCAAGAAGGCGAAGCCCGGGGCGGTCGAACGGACCAAGCTCTACCTCACGTACCCGAAGAAGCTCGTCAAGGAGCCGCTCATCTACCAGATGAGCCGGGAGTTCGACCTCGTGTTCAACGTGCGGAGCGCGAGCGTGAGCGAGGAGGTCGGGATCATCGCGCTCGAGCTCGACGGCGCGCGCGAGGAGATCGCCCGCGCAATCGTCTGGTTCCGCGAGCGCGGCGTCGTGGTCGAACCCATCGAGAAGAACGTCATCGAGTGATGCTCCGCGACGCCGACGTCGACCGCTGGAGCCGACAGATCCTCCTGCCCGAGGTGGGCGGGCGCGGACAGGAGCGGCTCTGCGCGGCGCGCGCACGGATCGTCGGAGCGGGGCCCGCGGCCGCGCTCGCCACCACGCTCATCACGCGCGCGGGCGTGGGCACGGACGGGCCCGCCGACGTGATCGTCGCGCTCGACGTCGAGCCCGACGAGGTCGCCCGGCTCGCGCGCGCCAGCGGCACCGCCGTGCTGGTCGTGGGCACGCACCGCGGCGCCGCCGTCACCGTCGCGACGTCGGTCGGGCGGCCGTGCGGTACATGCCTCGCCAAATCCACGGTGCCGGGCGCGGGCCATTCCGGCGCGAGCCCGTGCGCCGCCCCGGCCCTGCTGGCGCTGGGCGCGCTCGCCGCGGCCGAGGCGCTGAGCGCGCTCCTCGCCCGCCCGGAGACCGGGCGCCGGCACGTGCTCGACCTCGACGCGGGCACGGCGCACACGTTCGCGCTCGAGCCGACGGGCGCCTGTCCCGTCTGCGGGTGCGCCGCGTGACCTCGCGCCTCGCACCGTCCGACCTCAAGCTCGCGCTTGCACTACGCGGCATTCGCGTGGACCCGAGCGCTCGCGGGCCGGTGACGAGCCGCGCCGCCGGCTCCGTCGACTTGGCTCTCCCGGGCGGGTTGCGGGTCGCCGCGGCGCCCACCGACGCCTCCCCGTGGGTGCTGCTGGGCGACCGCGGTCGGCTCGTCGTGCGCGAAGCCGACGGCGACCGCCACAGTGCCGTACGCGTCGTCGCCCCGCCGCGGTTCTACGCCCGCCACACCTCGCACGGTCTCCCGATGTGGCGCATCGCCACCGTGCACGGCCGCCAGCTCGTCGTGACCCCGCACGCCGGGTGCGGCTACAGCGTGCTCGGCACGCCGTGCCCGTTCTGCATCGAGGGTGCACGCCCGACCGACCGCGAGCCCGTCGCCTCGATTCCCGACGTCGTGGAGGTCGTGCGCGCCGCGTTCGACGAGGGCGCGGCCGCCTCCGTCTGCTTCAACTCGGCCTTCGTCGAGGGCGAGGACGGCGGCCTCGCATTCCTCCTCCCGTACGTCGAAGCCGTGCGCCGGCACTTCGACACGCTCGTCGCCGCGCAGCTCCACCCACCGCGCTCGGACCGGTGGATCGACCGCGCCTACGCGCTCGGGATCGACGCGGTCAGCTTCAACCTCGAGCTGTTCGACGCCGGCATGCTCACGCGCCACTGCGTCGGCCGTGCGCGCTACATCGGCCGTGAGCGCTACCTCGACGCGCTCGGCTACGCGGCCTCGATTTTCCCGCGCGGCGCGGTGTGGAGCGATCTCGTGATGGGCCTCGAGCCGATCGCCGCGTCGCTCGCGGGCATCGCCCGCCTCACCGCGCTCGGCGTCGTGCCGGTCGTGACGGCCGCGCGGGGAGCGCCGCTCGTCGTCGATCCAGCCGACGTCGTGCCGGTGCTGGCCGCACTCTACCGCGCCGGCCGGCACCACGGACTTCCGGGCGCCTGGGTCGGCGATCTCGCGGTCGGCTTCGCGCCGTTCGAAGCCCGCCACTTCGCGGACGAAAACCCGCGCCTGGTGGTGGCGCTGCACGCGCTCGCGCGCTCGCGCGTGGGGGCCGTCGCCGCACGCTACCTGGCGCGGGCCCGGCGGCGGCTGCGCGTGCGGTCCGCCGGCGACGTGGCGGCCGCACACTGAGGCGCCAACGCGCCTGAGGGCGCGCTCGCCGCATACCCCGGCACGGGGATCTCCTCAGGAACGTCGCGGACTTGCGAGACCGCCAGCCCGAAGGTCGTAGGCGTTTTTCCCATTGACGAGCGACCACCGAATCGCGGAGATTCCCGCCCTACTCGGGGGGCTCTCCCCTCCCGTCTTCTTTCACCAACGTGGAGACTCGGATGAGGTTTGGAATGACCACGGACCAGTGCCGGACGCCTCGCGACACGAGCATGCGCGCGAGGTTCCTCGCACCGCTGTTGCTCGCCCTGGCTGCGACCTTCGCAGCTCCCGTCCTCGCGCAGGCCGCGTGTGGCGACGGCACCATCGAAGCGGGCGAGGAGTGCGACACCGGCACCTCGAACGGGACCACGGCCTCCTGCTGCACGTCGACCTGCACGCTGCGGGCGAGCGGCGCGTCCTGCGACGACGACGGCAACGCGTGCACCCAGGACGTCTGCGACGGGATCGTCGGAACCTGCCAGCACCCGGCGGGCAACGCCGGCACGGTCTGCCGCGTCGCAGCCGGAGCGTGCGACGTCGCCGAGACCTGCACCGGCTCGAGCACGACCTGCCCGACCGACAGCTTCCTGCCCAGCACGACGACGTGTCGGGCCGCGACCGGCACGTGCGACGTCGCCGAGACGTGTTCTGGTACCAGCGCGCAGTGCCCGACCGATGCCTTCGCGGCCGCCTCCACCGTCTGCCGCGCCGCGACCAGCACGATGACGTCGCCGAAACCTGCACCGGCTCGAGCGCCACCTGCCCCACCGACGCCTTCGCCACCGCCTCCACCGTCTGCCGCGTCGCCGCCGGTCCCTGCGACTTCGCCGAGACCTGCACCGGCTCGAGCGCCACCTGTCCCACCGACGCCTTCGCCGCCGCCTCCACCGTCTGCCGCGCCGCGACCAGCACGTGCGACGTCGCCGAAACCTGCACCGGCTCGAGCGCCGCCTGTCCACCGACGCCTTCGCCACCGCCTCCACCGTCTGCCGCGTCGCCGCCGGCCCCTGCGACGTCGCCGAAACCTGCACCGGCTCGAGCGCCACCTGCCCCACCGACGCCTTCGCCGCCGCCTCCACCGTCTGCCGGGCCGCGACCAGCACGTGTGACGTCGCCGAAACCTGCACCGGCTCGAGCGCCACCTGCCCCACCGACGCCTTCGCCACCGCCTCCACCGTCTGCCGCGTCGCCGCCGGTCCCTGCGACGTCGCCGAAACCTGCACCGGCTCGAGCGCCACCTGCCCCACCGACGCCTTCGCCGCCGCCTCCACCGTCTGCCGCGTCGCCGCCGGTCCCTGCGACGTCGCCGAAACCTGCACCGGCTCGAGCGCCACCTGCCCCACCGATGCCTTCGCCGCCGCCTCCACCGTCTGCCGCGTCGCCGCCGGCACCTGCGACGTCGCCGAGACCTGCAGCGGGTCGAGCGCGACGTGCCCCACCGACGCCTTCCTGCCGAGTACGACGACGTGTCGTGCCGCCGCCGGCCTGTGCGACGTCGCCGAGACCTGCACCGGCTCGAGCGCCACCTGCCCGACCGATGCCTTCGCCGCCGCCTCCACCGTCTGCCGCGCCGCTTCCGGCCCCTGCGACGTCGCCGAAACGTGTACCGGCACCAGCAGCACCTGCCCGGCCGACGCGTTCGCGTCCGCCTCCACGGTTTGCCGCCCATCGGCCGGCGCCTGCGACATCGCCGAGACCTGCACCGGCACGGGCACGGCCTGCCCCGCCGACGTTCTGCAATCCAGCACGGTCGTGTGTCGCGCGTCCGCCGGCGCCTGCGACGTTGCCGAGACCTGCACCGGCACCGGCGCCCTCTGCCCGGCCGACGGCTTCGCCGCTGCTGCCACGACTTGCCGCGCTGCAACCGGCCCGTGTGACGTCGCCGAGGCGTGCACGGGAACCAGCGCGCAGTGTCCGACCGACACCTTCGTCGCCGCCACCACCGTCTGCCGTGCCGCGGCCGGAGTGTGTGACGTCGCCGAAACCTGTACCGGCACGAGCGGCAGCTGCCCCGCCGACGCGTTGGCCTCGAGCTCCACCGTCTGTCGCCCCTCGGCCGGGGTCTGCGACGTCGCCGAGACCTGTACCGGCAGCAGCACGACCTGCCCCGCCGACACGTTCGCGTCCATCTCCACCGTCTGCCGCACCTCGGCCGGAGTCTGCGACGTCGCCGAGACCTGCTCCGGCACCAGCGCAGCCTGTCCCACCGACGCCTTCGCCTCCGCCTCCACCGTCTGCCGCACCTCGGCCGGGGCCTGCGACCTCGCCGAGACCTGCACCGGCACCGGGGCCTCGTGTCCCGCGGACGGTTATTCCCCCGCGGGCACGGTGTGCCGCGCAGCGACCGGTCCGTGCGATGCCACGGAGACGTGCACCGGCAGCGCCACCACCTGTCCGGCGGACGCGGCAGCGGCCAACGGCACGCTCTGCGCCGACTCGAATCCCTGCAACGGCACCGAGACCTGCCAGGCAGGTGTCTGTGTTGCGGGCCTGCCTCCCACCTGCAACGACGGCAACGCGTGCACCACGGACAGCTGCGACACGACCCTGGGATGCAAGTACGTCCCGATCGCCGGCTGCCAGGCCTGCGTCACCGCCGCCGACTGCAACGACGGCAATCCCTGCACCGTCGAGACCTGCGTCCAGCAGGGCTGCCAGTACGCTGCGGGCAACGCCGGCGCCACCTGCCGCGCGGCGGCGGGTCCATGTGACGTCGCCGAGACCTGCACCGGCTCGAGCATGAACTGCCCGGCCGACACGCTGGCGACGGCCGGCACCACTTGCCGCGTCGCAACCGGTGTCTGCGACGTCGCCGAGAGCTGCACCGGCACCAGCGCCGCGTGTCCGACGGACGCGTTCGCACCCAGCAGCACCGTCTGCCGCGCCGCGACCGACGTCTGCGACGTCGCCGAGAACTGCACCGGCACCTCGGCAACCTGCCCAGCGAACGCGCTCGCCAGCGCGGGGACGGTCTGCCGCGCCGCCGCGGGCCTGTGCGACGTCGCCGAGTCCTGTACGGGATCGAGCGCCGCGTGCCCCAGCGACGGCTTCCAGCCCAGCACCGTGGAGTGCCGCCCCGTCGCCGGTCCCTGCGACATGGCCGAGGTCTGCACGGGAACCAGCGCCACGTGTCCCGCGGACCTCCTCCAGCCGGCCAGCACGGTGTGCCGAGCCGCAGCGGGAGCCTGCGACCTAGCGGAGACCTGCACCGGCTCGAGCGTCACGTGTCCGGCGGACTCCTTCACGCCGAGCGGCACCGTCTGCCGCGCATCGGCCGGGTCGTGCGACGTGGAGGAAACCTGCAGCGGCACGACCGCACAGTGTCCCGTCGACGCCTTCAGGACGAACAGCACGGTGTGCCGCGCGGCCGCCGACGTCTGCGACGTCGCCGAGAACTGTACCGGAACCAGCGCCACCTGTCCGACCGACGTGCTGCGGTCGAGCGTGACGGTCTGCCGCCCATCTGCGGGCGCGTGCGATCCCGCAGAGAGCTGCACGGGCACCAGCGCGACGTGCCCCGCCGACATCCTGGCGCCGAGCAGCACGGTGTGCCGTGCGTCGGCGGGCCTGTGCGACGCCGCCGAGAGTTGTACGGGGTTCTCCGCCGCCTGTCCGGCCGACAGCTTCCTCGCCAGCACCACGGTCTGCCGGCCGGCCGCTGGCGTCTGCGACGTGGCCGACACCTGCACCGGGACGAGCGCCAACTGTCCCAGCGACGCCTTCCAGCCGAGCACCACCGTGTGTCGTGTCGCAGCGGGCACCTGCGACGTGGCCGACACCTGCACCGGCTCGAGCGCCGGCTGTCCCGCGGACTCCTTCCTGCCCAGTTCGACCGTGTGCCGCCCCGCCGCGGGACCCTGCGACGCCGCCGAGACCTGCACCGGCTCGAGTGGGACCTGCCCTGCCGACGCCTTCCAGCCGAGTCTGACCGTGTGCCGAGCCGCCGCCGGCGCCTGCGACGCCGTCGAAACCTGCAGCGGGACGACCTCGACCTGTCCCGCCGACGCTCTGCAGCCGAGCACCACCGTGTGCCGGCCCGCGACCGGCATCTGCGACGTAGCGGAGACCTGCACCGGCTCGAGCGTCGCCTGTCCCAGCGATGCGTTCCAGCCCGCAAGCACCGTCTGCCGGGCGTCGGCTGGCCCCTGCGACGTCGCCGAGACCTGCCTCGGCTCGAGCGCCGTCTGTCCCGCGGACTCCTTCGCCCCGAGCACGACGGTCTGCCGCGCGGCCGCTGGCCCCTGCGATGTCGCCGAGACCTGCACCGGCTCGAGCGCAACGTGTCCAGCCGACGCCGTCCAGCCGAGCACGACGGTCTGCCGCGCAGCCGCCGGGCCGTGCGACGTCGCCGAGACCTGCACCGGCTCGACGACGGCGTGCCCGGCCGACGCGTTGCGCCCGAACACGGCCGTCTGTCGCGCGTCGGCTGGAGCTTGCGACATCGTCGAGCTGTGTACCGGTGCCAGCAGTACGTGTCCCACCGACACCTTCCAGGCGGCGGGAACGGCCTGTCGTCCCGCCGTCGACGTCTGCGACGTCACGGAGAGCTGCACCGGAGGCGGACCCGCCTGCCCGGCGGATGCATACGCGGTGGCGGGGACCGTCTGTCGAGCGTCCGTGGGACCGTGCGACGTGGCCGAGGCCTGCCTCGGCAGCAGCGCCAGTTGCCCTGCGAACCAGGTCGCACCCAACGGCACGGCCTGTTCGAACGGCAACGCGTGCGACGGAAATGAGAGCTGCCAGGCGGGCGTGTGCCTGGTCGGCTCGGCGCCCAACTGCGACGACGGCAACGCCTGCACGTCCGACAGCTGCAGCACGCTGTACGGCTGCCAGCACACCGCCATTCCCGGGTGTCAGATGTGCTCGACCGCCGCCGATTGCGACGACGGCAATCCGTGCACAGTGGAGAGCTGCGTTCTCCAGAGCTGCCAGTTCCAGGCGGGAAACGCGGGCGCGGTGTGCCGGGCGGCAGCCGGACCGTGCGACGTCGCCGAGCTGTGCACGGGTGGGAGCACGATCTGCCCGGGCGATGCGTTCCGCCCCAGCACCACGGTCTGCCGGGCGGCAGCGGGCGTCTGCGACGTCGCCGACATGTGCACGGGCACGAGCGCGGCCTGCTCCGCCGACGCCAAGGAGCCAGCCGGGTTCGTGTGCCGCCCCGCCGCCAACGCCATCTGCGATACCGCCGAGGTCTGCGACGGCACGAGCAATACGTGTCCCGCGGACGGGGGCTTCGCATCGACGACCACCGTCTGCCGCGCGTCGGCCGGCCCCTGTGACGCGACCGAGTACTGTACCGGAACCGGCACCTGTCCGACCGACGCCTTCCTGCCCAGCACCACCGTCTGCCGCCCAGCGGCTGGCGTCTGCGACGTGGCCGACTCGTGCACCGGCACGAGCGCCGCGTGCCCGACGGACGCCTTCCGGCCGAGCACGACCGTGTGTCGGGCGGCGGCGGACGTCTGCGACACGGCCGAGTCGTGCACCGGCGCCAGCGCCACCTGTCCCGCAGACGCCTTCCTGCCCGCGACGTCGGTCTGTCGCCCCACGGCGGGGGCGTGCGACGTCGCCGAGACCTGCACCGGCGCAAGCGCCGCCTGTCCGGCCGACGCCGTGAGCGGTGCCGGCACGGTGTGCCGCACGATCGCCGGGGCCTGCGACGTCGCCGAGACCTGCAACGGCGCCAGCTCCCAGTGCCCGGCCGACGGCTTCGCGGCGGCCAGCACCGTCTGCCGAGCGGCAGCGGGTTCCTGCGACACGCCCGAGTCGTGCACGGGATCCAGCGCCACCTGCCCGACGGACACCTTCCTCCCCAGCACGACCGTCTGCCGGATAGCCGCCGGGCCCTGTGACACGGCAGAATCCTGCACCGGCTCCAGCGCCGCCTGCCCGACGAACGTCTTCCGACCGACTTCGTTCGTGTGCCGAGCGTCTGCCGGCCCGTGCGACACGGCCGAGTCCTGCACCGGTTCCAGCGCCGCCTGCCCGGCGGACGCGTTCCTCTCCGGCACGACCGTCTGCCGCGCCTCGGCTGGCCCTTGTGACACGGCCGAGCTGTGCACCGGCTCCAGCGCGGCGTGTCCAGTCGACGCCTTCCGGCCGAGCTCGTTCGTGTGCCGAGACCCCACGGATACGTGCGACGCCGCCGAGAAGTGCACGGGAACGACCGCCGCGTGTCCAACGGATGCCGTCTCCGCGGCAGGGACGGTCTGCCGAACCGCCGCAGGCCCCTGCGACGCCGTCGAGCGTTGCGACGGATCGACCCGCCAGTGCCCGGCGAATGCGCTCGCCACGGCTGGCACCGCGTGCCGGCCCGCCGCCGGCGCCTGCGACCTGGCCGAGGTGTGCACCGGCTCCTCCATCAGCTGCCCGACCGACCAGTTCCTGTCGCCGATCACGCGCTGCCGGGCCTCGGCTGGCAACTGCGATCTCGACGAGTTCTGCACCGGGACCTCTGCCACCTGCCCGCCCGATCTGCGCGTGGCGAGCGGCACCAGCTGTCGCGCCGCCACCGGGCCGTGCGACCGGCAAGAGGCTTGCAACGGCTCCGACCCGCAATGTCCCTCGGATCAGCTGGTGGCCTCCGGCACTGCGTGTCGCAACGCGGCCGGGGCGTGCGATGCGGTCGAGAGCTGCAACGGCCTGACGTCCGTCTGCCCCGCGGACGTGTTCAAGGCGTCGGGAACCGTGTGCCATCCGGCGACCCTCGTGTGCGACGCGGCCGAGACGTGCAGCGGAACTTCCCCGGTCTGCCCGGCCGACGGCTTCCTGGACGTCCGGACGGTGTGTCGCCCCGCGGCCGGACCATGCGACGTGGCCGAGACCTGCAGCGGCACCAGCCGCACCTGCGGGGGCGACGGAAAGACCCCGCGCGGGACGATCTGTCGTACCGCCACGGGCGTCTGCGACGCTGCCGAAACGTGCGACGGCAACGCGGTCACGTGCCCGGTGGACGCCCTCGCCCCGACGAGCACCGTGTGCCGTCCAAAGGCCGGCGACTGTGACCTCGAGGAACACTGCAACGGCGCCTCGACGAGCTGTCCGGCCGACGCGTACGCGCCCGCGACCGTGACCTGTCGTCCAGAGAACGGCCCGTGCGACGTGGCCGAGATGTGCTCGGGCACGGGAACGACCTGTCCCGCCGACGCCTTTGCCCCGAGCAGCCGAGTCTGTCGGCCGGCCCTTGGTCAGTGCGACATCGCGGAGAGCTGCCCAGGCACCGGGGTGGCCTGCCCGGCGGACGTCAAGCGAACCACCGTCTGTCGTGCCTCCGCCGGCGCGTGCGACGTCAGCGAGAGCTGCGATGGCGTGCAGAACGACTGCCCGGCCGACGGCTTCCTGGCGACGGGGACCGTTTGTCGCAATGCCAGCAACATGTGCGACCTCCCGGAGGAGTGCAGCGGGACTTCGGCGCTGTGCCCTGCCTTCGCGTTCCAGGACACCGACGCCGACGGCATCGGCGACGCCTGCGACAACTGCCTGACGGTACCGAATCCGGGGCAGCTCGACACGGACGGGGATGGCAGAGGGGACGCCTGCGACGGATGCGTCAACGGCACCCCGGCGACCGGGGCGAAACTGCTCCTCAAGAAGCTCGACACCCCGCCCGGGGACGACCAGATGAACTTCAAGGGGACGCTCACCGGCGTGCCGACGTCGCCCACCATCGATCCGGCGGCGAACGGCATCCGGCTCATCATCGCCAGCGCGACCGGCACCGTCGCCGACATCACCATCGCCCCAGGGCTGTACGACCTCGGGACCGGCACGGGCTGGAAGAAGAACGTGTCGGCGACGAACTTCCTCTACCTCAACCCGACCGGCGTGCAGGGCATCGTCAAGGCGCTGGTCAAGATGAACATCAACACCCCGGGCGTGGTGAAGTTCGCCCTCAAGGCCAAGGCCGCGAGCTTCCCGTCGCTGTCGGTCTCGGAGCTCCCGCTGACGGGGATGTTGCTCCTGAACGGCGTCGCGGGACAGAACGCGCAGTGCGGCGAGGCGTCGTTCGCTGGTCCGGCACCGAGTCCCGCCTGCACGATGACGTTCAGCGGCGGCACGGTGAAGTGCAAGTAGCGGGATAGACGGGCCGGAGGGCCCGGCCGCGGTCATCGCCGCCGGCCGTGCCCTCCCCCCGCCGCGACCGCGCGCAGCTCGGCGATCTCGTCCCGGAAGGCGTCGATCACGCGCGGGTGCCCCGGCAGCGTCGCCACCGGCGCCACGCAGCCCATCCGCCGCGCCGCGGGCTGAACGGTGATGCGCACGCGCCCACCGGGCGCGGGTTCGAGCGCGAGCGGCCAGTGCCGGCACGCGGCGGGCTTGACCTCCGCAACGCGACGCCCGCTGGCAAGCGCCACCGAGTGGATCGCGCAGAGCGCGTGCCGGCGCGTCCGGTAGAGAAACGGGCACGCGCCGTCGTCGCCGCTCTCGACCACGAGGTGCGGCGGGTCGTCGACGAAGACGCTGGCGTAGTCGTCGCCGTCGCGGAGCGAGGGGACGAGGCGGGCCAGCTCGTCCATGAGCGAGTCGATGACCCGCACCTCGCGACGCGTGGCCTCGAGCACGAGGGTCATGCAGCACGAGCGGTCGCGCGGGCAGCCGTCGGGGTGGCAACGGTAGGCGAGCGCGGTGAGCGAGCGGTCGAGAACGATCGCGACGGCGGGTCGCCTCATCCGCGGAAGGCCGGCATCACCCGCTCCGCGAAGAGGCGCGCCGGCTCGCGCGTGTCGCGCCCGAAAAACTCCATCACGAACGCCGTGCAGCCGAGCCGGCGGTGCCGCTCGATCCGCTCGACGACCTGCTCGGGACTGCCCCAGATGCCGTGGGCTTCGAGGCCGGCGCCCATGTGGCCGCCATAGATCTTCGCGGCCTTGGCCAGGGCCTCGCGCGCCGCCGCCTCGGTCTCGGCGATCACCACCATGCACTGCTGCGAGATCTCGAGCGTCTCGAAGTCGCGCCCGACGTCGTCGCAGCGCCGCCGGAGCGCGTCGACCTTGCCCGCCAGCTCGCCCTGCGCGACGGCGAGGTTGTTCCAGACGTCGGCTTCGCGCGCGACGATCCCCATGAGCACGCGCTCCCCGCCCCCGCCGATCAGGATGCGCGGCCGCGTCGAGGGCTTGGGCTCGCAGATCGTGTCGCGCAGCGTGATCGAGCGCCCCTCGAAGGTGACGCGCTCCTCCGTCCAGAGCCGCTTCATCACGATCGCCGACTCCTCGAGCGCGCGCAGCCGCTCCTTCAGCGATGGGAACGGGCAGCCGTAGCCCTCGAACTCGCTTGCGAACCACCCCGCCCCGAGCCCGGCGATCACCCGCCCGCCGCCGGCAATCTGGTCGATCGTGGCGATCTGCTTGGCGAGCACGGCAGGGTTGCGGAAGTACGGCGGCGTGACCAGCGTCCCGAGCCCGACGCGCTCGGTGATCGCAGCGACGGCCGCCAACTCGCTCCACGCCTCGAGGATGGGCAGATGGGGCATCGGCACGCTGTAGAGGTGGTCGCAGACCCACACCGAGTCGAAGCCGAGGCGCTCGAACTCGCGGGCCGCGTCGCGCGCCTCCGGCCAGGTGCGCTTGATCTGCGGCAGGGTGACACCGAACCGAACGGGATGGCTCATGCGCGGGTGGTAGCCCACGGCCCCTGCCCGAGACAAGCCGGTGCGCTGGGTCTGGCCGCCGACCCCCGCTATACTCCGGGCCCGTGACAGCCCCCACCCCGACCACCGCCGTGGCCGACGTCACGATCGACACCCGTCCGCTCTGGCGGCTGCTGCTCGAGCGAACGTACCGCCCGGCCATCCTGCTCCTCGGCATCCTCGCCTACCTCGCGATCCGCTCGATGCCGACGCCCGAGGGGCTCTCGCCGGCAGGCCAGAAGGCGGTCGCGGTGTTCGTCATCTGCCTGGTCTACTGGGTGACCACCGCCCTGCCGCTCATGGTGACGAGCCTGCTCGCCATGGTCCTACTGCCGGGCACCGGGGTTCTCTCCGCCAAGGACGCCTACGCGCTGTTCGGCAACGAGGCCGTATTCTTCATCCTGGGCGCGTTCATCCTCGCGGCCGCACTCATGCGGTGCGGGCTCTCGACGCGGATCGCGATCACCGTCCTGCGGCGCTTCGGCCACACGCCGAAGACCCTGCTGCTCTCGCTCTTCGTGATGAACGCCTTCATGTCGTTCTTCATGTCCGAGCACGCCGTCGCTGCCATGACGTTCCCGATCACGGTCGAGATCGCCACCGTCCTGCGCCTGCCGCGGCACAACAGCAACTACGGCCGTGCGCTCTTCCTGGCGATGGCTTGGGGCACGCAGATCGGCGGCATCGCCACGCTCCTCGGCGGCGGGCGGGCACCGCTCGCCATCGGCATGCTGCGCGAGGCCAGCGGTCAGACGTTCAGTTTCGGCGAGTGGACACTGGCGGCGTGGCCGGTGGTCGCCGTGCTGCTCGTGGTCGGCTGGATGGTGATCCTCTGGTTCTTCCCGATCGACATCGCCTCGGTGCGCGAGGCCGACGCCGTCATCGAGGACAAGGCCCTGCGCATGGGGCGCCTGTCCTACCGCGAGCAAGCGATCGGTGGGATCATGCTCGCCACGCTCGCGGTGTGGATCATCGGCGGCGAGGAGCTCGGGCTCGCATCGATCGCGCTCGCGGGCACGATCACGATCTTCCTCTTCGGACTCCTCAAGTGGCCCGACGTCGAGCAGCACGTGAACTGGGGCGTGCTGCTCATGTACGGCGGCGCGATCGCGCTCGGCTCGGCGCTCAACCGCTCGGGCGCCTCGGCGTGGATCGCGAGCATCACGATCGAGCGTTGGGCCGCCACGCCGACGCACGTGATCCTGATCATCTCCGCGATCGGCATCGTCCTGACGGAGGCGATGAGCCACTCGGCCGTGGTGGCACTGCTCATGCCGGTGGCACTCGGCATCGCCCACGAGTACGGCATCGACCCGCGCATCATGGCGCCGGCGGTGGCTCTCCCGTCCGGCCTCGCCTTCACGTTGCCGGTCGGCACGCCGGGGAACGCGATCGCATACTCGTCGGGGTACCTCCGCCTGCGCGACATGCTCGTACCCGGCTTCATCCTCGTCGCCGCGGCTTGGGCGGCGTTCAGCCTGACGGCGCTGTACTACTGGCCGCTCATCGGCCTGCACCTCACCCCGCAATAGCGATGCGGGTCGACGTTTCGTGCCGGAAGTGCGGCACCCGCCGGCGCATGGACGTCGGCGCGCCAGCGGCGGGCCAGACCGTCGAGGAATACCTCCACCTGGTACGGGAGCGCCTCCTGCACCGCCCGAGCTTCCAGTGCTTCGGCGGTCACATGGAGCTCCGGCCGCCGGTGCCGGAGTTCTGGGAGCTGCACTGGGACACGCTCGGCGAGGAGTAGAACAGTCGGGCTGCGGCGGCAGTGGCGCAGAGTCCTGGTCCCTCGCTGGCGGTGCGGGGCGGGCACGGGTAGGTTTTTGCCTCCGATGGTCGGGCGCGGCATGGGCATGAATGGTGCGCTGGGCGTGCTGCTCGGCGTGCTGCTCGCCGGGCAAGGCTGGGCGGCAGAGCCGCCGCTCCAGGCGCTGGCGGCGCACGTGGGGGCGGGTCAGGGCGCGCTCGCGACGGCAGAGGACGGGACGGTGCTCGTGGCCGAGGCGGCAGATCGCGCGGTCCACCCCGCATCGGTCACCAAGATCGCCACGTCGCTGGCGCTCCTCGAGCGCCTCGGACCCGAGTATCGCTTCACGACCCGCGTGGGGACGGACGGCACGCTCGCGGGCGGGGTCGTACACGGGGACCTCCTGATCGACGGGGGGCGCGACCCGTTCCTCGTCTTCGAGGGCGCCTTCCTCATCCTGCGCCGGCTGCACGCGCTCGGCGTCCACACGGTGGAGGGACGGCTCCGCGTGCGCGGGCCACTCCTCTTCAACTGGCAGCCCGACCCGACCGGTGCGCGGCTGGAGCGCGCCCTCGCGGGCCACGACGGAGAGGCGGCCTGGGCCGCGGTCGACGGCACGCCGTCGCTGCCCCTCGCCGAGGCGGCCCTCGCCATCCGCGGGCGGGCGAGCGGACGGGAGAGCGCGCCCATCACGCCGCTGGTCGTACACCGCTCGCCACCGCTGCTCCACGTGGTCAAAGCGCTCAACGGGTACTCGAACAACGTCTTCCACCTCGTCTCCGAGGAGATCGGCGGCCCGCGCGCGGTCGAGGACATTGCCCGCGCGAACGTGCCGGAGGCGTTGCGGCCCGAAATCGTCATCGACAACGCCGCCGGCGCGGGCGAGACGAACCGGCTGAGCCCACGGGCAGCCGTCGCGCTCCTGCGAGCGCTGGCGCGCGCCATGGCCACGCGTGGCAAGGCGCTCACCGACGTGCTCCCGGTCTCCGGCATCGACCCCGGCACGCTCCAGGAGCGCTTGCCGGAGCTGCGCGGGATGGTGGTCGGAAAGACCGGGACCTTCGGTTCCGTCGGGGCGTCGGCCCTGGCGGGGGAGCTGCGCACCCGCCGCTACGGCGTGGTGACGTTTGCCGTCCTGAATCACGGCGTCCCGGTCCCTGCCGCACGGGCGCGCCAGGACGCGTTCGTGCGTGCGCTCGCCGAGGCCACGGGGGCCGAGCCGTGGCCCTACACCGAGGCGATCCGGCCAACCTTCACCGCCGCCCAGGTGGAGTAGTCGCCCCGCACCCGCCGTGCGGATGCGGGTTGAGAAGGCTCGCGGTTTCCCCTAGCCTGCCACCCTTTCAGCCTCCGGCAGAAAGGACGTTCCCCACCCATGGCCGATCTCATCCCCCCGCACGGCGGTCTCACCGAGCCGGTCTCGTGCACGGTACCCGCGGCCGAGCAAACCGCCTTCCTCGCCGAAGCGGAGAAGCTGCCGCGCGTGCCCGTCTCCGACGCCGATCTCTCGACCGTCTACCGCTTCGGGGATGGCGGGCTCTCGCCGCTGACCGGCCCGATGGACTCGGCCACCTACGCTCGCGTGCTCGACGCGGCCTACATCGAACATCAGGGCCGGCGGTACGCCTGGACGATCCCGCTCGCCTTCCCGGTGACAGCCGAACAGGCGAAGGGCCTCAAGGCCGGGCAGAAGGTCGCCCTGGTGAACGGCGCGGGACAGCTCGTCGCCACGCTCGCGCTGACCGACGTCTTCCCCTGGGACAAGATGCGGTACCTGACGAGCGTCTACGGCACGGAGCGGACCGATCACCCCGGGGCCGACATGGTGCTCAAGGGCGATGCCGACAAGACGCACCTGCTCGGCGGCACGATTCGCGTCCTGCCACAGCCGAAGGACCCGCAGTTCGGCAAGTACGTCCTCACCCCGCGCGAGGTCCGTGCGCTGCTGGCGCAGAAGGGATGGGAACGCGTGGTCGCGTTCCAGACGCGCAACCCGCTCCACCGCGCGCACGAGTATGCCCTCGTCTACGGCCTCGAGACGCTCGTCCGCCAGGGCCTGAACGCCGGCGCGTGCCTCAACCCGCTCATCGGCGAGACCAAGGGCGACGACGTCAACGCCCGCGTGCGCATGCAGACCTACGAGGCGCTCATTCAGACGCGCGCGCTCGGCGAGGGCGACAGCGACCCAGCCCTCTGGGGCCCCCGCGGCGAGTCGGTACCGGATCGCGTGCTCCTCCTCGGCCTCGACATCAAGATGTTCTACGGCGGCCCGAAGGAGGCGGTGATGCACGCGATCTATCGCCAGAACTTCGGCTTCACGGACATCGTCGTCGGCCGCAAGCACGCGGATGCACCGTTCCACGACGGCAGCGCGATCTGGGGCGACTTCGACGCCCAGACGATCTTCGAGAAGCTGGGCGGCGACCTCAAGATCAAGCCGCTCAAGGTCGGCTTCGCCGCATACTACGAGTCGGCGGGGCGGGTGGACCTGATGGAGCGGCACCCGGACGAGAAGCCGGTGTCGATCTCCGGCAAGGACATCCGCAAGGCCCTCACCGAAGGACGTGAGGTCGACCCGCGCATCATGCGCCCCAGCACCTCACACATCCTCGCGGCGGCGATGGCGGGCAAGTAGGGCGACACCGCCGCCCACCGCCGTCTCCCGCTCCGGGAGGAGATGGCGGCTGCGTATCCGCCTTGACGCGACACGGCGAATGGCACTAGCCTCCGCCGCCGCAGCATCCTTGGCCGCCCGCACGTTGGCGCGGCCGCCATCAGTACAGCTAGGAGATGATCCATGGTGCACAGCACGGTGACACTCACGATCCGCGCGCTCGCAGCCGCGGTGTTGTTTGCAACGGCGACGGCCCACGCGGCCACGGTCACGTGGTCGGGCGCCACCGACGGCGACTGGAACAAGGCTACGAACTGGGTCGGCGGCACCGTTCCGGCGGCCAATGACGACGTCGTCATCCCGGCGGCGGCGGGTGCCTCGGCAACCGTAACGTTCGCCTACAACGCAACGAACTACCCGCCGTCGGGCGTCGCGTCGATGAACAGCCTCACCTGCGGCAAGAACTTCGTGATCAACAGCGGCGAGCTGCAGATCGCGACCACCGCGACGGTCGGCACGGTGGGCGATCCCAAGACACTGCTGATCAGCGGCGGTACCTTCTCCGGCGCGGGCACGGCGACGCTCACCGCGCTGTTCACCTGGCAGGGCGGCTCGATCAAGGGCCTCACGGTGAGCGCCGGCGCGATCACCTTCAGCACCACCACAAAGTATCTCGACGCGGCGGCGCTCACCACGGCCGGCAACACGAACTTCAACGCCGGCTATCTCTACCTGATGAACGGAGCGACCCTCACGATCGCGAGCACGGCCACCTTCGATTTCACCGCCGACAGTCTCAACATCGCGCCCTCCACGGGGGGCGGGACGCTCGTCAACAACGGCAAGCTACGCAAGACCGCCGGCAGCGGCACCGTCACCATCGGAGTGCCCGTGACCAACAACGGCGCAGGCTTGCTCGGCATCGACGTGCAGAGCGGCACGCTCAGCCTGAACGGCGGCGGCACCAGCCCCGGGGTCCTCAAGGGCGCCGGCACGCTCGACTTCGGCACCGGCTACAGCAGCACCTTCAACGTGAGCGGCCCGGTCACCGCCAACGCGGTCACCTTCACCTACTCCGGCACCCACAACTTCACCGGGACCGGCGCCAACGCCTACAACGTCCCTGGCGGCACGTCGCTCTCGAGCAGCCCCACCGTCAACTTCACCGGCGACATCACCGCCACCGGCCCGCTCGTCCTCAACGGCGGCACCGTGAACTTCAATACCGGGGCGACCATCGCGCTCGCCTCGCTCAACTTCCAGAGCGGTACCCTCGGCGGCACCGACACCATCAACGTCGCGTCGCTCACCTGGAACTCCGGCACCATGCAGGACTCCGGCACTACGACGGTCGCCGGCACCTCGACCCTCTCCGGCAGCACCAAGACCCTCAACGGCCGCACGCTCCGCAACACCGGCACCATGAACTGGACCGCCGGCTACCTGAGTTTCTCGAACGCGGGGACCCTACAGAACCCGACCGGCGCCACGCTCGACATGAAATCGGACAACACGATGTCGGGAGGAGCGAGCGGAACGTTCGACAACGCCGGCACCTTCCGCAAGTCCGGTGGCGCGGGTAGCGGCACGGTCGGCGTGGCGATGCTCAACTCGGGCACGGTCCAGGCCCAGTCGGGCGTGCTTTCGCTCAGCCAGTCCTACACGCAGAGTGCCGGCGTCACGCAGCTCGCCGGCGGCAACATTCAGGCGCCGTACTACACGCCCTTCCTGGCCATCCAGGGCGGGCAGCTCACCGGGGCCGGGACGATCACGGGCAACGTGACCGTATCGGGAGCGGGCGCGATGGCCCCCGGCTCGTCGGCCGGACTCGTCACGATCACCGGCACCTACACCCAGGGCGCCGGCGGCACGGACAACGTCGAGCTCGGCGGCACGGCCACCACCGACTTCGACCGCGTCGTCCTGAGCAGCAGCGGCAGCACCGGGCTCGCCACCCTGGACGGCGTGCTCGCCGTCAGCCGGATCAACGCCTTCACACCCAACCTGGGCGACACCTTCCAGATCATGACGTTCGGCAGCCGCAGCGGCTTCTTCGGCTCCCTCACCGGCGTCAACGTCGGCACCGGCAAGTTCGTCAAGGCGACGTACACGAGCACCGCGGTCAACCTCACCGTCGTCAGCGAGAACTGCTACGACGACCTCGACAACGACGGCGACGGCAAGGCCGACTGCGCCGATCCCGATTGCGCTGGCGCACAGCCGAAGTGCAGCGTGATCCCGACGACCACGACCACCACGATCCTCTCGACGACGACCACGACGCAGCCGCCGACCACCACGACCACGCAGCCGCAGGTCACCACCACGTCGACGACGCCGCCGACCACCAGCACGACGCTGCCATTGCCGGCGGCGGAGAGCTGCGGCAACTGCATCGACGACGACGGCGATGGCCTCGTCGACTACGAGGACCCGGACTGCTGCGCCGTGCGCGGAGAGATCCAGCTGAAGAGCGGGAAGTTCCAGCGCGGCAAGGGCGGCCCGCGCAACGGCAAGCTCACGCTGAACACGATCCTCGGGAGTCAGTTCGTCGGCGTGGATCCGACGACCCAGCCGGTCACGGTACAGCTCAGCAACGAGACCGGGAAGGCGCTCTACTGCTTCTCGGCCGGCGCCGGCAAGTGGAGCCGGAGGGGCAAGGGCTTCGTGTTCTCGGAGCCCCTGGCACCCCTCATCAAGGGTGCGATGAAGGCGACCAAGAAGAACACCGTGACGTTCGCCACCAATGGCAAGAACATCGACGTCAGCGGGTTCACCAAGCCCAGCCTGACCGCAACGGTCCGGGTCGGAGACCGCTGCGCGAGCGCGACGACGTCGCTCAAGACGAGCAAGACCGGGCAGAAGTTCCCGTGAGGCACGCCGGTGGGCCGGAGGTCTCAGCGGACCTCTGGCCCACCGGTATCTGCCGCGAGCGGCTTCGGCTCAGCGAACGGCGCCGAGCGGCGCGAGCTCGATCGACACGCCGAACACGTCGACCAGCAGCACCCACAGCGCGAGCAGCGCGAGCAGGAACGTCCCGAGCGCGGTGAGCGCGAGGCCCGAGAGCAGGATCATGCTCAGGAGTCCGCCGATCGCCACCGCGGGAGCCAGGAACTGCGGCCGGTTGAACGGCGCCACCGGCTCGAGCATCGGCAGCAGGCCCTGGGTACCGACCTCGTCCCGGAACGCCACCCACACGTCCCACGCCTGGGTCCGAATCTCATCCAGCCAGCTCGTCGCCATGTCTACTGCCTCGCCCGCAGCACGATGATCATCGCGCCGTCTTCGTCCCGATCCGAGCGGCCCACGCCGAAGAGCATGGTGCCGCGGTTGCGGAGCCGAACGTGCGTGTCGACGAGCCGATGCCGTCCATCGAGGAGCCGCACCTGCATCGTCACGGTCTCGTCCGCCATCCCCTTCGGCAGGATCACGAGTGACCGGCCGCCCGGGATGGAGAACGCCTCCTCGCTGCGCCAGGCGCATTGTCGCACCTCGTCCTGGACGACGTGGAACGACCGGAACGGCACCAGGCGCTTGAGTCGCGGCCGCAGCGACGCGACCTCGGGATCGGAGGGACCGGTCTGGGTCGCGCGCACGGTGATGATCTGGAGACCGATGCCGCCCGCCGCCGCCGACCCCGCCACCGCGAGCGCCGCCGCGAGAACGGCCGAGGCGCCGGCCCTCACCACGCGCCCCCCGGGTTCGTGTAGTTCACCCAGATGAGCGTGGTTCCCGCCTTGGGCTCGCGGCGGAGCGCCACCCCTTTTCCGGCGAGCCGATCGATGCGCGCCTCGTTCGGGGGTGTGCGCATCGCGACGCGCTCGGCGCGCGGCGCCGGATCGCGCTGCGCCACGACGGCTCGCTCGCGCTCACCTGGTGTCGTCTGCAGCCAGAACACCAAAGTGGCTGCCGCGGCGAGCGCGCTCGCCCACATCGGCACCGTGCGCATCCGGCGCACCCAGCTCCGCCGTGTCTTCGCGCCGTGGACACGCGCCTCGACGGCCGGCCAGATCCCCGAGAGGTCGAGCGCGTCGACGTCCGCGGCGACGGTCTGCTGGAGCGCGTCCCCGAGGGCCGCGAACTCCCGCAGCATGTGATCACAACCGGCGCACTCGCCAGCGTGACGCGCGACCGCGAGCAGCATGGGCGTGGGAAGCTCCCGGTCGAGGAAGCGGTCCAGGTGCTGCTCGACGTCACGACAGATCATCGGAGGCTCAGAGCAACTCCCGCAGGCGCGTCTGGAGCTGACGGCGCGCGTAGTGGAGTCGGCTCATCACGGTACCCTTCGGGCAATCGAGAACCCGGCTGATCTCCTCGTAGGAGAGCCCCTCCACCTCGCGGAGGAGGATGACGGCCCGATGTTCGGGTGTCAACTCTGCGATGGCTTCCCGCACTCGGCTCCGGATCTCCGCGTCGCGCGCCCGCGCGAAGGGATCGTTCTCGCCGGTCGTGGCCTGCTCGGGGACCGGCGTCCCATCCGGGCGAGCCCCCGGCTCGAGGGGGACCTGTGGCATCCGGACGTCCCGGCGTTGGTGATCGATGCAAAGGTTGAGCGCGATGCGGTACACCCACGTGTAGAAGCTCGCTTCTCCCTTGAACCGATCGAGCCCCTGATAGGCCTTGGCAAAGGCCTCTTGCACGACGTCGAGCGCATCCTCTCTGCTGCGGAGCATCCCCATCGCCAGGGCGGCCACCTTTGCCTGGTACCGCTCCACCAGCACCCGGAACGCCTCGCGGTCGCCGTCCCTGGCCCGCTGGACGAGCTCCCAGTCGCTCGGTGACACACCCTGCTCTGGCATCTCTGACGCTCGGAGACCCGGCCTATTCAGTGCGCCTCGGCCCAATTGGACCCGCTGCGCACGTCGACGCGAAGGGGGACCCGCAGCGGCCAGACCCCTTCCATGGCCTCGCGCACCGCAACCGCCGCAGCCTCGACCTCCCCGTCCGGCGCCTCGAGGACGAGCTCGTCGTGGACCTGCAGCAGCATCCGCGCCCGCGCCCCGGCCAACCGCCGGCGGACCTCGAGCATCGCGAGCTTGATGAGGTCGGCCGCGGAGCCCTGGATCGGCGTGTTCGTGGCGGCGCGCTCCGCGAACTGCCGCACCGCGTGGTCGCGCGCCGCGAGCTCCGGAAGATAGCGGCGGCGCCCGAGCACGGTCGTGACGTAGCCACGCTCGCGAGCCTCCGCAATCGTCCGGTCGAGGAAGGCACGCACCCCCGCGAAGCGCGCGAAGTACCCCCGGATGTACTCCTCTGCCTGGGCCTGGGGCACCCCCAACTCGCGCGCCGCGCGGGCCGGGCCCATGCCGTAGAGAATGCCATAGTTGATCACCTTCGCGAGGCGCCGGCCCTCGGCCGCCGGCAGCTGCCCGAACACGTCCGCCGCCGTGCGGGCGTGGATGTCCTCGTCCCGGCAGAACGCGTCGATCAGCGCCGGGTCCTCCGAGAGGTGCGCCAGGACGCGCAGCTCGATCTGCGAGTAATCGGCCGACACGAGCCGGCATCCGGGCGCCGCGACGAACGCCGCGCGGATGCGCCGGCCCTCCTCGGTGCGGATCGGGATGTTCTGCAGGTTCGGGTCCGAGCTCGACAGCCGCCCGGTCGCCGCGACCGTCTGGTTGAACGACGTGTGTACGCGGCCGGTCGCCGGGTCGACGAGCGCCTGCAGGGCGTCGACGTACGTGCTCTTCAGCTTGGCGAGCTGGCGGTACTCGAGGATCCGCGCCGGCAGCGGGTGCTCGGCCGCGAGCCGAGTCAGCACGTCGACGTCGGTCGACAGGCCGGTCTTTCCACGCCGCACGCCGCGGGTCGAGAGCCCGAGCTTCTCGAACAGCACGGTGCGCAGCTGCGGCGGCGAGCCCACGTTGAACGGGCCACCGGCCAGGTCGTGGATCTCGGCGAGCAGCCGTTCCATCCCCTGCCCGAACTCGACCGAGAGCGCCTCGAGCCGGCGGACGTCGACCGTGATCCCCGCGAGCTCCATCTCCGCGAGCACGGCGGCGAGCGGCATCTCGAGGTCACGAAAGAGGCGCTCCATGTCGTGCTCGCGCAACCGCGCCACGAGCACCGGCCGGAGCGCATGGACCGCGCGCGCGGCGCGGCACGCGGCGGCCGGCGTCCCGGCCTCGCTCTCGGGCGGCAGACCGAGCAGCTCGGTGGCGAGCGCCGCCACCCCGTGGTCCGGGCGGGAGGGATTGAGGCAGTACGACGCGAGCGCGACGTCGAAGGCAGGCCCCCCGAGCGCGAGACCGCGGCGCGCGAGCAGCACGCGGAGCGCCTTCAGGTCGGCGCCGAGCTTCGTCACCGCGAGGTCCGCGAGCAGCGGCGCGAGTGCCGCCAGCACGTCCGGCTCCTCGGGCGCGGCAACGTGCAGCACCGCACCGGCGGGCGCCGCCAGCGCGAGCCCCTCGAGGCGGGCCGCGATCGGCGACCCAGCGCTCAGCAGCGGCACGAGCGCCACGCTCTCCGCCGCCCGCAGCCCGGCGAGCGCGGCGGCGACCTCGGCGGCGGGCTCGAGCGTACGCGTCTCGACGGCGACTGAACCCTCGACCGTCGGCACGATCTCCCGCAGCAGGGAGGAGAACTCGAGCTCCTGGAACAGCGCCTGCAAGGCCTCGACGTCCGGGCCGTCCCAGCGCAGGCGCTCGACCTCGAGCTCGACCGGCACGTCGCAGCGGATCGTCGCCAGATCCTTCGAGAGGCGCGCGGTCTCCGCCTCGCGCACCAGCGTCTCGCCGATCTTCTTCGCCCCGCGGATACCGCTCGCCGCAATCCGATCGGGCGCGGCGAGGATCGCCTCGACCGGTCCGACCTGCCGCACGAGCGCCACCGCCGTCTTCTGCCCGACCCCGGTCACGCCGGGGATGTTGTCACTGGCGTCGCCCATCAGCCCGAGCACGTCGGGTACGAGCCCCGGCGCCACGCCGAAGCGGGCCTCGACCTCGGCCACTCCCGTGCGCCGATCACGCATCGTATCGAGGAGCGTGGTGCGATCGTCGACGAGCTGCATCATGTCCTTGTCGCCGGTGACGATCACCGTGGCGAGCCCCGCCGCGCCCGCTTTCCGGGCGAGGGTCCCGATCACGTCGTCGGCTTCGACCCCGGGCACCTCGAGGACCGGCAGCCGGAGTGCCGCCACGACCTGCCGGATGTACCGCAGCTGGGGCAGCAGCTCGGAGGGCATCGGGGGCCGGTGCTGCTTGTACTCGGCGAAGAGTCGATCGCGAAACGTCTCGCCTGGCGCGTCGAAGACCACGACGACGTGGTCCGGACGCTCGTCGCGAAGCAGCTTGGCCAACATGGTCGTGAAGCCGTAGACGGCGTTGGTCGGGAGGCCGCGCGAGGTCGCCAGACCCTGGATGGCATGAAACGCCCGGTAGACGTATCCGCTGCCGTCCACCAGGTAGAGCGTCGTCGCCATCCGGGCGGACCCTACCACCGCGCACCGCCCCCTACAAAAAATGCTTGCACGGGACGACGACGCGCGCTCGAAAATCTTGACTTCGGCGCCGGGCCTGGCTAGGTAGCCGAACGCTGCGAATTTTTTCGCCCACCTGTCGTCCAAAGCGCGTTGCATGATCGAAGTCGCGCAGCTGACCAAGCGCTACGGTGACCTCCAGGCCGTGGTGGACGTGTCCTTCTCGGCTGCGTCGGGCCAGGTCCTGGGGTTCCTCGGCCCCAACGGAGCCGGGAAGACGACCACCATGCGCGTCATCACGGGGTTCCTGCCCGCGACGAGCGGCACGGTTCGGGTCGAGGGCTTCGACGTCTTCGAGCAGTCTCACGAGGTCCGGCGCCGGATCGGCTACCTGCCCGAGAACCCGCCGCTGTACAACGACATGACGGTCGTCCCGTACCTGCGCTTCTGCGCCAAGCTGAAGGGCATGTCGGGCGGGAGCATCTCGGCCGGGATCGATCGGGTCCTCGAGACCTGCGGCCTCACCAAGGTCACACACCGCCTGTTGGGCCACCTCTCGAAGGGCTTCCGGCAGCGGGCCGGACTGGCCCAGGCGCTCATCCACGATCCGCCCGTCCTCATCCTCGACGAGCCCACCAACGGGCTCGACCCCGGGCAGATCGACGAGATGCTCTCCTTCATCCGAGGGCTCGGCGCCAAGCGGACGGTGGTCCTGTCGACCCACATCCTCGATCAGGTCGAGCGCATCGCCGACAAGGTCGTGGTCATCAACGACGGCCGGGTTGCGGTCGAGGGCCTGCTGGCCGACCTCCGGCGCGACCGCCGCCTCGCCGACGTCTATCGCGACGCCGTGCTCGGCGGATCGCGCCCGGTCGCGGCGGGAGCCTGACGCCGATGCGAAACGTCTTGGCGATCGCCGGCCGCGAGGTTCGCTCCTACTTCTCGTCGCCCGTGGCGTACGTGCTCCTGGCGGCCTTCCTCGCGCTCGGCGGCTACTTCTTCTACGCGCTGCTGAGCGCCTTCAACCAGAGCCTCGCGATCTACGGCATGATGCGCAACCCGGAGGTCCTGCAGCGCTTCAACCTGAACGAGATGGTCATCCGGCCGCTGCTGCAAAACATGTCCGTGCTGCTCATCTTCCTCGTGCCGGCCGTGACCATGCGCATGTTCCCCGAGGAGAAGACCAGCGGCACCTACGAGCTGCTGCTCACCTCGCCCGTGCGCGTCGGCGAAATCGTCATGGGCAAGTTCCTCGGCGGCCTGACGCTGGTCCTGCTCATGATCGCGCTCTCCGGATTCTTCGGCGTTCTGCTGCGCGCCTACGGCAACCCGGAGCTGAACATGATGCTCGCGGGCTACGCCGGACTGCTCCTCATGGCCACGGCCTTTCTGGCGATCGGCACGCTGATCTCCTCGTTCACCGACAACGTCGTGGTCGCCTACGTCGGCACGCTGTTCACGCTGCTCGCCCTGTACACGATCGGCTGGCTCGGCGAGACGCTTTCCGGCGCCGGCGGCGAGATCATCAAGTATCTCTCGATCACCGAGCACTTTCAGGAGCTGCTGAAGGGCATCATCGACTCGCGCGACCTCGTGTACTTCGCGACGCTGCTGGTCGGGCCGTTGTTCCTGACGCACCGCTCGGTCGAATCGGTTCGCTGGAGGTAGGTGACGTGGGACGCGCGGCGTCGCTGTACGGCCTCCTCGGCCTCATCTTCCTGACGTTCGGCTTCGCGGCCACGGCGTTCATCGAGAGGCCCCTCGGTGATCCGTTCGTGCTGCTCAACCTGGTCGGTGGCGCGGGCCTGCTCGTCGCCTACTTCGTCTTCGGCTTCGACGGCTTCCGAACCCTCGTCGGTCGCCGCTCGACCAAATACGGTGCCGGCGCGGCGGTGTACTCGCTCCTGTTCGCCGCGCTGATCGCCGGCGGCAACTACCTGAGCGCCCGCCACCACCACCGCTGGGACCTCACCGAGGCCGGGGTCTACACGCTCTCGCCACAGTCGAAGAAGGTCGTCGAAGCCCTCAAGGACGAGCTCACGATGACCGCCTTCGTCGAGGGCGGCATCAACCCCGCCCTCGAGACCCTGCTCGACAGCTACCGCTACGCCGCACCGACACACGTCCGGTTCGAGATGCTCGACCCCGACAAGAAGCCCGATGCCGTCGAGCGGATGAAGATCACGACCGCCCCGAGCGTGTACCTGGGCTACGGTAAAGAGTCGTTCATCGTCACCCAGCCGAGCGAGGAGTCGATCACCAACGGCATCATCCGCGTCGCGGGCGCCACCAAGAAGGTCGTCTACTTCACCGAGGGCGACGGCGAGGCCGACACGACCGACCAGGAGGAGAAGGGGTACTCTGCGGCGAGACTCGCGCTCGAGCAGGAGAACTACGAGGTCAAGACGCTCCTGCTCCCGCCCGTCGAAGCCATCCCGGACGACGCCAACGTCATCGTGATCGCCGGTCCGGCCCGCGCGCTGCCCGACAATGCGCTCAAGGCGCTCGACACCTACCTGCGCCGCGGGGGCCACGTGTTCGTGCTGGTCGGACCGCGCCAGGGCAGCGAGGCACTCGTCACGACGCTCGCGGAGTGGGGCGTCAAGGTCAACAACGACATCGTGATCGACCGCGAGGTCCGCATGTTCGAGGGCCCGCGGCTGGGCGTCATTCCGATCACCAAGACTTACGGCGCACACCCGATCACGCAGAGCTTCAAGGACTACACGGTCTTCCCGCAGACGCGAACGGTCGAGCCGGCCGCCGAGGGGAAGAAGGGGCTGCAAGCCACGGCGCTCGTGAAAACCAGTCCGTCGGCCTGGGCAGAGACCAAAGTCGACGAGGTGTTCACACAGGGGACCGCGGCGATCGATCCCGAGGACCGCAAGGGGCCGGTGTCGCTCGCGGTCGCGGTCACCGCGAAGCTCAAGGACATGGGGATCGAGCCGGCGGCCCCGAGCGGCGACAAGAAGGCCCCCGACGAGGCACGGCTGGTCGTGATCGGCACGCCGATCTTCGCCGGCAACGGGCAGCTCGCGCAGTCGCGGCTCAACGCCGATCTCTTCCTCAACGCCGTCGGCTGGCTCGTCGGCCAGGAAGAGCTGGTCTCGGTCCGCAGCCGCAGCGTACGCGCGTCGCGCGCGGAGCTGACGCCAGCCCAGGCCACCCAGGTCTTCTACCTCTCCGTCCTGATCCTGCCGGAGCTCCTGATCGCGCTCGGTGTCGCGGTCTCGTGGCGGCGGAGATCGGCATGATGAACGGGCGCCGCATCGGCGTCCTCTTCCTGCTCGTCGCGGCGCTGGGCGCCTACCTCTGGTTGGTCGAGCGCCCCGCCGCGGAGAAGGAGGGGAAGAAGGAGAAGCTCGTCGCCGCCCAGAAGGACGCGGTGACCGGTATCACCCTCACCTACCCCGACCGTGAGATCGTCCTCGCGCGAGGCGAGAAGGGCTGGCGACTCGTCAAACCGGTCGACGCGCCCGCCGACGAGGCGGCGGTCACCAGCGTGCTGAACGTCCTCGTCGACGGCGAGGTGCAGAAGTCGCTCGACGATGTCCCCACCGACCTCGCCCCGTTCGGGCTCGATAAGCCCGTCGTCACCGCGAAGGTCGCGCTCGCTTCGGGCGAAGCCCCGCCGGTGGCCGTCGGCAAGAACACCACGATCGGCGGGAAAGCATACGTCCGCCGCGGCGACGCCCCCAAGCTGCTGCTGGTCGCGTCCTCGATACCGGCCTCCCTCACCAAGCAGGTGAAGGATCTGCGCGACAAGCAGGTGGTGGCCTTCCAGGACGACGACGTCCAGAAGTTCGAGATCGCGCCGGCAGAGGGCGACACCGTCACGGTGGTGCGCAAGGACAAGGACGCGTGGGTCGTGAACCCGGGAGACCACCCGGCCGACCCAACCGAGATCCGCTCCTACCTTTCCTCGCTGCGCTCGACCCGCGCGCTCGACTTCCCGGACGACGCCCCGGCGGATCTCGGCAAGTACGGCCTCGACGCGCCACGGCTCACGATCCGAGCCTTCGGCGGCCAGAACGGCACGCCGCTCGCCACGCTCCTCGTCGGCAGCGAGGGCAAGCAGGGCACCCAGACCCAGGTCTACGCGAAGACGGCCGCCGGGCCGACGATCTACGCGCTCGGCGACTGGGCGGTCCGCGGGCTCACCAAGACGGCCGGCCAGCTGCGCGACAAGACCGTCCTCGGGTTCGACCCGGCGCTCGTCGGCAAGGTCACGCTCACGCGCAAGGACGGCGGCTCGGTCACCTTCACGCGTTCCGGAAAGGGCACCTGGCAGGTCGAGGGCGCGGCCGACGGCAAGTCGAAGGAATCGATGATCACCCGCTTTCTCGACGACCTCCGTGACCTGCGCGGCTCCGACGTCGCGGCCGAGCCCGCCACTGACGTGGCGCCCTTCGGCCTCGCCGGCCCGGACCTCGCAATCGCCGTGTCGGGCAAGGACGGCCAGGCGATCGGGACGGTGCTCGCCGCGAAGGCGGACGCGAAGTACTTCGCGATGCGCGAGGGCGGACCAACCGTCTTCGAGGTGCGTGACTACATGTACACGCGCCTCGACAAGCGTGCGAGCGATTTCCTCGGCACGGACGACGCCGCACCCCCGGGCGCCACCGGCGCCGCCATGCCACCGTCCGAGGATGGCGCCCACGAGGACGCCGACGACACCGAGGACGAGTAGCCGCCGCTGCGACGGGCGCGGCTACGCGACGAGGTGTCCGAGCGCCTCGAGCAGGGTCGCGATCTCGGCGTCGGTCCCGACCGTGATCCGCAGCGCCTCGCGCAGGCCCGGCTGCGCGAAATGGCGCACCAGGATCCCGCGTTCGGCGAGCGCTCGGCAGATCGGCGCCTGGTCCGAACCGCGGCGCCTCGCGAGCACGAAGTTCGCCGCCGACGGCAGTACGGCATAGCCGAGCCGTTCGAGCCCCGCCGTGAGCCCCTCCCGCGTTGCGCGAATGCGTGCGACGTTCGCCTCCATGTGCGCCTGATCGTCCAGCGCCGCTTCGGCCGCGGCGAGCGAGAGCCGATTCACATTGTACGAGTCCTTCACCGTGCGGAGCCCGGCCACCAGGTCGGGATGCGCGACGAGCAGCCCGACCCGCAGGCCGGCCAGCGAGTACGACTTGGACAACGTGCGCAGGACGACGACGTTCGGTACCCGCCCGACGAGCGACAGCGCGTGCTCGCCGGCGAAGTCGACGTAGGCCTCGTCCACCACGAGGAGCCCCGCCACGGCGCGCGCCAGCCGCTCGATCTCGATGCGCGGCGTGCACGTGCCCGAGGGCGAGTTCGGGTTGCAGAGGAACGTCAGGCGAGCCTGCGCGGCAGCGAGCGCGGGCGGGAGAGCGAAGTCCTCGGGGAAAGGCACCGTGTGGAGGGTTCCGCCCTGCACCGCGACGAGGGTCTCGTAGAGGCTGTACGTCGGAATCGGGAATGCCACGCGGTCGCCGGGGTCGATGGTCGCCCGCAGGAGCAGCGCAAGAAGCTCGTCCGAACCGTTGCCGACCATGACGTGGTCCGGCGTGACGCCGTACAGGGCCGCGGCACGCGCGCGAACGGCGCGAGCCTCCGGATCCGGATAGAGCCGCACGGACTCGCCCACCGCTTCTCGCAGCGCCGCGAGCACCCGGGGCGACGGGGGATACGGGTTCTCGTTGGTATTGAGCTTGATCACGCGCTGGCCGGGCGCAGGCTGCTGCCCGGGCACGTAGGCCGGAACCGCGCGAACCGCGGGGCGGAGGAACTCGGTCGGATGCAACGCCGCTAGCCCGCAACCCGAAGGCGCCGCGGCGCCCCCGTGCTCGGCTCGGCGTCGACCAGGTGGCGTTCCGCCACACCCCGGGCCTGGAGCTCCCGATCCGGTACGCCCGTCAAGGCGTCGACGAGCCGGGCCCAGCGGTCGCGATCGGCGTCGGCGAGCTCGAAGAAGCGGATGGCATCGTCGAAGTCGCGGCGTGCCAGGTAGCCGTCTCCCATCGCCAGCATGCGCTCGCGGGGGAGCGTGACGCCGCCCAGCTCGCAGACACGAACCACGTCGAGCACGCGGTTACGCTCCATCAGTCGGTCGGCGAGCCGTGACCAATCCGCCGCCTTCACCTGGTCGGCATTGCGGATGAAGAGCCGCATCGCCGCATCGAGAAAGCCGCGCTCGAGGTAGCGGCGGGCCACCAGGACCTCGGACTGCCGGGCAGGCATCGGTGCGCTCCTTCCTTGTCAACCACATGCACCCTCGCCCCGCATCACCGAGGTCAAATTACTGACCGCGTTCTCCGCGCGCAACCGGCTCTGCCCAAGCCTACCGCATGGCGGAGACGCACGCGCTTCAAGAAGGGCATGCAGCCTGCCGATAGAGAGGTCACTGCGGGGGGCGAGATGGCGGCCAAGCTCAACATCACGTACAGCGCTTACCGCGAGCTCGAGCTGATCCCGCAAAGTCCGCTGCGCGAGATCGGCGAGGCGATCATCGGCCTGGCTGACGACCCCTACCCTTCCGGCGCGGCGCTGCTCCAGGGCGTCGGCGGCTGCTACTACCTCGCCATCGACGACTACTACATCCTGTACCACGTCGACGACGACGACGGCTCGCTCACCGTGCTGGGCGTGCTGCAGGGCTCGTACCACCCGCTGCACTGAACGAAGGTCTTGGCGTGCGTCGCGCCGACGCACGGACCGTCAGTCGAAAAGCGCGCGCTCCCGGTCGAACACGCCCGCGAGGTGCTCGCTCACCGCGAGGAGGTCGTCGCTCTCCGTGGACAGCGTCGCAACCGGCTCCGCCTCGCCGGCACCCGACGGGTAGCCGGTCGCGTGAGCGATCCGGTCCGCCACCATGAGCCGTACCGCCAGCGGCGGCGGCTGGTTGCCGTGGTGCTGCAGGATCGCCTCCGCCAGCTCGTCCTCGAGCCCCCAGTGGAACGCAAGAGCGCCGCCGACTTCCGCGTGCGTGAGCCCGAAGCTCGCCCGCTCCGCAGCCTCGTCGAATTGGGCGATGCGCGCGTACACGCTCGGGTCCGCGACGTGGAAGACGAGCCGTCCCATGTCGTGGAGCAGGCCTGCGACGAAGCTGAGCCCCCCGCGTGGCTCCCCGTCCAGCACCGCGAGCTCGTCGGCGGCGAGGGCGGTGGCCAGCGCGTGCACCCAGAGCTGCTCGCCGACCGGGTCCTCGACGCGGTAGGCCTGCCGGCACGACGCGGCGATCAGAATCTTCCGCAGCGTCTGGAATCCGAGCCGTCGCACGGCCTCCAACAGCGAGCGCGGGGGCTGCCGCTGCGCGTACACGACCGAACCCGATATCCGCAACACGCGCGCCGCAAGCGGCCCGTCGGTGGCCACCACCTTCGCCATGTCCTCGACGCTGGCCTCGGGATCCCTGGCGAGCGCCATGGCCCGCGTCGCCACCGCCGGCAGCGACGGCAGGTCGCAGCGCTCGGCCAGTCCCGCGAGCAGCGTCCGCAACCTCTCCTTCGGCATGGACCGAGGAGCAGCAAGGCCCGTGCCCGCTGCGACGACGACCCACGTCGCGCCGGTCGGTGCCGCTCGTCAAAGCCTTGGCACCGGCCCGCACGGCATTGACACCACCCCGGTCCAGAATGGCGAACGCCCGAGAGGCTACCGGGGCAGGCCCGCCGCGCCACGGCGGCGCCGACGAGCGGCTTCCTCTTCGCGCTCCCGTACCCGCTCGTCGACGATCGGCTTCAGCTCTGCGATCGCGCGATCGACCTCTTCGCGGCGCGGTGAATGATCGGCCTCCCCGAGCAACTCGGCGGTACGCATGAACTGCACGAGCGACTGCTCGAGGTCGCCGCGCAGCCGCGACGCCAGCGCCAGGTGATAGTAGCCGTCGAGCTCCTTGCCCTGCCGGCCGAGCCCGACACCGATCAGCCGATGCGCCTCGTCGAGGGCGTCGTCGAGCACGGTCGCGCGTCGGTACTCGCGCATCGCGCCGGGCTCGTCACCAACGGCGGCGAGGGCTTTGCCGAGCTCGAGCCGTGCAAACCCGTCCTCGGGATCGCGGGTGAGATGGCGCTCGAGCGCCGCCCGCGCACCCTCCGCACGGTTGAGCTCGAGGTACACGCCGCCGAGCGGGCGGTCCACCCGGCCGGCGAGCCCGCCGAGAGAACGCGCACGCTCGAGCGCCTGGCGGGCGGCGTCCAGCTGACCCACGGTCTGGTAGACGCGCCCGAGGAGGAACTGCGCGCCGGCATCGTCCGGATGCTTGTCGGCCTCGCGCTTGTAGTCCGCAACGACGACGTCGGTCGGGTCGGCGATGGCACGGCACACCGCGCGCACCTCCGGGAGCAGCAGGCCAGCGGCCGGCCGGTCTTTCGGCGGTGCGAGCTGCTCGGCCGAGATGATCGACTCGACGTTCGCGATGCGCTCCTGGGTCACCGGATGCGACAGCATGTACGCCGGCGGCATCGGCGTCAGCCGCTGCTCGACGAGCAGCTCCTTGAAGAACGTGCCGAGCGCGTGCGGATCGAAGCCCGCCTCACTCGCATAGCGCAGGCCGAGCAGATCGGCCTCGCGCTCGAAGTCGCGCGAGTACTTGAGCTGTGCCGTCTGCGCCGCAGCAATCGCCCCCGCACCGAGGACGGGGTTGATGGCCGACAAGAGCAGGCCAGCCAGTGCCGCCGCGTTCCACGCCGCCCCGGCCACCTGCATGCGGGAGATGTGGTGCGCGTGGGCGTGCGCGATCTCGTGCGCGAGCACGCCCGCGAGCTCGTCGTCGGTGTGGACACGGGCGAGCAGGCCGGAGAACACGAACACGTACCCACCCGGGACGGCGAAGGCATTCACGAGCGGGTGCGCGACCACGAAGAAGTGGTAGTCGAACGGCTGCGGCCCGAGTGCGGCGACCAGCTTCTGGCCGACGCCCTCGACGTAGGTCGTGAGCGCCGGGTCGTGCACGAGCGGGAGCTGCCCGATCGCCTCGAGGTAGAAGCGCCGGCCGAGCTCACGCTCGTCGGAGGCAAGGACCGGATGCGGGCTGGCCATCAGGCACGCGAGCGCCAGCGCCAGGACGGCGCGCAGCCGCATCACGCCCCGCCGGCGCGCCGCGCCACGTCACGCGCATAGTACGTGATGATGACGTCCGCGCCCGCGCGTCGGATCGCGGTGAGCGTCTCGTCCACGACACGCGCCTCGTCGAGCCAGCCGTTGGCCGCCGCGGCCTTCAGCATCGCGTATTCGCCGCTCACCTGGTAGGCCGCGACCGGATGGTGGAAGCGATCCTTCACGCGCCGGATGACGTCGAGGTACGGAAGCGCCGGCTTCACCATCACGATATCGGCGCCTTCCTCGATGTCGAGGGCGACCTCGCGGAGCGCCTCGTCCACGTTCGGCGGGTCCATCTGGTAGGCGCGGCGGTCGCCGAAGGCCGGCGTCGACTCGGCGGCGTCGCGAAACGGTCCGTAGAAGCCCGACGCGTACTTCGCGGCGTAGGACATGATCGGCAGGTGGGCAAACCCGGCGGCGTCGAGCGTGTGGCGGATCGCAGCCACGCGCCCGTCCATCATGTCGGACGGCGCGACCATGTCGGCACCGGCGCGCGCGTGCGCGAGCGCCTCCGCGGCCAGTACCTCCAGGGTCGGGTCGTTGTCGACCTCGGCCTCCCGAAGGAGACCGCAGTGGCCGTGATCGGTGTACTCGCAGAGGCACACGTCCGTGATCAGCACGAGCCCCGGTGCCGCCCGCCGGATCGCCTCGAGCGCCCGCGGGATGATGCCATCGGCCGCGACCGCTCCGCTGCCGCGGGCATCCTTGGTTTCGGGGACACCGAACAGGATCACGGACCGCAGGCCGACGTCGGCGAGCCGGCGGCACTCCTCCGCCACGCGGTCGACCGATTGTTGAGACACCCCCGGCATCGACGCGACCGGTCGCTCGACGCTGGTACCCGGAACCACGAACAGCGGTTGGACGAGCTGCTCGGTGACGACCCGCGTCTCGCGAACCAGGCCCCGGAGCGCCTCCGTCCGACGCAGGCGCCGCGGGCGGAAAGCGGGAAATCGGCTCATGCCCGGATCCGGATAGAGCATACCCCCGTCCACCGCAAGATCGCTCCACCGCTGCCGAAGGAGGGGGCGGGCGACGGGGTTTCTTGGGGGGGTCCCCGCCGCCCGCGCATGGGGAACAAGACCCTCTGCCGGCATTGGACGGCGGCGCGGCGGGAATATTCGACCGTGCGCGGACGCCTAGCGGAAGTGGGTCGCCAGGGCCTCGGCCAGCACCGCCGCCGTGTGGGTGGGCGCCTCAACCGCGACCCGCAGCCCCGCCGCCCGTGCGGTGGCAGCCGTCACCGGCCCGATGCAGGCGACGACCGGCCGCTCGCCGCAGAGAAGGTCGGCCCCGACGAGCTGGACGAAGTTCCGCACCGTCGAGCTGCTCGTGAAGGTGACGGCGTCGATCGTGCCGGCGGCGAGCGCGGCCTGCATGGCCCCCGCGTCGATCTCGGGTGGCACCACGGCCCGATAGGCGATCACCTCGTCGACTCGTGCACCACGGGCGGCGAGCGTCTCCGGCAGGATGGCCCGAGCACCAGCCGCGCGAGGGAGAAGCACCCGGCGGTCCCGGAGGTCTTCGCCCGCCAAGGCCGCGAGCAAGCCCTCGGCGACGTACGTCGCCGGCACGACCGCGGGACGCAGGAGGTGGCGCTCGAGCTCGGCCGCGGTCTCCGGCCCGATCGCCGCGAGGCGAACCCCGGCCAGCTCGCGCACGTCACGGCCGAGCGCAGCCAGGCGGTCGAGGAACGCGCGCACGCCGTTCACGCTCGTGAAGACGATCCAGTCGTAGCCTCCGGCGCTCGCGACCGCCCGGTCGAGCGCCGCCGCGTCCGCCGGCGGCGCGATCGCGATCGTCGGGAAGAGAATCGTCTCCGCGCCCTGGTCCTCGAGCCGCTGGGCCAGAGACCCCGCCTGCGCACGCGGCCGCGTGATCACGATCCGGCGCCCGAACAGCGGCCGCTCCTCGACCCAGCGCACGTGCTCGTGCAGCCCCACGACCGCCCCCACCACCAGCACGGCGGGCGCACCGATGCCCGCCGCGCGCACCCGCGCCGCGAGCGTCCCCGTGGTCGCGATCACGGTCGCCTGCGCCGCGGTCGTCCCGCGGTGAATGGCCGCCGCCGGGGTCGCCGGGTCGAGCCCGTGTGCGACGAGCGCGGACAGGATCGCCTCGAGCGTGCGCATGCCCATCACGAAGACGAGCGTGCCACCCTGCCGCGCGAGTGCGTCCCACGGCAGCGCTGGCGGCCCGTCGGTGCAGGCCGAGTGGCCGGTCACGATCGTGACCAACGAGGCATGGTCGCGGTGGGTGACGGGAATGCCCGCGTAGGCGGGCACCGCGATCGCGGACGTGACACCGGGCACGACCTCGAACGCCACGCCGGCCTGGCGAAGCGCCGCGGCCTCCTCGGCCCCTCGCCCGAACAGAAACGGATCGCCGTTCTTGAGCCGCACCACCACCCGGCCGGCGCGGGCGTGCTCGATCAGCAAGGCGTCGATCGCCGCCTGCGTGAGCCGCGCCGTGTCGTGTCGCCCCCCGACGGGGACGACCTCCGCCCCGGGTCGCACGTGCTCGAGGAGCCGGGACGGGACCAGGTCGTCGTGGACGACGACGTCGGCCGCGGCGAGGCAGCGCTGGCCACGCAGCGTGATCAGCCCCGGGTCGCCGGGACCCGCGCCGACCAGGAACACGCGACCGCTCACCGACCCCCCAGCAGATCCGCAGCGCCGCGCGCGAGGAGCCGCTCGGCGAGCCCGCGACCGAGGTCCCCCGCGGCGGTTACGGGTGCGCTCGCCTCGTCGTCGAGCCAGCGCTCGCCGAGCAGATCGCTCACCTGCACGCGCAGGGTCACCGTCTCGGCCTCGACCACCGCGTGTGCCGCGATCGGCGTGTTGCAGTCCCCACCGATCGCCGCGAGAAAGCCACGCTCGGCCGCCATCGCGGTCGCCGCCGGCGCATCGTCGACCGCGGCGAGCAGCGCACGCGTACGCGCGGCGTCGGCCCGGCACTCGAGCGCGAGCGCGCCCTGTCCGACCGCCGGCACCAGCTCCGTCACCGATACGGGCTGTGCCTCCGGGACGACGAGCCCGAGCCGCGCGAGCCCCGCCGCGGCGAGCACGATCGCGTCGAGCTCGCCGGCGCGCCAGCGCGCGAGCCGCGTGTCGACGTTGCCCCGCAGCACGACGACGTCGAGGTCGCGCCGGCGCGCGAGCAGCTGAGCCCGGCGGCGTACGCTCGCCGTGCCGACGCACGCGCGCGCAGCGAGTCCGGAGATCCCCCCGCTGGTTCGTGCGACCAGCACGTCACGCGGGTCGGCACGCGCAGGCACGGCGGCGAGCACGCAGCCGGGTGCGAGCGCGACCGGCACGTCCTTCATGGAGTGCACGGCAAAGTCGACCGTGCCCGCCACGAGCGCGTCCTCGATCTCCTTGAGAAAGAGCCCCTTGCCCCCCGCCGCGGCGAGCGATCCGCGCTGCATCTGGTCGCCGGTCGTCCGGATGAACACGAGCTCGACGGTGAGGCCGGGGTGCGCGGCCTCGAGCGACGCTCCCACGAGGCCGGCCTGCGCGCGGGCGAGCGCGCTGCCACGGGTCCCGAGGCGCAGCCGCATCAATCCTCCTCGGCCTCGTCGTCGACCGGCTCGCCGAGGCGAAAGAGCCGGCGGACCGCCTCCAGGTAGAGCGTGTCTCCCTGTCCCGTCCGCTGGCGCTTGAGGGTGCTGATGGGGCCGTGGAGGATCTTGTTCACGATCGCCTGCGTGACACGCTCGACGACGGCACGTTGGCTCGGATCGAACGCGCCGAGCAGGGAGAGATGCCGCGCGAGCTCGCCCTGCCGGATGGTCTCCAGGTGCTCGCGCAACGCGACGATCGTCGGCACCACGTCGAGCCCGCCGTACCACCGCCAGAAGGCGTCGACTTCACTCTCCACGATCCGTTCGGCCTTCGCGGCCTCGCCGGCGCGCGCGCCGCGGTTGTCCTCGACGACGCCCTCGAGATCGTCGATGTCGTAGAGGTACGCGCCGTCGAGGGCGTTGATCTCCGGGTCGAAACAGCGCGGAACGGCGAGGTCGATGAGGAAGATCGGCCGCCGGCGGCGAAGCCGCAGTGCCTCCGTCACCGTCTCGGCCGTGAGCAGGAAGCCATCGCCACCCGCCGCACCCACGACGAGGTCGGCCTGGGGCAGCGTGCGCGCGAGTCGCTCGAACGGCACCGGCATTCCCCCGAGCGTCCGCGCCAACTCGACGCCGCGATCGAAGGTGCGGTTCACCACGACCAGCGAGCCCACGCCCTGCACGAGGAGCTGTCGAGCGACGATCTCGCCCATCACGCCCGCACCGATCAGCAGCACGGTCTTGTCCTGGAGCGTGTCGAAGATGCCACGCGCCAGCTCGACGGCCGCCGAGCCCACCGACACGGCCTTCTCCGCCACCGCGGTCTCGGTGCGAACGCGCTTGGCGACCGAGAACGACTTGTGGAAGCAGCGGTGCAGTATCCGGCCCGCGGCACCGACCGCGACCGCGAGCTGGTACTGCTCCTTCATCTGGCCGAGGATCTGCGGCTCCCCCACGATCATCGAGTCGAGACTCGCCGCGACCCGGAAGAGGTGCCGCACGGCGGCTCGCCCGACGTGGGTGTACACGTGCGGTGCGAGCGCGGGACGCGCCAACCCGTGCTCCTGCGCGAGGAAGTCCGGGAGCGCCTCGGCCACGACGGCGGGGTCGCTGCCGCACGCCACTACCTCGACGCGGTTGCAGGTGGAGAGAATCGCGCCCTCGGCGACACCCGGCAGCTCGACGAGCACCTGCAGCGCCGCCTCGAGACGACCGTTCTGGAAGGCGATCGCCTCGCGCACCTCCACCGGCGCGGTACGATGATTCACGCCGACGAGGACGATGCCCCGATCCACGCTCAGAACGCCTTGCCGTGCAGCCCGATGGCGAGCACGTTCACGCCGACCAGCGAGAGGACGATCACCGCGAAGCCGGCGATCGTCAGCTCCGCGGCCCATCGCCCGCGCCAGCCAGCGGTGAGCCGACCCTGGAGCAGCAGGACGTAGATGGCCCACGTCACCAGCGAGAAGACCAGCTTCGGGTCGGAGGCCCAGAACATCTTCTCCCAGGCCTCGTGCGCCCAGATGATCCCGGTCGCGATGCCGAGCGTGAGCAGCACGAGGCCCCACACGAGGCACTGGTAGTTCAGGCGGTCGAGGGTCTCGAGCGACGGGAGGTGACGCCAGAAACCCCGGCGATGTGCTTTCAGCCGTCGCTCCTGCAGCAGGTAGAGCAGACTCGCGCTGAAGGCGAGCGCGAACACGGCGTCGCCGAGAACCGCGAGCATGACGTGCGCGGGGAGCCAGACGCTCTGCAGCTCCGGCGGCAACGGTTGGGCTTTCGTGTGCGCGACATCTGCCGCGAGCGTGAGCCCGAACGCGAGCGGGCTCACCACCGCACCGAGCGCGCCGAGGTTCCGGCGGAGCTGAAGCAGCAGATACATCCCGACGATCACGAGAGCGAGGAACGAGAGGGACTCGGGGAAGGTCGTGACGGCGAGGTGGCGCACCGCCAGCGACCGCAGCCCGATCGAGACCGCATGGCAGGCCGCGGCCGCCCACAGAAACGCCGGCAGCGCCCGCCGCGGCACCGGTCCCCGCCCCCACAGGCCGGCGACCGCCAGCACCGTGGGCGCCAGGTAGAGGAGCGTCGCGACGTGCAGGAGCACCAACTCCATCTCAGGCCGCCTCCCCGAGGACGATCCCCAGCGTCGCAAGCGTGCAGTCGGCACCGACGATCGTCGCGAGCAGTCGGTCGATCTCGGCCTGCGCCCCGCACCGAACGAGATCGAGCAGCGGCGAATCGAGCAGCGCGCCCAGCACGTCGGTGCGAGAGGTGCTGCGGGTCACCCGTGCGCGCACCGCGCCGAGGATGCCGACGAACGTCGCGTACTCCGGCCCGAATCGCCCTTCCAGCTCGCGCCGCATCGCCGCGGCCAGGCCCGGACTCGCCCCACCGGTCCCGATCGCGATCTTGAGCCCGCCCCGATCGACCACCGCCGGCGCGAAGAACGTACACGACTCCGGCATGTCCACCACGTTGAGCAGGACGTGCGCCGCTTCGGCCTCCTCGCGGAGCGCCGCGGCCGACGCCGAGTCGCGCACGCAGACGTACGCCAGGAACGCCCCGGCGAGGTCACCCGTCCGGACGCCGCGCCCGAGATGCTCGACGCGCCCCTCGGCTGCGAGCTCGGCCAAGCCGGGCGACAGCTCGGCGGCAATCACCCGCACGCGGGCCCCGGCCGCGACCAGGGTCCGCGTCTTCGCCTCCGCGATCGGGTCGCCACCAACGACCACGCAGGGCCGCCCCGCAAGGCGGAGGAACACGGGGTGGGTCGACACGCCGTCGATGCTACCAGAACCCCGCCACCCCGAAAACGCGACCGTACGCCTTCTGCGGCTAGGCCACGGACCCGTTATGCCCGCGGGATGCGCAGGACCTGGCCCGGCCGCAACCGCCCCTTGATGCGGTTTGCCGTGCGCAAGCTGGCGACGGTGACACGGTACCGCTTGGCGATGTGCGAGAGCGTCTGTCCGGACGCGACCGTGTGGGTCGTGGTCACCCGCTCCCGCGTCCCACGAACCGCCAGGTGGGAGGGCCGAACGGCCAGGACCCGCGGCGCGACCTCGCCGTCGTCCGCGACCTCGGCCAGCCGCGTGGCGAAACCGTCGGCAGACTCCGCCGGCAGGCGCAGCCGGTACCCCCGCGGAATCGGCCGCCGGCCCTCGACGACCGGATCGAGCAACGCCGGGTTGAGCGTCGCGAGCGTCTTGGTGTCCGTGCCCGCCATGCGCGCCGCCTGCTGGATCCCGAGCGGACGGTCGACGAGATGCTCCCGCTCGCGCAGTGGCGGTTCCCCGCCCTGCTCACCGAAGTACTGTTTCTCGTGTCGCTCGACGTCGAGCGCGGCCAAGAATTCTGCGTAGAAGTTGCGCGACGCGAAGCCGAACGCGCTGCCCTGATACCGACGGACGATCACCCCGATGTCCGTGGTGTCCAGCGCGCCGACGGCGCGCGCGACCCCCGCCGGTCCGTGGTTCCAGCCAGTGATCGCGAGCGGCCACGCGCCGAGGTCGTCGTACATCTCCTTCAGGTACCGGGCGGCCCCACGCGTCGACGCGATGGGGTCGCGGCGCTCGTCGACGAGGTCTCCGACCTTCATCGCGAAAAGCCGGCCGGTCCGGGGCATGAACTGCCAGATGCCGGCGGCACCGACCTTCGAGTACGCGTTGACGTCGAAGCACGACTCGATCAGCGGCAGGCGCGTGAGCTCGGCGGGGAGGCCCTCCTCGCGGAAGATGCGCTCCATCTCCGGGAAATAGCGCCGGGCCGTCCGCAGGCCGTCACCGAACCGCTCGCGCAGTCCTCGCTGGCTGCGCAGCCGCTTTTCACCCGCCGCGGCGGCGAATCGTTCGGGAGACGGATCGTCCTTGAAGAGCTGCCAGACACGACGGTCGTCGGCGGAGAGCCCCTCCGGACGTTCCCCGGCCTCGGCGAGCCGACGGAACGTCGCGCGCAAGTCGTCGAGGGCGCGCTCGGTCTCCTCGCGCTCGAGCCGCGCGAGCTCGACATCGCTCAGCTCGCCGACGTTGGAACGGAAGTCGAGCACGCGGTAGACCTTGTCGAGCTCGACCGCATCGTGCAGTACGATCTGGTGCTTCGAGTGCTCGGCAAAGATCGATCGCCAGAACCTGACCTGGGGCTCGAGGGTCTGGGGCCTCGGGAAAGGCTCGGCGCGAGCAATCGGGACGAGCGCGAACGCCAGGGCCAACGCCAGAACCACACGGGAGCCTCGTACCATTACGACACCGCCTCCACCCCTTACCCAACCTGCACCGGCTTCCACAAGCGACCCTAGCAAAGCGTTCTGACGAGAGTCAAACAAACACGACGCTTCGCGGGCTGCGCGGTCCTCGCCGTCGCCGCGATGGCGGGCTGTCGGGAGGCCGCGCCGCCGCCGGCGGGCCTCGTGGTGGCCATCGACAGCGACCCGCAGAGCCTGGATCCCCGGTTCGGCGTCGACGCGGCGTCGAGCCGCCTCGCCGATCTCCTCCACGCGAGCCTCACCCGGCAGGATGCCACGGGCAATCGGATCCCCGAGCTCGCCGCCGCCTGGGAGCAGGCGGGTCCCACGGCGATCGTCTTCCACCTCCGAGGGGACTTCCGGTTCGCCGACGGCACCCCGGTGACCGCCGACGATGTCCGCGCCACTTATGAAGCCGTGCTCGATCCCGCCACCGGGTCTCCGAAGCGCGGCGCCCTCGGAGTCCTGGCCGGCGTGGAGGCGCCGGACCCGGCCACGGTCGTCCTCCGCTTACACGAGCCCTCCGGCCCCGCGCTCGAGGTCACCGGCCTCGGCATCCTTCCCGCAGCGCGAGCGCACGCCCGAGAGGAGGTCGCCCTCGGGGCCGGGCCGTTCCGCCTGGTCTCCGCCCGGCGCGGCGACCGGATCGTGCTCGCCCCGAACCCGGGCTGGCCCGACGGGCCGCCGCGAATCGACCCGCTCACGATCCGGGTCGTGCCGGACGAGGTCGTGCGCGTGCTCGAGCTGGAGCGCGGCAGCGTGCAATTCGTACAGGAGGCCCTCGACGTCGAGCTTCGCGAGCGACTCGCGGCCGAGCCTGATCTTCGGGTACGGCAGACCCCCGGGACGAGCTTCGCCTACCTCGCCCTCAACCTCCGCGACGCCCGGCTGGCGGACCGCCGCGTGCGCGAAGCCGTCGCACTGGCGCTCGACCGCGGGGAGCTCGTCGGGCAGGTGCTCGGCGGCGCGGCCCGACCGGCGAGCGGGATGCTCGCCCCGGAGCACTGGGCCTTCGGCAGCGCACCGCCACCGCGGTACGACCCGCGCCGCGCCGCGCGCCTGCTGGACCGCGCCGGGCTTCCCGATCCCGACGGCGCCGGGCCGCTGCTCCGCCTCCACGTCGTCCTCAAGACGACGACGCAGCCCGGCCGCCGACGACTGGCCGAGGCGATCCAGGCCGACCTCGGCGTGGTCGGCATCGGCGTCGAGGTGCGCAGCTACGAATGGGGGACGCTGTTCGCCGACATCCGCTCCGGAAACTTCGCCATGGCCACACTCGCCTGGGTCGGGGTCGGCGATCCCGACCTCTACTATCTGACGCTCCACTCGACGATGACGCCGCCCGAGGGCTACAACCGCGGCCGATACGCGAGTGCGGTCATGGACCGGCTGGTGGAACGCGGGCGTCACGTGGCGGCGCCGGAAGCACGGCGCCGGATCTACGCGCGCGTGCAGCGACGGGCCGCGCGCGAACTCCCGGTCGTACCGCTCTGGTGGGAGGACCGCATCGTCGTTCACACCGTCCGCCTGCGCGGGTTCGCGCCCGAGCCGAGCGGCGACCTCCGCGGCCTCGCGCGGGCGTGGCTCGACTGATGCGCCGGCTCCTCCTGCGTCGGCTCGCGCTGCTGCTCCCCACGCTCCTCGGCGTCAGCGTGGTGGTCTTCCTGTTCCTGCACCTCGTGCCCGGCGATCCCGTCGAGATCATGCTCGGGGAGACCGCGGCACCCGCCGACGCCACCGCGCTCCGCCGCGAGCTCGGCCTCGATCTCCCGGTACCCGCGCAGCTCGCACGCTTCCTCGCCCGGCTCGCCCGCGGCGACCTCGGCACGTCGATCGCGTTCCGCACGCCGGTCACGCGTGTGATCGCCGACCACTATGGCGCGACACTCGAGCTGGCCGTGTCCGCGCTGGCGGTCGCGTTGGCGGTCGCGTTGCCGCTCGGGATTCTCGCGGCGGTGCACCGGGGGACACGCGTCGACCGGGCCGCACGCGCGCTCAGCCTCGTCGGGGTGTGCGTGCCGACGCTGTGGTCCGGCCCCCTCCTCATCCTGCTGTTCGCGATCCGGCTCGGCTGGCTGCCGGTGTCCGGCCGCGGGGGGCTCGCGCACCTGGTGCTGCCGGCCGCGTCGCTCGGGCTCGGGATGGCCGGGCTTCTCGTTCGGATCACCCGCGCGAGCCTGCTCGCCGAACTGCGCGAGGACTACGTCCGCGCCGCGCGCGCTCGGGGTGCGTCGGCATGGCGCGCACGGCTGCGGCACGCGCTCCCGAACGCGCTGCCCGTTCTCGCCACCGTCGTCGGGCTGCAGTTCGGCGCGCTGCTCACCGGCGCGATCATCACCGAGTCGATCTTCGCCTGGCCCGGGCTCGGGCGGTTGGTCGTGCAGGCGATCGACGCGCGCGACTACCCGCTCGTGCAGGGCTGCGTGCTCGTGATCGGGCTCACGTACGTCGGGGTGAACACCACGGTCGATGTCCTCTGCGGCTTCCTCGACCCGCGCGTACGCGACGATGCGTAGCCGGCGCGGCACGCTCGCGATCGCGTTCGGCGGCGGCGCGCTCCTGCTGATCGCCCTGCTCGCAATCGTAGCGCCGCTCGTCGCGCCGGCCGACCCAACCATGCCCGCGCTCCGGGCGCGGCTGCGCCCGCCGAGCGCCGCGCACGTGCTCGGCCAGGACGCCCTCGGTCGCGACGTCGCGGCGCGCCTCGTCCACGGGGCCCGGGTCTCGCTCGGGGTCGGTCTCGCGAGCGTCGCCGTGTCGCTCGCGATCGGGATCGCACTCGGGGCGCTGGGAGGCTGGGCCGGCGGCTGGGTGGACGAGGCGATCGCGCGCGTGATCGACGTGTTCCTCGCGTTCCCGGGCCTGCTCCTCGCGATCGCGCTCGCGGGCGTGCTCGGACCGAGCGTCGGCAACGTCGTGCTCGCGCTCGGCCTGCTCGGATGGACGGGCTACGCGCGGCTCGTCCGCACGCAGGTCGCGAGCCTCAGCCACCGCGAGTTCGCCGAAGCGGCGCGGGCCCTCGGCGCAGGTCCGGTGCACATCCTCGCGCTCCACGTCCTGCCGCTGGCGGCGCCCGCGGTGTTGGTGCAGGCCACCTTCGGGCTCTCGGGCGCGATTCTGGCGGAGGCCGGCCTCTCGTTCCTCGGCCTGGGCACGCCACCACCGACACCGTCGTGGGGCGGCATGCTCGGAGAGGGGCGGACTTTTCTCCTCGTGGCGCCATACCTCACGCTCGCGCCCGGCGCGGCCCTTACCCTCACCGTGCTCGCGCTGCAGGTGCTCGGCGACGGCCTGCGCGATCGCCTCGACGTGCGAGAGGACTAGGGCTGCCGCCTACACCTGGCAGCGCGCGCAGTAGAACGTCGAGCGGCCCGCGATCACCCGCTCCCGGATCGGCGCCGCGCAACGGGGGCACGGTCGGCCAGTGCGGGCGTAGACCTGGTGCGTGGTCTGGAAGCATCCCGACCGGCCGAAGCCGTCGCGGTAGTCGTTGATCGAGGAGCCCCCCAGACGGATCGCGTCCGCGAGCACGTCTCGCATCGCCGCGACGATCCGCTCGCACTCGGGACGCGAGACGCGGCCCGCGGCACGTCCCGGCCGCACGCCGGCGTGGAAGAGGAGCTCACTGACGTAGATGTTGCCGAGGCCGGCGACGCGGCGCTGGTCCATGAGCAGCGCCTTGATCGAGGTGCGCCGCCGCCGCGTGAGCGTGAACACGGTCTCCGCAGTGAGGGCGGGCGAGAGCGCATCGATGCCGGGGCCCGTCGCCGCCGACACCTGTGACGGCTCGAGCACCCCGAGGCAGCCGAAACGGCGGGGATCGTGGTACGTGAGCGCACGACCATCGTCGAGCACGACCACGACATGATCGTGCGCGCGCGGCGCCGGTGGCGCGGGGGCGATCGTGAGCCGTCCCGACATGCCGAGGTGGACGAGCCACACGCGCCCGTCGTCGAGCGCGGCGAGCAGGAACTTGCCATGCCGGGACACTCCGGCGATCCGCCGCCCGACCAGGCGCGCCACGAAGTCCGGCGCGACGGGCGTCCTCAGCCGTCGCTCGCGCACCTCCACGCCCACGACGCGACGGCCCGCGAGCGCGGGCCCGAGCCCGCGAACGATGGTCTCGACCTCGGGCAGCTCAGGCACGGAGACTCCGCGCCAGGCGCGCGAAGGCATCCAGGTCGAGCGTCTCGGCCCGCGCCCGCGGGTCGATCCCCGCGTCGCTGCACGCGGCCTCGACCTGCGCGACCGGAGCCAACACGCCGAGGGCGTTGCGGAGCATCTTGCGCCGCTGGCCGAAGGCGGCGCGCACGACTGCACGGTGCGCCGCGACGTCGTCGACCGGCACGCGCGGCGCCACGCTCCACGTGATCTCCACCACCGCCGACTGCACCTTCGGCGGCGGCAGGAAGCTGCGAGGCGATACGCCAAAGGCGATCCGCACGACGGCGAACGTCTGGACCAAGACCGAGACGACCCCCCATTGCGCGGTGTCCGGTCGCGCGGCGAGCCGCGCGGCGACCTCGCGTTGCACCATGAGCACGGCGCGCGGAAAGCGCGCCCGGCTCTCGAGCAGGCGAAAGACGACCTCGGTGGCGATGTTGTACGGCAGGTTCCCCACCACCGTCACGCCCTCGTCCGGGACCAGGCTCCCGAGCGGCGCCGCGAGCACGTCGGCCTGGACGACGCGCACGTGCGGGGCGCCGGCATAGCGCTCGCCGAGCCGCGCGGCGAGCACCGGGTCGACCTCGACCAGATAGAGACGGCCGGCACGGGCGGCCAGCGCATCGGTGAGCGCGCCGAGGCCGGGGCCGATCTCGAGCACGACCGACTCCGGACCGACCCGCGCCGTCTCGACGATCCGGCGCACTACGCCACCGTCGCAGAGAAAGTGCTGCCCCCAGCGCTTGCGCGGCCGCACGCCGGCGGCGTCGAGCGCCGCCCGCGCCTCGCGGCGCACGCCCATCATCCCTCCCAGCGCGTGCCGAATGGGAGCGCGGCGTCGGCTTCGAGGCCGAGCCCGTCGTTGGCGCCCGCGGCGAGCCGCGGCGCTCCGGCCAGCGCGATCATGGCGGCGTTGTCGGTGCAGTAGCCCATCGCGGGGAAGAGCACCTCGACGCCCCTGGCCTCACCGAGCGCAGCCATCTTCTCGCGCAGCCGCCGGTTGGCCGACACGCCCCCCGAGACCACCACGCGCTCCACGCCGGTCGCCTCGAGCGCGTCTGCCGTCGCGTCGACGAGCATGTCGACGAGGGCCTCCTGCACGCTCGCGGTGAGGTCGGGAAGGTCGGCGGGCGCGGGCGGGTCGTCGCGCACGTACTGCCACACGGCCGTTTTGAAGCCGCTGAACGAGAGGTCGAACCGCCCGCGTTTGACGCGCGCGCGGGGGAAGCGGATCGCGCGCGGGTCACCACCTTCGGCCGTGCGCTGGATGGCCGGTCCCCCGGGGTAGCCGAGCCCGAGCGTCTTGGCGACCTTGTCGAAGGCCTCGCCGACGGCATCGTCGCGCGTACGACCCAGGCACGCATAGTCGCCGGGGCCGCGCGCCACGTAGAGACCCGAATGTCCACCCGAGACGACGAGCCCGAGAAATGGGAACGGGACGGGATCGTCGGGGGGGCGCTCGCAGTTCGGGGCCACCAGGTGCCCCTCCAGGTGATTCACGCCGACGAGCGGCAGACGCCGCCGCATCGCGATGCCCTTGGCGACCGACACGCCGACGAGCAGCGAGCCGATGAGACCCGGACCGGCCGTCACGGCGATGCCCTGCACGTCGCCGAGCCCGACCGCCGCGCGCCCGAGCGCGGCGTCGATCACCGGCAGGATGTTGCGGACGTGGTGCCGTGACGCGAGCTCCGGGACGATTCCGCCAAAGGGTCCGTGCACCGCGTCCTGCGACGAGACCACGGACGACACGACCCGGCCGTCGCGGAGAACCGCGGCGGCCGAGTCGTCGCACGAGCTCTCGATGCCGAGGACGACCACGTCAGCTGGTCGGCTTGACGGCGAGGAAGATCGTGTTGTCACCGCGCCGGACGAGCAGCAGGACGCTCTTGCCCTTCCCGCTCGCTTTGATCGCCTTCTTGTAGCCCTCGACGTCCTTCACCGGGGTGCGGTTCACCTCGACGACGACGTCGCGCTGGCGCAGGCCCGCGTCGGCGGCCGGCCCGTTGGGGTCGACCTCGGTCACGACCACGCCCTTGAGCCCCCGATCGAGGCCCAGGCTCTCCGCGAGGTCGGGGGTGATCGTCTGCACGGTCGCACCGAGCCCCTCGCTCGTCGAACCACCGGCCGGCGTGCCCTCCTCCTCCTTGAGCTCCGCGATCTTCACCGAGATCGTGTCGGCCGTCTTGTCGCGGACGATCTTCACCTTCACGGTCCGCCCGACGGGCGTGCGGGCGACGAGGAGCGGCAGCTCCGCCGAGTCGTTGACCGGCTTCCCATCGAACTCGAGGATGACGTCCCCTTGCTTGATGCCGGCCTGGTCGGCCGGGCCGTCCTTCACCACGTCGGCAACGAGGGCACCACGCGCCTCCTCGACGCCGAGCGACTCGGCGATGTCGGGGGTGACCTTCTGGATCATCACGCCGAGCCACCCGCGAACGACCTTCCCCTTCTCCTTGAGCTGCGGGATGATCTCGTTGGCGAGCGAGATCGGGATGGCGAAGCCGATCCCGATGTTGCCACCCCCCCGGCTGAAGATCGCGGTGTTGATCCCGATCACGTCGCCATTGGCGTTGAGCAGCGGGCCACCCGAGTTCCCGGGGTTGATGGCGGCGTCGGTCTGGATGAAGTTGTCGTAGGGTCCCTGGTTGATGTGCCGGCCGAGGGCGCTCACGATGCCGGCCGTCACGGTGTTCTCGAGGCCGAACGGGTTGCCAATGGCGACCACCCACTGACCCACCTTGAGCGAGTCCGAATCTCCGAGCTTGACCGCCACCAGGTCGGCCGCCCCGTGGATCTCGATCAGTGCGATGTCGGTTTTCTGGTCGCGACCCATGACCTTGGCCTTGAACTCCTTGCCGGACGCGAGGCGGACGACGATCTCGTCGGCGTTCTCGACCACGTGGTTGTTGGTGAGGATGAAGCCGCTCGCGTCGATGATGAAGCCCGAGCCGAGGCTCTTTGCCTTGTAGGGCCGCCGGGGCTGCCCGAAGAAGCGCTCGAACGGCCCGAAGAACTCGTGGAAGGGGTCCTCCTCACCGCCCTGCCCGCCCGGGCCACCGGGGCCGCCGGGGCCGCCTTGCCCGCCACCGCTGAAGGGGCTCTTGACCTCCTGCGTGCTCGAGATGTTGACGACCGAGGGTGAGATCCGCTCGGCGAGCGTCACGAAGTCCGGAAGCCCCGTGACCGGCGCGGCCGCTGGGGACGCCGCGGGTGCGCTCTGGCTCCCACCGCCGAAGAGGCTGATCGCCTCGCTGCGCGAGAACAGGTCCGACCGCGCGCTCACGATGATGCCGGCGGTGAACCCGATCAGCGCGATGGCGATCAGTGTCCGGCGGTTCGGTCCCGAGGTCATGCTCCCTCCTTCACACTGGTCCGCACGAGCTGAACGTAGCGCATGCGGAGGTCGTACAGCATCGCCTCGAGCATGCTCTCCTCGCCTGGCTCGAGATTGTTCCGGGTCTTCTCCCGGAGAATGCCGAGGATGTCGATCACCTGTTTGGCGGCACCGAGGTCGCGCTCCAGCTGGCGGCTGATCGGGTTCGCGATCTCGCCGAGATGCAGCAGCGCCTGCGTGCTGAGCGAGAGGATGAACGTCGCAAACGTGACCGGCTCTTCGGTGGGCGGTGGCTCGTCGTCGCGTTCCATCGCGCCCGACCCCACCGCGGCCGCCGGCGCCTCGGGCGCACCCCGATCCTCGCCGCTCTCCGAGAACCGCCGCCGATCCGTGACACGGAAACCGCGCTCTTCCTGATCCTTTTCGCTCATGTCCTCACCCGCGCGCGGCCGGCCGGCGGACCGCTGCCGCCGAGACCTCCGCGCTGCCCGCCATCCGGGAGACGCGTGCCCGACCATCTGGCGCGGTTCGGTCACCGCCCGCCGTCATCGTCGCAGCCGGGGCCGTTCGCGCTGCGAGCCGGCGTCGCGTCCACCCTGCACCTGCTCCTTCGACGAAAACGCCGCGGATCTATTCCTGACGATTGGAGACGCGTGGTCCGTCGGAGACGCCCGGTGGAAAGGATTCGAGCACGCTAATGGCCGGGTTCCTGCTTGTCAAGGTGAAGTGACGCGCGAGCGCCCCGATCACACGCGCCGGCGGCAGCGCCGCGAGCGAGATGCCGTCGGTGCCCGGCCGCTCTGCCTGCATGGCGTGGATGCCGGAGCCGATCGGCCGCCAGCGCCGGCGCGACGTCGGGCCGAACAGCGCCACGCCACACGCACCCACCGCAGCGGCGAGGTGACTCACCCCACTGTCGTTGCCGAGATACGCGTCCGCACGGTGCAGCAGCGCGGCAAGGTCGGGCAGCGACAGGTCGCGGGCCGTCACCCCGCCGAGCAGCGGCAGGTCGCCCGCCTCCGCGGGGCCCACGATCTCGACCACTGCCCCGCCCGCGCGCCGCCACCACTGCGCGACCTGCACGAATCCCGCTGCGTCCCATCGCTTCGCACGCGCACCCGCACCCGGATGCACCGCGAGCCGCGGGGCTCCCGCGCCCTCGAGCAACGCGTCGACGACGGCCGACCGAGGCGGGTCGATCCGCGCGCCGCGTGCGAGTCCCTCCGCGTCGAGGCCGAGACCCGTGGCCCGCGCGTAGGCGACGGCAGCATGCGACACGCCGGTACCGCGCTCGACGGAGAAGAAGCGCGCCCGTGCGGCCATTGCCGTCACCCGCGTCCGGACCACCGGATCGCTCGCCCCGAGCCAACTCATGACGAGGTCCACGCCCTCGAGCCACCCGGGTCGGCGCGTCCCGCCGAAGAGCCCCGCCGTCTCGGCGCCGTCGAGGCTCCGTACGTCGTCCCAGGGGCCGGCAACCGCCGCCAGCGCACGCAACGGCTCCCCAACCACGAGCGTCGCGCGAGCCCCGGGATGCTGGCCGCGCAGCGCGCGCAGCGTCGGGAGCGCGAGGAGAAAGTCTCCGAGCGCGCCCGGGAAGATCAACGCGATCCGTTCGATTGACCCTGCTCGCACCGGCTATATATGCTGATCCTCTGCGGTTCGTCGCAACGGGCACATGCCGACGCCATGCCAGGTCGCGCGCTCGCCCCTCGAGCTGATCGGGAACACGCCCGCCGTGCGGTTGAACCGCATGCCGCAGCTCGAGGGCATCGAGGCCCAGGTCTGGGGCAAGCTCGAGAGCCTCAACCCGGGCGGCAGCGTGAAGGACCGCATCTGCCTGGCGATGATCGAAGCGGCCGAGCGCAGCGGGGAGCTCCGACCGGGCGGCACGATCGTCGAACCGACGAGCGGGAACACCGGCATCGGGCTGGCGCTCGTCGCTGCGGTCCGCGGTTACCGGCTGGTCCTCACCATGCCCGACACCATGAGCGAGGAACGCCGGTCGCTGCTGCTCGGGTTCGGCGCCAGACTCGTCCTCACTCCCGACACCAGGGGCATGCACGCCGCCGTGACCAAGGCGGAGGAGCTGCGGGCCGAGCACACCGACTGGTACATGCCGCAGCAGTTCTCCAACCCGGCCAACCCGGAGACGCATCGCCGGACGACGGCGCGGGAGATCCTGGCACAGATGCCGCGCCTCGACGCCTTCGTCGCGGGCGTCGGCACCGGCGGGACGATCACGGGCGTCGGCAACGTGCTGCGCGCCGAGCGACCAGGGGTCGCGATCGTCGCCGTCGAGCCCGCCTCGTCGCCCGTGCTCGCCGGAGGCGAGGCCGGCTTCCACCACATCCAGGGGATCGGAGCCGGCTTCGTCCCCGCGGTACTCGACACCGCGGCCTATGACGAGGTGATCCAGGTGTCCGACGCGGTCGCCACCGCCCATTCGCGCGCGCTCGCACGCTACGAGGGCATTCTGGTCGGCATCTCGGCAGGGGCGGCCTGCGCCGCCGCCATTCAGGTCGCGCGACGCCTCCACCGCGACGCCGTCGTGCTCGCCGTCCTCTGCGACACGGGCGAGCGCTACCTCACGACGGACCTCTTCCAGGCCGAGGGCATCTGACGATGGACGACACCACCAAGCTGGCACGGCTCCGCGACCTGTTGGCCGAGCTGCCGTCGACCCTGATCGCGTTCTCCGGCGGGGTGGACTCCACGTTTCTCCTGCGGGTCGCGCACGAGGTGCTCGGCCAGCGCTGTGTCGCGCTGACGACGGTCTCGGCCACGACGCCCGCGGAAGACGTCACGGACGCGCGGCGGTTCGCCGCCGAGCTCGGCGTCACGCACGTCGTCCTCCGTACCGACGAGCTCGGCATCCCCGGGTATGCCGACAACCCGATCAACCGCTGCTATTTCTGCAAGGGAAACCTGTTCGCGCTCTGCGCCACCGAAGCGGCCCGGCTCGGCCTCGCCGCCGTGCTCGACGGCGCAAACGTCGACGATCTCGGCGACCACCGCCCCGGGCTCACGGCCGCCACCGAGCACGGCGTCCGCCATCCCCTGGTCGAAGCCGGCTTCGACAAGGCCGCCATCCGGCGCGTCAGCCACACCCTCGGCATCGCGGCATGGGACCGGCCCGCCAGCCCCTGCCTGTCGTCTCGGTTCCCCTACGGAACGCGCATCACGCCCGACCGCCTCGCGCGGGTCGCCGCCGCCGAGAGCTTTCTGCGCGCCCTCGGGCTACGTGATCTGCGCGTTCGCTTCCACGACAGCGTCGCGCGCATCGAGGTCTCGCCCGCGGCGATGACCGCGCTCGTCGCGCCCGGCACGCGCGAGGCCGTCGTCGCGGAGTTCCAGCGCATTGGGTTCCACTACGTCGCGCTCGATCTCGGCGGATTCCGCAGTGGCAGCCTGAACGAGAGCCTCGGCCATCAAACGCACGCGGGGCCGGAGGAGATGATTCCCCCGGCCCCGCAGCTCCGCTAGGCACGCGGAACGAATCCGACGGTCGTCGCTCGTCAGTTGGCGAAGATGCTGCGCAGCTCTTCCATGATCTTCTCCTCGGTGAAGGCCTTGGCGATGGCGAGCTCCTTCACGAGCAGGTTCCGTGCGGTATCGAGCATCTTCCGCTCGCCGAACGAGAGCTCCTTGTCGCCCTTCAGCACGAAGAGGTCGCGTAGGACCTTCGCGATCTCGATCACGCTCCCGGTCTTGATCTTCTCCGTGTACTCCCGGTAGCGACGGTTCCACGTCTGCTGGTCGATCTCGACCTTCTTGTCGCGCAGGATCTTGTACACCTTCGCGACCATGTCCTTGCCGATGACGCGCCGAAGACCTACCACGTGCACGTTCTCGGTCGGGATCATGATCGTCATGTCGCTGTCCAGGATGCGGAGCATGTAGAACTTCCGCTCGCTCCCCGAGATGACCTTGGTCTGGATGCCCTCGATCACGCCCACGCCGTGTGCCGGGTACACGACCTTCTCTCCGACTTTGAACGACGTCTGGCTCAACATTCACTGGCCTCCGGACTCGACCGGTCCACCGATCAAGCAACGCATTGTAGGCGACAGGACCACGAGTCGTCAACGTTTGGACGCCCCGCACACGGTCGTGAACGACAGCTACCTACTGGGGAAGACTTAGCACGATAACGTACCGTCAAACCAGCGAAAACGACACAGTGTTCCGTAAAGCAAAAACGACCGTTCGCGGACAACGCGGCCCCAAGTCTCGCGAGCCACAACGCATGGTCCAAGTCAAGGCCAGGTGCCGGCCTCGGAGGAAAGGCCGCGACCGCCGCGCGTCGAGCTAGCTTGCAGGCGGAGTCACGGCGCAGCTTTGGAGTCGCCCCGTGTTGCGAGCGCCGTGCTTTTGTGCCAAGAGAGCGCCGTGTAGCGCCACCCCGAAACGGGGGAAGAAGGAGGTGAGGTGATGCAGTTCAAGTCTGTCAGCTCCGTCGCAGCTGCGCTGATGCTCACGAGCGTGCTCGCGGCCGGCTGCACCCATGACGACAAGGTTGCCACGCGCGCCGAACAGGCGGCGTCGCGCGCCGAGGACGCCGCGCGGCGATCCGAGTCCGCGGCAAGCCGGGTGGAGGCTGCGGCCCAGCGGGCCGAGGCGGCCGCCGAGAAGGCGGAGCGGCTCTTCTCCAAGCACCTCCGCAAGTAACAGCGGCTCCACAAGACGGATCAAAAGAGGCGAGGGCAGTCATGCCGTCGCCTTTTTTGTTTCCGCCCGACTACTCGCGACCGGCCTTCTGGAGTGCCCGCGCGAGCAGTTGCGGCAGGACGGCATCGGGCACGAGCCCGGTGACGTTCCCGCCGAGCATCGCCACCTCCTTCACGAGCCGCGAGCTCGTGTAGAAGTGCGACTCTCCGGTCATCATGAAGATCGTCTCGACCGCGGGCTTCAGATGGCGGTTCATCATCGTCATCTGGAACTCGTACTCGAAGTCCGCGACCGCGCGCAGGCCGCGGATGATGACGCGGGCCCGGCGCTTCGCCGCGTAGTCGACGAGCAGCCCCGAGAACGCGTCGGCCTCGACACGATCGCCTTCCGCGCGGAAGGTCTCCTGCAGCATCGCCACGCGCTCGTCGGGCGTGAACCACGCCGTGTCCTTGTTGGGATTGAAGGCCACCGCGACGATCACCCGGTCGAAGACCTGGAGACTGCGGTGAACGAGGTCGACGTGGCCGTTCGTGATCGGGTCGAAAGACCCGGGATACACCGCGACGTGATTCACGATCCCTCCTCGGTTCGGCCGAGCAGCGCGAGCGCGCTCTGACCGTGCCGGCGCGTCACCGACACCGCGAGCCCCGGCTGGGGGCACGGCATCTCGGGACACCAGCCGCAGCGACCCTCACTTCTTCTGCTGCATCTCGGCGCCGCAGCACTTGAGACTGCCCGCACCGCCCTTGGTGACGATCACCTGCGCACCACACTGGGCGCACGTGTAAATCTTCCCGATCTGATTCGCCATGGATGTTCCCGTCCTCCCCCTGCTCACTGACCGTCGAACCGCGGCGTACGGCGCTCGAGGAACGCCCGGATGCCCTCTTGCCGATCCCGCGTCGTCTGTAAGAGCACGTACAAGTCCTCTTCCAACTTGATCCCGTCCAGGAGGGGCAGGTCAAGCGCCCGCACGACCGCTTCCTTGGCGAGCCGGAGCGCGAGGGGCCCTCGCGCGGCGAGCATCTCCGCCGCGGCCGCCGCCCCAGCCGCGAGCCGCCGTTGCGGCACGACGCGGGCGATCAGCCCGCAGGCGATCGCCTGCCGCGTGTTCATCCGGCCACCGAGCAGCACCAGCTCGAACGCTCGCGCCGGCCCGACGATGCGGGCCAGGCGCGGCACCAGCCCCGTCCCCGTCAGCGCGGCCCGCGCCCCTGCGGACAGGACGAAGGTCGCTCCGCTGCCTGCCAGGCGCAGGTCGCACGCGAGCGCGAGCGCGAGCCCCTCGTCGCGCGCCTCGCCGCCCATGACCGCGACGACCGGCCGCGTGAGCCCGGCCACCGCGGCCACCGCGCGCGCGGCGCTCGAGTGGTCCGCGGCACCACGCGAGAAGACCGCCCCCGCCGCCTCGAGCACGACCACGCGAACCCCGGCGTCGTCCTCCACCGTCGCGGCCGCCTCCTCGAGATCGGCCGCGAGCGTCGCGTCGATCCGATTTCCCGCGGCGGGCCGGTCGAGCGTGATCCACGCCACGCCATGGCGCACCCCGAGGCGCACCGCGGCCCGCCTCCGACGCGCCGCGGTCACGAGTCGAGCTGCAGCCGCAGCTCCCGGCGGAGGATCTTTCCCATCGGGTTCTTGGGTAGCTCGGGCAGGAAGTGGATGCGCTCGGGCTTCTTGAAGCTCGACAACCGCTGCCGGCAGAAATCGGTGAGGTCGTGCACGCTGGCCTGCGCACCGGGGCGCAGAACCACGAACGCGCCGACCGTCTGCCCCCATTCGACGTCCGGAACGCCGATGACCGCCACCTCTTCGACGGCCGGGTGCGACAGCAGCACCGATTCCACCTCGGCCGGCGCGATGTTCTCCCCTCCGCGGATGATCATGTCGTCCTTGCGGCCCGCGACGTAGAGGTAGCCGTCCTCGTCGATCCACCCCATGTCCCGCGTGGGCAGCCACCCCTCCGGGTTGAGCGGCGACTCCTTCGCACCCGCATACCCCTTCATCACGCGGGGCGTGCGGACCCATATCTCGCCCACCTGCCCCGCCGGGAGCGGCGTGCCGTCGTCGTCGACGACCTGCACCTCGACGTCCGGCAGCGGCTTGCCGATCGACGTCAGGCGGCGCGTCCGCCGCTCGATCTGCTCGGGGGTGCCTTCGAGCCGATGGTCCTCCGGGCCGAGCACGGTGAGCGTGGACGTCGTCTCCGTCTGGCCGAACGCGTTGACGAAGCCGACGTTCCGCGGGAAGCGTTCGATGGCGCGGCGAATGACCGGGAACGGCATGGGCGCCCCGCCGTAGGAGAGCACCTCGAGCCGCGACAGATCGCGCTGCACGAGCTCCTCCTGGTCGAGCAGATGCTTCATCATGGTCGGCACGACGAACGCGTGCGTCACGGCCTCGCGTTCGGCCAGGTCGAGCCACCCCTTCGGCTCGAACTGCGGCATGATCACGAGCCGGCGTCCGGTCCAGAGCGTCGTCATCATGTTGGTGGTGCCGGCGATGTGGTAGAGGGGCGCACACAACAGCGCGGCGCCGCGCTGGGTCCCGTCGGCCAGCTCGACGTTGGCGGTGACGTAGGCGGAGAAGTCGCCGTAGGTGAGCATGACGCCCTTCGGCAGCGACGTCGTCCCGCTGGTGTACATGAGGATGGTCGTCTCCTCGTCCTCGACGTCGGCTTCCTCCTCGTGCTCGGGGCCCGCGGCCACCAGCTCCTCGAAGCTCGCCTGCACCCCCTCCGCACTGTCGAAGCCGATCACGATCTCGAGGTGCGGGAGTCTGCCACGCAGTGCCTCGACGTGCTCGAGGTAGCGCTCGCCGACCAACAACACGCGCGCCTCGGCGGCTTCGAGCATGTACTCGAGCTCCGGCCGCTTCGCCCGGTAGTTGAGGGGGATGAAGACCCCGCCCAGCATGGCGGTTGCGTAGTAGGCCTCGACGTACCGGTGCGTGTTCGTGTGCAGCGCGGCCACGCGCGTCCCGCGGCCGACCCCCCGCTGGGCGAGGGCCCCGGCCAGGCGGCGGACACGCTCGTGGGTCCGGGCGTAGGTGAAGCGCTCGCCCTCGAAAACGATCGCCTCCTGCTCGGGGACGATGCTCGCGGGAATGGACAGGAAGCTGACGGTGTTCATCCAGGCGCTTGTAGCGTGGCCCCGAGCCGCCGCTCAAGGGCGGTTGCCTCGGCGAGCGCCAGGTCGTGGCCGGCGCGAACGAGTCGGCGAACCGCGAGAACGCGCGCCGGGTCGACCTCGGCCAGGCGCCGCCCGAGACGCACGGCAGCAGGGACGAGCGCGCGGCGCGCCACGATCCGCGTCACGATCCCGAGGTCGTACGCCGCACGCGCGTCGAGCTCGCGGCCGGTGAGCACCAGGTCGAGGGCCCGGCCCATGCCGACGCGCCGGGGCAGCGTCTGCGTCCCACCGACGCCCGGAATCATGCCGAGCCCGGTCTCCGGCAATCCGAAGCGTGCATCCGGCGCGGCAATGCAGAGGTCGCAGAGCAGCGCCATCTCCATCCCTCCACCGACCGTCCAGCCGTGCACGGCGGCGATCGTCGCCGCGCGCACCGCGAGCAGGCGCCCCCAGACGTCGCGCCGCCACCGGACCGCGCGCGCGACGAACGGCGACGGGGCGGTGCCGAACTCGCGCACGTCGCCGCCGGTCGAGAACGCCGGGCCGTTCCCGCACAGGACGACGGCCCGTACTCCGGGGTCCTCGTCGGCGGCGCCGAGGACCGCGAAGAGGTCGTCGCGCATCGCCACATCATAGGCGTTGAGCGCGCGCGGCCGGTCGAGGGTGACGACCGCCACTGGTCCACGCTTCGCATAGCGCACGGTCGCGAAGGGCCTCATCGGGAGAACACGACCTCCCCGCCCACCATCGCGAGCCGCACCCGCGTCGTGTGCAGCTCGTCGGGCGTGGCACGCAGCGGGTCCGGTTCGACCGCGATCAGATCCGCCGCGCCACCCGGCACCAGTCGGCCGAGCCCGTCGGCACCGAGCGACCAGGCGGCGCCGGTCGTGAACAGACCGAGCGCCGCCGCAGACGTCAAGCGCTCGCTCCCCCCGAGCACGCGGCCGATGGCCGTCCGTCGCGTGCGCGCCGTCGCCATCCCGAGCCAGGGATCCAGCGGCGTCACTGGGGCATCGGATGCGGCGGCCAGCGGCACGCCCGCCGCCGCGAGCGACGCGGCCCGGTAGAGCCATGCCGCGGGCGGCCCATCGGGATCGGCGAGGTAGACGTCCCCGCGCTCGCGGACGAGGGCCGGATTCGTGACCACCGCGAGCCCGAGCCGGGCGATCCGCGCCACGAGCGGCGGCGGGCACTCCGCGACGTGCTCGAGGCGATGGCGCGCACGCCGGCGGACGGCGGCCGGCAGCGCCGCGAATGCCGCCAGCGCCGCAACCAGCGTCGCCGTACCGAGGCAGTGGACCGCCACCGGCACGCCCGCGTCGGCCGCCGCACGAATGCGACGCGCCAGCGTGGCCGGGTTCGGGCGGAGTCGCGTGCCCTCCTCCTGGACCATGATCTTCACCGGTCCGGGCGCGAGCCGGGGCGTCGGCCGCCAGTGCGACCGCGGCGACGGGCGCATGGCGAAGACGCGCAGCGGGAAACGCCCGGCGGCCATCACGCGACGCAGGGGCGCCAGCGCGATCCACGTGCGCGGGGTCGCGTCGGCGACCGTGGTGACACCGCGGGCGGCGAGCGCGTGCGCCGCCGTGGCGAGCCCGGCCTCGAGGTCCGCCCGCGGCAACGGCCCGACCCTCCGGCTCAGCAGCTCCTCGCGCCCGCTCACGAGACCGGTCGGCACGCCATGGATCCGCTCGACGCCGGGGCTCGGCCCCAGGCAGCGAAGCGCCCGACCGTTCAACACGGAGGCATGGCGGCTGCGATGCCGAAGCCGCACGGGATGCCCGGGAGCCGCAGCGTCGAGCTCGCGGGCGTACGGCAGCCTTCCGAGCCGAACCTCGTCGAGCCCCTCCCCGCGAACCCACGTACCAGGGGGCAGCGCCCGGGCGCGCGCCGCGACCGCCACGAGCAACATATCCACCGTATCGAACCGCGCGCAGTCGAGATGCGCGTCACGCGCGGCGAGGGCGAAGAGATGCAGGTGCGGATCGACGAGCCCGGGGAGCACCGTCGCACCGCCCAGGTCCACCCGGCGCGTATGCGTGTCCGCGCAGGCACGAACCTCCGAGCGGGTGCCGATGCAGAGGATACGGCCCTCGGCGACGGCGATCGCGGCAGCCGTCGGACGACGCGGGTCGAGCGTGCGGACCCGCGCGTTCTCGAAGATCCAGGAAGCGGGCGTCAGTCGGACGAGGGGAGCGGCTTGGCTTCCTTGAGCTTCATTTCGTGGTCGCAGCACGTGATCGCACCCTGACCGGGCTTGTTGCAGAGAATCTCCGTCCCGCAGGTGTCGCAGAGGTACCGCTTGCCGAGCTGCGTTGCCATGGGGACGTCCCGTAGCAAAGAACCCGGGGCGAGCTCAAGCCAGGGGCCACGTCGCCACGCGCGCGAGCGTGGCCACGGGCCCATGCCCTACTGCCAGCTCGCTCCCCGGCTCCCAGCACTCGCGGCGTACCATGCCGAGCGCAGCCGGCCGCCGCAGGCCGAACGCGCATCCCACGGAGGTGATGTGACCCACCTCCTTCCCGTCGTGTACGAGCGGCGCCCGCCGCAGCGGCAGCGGGCCGTCGAGGAGCAGCCCGCAGAGGCGGCGGTTCACGTGCCCGCGCGCCGTCCCGCGCGCGATCACCTCCTGGCCGAGGTAGCAGCCCTTCGTGTGGCTCACCGCGTCCTCGACCGGGACCTCCAGAGCGAGCGTGTCGCCGTCCATGTCGAGTCCGATGCGCGGCGCGCCGACCTCGATCCGGCGCCCCTCCACGGCGTCCATCCCACAGGGGCGGGCGCCGCTCGCGGCGAGCGCGTCCCAGACCGTCTCCGCACGACCCGCCGGAACGTGGAGCACGAAGCCCGGGCCGCGCACCTCGCTCGCCAGAAGCACGCGCACGCCCACGCCGCCGACGACGGTCGCGGCGTGCGCGTACGGCGCGAGCGTCGACGCGACGTCGCCGAGCACCGCCGCGGCGCCCGGTCCCTCGAGTCCGATCAGCGCCACCGACGTCGTCGGTTCGCCGAGCTCGACCTCATCCGCGATCAGCCGCGCCTCGAGGGCCGCCAGGAGGTCGGCCCGCGCGCGCACGTCGACATCGAGCAGGAAGGCGTCCTCGAGGGCCGCGACCCGCACGTCCGCGGTGACACGTCCCTGCACGGTGAGCAGCAGGGCCGGACAACCGCTCCCCGGCGCGAGCCGCGCGACGTCGTTCGTGAGCATGCCCTGGAGGAACGCGACGCGGTCGGCGCCCGTCGCACGCACGAGCGTGCGATGCCCGAGATCGACCAGGACGACCGCGTCGCGCAGCGCCCGGTACTCGGTCGCGGCATCGCCGAAGTGACGGGGCAGCACGACGCCGCGGTCCTCGGCGTGCACGGCACCGCGCGCGGCGAGGTAGGCGTGGAGAGCGCTCTCGACCATCGGATGATACCTGCGCCCTCCGCTCCGTCTTGACAAGGCTCGCCGCTCCTCCGAGTGTGCCGCCATGTCGTACGAGGACATCCGGTACGAGGCCGCCGACGGAATCGCGTGGATCACGATCAACCGCCCGGAGGTCCTCAACGCCTTCCGCGCGAAGACGGTCGACGAGCTGATCGCCGCGTTCCGCACCGCCGCCGCCGACGACGAGGTCGGCGTCGTCGTCCTCACCGGTGCCGGTGATCGCGCCTTCTCCACCGGCGGCGACCAGCGTGAGAAGACCGGCGGTGGCGGATACCCGGGGCCCGAGGGCTTCGGGATGGACGTACACGGCCTGCACGGGATCATCCGCGCGATCGCCAAACCGGTGATCGCGATGGTGAACGGATACGCGATCGGCGGCGGGCACGTGCTCCATCTCCTCTGCGACCTCTCGCTCGCGGCCGATACCGCGATCTTCGGTCAGGTCGGCCCGAAGGTCGGCTCGGTCGACGCGGGTTTCGGGACCGCGTACCTCGCCCGGGTCGTCGGGGAGAAGAAGGCTCGCGAGATCTGGTACCTGTGCCGTCAGTACAACGCCCAGCAGGCACTCGAGATGGGCCTGGTGAACGCGGTCGTCCCCGCCAAGGAGCTCCGCGCCGAGACGCTCAAGTGGTGCCAGGAGGTTCTCGAGAAGAGCCCGACGGCGCTCAAGCTCGCCAAGCAGTCCTTCAATGCCGACACCGAGCACATCGCGGGGTTCGGCGGCCTCGCGTTCAGCGCCGTCCACCTCTACTACGGCACCGCCGAGGCGAAGGAGGGCCGTCAGGCCTTCCTCGAGCGCCGCAAGCCCGATTTCCGCAAGGCGAGGTGACGTCGTCAGGGGCGCGCGACGATCGCGTCGAAGACCAGGGTCAGCGCGTGGTCGAGCGCGGTCTCGCGATCGCTGCTGCCGGTGCTCAGCCCCCAGTCGCGCAGGGCGCCGAGAATCGAGCGGAGGACGAAGTGCGCCAGCGCGTCGCTCGGGATGTCCCGCCGGATCTCGCCGTGTGCCTGCCCGAGATCGATCAACGGCCGGATCAGCTCGTGCGGCGCCTCGATCGGGAGGCGCTCCGCGCTGATCCCGATCTCGAGCAGCGCGCGGCCCGTCACCTCGCGTCCCCAACTCTTGCCCCGCACGACCTCGTCGAGAATCGCGTTCATGGCTTCGCGAAACGTCCGCCGCACGATCAGGTCGGGCAGCATCTCGCGGACGCGCCGCAAACGCCGCAGCCCATACTCGAGGAGGAGATCCTCCTTGCGGTGGAAGTAGAGATAGAACGTCCCCTTCGACACGCCGGCGGCGGCGCAGATCGCGTCCACGGTCGTGCCGTCGACACCCCGATCGAGGAACAGGCGATTGGCCGCCTCGCGGATCGCAGCGCGCGTCCGCTCGCTGCCGTGCCCCGCCTCGGGGCGGGCACGCCTTCCGACGGCGACCCGCGTCGGCGCCCGAGATCGCACCGTCTTATGGACGTCGGTCATACGCTATAAACCCTTGAGAACATTCCGAATCATATCACCAGACCGAGTGTGCAGCGGAAATTATCTTGACGATGGTCAGCGATTCGTACATATGCGAGCGGTCCGATGTCGATGCAACCGACTGCCCCTGTCCTCCCCCCTACTATCATCGTGTTCCCCGGCCAAGGCGCGCCGCGGTCGGGCATGGCTCACGACGGAGCCGGACGGCGCCGCGAGCGTGACGCGGCCGCCCGGGCGCTCGCCCCGGAAGCGACGGCGTGAAATTCCCCCCGCACCGTTGGGCCGTCGTCCTCGGCGGATCGAGCGGTTTCGGGCTCGCCACGGCGAAGAAGCTCGCCGAGCACGGGATGCACTGCTTCATCGTGCATCGCGACCGGCGTGGCGCAAGGACGCGCATCGAGGCCGAGTTCGACGAGATCCGCCACCGCGGCGTCTCGCTGGTCACCATGAACGTCGACGCACTCGATCCGGCGGTGCGCGCGGAATGCCTCGAACGGCTGGCGACTGCGCTCGGTGCCGAGGGACGCGTGCGGGTGTTCCTGCACTCGATCGCGTTCGGGAACCTCAAGCTCCTGGCCCCCGAACGCACGCCCGAGCGCCCCACCGTCGACGCGCTCGCAGCGGCCGTCGGCGTCGAGCCGGCCGAGCTCGCGGCAACCGTGAACCGACTCTTCGCCGAGGGCCACGACGCGCTGGGGCCGCTCTCCGAGCCGCCCGCCTACTCGGCGACCGCCTTCCTCGACGAGGAGGACTTCGAGCGCACCATCCACGCCATGGGGACGAGCCTTCTCACCTGGGCACGCGCGCTGGTCGAACGCGGGCTCTTTGCCGACGACGCGCGCGTCCTCGGCCTCACCAGTGAAGGCAATACGGTCGCCTGGAAGGGGTACGCCGCCGTCGCCGCGGCCAAGGTGGTGCTCGAATCGGTGTCGCGCGCGATGGCGGTCGAGTTGGCGCCCTATGGCGTCCGCTCGAACGTCGTCCAGGCGGGTATCACCGACACCCCGGCGCTGCGCGCGATCCCCGGCCACGAGCACCTGGCGGCGCAGGCGCGGCTGCGCAATCCGTTCCGCCGCCTCACGACGCCACGCGACGTCGCCGACGCGATCTTCCTGCTCGCGACCGACGAGGCGGCGTGGATCAACGGCGCGGTGATCCGCGTCGACGGCGGCGAGCACGTCGCGGGAGCCGGGGCGTGACGCTCTTCCTGCACGGGCTCGGGCACTTCCATCCCGAGAACGAGATCACCAACGCGTTTCTCGAGGACCTCGACATCGGCACGACCGACGCGTGGATCCTCGAGCGGGTCGGCATCCGCTCGCGGCGAACGGCGCTGTCGCTGGACTACATCCGCACGACCCGCAACCGCGACCTGCGCGCCGCGCCGGAGGCGGCGCTCTACACGCATGCCGACGCGGGGCGCCGCGCGGCGACGATGGCGCTCGAGCGGGCAGGCATCACGGCGGCCGACATCGGCATGGTGATCGCCGGCTCGTCGGTCGTCGACACCACCACGCCGGCAGAGGCGTGCAACATCGCGCGCGCGCTCGGCATCGAGGCCCCGGCCTTCGACGTGAACTCGGCCTGCACGAGCTTCTTCGCGCAGGTGCACCTGCTCTCGCTCATGCGACCCGAGGCGCTCCCGCCGTTCGTCCTGCTGGTCGTCCCGGAGGCCGTCACGCGTGCCGTCGACTACGGCGACCGCACCTCGGCCGTGCTCTGGGGCGACGCCAGCGTGGCCGCCGTGGTCTCGACCCGGGAGCCGGGACGGGCGCGCATCGTCGGCAGCACGCTCGCGTCGAGCCCGGAGGGGGCCGACCGCGTCGTCGTGCCGCGCACGGGTCATTTCCGCCAGGACGGTCGGGTGGTGCAGAAGTTCGCCATCCGCAAGACCGCCGAGCTTCTCGAGGAACTGCAGCGCGTCGAGCGGCCCGGCGGCCGCCGGCTCCACTTCGTGGGCCACCAGGCCAACCTGCGGGTGCTCGAGGCGGCCTGCCGGCAGTGCGACGTTCCCGACGAGGCGCATCACAGCAACGTCGAGTGGTACGGCAACACGGCCGGAGCAGGCGCGCCATCGGTCTTGTCGATGCGCTGGGACGAGTGGGGACCGTGCGACGACGTCGCCGTGGTCGGCGTCGGCGCCGGGCTCACGTGGTCGCGCCACCTCCTGCACTTCGAAGCCCGGCCATGACCCACGCAGAGTTCCAGGCGCGGACGCAGTTCGCCAAGCCCGAGCTGCTCGCGTTCGCGCATGGGCGCCTGGTCGAGGACCCGCCGGCGGGATTCGCGGCGCGCCTGCCGTTGCCGCCGCTGCTCATGGTCGATCGGATCGCCGAGATCCACCGCACCGGCTCGCGCGGCCGCATCGTCGCCCAGCGCGACGTGCGACTCGACGACTGGTTCTTCCAGTGTCACTTCCTCGGTGATCCCGTCCAGCCGGGCTGCCTCGGCGTCGACGCGATCTGGCAGCTGATCGGCTTCTTCTGCGCCTGGCGCGGCGGACTCGGCGCGGGGCGAGCGCTCGGCTGTGGCGAGATCGCCTTCGAAGGCCAGATCCGGCCGCATGATCGAACCGTGCGCTACGAGATCGACGTCCGGCGCTGCGTCACCCACGCCGCCACCGGTGCGACGCTCGCGGTCGCCGACGCCACCGTCCTGGTCGACGACGTGCCGATCTACACGTTGGCGCGGGCGCGGGCCGGCCTGTTTCGCGACCTCGCCTACACCGACTACCCGGCGCCATCGGCGCGCGGGCGCGGCGGGAGGCACGCGTGAGCGAGGCGCGGGTGGCGCTGGTCACGGGCGGCGGGACGGGGATCGGTGCCGCGTGCTGTCGAGCGCTCGCCGCCGAGGGCCTGCGCGTCGCCGTGCACTACCGCGGCAGCGAGGCCGCGGCACGGGACGTCGCCGCCGGGATCGAGGGAGGCTTCGTCGTGCGCGCCGATCTCGCCGAGCCGACCGAGGTCGAGGCGCTGATCGGCGCGATCCGGGAGCGCGCCGGCCGGCTCGACGTCCTGGTGAACAACGCCGGTCGGACCCACGACGGCCCGACACCGACCATGGCACTCGACGACTACGACGCGGTGGCCGCGCTCGCGCGTGGCACCTGGTACCTGACGAAGCTCGTCCTGCGCCGCTTCATGCTGCGCCAGGGCAACGGACGGATCATCAACGTCACGAGCGTCGTCGGCCACACCGGCAACGCCGGGCAGGCCCCGTACGCGATGGTGAAGGCCGGGCTCGACGCGCTCACCAAGTCGCTGGCGCAGGAGCTCGCCGGGCGGTCGATCCTGGTGAACTCCGTGGCGCCGGGCTTCATCGCCACCGACATGACGGCCACGCTCCCCGACGCGGCCCGCGAGGCGATCCTCGGGCGCGTCCCGCTCGGCCGCATGGGAACCGCGGCGGAGGTGGCCGACGTGGTCGCCTTCCTCGCCACCCGCGCGAGCTACGTGCACGGCACCGTCGTCCACGTGAACGGGGGGCTCTACGGTGGCTGAGCCGCTCACCCCGGCCGAGGTGTTGGCCGCGGTGCCACACCGCGCGCCGTTCCGCTTCATCGACGAGATCCTCGAGGTGGACGACGCCCACATCGTCGCCGCGTACCGCTTCCGGGCCGATGCGGACTATTACCGCGGCCACTTCCCCGACCACCCGATCACCCCGGGCGTGCTGCTGCTCGAGGCGATGGCGCAGGCCGGCGTCGTCGCGCACGGCATCTACCTGCTGGGACGCCGCCCCGTGGATGGCAGCCGGCCGCCGCTGCTCACGCTGTTCACCGAGGCCGCGGTCGAGTTCACGGGCGCCGTAGCGCCCGGCGCGCGCGTGCTCGTCCATGGCCGGAAGCTGCTCTTCCGCCTGCGCACGCTCCGTTCGGCGGTGGAGATGCGGCTCGAGGACGGCACGGTCGTCTGCAGCGGGACGCTGTCCGGCGTGGGGGTGACCGCGTGAATCGGCGGGTCGTCGTCACCGGGATCGGCGTGGTCGCACCGAACGCGGTCGGCGCGGCGGCCTTCGACCAGGCGCTCCGCGACGGACGCTCCGGCATCCGCGCGGTCGCCAAGCTGCGCGAGCTGGGCTTCGGCTGCCAGGTCGCCGGGCTGCCCGACGGCGTCGACGAGCGCGCCGCGGCGCGGTTCGACGCCGACGACCTCCTGGCGATGAACTCGGGCCACCGCTTGGGGTGCCTGGCCGCCCGCGCGGCTTGGGAGGATGCCGGCCTGCGCAGGCCGGCGCGCGACGACGACGCGGTCGACTGGCGCAGCGGCGCCGTGCTCGGCACCGGCATCGGCGGCATGGATACGATCGGCGAGCGGGTCGTCCCGTTCACCGACGGCGGCCGACTGCGCCGGCTCGGCAGCACGGCCGTCGAGCAGGTGATGGCGAGCGGCGTGCCGGCGCGGGTCGCGGGGCTGCTCGCACTCGGCAATCAGGTGACCGCCAACTCGAGCGCCTGCAGCACCGGCACGGAGGCGATCGTCGAAGGCCTCGAGCGCATCCGCAGCGGCCGCGCCGACCGCATGCTGTGCGGCGGCTCGGAAGGCGCGAGCCACTACATCTGGGCCGGGTTCGACGCGATGCGCGTGCTCACCCGCGCCTCCAACGACGCCCCCGAGCGGGCCTCGCGGCCGATGAGCGCCACGGCGGCCGGCTTCGTGCCCGCGGCCGGCGCCGGCGTGCTGCTGCTCGAGAGCCTCCAGAGCGCGCTCGAGCGCGGTGCGCCGATTCGCGCCGAGGTGCTGGGCGGCGCGGTGAACTGCGGCGGACATCGCGGCGGCGGCAGCATGACGGCACCGAACCCCGGTGGGGTGCGCCGCTGCATCCGAGCCGCGCTCGACGACGCGGGCATCGCGCCACGGGCCGTCGACGCGATCAGCGGGCACTTGACGGCCACCGGCGCAGACCCGCGCGAGGTCGAATCCTGGGCCGCCGCACTCGAGCGCTCGCCGCAGACGCTGCCGCCGATCACGGCGACCAAGTCCCTGATCGGCCACGCGCTCGGCGCCGCCGGGGCGATCGAGAGCGTGGCCTGCGTGCTCATGCTGCAGGGCCGGTACCTCCACCCGGCCGTCAACTGCGAGGATTTGCACCCGGAGATCGCGCCGTACGCGGCCGCGGTCCCGCACGCGCTCCGGCCGATGCCCGGCATGCGCGTGATGGTCAAGGCGGGCTTCGGCTTCGGCGACGTCAACGCCTGCGTGGTGCTGGCGACATGGGACCCTGGAACGAACTGAGAGGAGACGCACGTGAGTGAAGCAGACGTGACGAAGAAGGTGGTGAGCATCCTCGCTCCCTACGTGAAGAACGGCGAGGCGCTGGCCCACATCGGACCGAGCACGCACATCCTCGACGACCTGAAGGTGAACTCGGCCCGCTTGGTGGACGTCGTCCTGGCCTTCGAGGACGAGTTCGGCATCGAGATCGCAGACGAGGACGTCGACACGGTCAACACGGTCGGCGACGCCGTTCGTCTGATCTCGGCGAAGCTCGCGTAGGCCGGGCGGTCGTTGGAAGCGGAGCGGCTCAGCGCAAGGGACCGCTTCGGGCTCGCGGCGCAGCGCACCATCGGTCGCCTCCTGGCGCCCGTGTGGCTTCCGGCGACGGTGGCGCTGATGCGGTTCTGGTTCGGGTGGCGCATCGAGGGTACGGCGGCGGTACGGCGCGAGTACCGGGCGCTCCGGCGCCGCCGGGAGGGTCCGCTGCTGGTCTGTGCGAATCACCTCACGCTCGTCGACTCGGCGCTCGTCGCTTGGGCGCTCGGCTCGCCGGGCTGGTTCCTGACACACTACGCGGCACTGCCGTGGAACGTGCCGGAGCGCCGGAACTTCGCCGAATCGATCGGCTCGCGGATCCTCGTCTACGTGATGAAGTGCGTGCCGATCACGCGCGGTGGAGACCGCGGCGAGGTCGGTCGCGTGCTGGGCCGCGTCGTGCACCTGCTCGAACGGGGCGAGACGGTGCTCCTCTTCCCGGAGGGTGGACGCAGTCGCAGCGGCCGGGTCGAGATCGAGAGCGCCGCGTGGGGAGTGGGTCGGGTGATCGCGGCGTTACCCCGATGCCGGGTGCTCTGCGTCTACCTGCGCGGCGCGCACCAGGGCGGGTTCAGCGACCTGCCGCGCCGGGGCGAGCGCTTTCGGGTGGGGGTCGATCTCCTGCAGCCGACGTCGGAGCTCAAGGGGCTGCGCCGGGCACGCGACCTTGCCGAGCAGACCGTGCGGACGCTCGCGGTGCTCGAGCAGAGGCATTTCGATGATCGGTAACGACATCGTCGACCTCGACGATCCGGAGAGCCGGCCGGCGAGCCGACATCCGCGGTTCGACGCCCGCGCCTTCGCCACCGAGGAGCGTGCGCTGATTGCCGCCAGCACCGATGCCGAACGAACCCGCTGGACGCTGTGGGCCGCAAAGGAGAGCGCCTACAAGGTCGCGCGCCAGCACGCACCGGCCACGGTCTTCGCACCGTCCCGCTTCCTCGTGCGCCTCGAGGACGCCGGGCAGGCGACCGTACGGGTCGGCGACCGCCGCTTCGACGTGCGGATCGCCTTCGGAGCGGGCCACGTGCACGCCGTGGCCTGCGGGGCCGAAGACCCGCCCGAGGCGCTCTGCGCCGCGGTCGCCGAGCTGCCTCCCGGAGCGCCGCCCGCGAGCACGGCGGTGCGCCGTCTCGCCATCGCGACGCTGGCACACGCGCTTCGGATCTCACCCGACGACCTGACCATCCATCGCGACCGGCGCGTGCCGACGCTGTGGCTGCGCGGGCGCCCGAGCCCGGCGGCTCTGTCCCTCTCCCATCACGGGCGATTCGTGGCGTTCGCCTGCGCCGTCTCGCCGTCCCCGAAGCGCACGTGACGCTGCCCGGCCCGATTCACTGCGTGGGAATCGCCAACCGTGGCGAGGCGGCGATGCGCTGCGTGCGGGCGGTCAAGAGCCTGCGCGCGCGCGAGGGATCGAGCCTGCGGACGGTCGCGCTCTACGTCGACGTCGATCGCGATGCGCCGTTCGTGCGTCACGCCGACGCCGCCGTGCGTCTCCCCGCCACGCCCGGCGACGAAGTCCGCGCCTACCTCGATCACGACGTGCTGCTCGACGCACTCCGCCGCGGCCAGGCCGACGCGGTCTGGCCGGGCTGGGGGTTCGTCGCCGAGGACGCGACCTTCGCCGACCGCGTGGTCGCCGCCGGCATGCACTTCCTCGGACCCTCCGGCGCCGCGATGCGCGCGCTCGGCGACAAGGTTCGGGCGAAGCAGGTCGCGGAGCGGGTGGGCGTGCCGGTCACGCCGTGGAGCGGCGGCGTGGTCGAGGACGACGAGACCGCGGCGCGATGCGCGGAGCGCCTCGGCTACCCACTGCTCGTGAAGGCCGCTGGCGGCGGCGGCGGGCGCGGCATCCGCATCGTGGAGGAGGCAGCGGCCCTGCCAGCCGCGCTCCGAGCGGCGGCGGCGGAGGCACGCGCGGCCTTCGGCGACGCCCGCCTGTTCCTCGAGCGCAGGATCCTGGGCGGCCGTCACGTCGAGGTGCAGATCGCCGCCGACCACCACGGGCACGTCGTCGCCCTCGGGACGCGGGACTGCTCGGTGCAGCGCCGCCACCAGAAACTGATCGAGGAGGCGCCGCCGCCGGGCCTGGCGCCGGCCCTGCTCGCGGAGCTCGCGGCGGCGGCCGTACGCCTGGCGCGTGAGGTCGGGTACGTCGGACTCGGCACCGTCGAGTTCCTCGTTACCGGCGCCGAGGCGCGTTTCCTCGAGATGAACCCGCGGCTGCAGGTGGAGCATGCGGTGACGGAGGTCGTCACCGGGCTCGACCTGGTGCAGCTCCAGATCCGCATCGCCCGCGGCGAGCGGCTCGCCGGAACGACGGTGTGCGAACGGGGCGTCGCGATCGAGGCGCGGATCTGCGCCGAGGACCCCGACACGGGCTTCCTCCCGGCGCCGGGCCGCGTCGCACGCTTCGATCCGGCGCTCGGGCCGGGCATCCGCGTGGATGCCGGGATCGCCGCGGGCAGCGTCGTGCCCGCCGTCTTCGACTCCCTGATCGTCAAGCTGATCGCCTGCGGAGAGAGCCGCGAGGAGGCGCGCAGCCGACTCGTCTGCGCGCTGCGCGACCTCGACCTGGTGATCGAGGGCGGGGCGAGCAACGCCGGCTACCTCGTCGATCTCCTCGAGTCGGGCGAGTTCCGCGCCGGCGGCGTCGATACGGGCTGGGTCGACCGCGGCGGCGTCGGCGGCGTGGCGGTCGACGACGCGGCGAGCGACGCGCTCGTCGCCGCGGCCGTCCTCGCCTACCAGCGACGCCGCCGCGACGCACGCCTCAACTTCTACGCCGACGTGATCAACGTGTCGCCGTCGTGCGTACCGCCGCCCGTCGGACAAGAGGTCGACCTGTCGTTCGGCCACACGGCGTACAGACTGACCGTCCTCGCCCTCGGATCGTGGCGCTATCGTATCCACCTCGACGGCCGCATGGTTCCCGTCGTGCTCCGGGAGGCGGAGGCGCCCCTGGCGCGCCTCGAGATCGCGGGTCGGACGCGACGCATCGCCTACGACGCGACGGACGCCGGGTTGCGCCTCGATCTCGACGGACGATCCTACCGCTTCGGCTGGGAAACGACCGGACAGGTCCGGGCACCGACGCCGGCCATGGTGGTGGCCGTCACGGTGGCGCGCCACGATCGCGTCGCGCCCGGGCAGCTCCTCGGATTGCTCGAGGTGATGAAGATGGAGATCGGCATCTCGGCGCCGGTGGCGGGCGTGGTGAGCGAGGTCCGGGTGAGCAAGGGCCAGCGGGTTGCGGCCGGCGACGTGCTCGTCGTGATCGACTCCACCGAGGAGGGCCGAGCCCGGGGCGGTGCACCGGCGCCACGGCTGATACTCCCGGCGCCGGCCGATCCGCTCCGCGCGATCCTCGGCCCGCCGGACCTCTCGGCCCTCGACGGGTCCGGGCCGACGGAGCAGCGGGCCGCGATCACCGCGCTCGGGCAGGAGGTCCGTGCCGTCCTCCTCGGGTACGATGCCGACCCGGAGCGGGTGCGGGCGCTGGTCGCTCTGCTCGAGTCGGCGGATCGAGGCGGGTTCTCGACGGCACTGCGCGACGAGCTGGCGGTATTGGGCGGCGAGGTCGTGGTCTTCGCCGACCTCGAGCAGCTCTTCGTCACCGCGCCGGAGGTGAGCACCGGCGGCCAGGTCGGTCCGTCGAACGCCGCGTGCCTGCGGGCATGGGTGCGGCGCATGCGGGCGGGGGGGGCGGGCGTGGGACCCGACTTCGCGCCCCTGCTCCGCGCGGCGCTGAGGCACTACGGGGTCGCCTCGCTCGCCCACGGCGACGCGCTCGAGCGCGCGGTGCTGCGGATGTTCGCGACGCAGAACACCCCGACGCTCCGCCGTCTGCTCGCGCGCGTCGTGCTGTGCTGCCTGACGGCGCTGGCACGGGCCGGCGCACCGCTCGCCGGCGACACATCCCTCGGCCAGGCGCTGGAGCGAATCGCCGCAATGCGCTCGCTGGTCTCCGACGCGCTGGCCGACGCAGCCATCGCCGCCCACGCCGCGATCTTCGAAACGCCGCGGCTCGAGCGCAGGGCGGAGCGGGCGGCCGAGCGGGTCGCCCCGTGGCTCGCGGCCGCGGGCGCCGAAGCCCCCGCACCGCCGCCCGAGGCGTTGCTCGACCTGGCGGCCGTGGCGCGACGGGTCTTCGACCGGGCGGCAGGCTGGCTGGCCGAGTCCGACGTCGGCCGGCGCGGCATCGCCCTGTCGGCATACCTGCTGCGCCTGTATTCCCCCGCGGCGGTGATCGGACCCACGATGGTCGCGTGGCGGTCCGGGCGGATCCATCGGCTCGAGCTGCCGGGTCGGCGAGCGGTGGTCGGGGTCACGGCGGGCGCGGCGGAGATCGCGCGGACGGCAGCCGAGCTGTGCGCCGCGATCGCCCCCGGCGACGTCGAGGCGATCGAGCTCGTCGTGCCGCCCGAGGATGGCCTCGATCCCGACGCGGTGACCGCCGCCGTGGCCGCGACGCTCCCAGCCGCGCTCCCCGCCGAGCGCTGCACGCTGTCATTCGTGCGTCCGGGCGGCGGTGACGTGCACCGTACGCTCGTCCGCGCACCCGCCGGCGTCGCGGAAGACACGAGCCTGCTCGGCCTCCACCCGGAGACCGCCGCGCGCATCGGCTTCGCGCGGCTGCGCGACTTCGACCTCGAGCGCATGCCCGGTGCGGAAGACCTCTACTGCTTTCTCGGCCGCAGCCGCGCGGCGGCCGAGGACGAGCGCTTCTTCGTCCTCGGCGAGGTGCGCGGGTGGGACTCCGGCGACCCGGAGGACGCCGCCCTGCACCTCGCCGCGTTCGAGTGCGTGTTCCACCGGGCGACGAGCGCGCTGCGCGAGCTGCGCGGCGCGCACGACCCGCGCCGTCGCCTGCACTGGAACCGGATCGCGATCGCCATCGGCCCGACGATCGCGCTCGACCCACCGGCCATCGAGACCCTTGCACGGCGGCTGGCACCGGCGACCCGCCATCTCGGCCTCGAGAAGGTCGTGGTCCGGCTGCGACTCCACCATCCCGCGGCGCCCGCGGCGGCCGGCGAGCCCGTCGATGTGGTGGTCGGCGACTTGACCGGTAGCCGCATGGAGATCGCGCTGCGACCGCCGCAGACGGCTCCGCTCGAGCCGGCGAGCGACTACGAGCGGAAGGTCGTGGAGGCGCGCCGGCGGCGGCTCGTCTACCCCTACGAGATCGTCCGCATGCTGACCGGTGGCAACGGCGCCGCGCGCTTCGAGGAGTACGACCTCGATCCCGAATCCGAGCAGCCACGCGCCGTGTGCGTCTCGGCCCGGCCCCACGGATGCAACCGGGCAGGCATCGTCTTCGGCATTCTCGCGACGCCCACGGAGAAGGTGCCCGAGGGCCTGCGGCGCGTCCTCGTCCTCTCCGACCCGACGCGCGACATGGGCGCGCTCGCCGCACCGGAGTGCGACCGGTTGATCGCGGCGTTCGATCTCGCCGAGCAGCACGGCCTTGGCGTCGAGTGGATTCCGATCTCGGCCGGAGCGCGCATCGCGATGGACAGCGGGACGGAGAATCTCGACGCGACGGCGCGGGTGGCGCGCCGGATCATCACGTTCACCGAGGCGGGCGGCGTCGTCCACGTGATCGTCTACGGCGTGAACGTCGGGGCGCAGAGCTACTGGAACGCGCTCGCGACCATGGTGGGCCGCACCCGCGGCGCGTTGATCATGACGCCCGAGGGCTCGATGGTGCTCACCGGACGCGCCGCGCTCGAGGCGTCGGGGAGCGTGGCGGCCGAGAGCGAGATCGCGCTCGGCGGATTCGAGCGCGTCATGGGGCCGAACGGCGAAGCACAGTACTACGCGCGCGATCTCGCCACCGCGCTCCGCACGCTCGAGGAGCACTACCGCTACACCCACGTCGTGCCCGGCGAGGCAGGACCGCGCCGGCACCGGACGACGGACCCGTTCGACCGCGACGTCACCCGGTTCCCCTATCCGACGGCGGACGGCGCGGAGCCCGCGACGGTGGGCGCGCTGTTCGACGACGCCGGCAATCCGGGGCGCAGACGGCCCTTCGCCATGCGCGCGGTGATGCAGGCGCTGATCGACCAGGACGGCGGTCACGCGGAGCGTTGGGCGGCGTGGGCCGGCGCGCAGACGGCCATCGTCTGGGACACGCACCTCGGCGGCGTACCGGTCTGCCTGATCGGGATCGAGAGCCAGAACGTGGCCCGCGACGGCTATCGTCCGCTCGACGGCCCGGAGTCCTGGACCGGCGGGACGCTCTTCCCGCTGTCCTCGAAGAAGGTGGCACGGGCTCTCGACGCGACCAGCGGCAACCGGCCGGCGGTGATCCTCGCCAATCTCTCCGGCTTCGACGGCTCGCCCGAGTCGCTGCGCCAGCTGCAGCTCGAGCACGGCGCGGAGATCGCCCGCGCCGTCGTCGGCTTCCGCGGGCCGCTGCTCTTCCTGGTGGTCTCGCGCTACCACGGCGGGGCGTACGTCGTCTTCTCGCGGGCGCTCAACCCGCACCTGCGCGCGCTGGCGCTCGAGGGATCGTATGCCTCGGTGATCGGCGGCAGTGCGGCGGCGGCCGTGGTCCTCACCCGCGAGGTGCGGGCGCGCGCCGCCGCCGACCCAGCGGTGCGGGCCGCGCGTCAGGCCCTACGCGACGCGCCGACGCCCGCGGCACGCGACGCGTACGAGCAGGTGCTGGCGGCGGCGACGAGCGCGGCGCAGGCACACGTGGCGGCGGAGTTCGACGCCGTGCACACCGTCGAGCGCGCCTGTCGGGTGCGCTCGCTCGACGCGGTCGTCGACCCGAGGCGAATGCGACCGGTCCTCATCGAGGCGCTGCACGACGCGCTCGCACCACGACCACCAGTCACGCGCACGTGAACGAGCCCCCCGTCGCGCCGACTCGTCGCGCGGACCACGGGGCGTTTCACACTCGCGTCCGGCCCCGGCCCGAGACGCGGCTCGGGCCGGCGTCCTAGACGGACACGAGCACGGCGTCCCCGTCGAGCTTCACCTGGAAGCAGGCGACCTTCGTGTCGTCGGTCAGGCTCTCGCCCGACGCGAGGTCGAACTGCCAGTTGTGCCAGGGACAGGTCACGGTGGTGCCGTCGAGCTCGCCCTCACCGAGCGGGCCACCCCGGTGCGGACACTCGTTGTCGATCGCGAAGAACCGGCCCGCCGCGTTGAAGAGCGCCACGTCCTTGCCGTTCACGTTCACGACCTTGCCGCTGCCGGGCGCGACGTCGGAGACCGTCGCGACCTTCACGAAATCCGCCATGGCGCCCGCTTCTGGCAAATGGCCCCGGGAGCGTCAAGCCGCGAGCGCCGCGGCGACGGGCGGCATCTCGCTCATGCGCCCGAGCCAGTCGAGCACGTTCGGCACCTCGTCGAGCAGCCGGCCCTCCGCGTAGCCGTGCATCCAGCTGAGCTGCGCGAACAGCGCGACGTCGCAGAGCAGCGGCGTCCGGCCGAGCAGGAACTCGCGGCCGCTGAGCAGCGTCTCCACGACGCCGAGGTTCTCGCGCATGCGGCCCACGAGCCCCGGCAGGGCGCTCTCGCGAAAGCCCCACGCCGCATAGCGACGCCGAATGTGCCAGGCCATCGCCCAGCCCACGAGCGGGCGCAGGGGCCCACTCGTCATCTCGTCGACCGTGGCCGCGATCGCGCGCGCACGGTTGTCGCGGTTGAGCCACTTGAACGCCCCGATGATGAACGACAGCGACTCGTCGGCCCAGTCCTCGAGCAGGGTGCAGTACGCCCGCGCCGCCGGATCGGCGGGAAGCAGCGCCGGCGTCGGGTAGATGTCCTCCAGATGGCGGGCGATCGCGCTCGAATCGGGAACGACGATGGTCCCATCGACGAGCACCGGAACCTTCCCGAGTGGGTTGAACCGCCGCAGCTCGCGCAGCCGCCCGAGCGTGAGCGTCACGCGACGCCACTCCACGCCCTTCAGGTTGAGGCAGATGCGCGCCTTGGCACAGAACGGCGAGTCGGTGAGGTCGTACAGCAGCGGCTCGCTCACCATGGTCACGAGTCCGCCCCGAGGAGCGGCAGCTGCGGAACCTCGCCGTCCGCCGGCTCGCCCACGGCCGCCGCGAGCTTCGCCTCGACCCGCTCGAGCCGGCGGTCCGCCGCGCCGAACGCCTGCTGCGCGTTGCCGAGGTGCTTGCCGACGAGCCGCATCTCGTCGCGCAGCCGGCCGAGCTCGCCGGTGAGCCGTGCGAGCTCGCCCATCATCTGTTGCGCCCGAGCCTCGATCCGCATGCCCTTGAGCCCGTGCACGATCGCCTGCAGGTAGGCGTAGAGGCTGTTGGGCGACACCGGCACCACCTTGCGCGCCAGCGCGTAGTCGACGAGCCCGGCCTCCTCGCCCGTCTCCTCGCGGATGATCGTCTCGTAGTAGACGTTCTCGGCCGGAACGTACATGAGCGCGAAGTCGTACGTCTGCTCGTCGGGGCGGATGTACTTCGCAGCGATGTCGTCGATGTGCTTCTTCACCCGAGCGAGGAACGCCTTGCGCGCGCGAGCACGCTCGGCGTCGTCGGCGGCGGCGAGCAGGCGGCGGAAATCCTCGAGCGGGAACTTCGAGTCGATCGGTACCAGCGCGTCGCCGAGGCGCACGACCGCGTCGACCCGCTCGCCGCTACGGAAGCCGTACTGGAGCTCGAAGTGTGCGGCGGGGAGCACCTGCGAGAGCAGGTCGCCGAGGAGAAATTCGCCGAGGCCACCGCGCAGCTTGGGCGCCTTCAGGATGTCGTGGAGCAAGGCGACGTCGCGTCCGACCTCGTGCACGCGGGCCGTCGCCTCACGCAGCTCACCGAGGCCGCGGTGCACTTCGGCCACGACCTTGGTCGCATTGTCGAGCCGCTCGCCCACCGCGTGCTGGCCCTGTTGCACGAGCGTGACGCTCTCGTGCAGGCGCTCGTTGAGCTGCTGGGTGAGCCGTTCGAGCTGCTGGCCCACCACCTCTCCCTGGCCGGCAAGCGACTGCTGCACCTGGCCGCGAAGGGCGTCGAGCTGCTGCTGCAGAAGCAGCACGCCGCCGCCATCGTCCCGGCGCGCCACCGCCCGCTGCACGAGCCACCCGATCACGGCGGCCGCAACCACGACCGCCACCAGCACGAGCCCCGTCTCGCCGCTCACCACCTCGCCTACCCGATCCCGGCCGCGTACGCGGCCAGATCCTCCAGCTTGCGGACGCGTGCTGCGAGCACGCCGCGCAGCCCCGGCGACGCCGCGCTCAGCTCCACCCGCATCACTTCGACCGCCTCGTCCAGAATCGCGCGACAGCGTGCGTGGACCGCCTGCGACACGCGCTGCCGCCGCATGCGCACGATCTCCTGGAACGCGATGACCTCCCCCACCGCGAGGCGGACCCTACCACGCGTGCCGCGGCAACCACAACGCGCCGCACGGTCGCATTGCGCCGCGGCCGGCCCCTGGGTAAGAGCCGGTCGTGCGCCTGGTCTGCATCGGTGACGTGCACATGGCGTTCCGCGCCATCGAGGAGCTCGGCCCCGAGCTCGCCGCCGCCGACGCCACGATCCTCACGGGCGACCTCACCCACTTCGGCGAGCCGCGCGACGCGCTTCGCGTCGTCGAAGCGGTCAGGCAATTCTGCCCCCACGTGCTCGCCGTCACCGGCAACCTCGACATGCCCTGGGTGATCGACGCGTTCCGCGAGGCCGGCATCTCACTGCACGGCGAGGGGCGTCGCCTGGACGACCTCGGCGTCTTCGGGTGCGGCGGCTCGAACGTCACGCCGATGGATACGCCGACCGAGCTCAGCGAGGAGGAGCTCGGGGCGGTCCTCGAGCGCGGATGGGCGACGGTGGCCAGCGCACCGCGCACGCTCATGATCTGCCACGCACCGCCGTACGACACGCGGCTCGACCGGCTGATGAACGGCACCCCCGTCGGCTCGCCGGCCGTCCGCCGCTTCATCGAACGGCGGCAGCCCGACGTGGCGGTCGTCGGGCACGTCCACGAGGGCCGTGGCGTCGACCGCGTCGGCAACACGCGCGTCCTGAACGCCGGGGCGACGCGGGACGGCGGCTACGTCGTGATCGAGGACGACGGCGTACGGCTCACCGCCGAGCTGCGCAACGCCCGTGAGCGCGCGGCCTGAGCCCCCGATGCCCATCGCCGCCGTCACGCTGGACGCGGGGGGCACGCTCTTCGACGTCGCAGAACCCGTCGGGACGACTTACGCCCGCATCGCGGCCGCGCACGGAATCCTCGTCGACGCCGCCGCAGCCGACCGGGGCTTCCGGACCGCATTCGCGAGCGCACCACCGATGGCGTTCCCCGGAATATCCGACGCCGACCGTCCCGCGCGTGAGCGCGCCTGGTGGCGGGCCGTGGTCCGCGCGGCGTTCGGCGCCGCGGCGACGCATCCCGCCTTTCCTGCGTGCTTCGACGCGCTGTTCGCGCACTACGCGGTGGCGCGCGCGTGGCGCGTCTTTCCGGAGATTCCCGGGACCCTCGAAGCACTGCGGGCACGCGGGCTCGCACTCGCCGTGGTGTCGAACTTCGACGCGCGCCTGCCGCCACTGCTCGCCGGCCTCGGGCTCGCGCCGCTCGTCGATGCCGTGGTCTACTCGACGGCCGTCGGGTTCGCGAAGCCCGACCCCGGCATCGTGCGCACGGCCATTCGCATCCTCGGCGTCGCCGCGGCGGACACGCTGCACGTCGGGGACGGCCCCGGCGACGTTGCGGCAGCGCGCGGCGCCGGCGCACATGCCGCGTTGCTCGATCGCCGCGGTAGTGGGAACGCCGCTCCCGCCGGTGCCTCCGTGCTCCGCAGCCTCGCCGCGCTGCCCGCCCTCGTCGAGCGCCTCACGGCTCATCCATAGAGGTCGAGGAAGATCCCGACCGTGCGGCCGAACGGCTCGGTGTCGTCGTAGCAGGTGGCCGGTCGGAGGCACCCTGCACTGGGCACCTCCGACCGCCGTCGCCAGAGTGGCGCTCGCGTCGGCAGGACCTCCGGAATGATGAGCCGCCGCGGCGCCGTGATGAGGGGAATGCCCGCCCCGTCCATGCCGGGCACCCATCGCACGACGCGTGCCGGCGAGGAACCTCCTGCCGGCGTGGGCAACCCCGGCTGCCGGTGCGCAACCGGGTGCGCAGACGGACCGCCTTCCCCTTTCGGCAGCGGACCCAACTCCGCGCGACGACGGGCCTTTGCCCGCTGCGCACCGCCGCGCGCAGCGGGCCGGCCGGGCTGCGCATCCCACTGCGCACGGGGGCGCTCAGGCGAGGCCGTATCGCTTGAGCTTGTAGAGGAGCGTCCGGCGCCCGATGCCGAGAAGCTTGGCCGCCCGGGTCCGGTTGCGGTCGGTCGCCGCCAGCGCCCGCTCGATGAGCGTGCGCTCCGCACCGTCGGCAGCGGCCTCGACGAGCTGCCGGTACCGCAGCGGACCCCCGGCCGCCGCAGCCGGGGGTCCGCCGAGGTCCCCGGGCTCGATCGCCGGCCCCTCGGCCATCACCACCGCGTGCTCGACGACGTTGGCGAGCTCGCGCACGTTGCCCGGCCATGGCCGCGTCATCAAGGTCGTCACCGCACCCGGCGAGAGCCGCAGCGTGCGCCCGTGCTTGGCGCCGAAGCGCGCCACGAGATGATGCGCGAGCAGGGCAATGTCCTCGCCTCGCTCCGCGAGCGACGGCACGCGCACCATCGCGACCGCGAGGCGAAAGTACAGGTCGGCGCGGAACCGTCCGGCGCGCACGAGGGCGTCGAGATCGCGGTGCGTGGCCGCCACCACCCGCACGTCGACGGCGATCGGCCGCGCCCCACCGATGCGCACCACCTCGCGCTCCTCGAGGACGCGCAGCAGCTTCGCCTGCACCGCCGCGCTCATGTCGCCGATCTCGTCGAGAAAGAGGGTGCCCCCGTGGGCGCGCTCGACCAGACCGGGCCGCCGGTCGACGCCCGTCGCCACACCGCGCTCGATGCCGAAGAGCTCGCTCTCGAGCAGCGTCTCCGGAAGTGCCGCGCAGTTGATCGCCACGAACGGCCCTTCACGCCGCCGGCTGCGGGAGTGAAGCGTGCGCGCGACACCCTCCTTGCCGGAGCCGCTCTCGCCGAGGACGAGCACCGTGATGTCGGCATCGGCCAAGCGCTCGACGAGCACGAGCAGCTGCCGGAACGCCGGGCTGGCCCCGACCAGCAACGGCTCCCCGTGGCGCGCGCCGAGCTCGGCGCGCAGCGTGCGATTCTCGTCGGCGAGGCGCCGGCACAGTGCCGCGTTCTCGAGCGCCATGGCGATCGCGGGCGCGATGAGCCCGAGGAGGCGATCGTACTCCGCGTCGAGCGCACCCGCCGTGGTCGTGCCGAGCGCCACGACCGCAACCGTACGGCCGCGGGCCGTCACCGGATGGAGCAACGCCGCCGCCTGCCCGCCGAGCTCGGCCGGGAGCTGCGCCAGAGCCGACGCGACGTCGGCCACCCGCACGACCGCACCCACGCCCGCCTGTCCGAGCAGCCCGTCGGAGAAGGCGACGAGGGGCGCATCGCTTCCCGCGCCCGTCGCCTCCTCGCCGTCCCGGGCGAGCGCCGCGAGCCGGAGCCCGCTGCCGAGCTCGTCGACGGTCCACAGCGCCGCGAGGTCGAGCGACAGCTCATCGCGCAGCAGCGCCACGAGCGCCCGGCCGATCGCCGTCGGCTCGACCTCGCCGGCGAGCGCGTCGCCAACCAGCCGGACGAAGGACAGCTCCTCGATCCGGAGGAGGAGCTCCGCGTTCGCTTCGCGCAACGCGCGCTGGAGGGGTTCGTCCGCCATCACACGCCGTCGAACCGCCCGCTCTCCTGCGCACGGCGGAGGTCGCGCGCGAAGACGCGTATGATCGCGTCGAGATCGGCCGGCCCAAGGCCGAGCCGCTCCCACGCCACCGGGGCGATCGCCGGCACCCGGCGGTCACCCGCGAACCCGTACCCGTGGCCGCGGACGAGCGTGTTGGCCAGATGGACGACGGCCGTCTCGCGCGGGGCGACCGTCGCCCGCACCGGGTCGTGGTGGTGGAGCACCGGCTCGACGAGGCGCACGGGCAGACGCCACCGCGGCAGAAGCCAGCCCGCGATCTCGGTGTGGTCTATGCCGAGCAGCTCGCGCTCCGCATCGAGGAAGCGGCCGCCACGGCTCTCCGCGCGCGCGAGCACGGCCGCAAACGCCTCGGGCGCCTCGCGGAAGAGCACCACCTTCCCGATGTCGTGGAGCAGGCCCGCGCCCGATACCTCCGCGGGATGAGGGAGGCCGAGGTGGCGCGCGATCGCCGCCGCCGCGATCGCGGTCCCGATCGAGTGCTCCCAGAAGCCGTGCAGGACATGGGCGTCGAAGACCGTCGTGCTGAACAGGAGGCTGCGCGTCACTGTCGTCCCGAGCACCGTGAGCGCGCGTGTCACGGTGCCGATCGTGCCCGACAACCCGTAGAAGGCGGAGTTGGCGAGGCGCAGGAGCTGCGCGGTGAGCGCCTGGTCGCTCTCGATCAGCGCCGCCGCCTCGGTGAGACTGGCCTCGGGCCGGTCGAGCGCCGCCAGGATCCGATCGATCATGCCCGGGAACGTCGGGATCTCCCGCAGACGCTCGACTTGGCGGCGCAGCCCGCGCCCGTCGGCCACCGTCGGCCTCATGCCGTCCTCTCCACTCGCCTCCCCTCGACGGCCCTGTGCGGCTCTGCTCTCGGCAGGCCCCGATTGGCACACCGCAGCAACGGCAGCACGTGCTTCATCCCCAACCACCCCCACGGGGTCCGCGTGGCAGACCCCGGCGCAGCTTGCGATTCACAGGCTAAGCAGTTGAAATCGGAGTCTCAAACAGCTTAGACCCTCAAGCACCCAGCTGCTCGGGTGGACGTTGGGAATGCACTTGAGGGGCGGAGACTCCAAGGAGGGTTCGATGAGCGGGAAGAGGTTGATGGGAATTGCCACGGCGGTGATCCTGGGAGCAGCGATGCTCGCCGCGCCGGCGGACGTGCACGCCAAGAAGAAGTGCCCGAAGGTGTGCAAGACGCAGGTGAAGGACTGCAAGGACGCCGCGAAGGCAGCGAACGACTGCACCGGGCTCAAGGGCACCGAGAAGAAGGCCTGCAAGCAGGCGTTGAAGGACGCCAAGAAGGCCTGCAAGGGTATCCTCGCCACCTGCGCGGCCCACGAGGGCCAGGTCGCCGACGACGTCTGCTCGGCGTCGGCCGCGTTCCTCGACTGACCGACTGACGGCAAGCGACGAGGGGGCGAAGCGGGCCATGCCCGTTCCGCCCCCCCCGCCTCGCTTCCATCCCCCGGGGGACTACCGCGCGCTCGCCGTGGTGAGGCCGCGGTTCCAGATCCACGCGAGCCAGCCCGCGGCCGGTACGTCCGCCGCGGCGACCACGGGCACCCGACCGATCTCCTCGGTGCCGCGCGTGACCACGATCTCACCGAGCGGCTGATCCTTGCGCACCGGCGCGGTCGTCAATCGCGGGATGCGCGCCTCGACCTTCACGCCGTGGTCCTCGCTGCGCTTGACCAGGAGCCGCAGGTCGTCGGTCGCGACCGCCTTGACCGACTGCTCCGCACCACCCGAGACCGGCACGTCACCGACCACCGTCCCACGGCGTGACGCGACCACGGCCTTGTACACAGCGAAGCCCTCGTTCAGGAGCCGCGCGGCCTCGGTGAACGAGCCCTGCTTGCTCGGCACGCCGAGTACCACCGCGATCAGGTCGAGATCGTTGCGCGTCGCGGTCGCGGTCACCTCGAAACCGGCCTCCTGGTAGAAGCCCGTCTTGAGACCCGTCGCGCCCGGGAACGTGCCGCGCACGAGGTGGTTCGTGTTGCTCATCTGGAGCGTGTCGTTGCGGAAGCCGGCGAACGGGGTCTTCGCCCAGTCCATCACCTCCGGGTACTTCATGAGCTCGCGGCCGAGGACCGCGAGGTCGTGCGCACTGCTGATGTCGGGTTGCTGCCCCTGCCCCGGCGGGAGACCGTGCGGCGTCTGGTAGGTGGTGTCGGCGAGCCCCAGCTCCTTCGCGCGGGCGTTCATGAGCTCGACGAACGCCGGCTGCGAGCCGCCGAAGTGCTCGGCCACCGCGACGGCCGCGTCGTTCGCGGACGCGATCATCACGGCCTTCAGCATCTCGGCGAGCGTGAAGGACTCCCCGGCCGAGAGGTAGACCTGCGAACCGCCGATCCGGCTCGCCCATGCCGAGACGTGCACCGGCTCGTCGAGCTTCGCGGCCCCCGACTTCACGCGCTCCATCGCGAGGAGCACGGTCATCATCTTCGTCATCGACGCGGGGGGCCAACGCTTGTGCGGCTCCTTCTCCATCAGGACGGTTCCGCTGGCGGCGTCCATCACGACGTACGCCACGACCGCGCCCTGCGCGGACGGCGGTACCGTCGCTCCCGCACCACCGCGTGGACGCGCTTCCCCCACCCCGACCCCGACCAGCACCACGGCCAACACCATCCCCACCAACCACCGATTCATCTTCTCCTCCAAGCTCGCCCCGCCCCGCGGGGGGTCGTTCACCGTGTCAGCGCCGCCAGCGCGTCATCGCGCGGAATCAGCTGATCTGCTTCGGCACGAATCACCTGCCCGCTGCCCTCGAGCTCCCCGTCGAGGAGCAAACCGCCCACGTCCTGCGCGCCCCGCAACAGCGACATGAACGCGCTGCGCGAGAGTCGCTGCGGGACGTAGCCGCGAGCGTCGACGATGTCCGCCCACACCGGTCCGACGGCCGCGTCGTTCGTCCAGACGAACAGCGTCCAGCCCCAGTCCCACCGCCCACCGAGATACTCCCCGCCCACCCGCCGCGCCGGCGGACGCCAGAAGACGAGAAAGCCGCCCGCGTGACCCAGCGCCTGGCGTGCGGACAGCGGCAGGGGCAGAGCCTGCGCCTGCGGAGCGCGGTGCGCCACCGCTCGGACCCGGCATCGGGCCCGGAAGTCCACTTCAATGACCTTCCCGCGCGCCTCGACCAAGCGCTGACCCGCCTCAGTTCCCCCCGTACCGGGTTTCCGCCTGCGACGCAAAGTGCTCGAGCAGTCGGCGCTCGGCCTGCTTGAGCGCGAACGCGCGCAACATCTCCTGCGTCTGTTGCGCGAGCGGGATCGACGCGATCACGCCAGCGATGTCGGCGGGCGAGAGCTGCGCGATCTGGCTCTCCATCTCCGTCACGACCTCCGCCGGGATCTCGGGAACCTCGACGAGCGAGGTGAGCTCCAGCGCCTGCGCGAAGCGCGTCTGGAATTTGTCCTTGGCGTCGGCCCGCTCTTCGGCCGAGCAGATCACGTTCAGCTTGGCGGCCGCCGCGTCGAAGAGCCGTTCGAACGCCGAGAGCAGGGCTTCCCGTCCCGTCATGGGCGCCATCAGTACCCACCCACACGGCTCGTGTCACCCCCCGGGATTGACACTCCGCATGGTGACCGGCACCGTGACCGCCATGCGTAAACTGACCCTGATGGTTGGAACCGTCCTTCTCCTCGCCACGCCGGTGCTCGCCGGAGAGCACTCGCACGAGGGCCGCGCCGAGAAGGCCGCCGAGCGGGCCGAGACGGCCGCGACGCGCGCCGAGGCTGCCGCCACGCGTTCGGAGGCGAGCGCCCGCCGGGTCGAAGACGCGGTCGCGCGGATGGACAAGGCCGTGGACGCGTACGTCGCGCGCCACACCCCCAAGCACGCGGTGCATCACCACGCCGCGAAGAAGGCCGCGACCGCGCCGGCCACGGCGAAGCCCGCCAAGTAAAGCACACCTTGCCGGCCCGCCCGAGGGGCTGGTACGACCCGCGGCCGGAGGCCTGCAATGGACGGCATGCGGGAGATGGGACAATCCCTGGGGCGGCCGCTCCCCGACCGCGACGCGACGCGCGTCGACGGGGGGGCGGTCGTCTGTCGGGTCCTCGGCCAACAAGGGATCCGCTACCTGTTCGCCGTCAACGGCGGCCATACCTGGCCGATCCTGAGCCACCTCCGCGACGAGGGCGTGCAGCTCGTCCACATGCGCCACGAACAGTCGTGCGCGTACGCAGCCGACGCCTGGGCCCGCACGACCGGAACCCCCGGCGTTCTGTCCGTCACGGCCGGCTGCGGTCTCACCAACGCCGTCACGGGTCTCGCCGTCGCGGGCCTCACCGACAGCGCGGTGGTCTGCATCGCGGGCCAGCACCCCACGACCGAGGATCGGCTCGGGTCCTTCCAGGAAGCATACGGCTCCGAGATCTGCCGAACCTTTTCCCGCTACACCAAGCGCGTCCTCGACTGGACGACGATCGGGATCGACGTACGCATGGCGTTCCGGGCGGCGATGGGTCCGCCACCCGGCCCGACGCTGGTCGAGATCCCGACCAACGTCCTCTACCAGCAGGACGACCTCGCCCGGCAGCGTCCGGGCGGACACGTCTACTCGCGCGACGCGTTGCGGTCGGCGGGCGACCCCGCGGCCATCGACCACGCCCTCGAGGCCCTCGCGCGGGCCGAGCGGCCGCTCATCGTGGCCGGCGACGGGGTGTTCTGGTCGGACGCGGCCGCCGAGCTGCAGGCGCTCGCCCGCCACCTCGCGATCCCCGTGTACACGCGCCGCGCGGGCCAGGGCGCCATGCCCGAGCGCGATCCGCTCGCCGTGCGTGGCCCGTGGAAGAAGCCGTTCACGAGCCGCGCCGACGTGATCCTGGCGGTCGGCTTCAAGTTCTGGAGCGGCGAGCACTTCGGCCTCCCGCCGACGTGGAACCCCGACGCCACGTATATCCAGGTCGACGCGACACCGGAGCGGATCGGCTGGCACGTGGAGGCTCAGATCCCGGTGGTCGGCGATCCACGGCTCGTGCTCCGCCAGCTCACCGCACGGGCTCGCGAGCTCGGGCTCGACGGCGCGCCGCGGCGGGCGGGCGAGTGGCTCGCGCAGGTGGCCGAGGCACGCCGCCACTTCGACGCGGCACTCGCCGGGCAGGAAGAGCAGGTGCGCGAGGCGGTGCCGATCCACCCCGCCCCGCTCACACGCGCGGTCGTCGACCTGATGGCGCCCGACGCGACACTCGTGATCGACAGCTTCACGCTCTCCGGCTGGTTCTCGCAGTGGGCGCACGCGTCGTTCCCCGGCCAGATCATCGACGCGGGCCCGCTCGCACCGGTGGGACACGGTATCGGCATGGGCATCGGCGTGCAGCTCGCGCGCCCGGGCAAGCAAGTGCTCATCGTCATTGGCGACGGCGGCCTCGGCATCGGCGGCATGGAGATCGAGACGGCACTCCGACACCGGCTCCCGATCGTCACGCTGGTGTGGAACAACAGCTCATGGGGTCCCGGCTTCGAGGAGATGCCGATGCTGCGCGGACGGGTCGACCCGTTCACCATGCTGCCGGATCTCCGATACGATCGCATGTTCGAAGCGATCGGCTGCCACGGCGAGCACGTGACGCGGCCGGAGGACCTCCGCCCCGCCCTCGAGCGCGCCTTCGGCTCCGGTACACCGTCGGTCGTCAACGTGATCGGTGACCCGCGCGTGGGCCACGCCCGCCTCGGCGGCAACCTGCTCGGCTCGACGACGGTGTGAGCCGCGCGGGATCGCGCGGGCTCAGCCGACCCGCACGAACGGGTACGCCTCCCGCAGCGCCCGCGACACGAGCCCGAGTCCGGCCATCGTCCCGAGGGTCTCGATCGCGACGATCTGGTCGGGGTCCGCGAAGTCGACCCGAGGCGCCGCGCCCCGCGCCTCGAGCGTGCGCCAGAGGTGCTCGCCGACCGCGCGTTCGAGGTCGGAGGAGTGCAGCAAACCCTTCAGCCCCCGGCGCTCGAGCCGCACGTAGAACGAGCCGCCGGCGAGTCGGTCGAGAAAGCGCTCGGCGGCGACCGAGAGGACCTCGACCACGTCGTCGACCGCGAACTCGAGCGTCATCTCGATCGGGATGATGCGCGCGAGCGCGAGCCGCAGCCGCGGCTCGGTGGGCAACGCCTCCCGCACCTGCTCGAGGAGCACCGCGACGTCGGGAACGTTTCCGACGACGATGTTTCGGTACCCCCCGCCACCGAAGTCACCGAAGCGGCGCAGCGCGCCGATGAGGGTACCGCGCTCGCCCTCGACCGCCGTGGCGAGGACGTTGAATGGCCGCATCGCCGTCAGCGCCCCTCGAACCGGGGCCGCCGGCGCGCCGCAGGCGCCGCCAGGTCGATCCCGACGCAGTCGATCACACCCGCGCGCCGAAAGACGATGACCGGGGCCGCCATGGGCGGCGGATTATGCCCGCCGGGCCACCCTGCCGCAACGCGCTTCTCCGCCCCCGGCGAGGTTGATATAGAAGCCCGCCATGCGTCTCGCGCTCCGCACCCTCGTGGTCCTCCCCGTCCTCGCCGCCGCGGTGCCCGCGTCCGCCGCGCGGTATCTCTACGCCAGTGCCGCCCAGGGGCAGCGCGTGGACATCTACGCCGTCGATCCCGCGTCGGGCGGGATTGGCGGGCGGGTCGACTTCGCCCCCGTCGGCGGCCCGTCGCCCCGGCGCGTGATCGTCGACGACCGGGCGCATGCCTGCACGCTCTACGTCGCATCGAGCGACCGGGTGGAGGCCTTCCGCGTCCGGAAGGACGGCAGCCTGAAGCTCATCGGCGGAACCGACCCGATCCCAGGAATGGACCCGCGCGACATCGCGCTCGATCCGCAGGGGCGCTACCTCTACGTGCCGCAGGCCGGCCCGTCGCGGATCGCCGCCTACGCGCTCGAGAGCAGCGGCGAGAAGAAGGGCGCGCCGGCCAAGGACTTCGATTCGTGCGTCCAGGGCCCGATCGCGAACAAGTACGAGACGATCCAGGCCGCGAGCGGCCGCGTCTACGCGAGCTCGGTCGGGACGACCACCCGGATCGAGACCTTCGACATCGCGGCCGACGGCACGCTGCGGGGCAAGACGTGCAGCCAGGGAGCGACGCTGTGCCAATGCACGGATGCGGACGGCGACGGCATCTGCGACAGCGGGACGACGACCGACGGATGCGTACCGTGCAATCCCGCGACCGTCCCGACGGGCTTCGCCTGCAACCCGAAGCGCCTCCAGAGCACCCTCCCCACGCAGTGCCATCCCGATCCCCGCCTGAGCGAGGCCTTCACCGTCGTGACCGGGACCGACGAGACGTCGGAGACCGGCTTCTACCTCTGCCCGACGAGCTTCTCGAAGGACGACTGCCGCAACCCGAGCACCAACCGCCCCCGGGTCTCCTGCCCCACCTCGCTCAAGTACCAGGATCAGTTCACCGGCAGCTCGTCGTTCGTCGTCACGGGCGACCAGATACTGGTGAGCCAGCGGGCCCCGAAGCGGGTCGCCAGCCTCCGGCTCCTGCGCACGGGCGAGGCGACGGGCGTCGGCACGGCAGGCGAGCTCACGCCGTTCGTCTGCAAGGACCCGAGCAAGCCGAAGGGCGATCCGGACCGGTTCTTCTACTGCATCGGCGAGCAGGACCGGATCGCGCGGACGGAGAAGAAGGGCTACGTGCGCCACAAGTACGTCTGCGAGGTCAAGCGGCAGCATGCCAGCGGCCCGAACCTCGCCTACTCGACCATCGCTCTCGACTCGAACACGAACACGCTCTTCGGCGTCCGGTTCTCCGACGACCGCATCGACGCGTTCCCTCTGGTCGCGAAGGCCGACGGCGACATCATCGACCAGACCGTCTCGTGCGATCGCCCCACGTACCGCCAAGGTGAGCTCACGCTGGCGAACGGGCCCGCGGCGCGCACGGCAAAGGACCTCGCCGCCAGCCCCTTCCGGATCGCCGTGGACCATGGCGTCGTGTATGCCGCCGGCGGCCTGAACAACCGCATCCAGGCCTTCCGGTTCTCGCGCAAGGGCGACAAACGGCGGGTGACCATGGACTCGAAGCCCTTCTCCGAGAGCCAGGAGCTGGACAAGTCTTTCCCGAACGACGTGGTGGTCGCTGTGCCCTCGACGGATGACGGCGCCTGTCCTCGCTGATCCGCCCGGTCGTAGTACCTTCAGACGATTGCAAATCCGCTCCGAGCTACCGTAATCTCCCGACCCCGATGCACCGGCTGGTCGTCTCGGCGGTCCTCCTTGCGGCGTTGCCCGCCCTGGGCGCGCAACCGCGCCAGAAGCGCGCCTCGGCCAACGAGCTCCTGCGCGTCGTGGCGCCGATCCAGCACGGGACGGCGGCCGCGCACCCGTTCGTGAACGTCGTGGTTCGCTTCGGGACGGCCGGGAACCGCACCGTGGACTCGAGCTCGTTTCGAGCCCACCTGGGCCGAACGGAGATCACCGATCGGTTCACGCCGATCCTGGAGAGGGGCGCCGTGGTGGGCATGCGCGGCGCCGTGGGCCCTCCGCTCCTACGCACCGGCCACCGTGCGAATCGGCTTCGCCTCGCAGTCCGGACGGCCGGTGAGCACCCTCGCCGCGACATCGACCGGCTGCGCTTCCGGGCGATCGAGACTCCGGATCAGCCCCCGATCGCGCAACTCATCGGCGGCAACGACGTGATCGCCCCCGGCATCCCGATGCACTTCAGCGGCCTGCAGAGCACCGATCCCGACGGCGACGAGCTCACCTACCACTGGGACTTCGGCGACGGACAGACCTCCGACGAGCCCGCCCCCACGCACACCTACGCCGGCGGGGAGCTGGTCGACCGCACCGTGACGCTCACGGTGAGCGACGGCGTCCTCACCGGCAGCGCGGAGGGACAGCTCTTCGGCGCACCCGCGTGCGACGCCGACCGCACGGCCGGCGTCATGGCGGTGGAGGGGGACGACACGCTCGACTTCGGCGGCGTGGCGCCCGGGGCCAGCGCGACGCGTACGTTCACGATCCGCAACGGCGACGCCAGCCCCGTCAGCCAGGTCCGGGCGGTGCTGCGCGTCAACGGCGACGCCTTCAGCGTCGATCCAGAGGAAGTGCGCCTCGACGGCGGCCAGAGCCAGGCCATCACCGTGCGCTTCGCGCCGACGGCCGCCGGCCACCAGATGGCCACGGTCACAACGGTGGCCTGCGCGTCCAAGACGCCGCTCGTCCACCTGCTGGCGCACGGCTACGGCGGCGATGCACCCGACAGCGGACCGACGCTCGCCGAGACTCCCCTCTTCTACGTCGACTTCCGCAACCAGCCGAACGCCATCCTGCCGAACGGCACGCGTGTCGCGATCGACAACACCGTCCACCTCTGCCTCGCCGACACCGGCACCGGATCGCGCGACCTCTGCCTCACCAACGCCGATTGCAGCGTACGCGGCGAGCACTGCATTCCGACCGCCCAGGGCCGCTTCGACCCGGTGGACATGTGCAGCGACGGCCTCGGCCACCTCTACTTTCTCTCCGACGACATCTTCACCGACCTCACGACCGGCGACACCGAGAAGACGGTCGGCATCCTCGACCTGTCGCTCAACGCCCAGGGAGTCCGCACCGACAGCGAGATGCTCCGCCGGACCACCAGCGACACCGCGCAGCTCGCCTGCGACCGCGTTCCCGGTGGCAACCTCTACATCGCCGAGTTCCGCAACTGGTCGCCGGCGCCGAGCTGCTTCCGCGATGCCCGCGAGGTCCTCACGGCCGTCAACCGGCGCAACGGCAATCCGGACGTGCTCGCCTCGCGGATCGACGCGGTCGAAGGCTACGACGAGTGCAGCGAGGACGTCGACCAGGCGACCGACCTCGAGGTCAGCCCCGACGGCAGCGCCGTGTACGCCACGCTCGACGGCGGATTCGACACCGGCGGCGCGTATCGCGTATGGCCGACGCCGCTCTGGATCTCGCCCGACATCCGCGACTACTTCCAGGTGCACCCCGACGGGAGCCTGCTCTACCTGACGATCGCGAACACGGGCGAGACCGCGGTGCTCTCGCTCTACAAGATCGCGCCCGAGCAGGCGGTGCACGGCGCCGTCCGCCTGGAGGACATCTCGCCGTGCGCCACGTTCTCGGTCCCGACCAACGGGGGCTACGTCACGATGGACCCCGACGGGGGGTCGTTCGCGGTGGCACCCGTCGCCGGCGGTTTCGATGCCACCGTGGTCGCGACGTTCATCGATCGTGGCGGCGCCCTCGCCACGCAGCCCAAGCTCAACGTCAAAGGCACGATCGCCGTCTCGGTCCCGGCGGGATCGAACGCGTGCAGCGTGCTCGGGCTCACGAGCCTCGACTTCTTCCTCTACCCGCGCTTCTGACCCCCCCGCATTCCGCTCCAAGGCACGGACCGGGCATTGTCCGCGGCGCGCGCCGGCGGCATGCTCGGCCCGTGGCCGAGCCACTCGTGCGCAACCGGCTTCCCGCGGTGCTCGCAGCATGCGGCATGGGCTGGGGCGATCTCGGTCGTCGTGCCCGGCTCGCGCCCGGGGTCGTGCGGCGCCTGCAGACCACGCACGCGAACCCGCGGCTGGCCGTCGCGGAACGCGTCGCCGCCGCGCTCGACCTCCCGGTCGAGGCGCTCTGGACGCTTCGCCGTGGAGCGCCGCGCTGATGGCGAACGCCATCGGCCGCTTGCTCGCCGGGCGCAACTGGACCGACGGCGACCTCGCCGCAGCGAGCGGGCTCGATCGGGCGCACGTGAACCAGGTGAAGAACGGACGCCGCCTGCCCACCGTGGCGACGGCCCTGGTGATCGCCCGGGCGCTCGGCGTGTCGGTCGCGGCGGCGTTCCCACCGGGCCAGCAGGTCCACCGGCGAACCCCGCATCCGCGCTTGTCAGCGCGGAACCCCGCTGGTAGCTCTGGCGCCTCGTGATGGCTGCGCCCCCGACGGAGCCGGTCAACGCCTTCTCGGTCGACGTCGAGGACTGGTACCAAGTGGCCGACTTCGACGCCGTCGTACCGCGGGCGGAGTGGGACCGCTACGAGTCGCGCGTCGCGCGCAACACCGATCGCGTGCTCGCCATCCTCGACGATGCGGGCGTGAAGGGCACGTTCTTCGTGCTCACCTGGAACGCCGAACGCCACCCGGAGATCGTCCGCCGCATCCTCGCCGCCGGCCACGAGATCGCGAGCCACGGCCATGGCCACCGGCTCGTCTACGAGCAGTCGCCCGAGGAATTCCGCGCCGACGTCACGCGCGCGAAGGCCGCCCTCGAGGACATCATCGGGACGCCCGTGCTCGGCTACCGCGCGCCGAGCTTCTCGATCACGCGCAGGTCGCAGTGGGCGCTCGACGTGCTGCTCGCGTGCGGCTACCGCTACGATTCGAGCGTATTCCCCGTGCAGGACGCGCTCTACGGGATGCCCGGCGGGCAGCGCTTCCCGTACGTCATCCGCGAGCACGACGGCGCGCGGCTGGTCGAGTTCCCGATCACCACCACCCCCGCGCTCGGCCGCAATCTTCCGCTCGGCGGCGGCGGCTATCTCCGCATGCTGCCGTATCACTACATGCGCTGGGGCATGCAGCGCGTGAACCACCGCGAGCGGCAGCCGGCCGTGGTCTACATCCACCCCTGGGAGATCGACCCCGGGCACCCGCGCATCGAGACGGCCGGCCGGCGCGGCTTCTCGACGCACTACGTCGGCCTCGCCGCCACCGAGCGGAAGCTGCGCCGCCTGCTGCGCGACTTCCGGTTCGCGCCCATGCGCGACGTCCTCGGCCTCCGGCACTGAGCGACGCGATGGCGGAGGTGACCTTCTGGAGCGCGCTCGCTGCCGTGGCCTACGTCTACGTGGGCTATCCGCTGGTCGTGTTCGCGCTGTCGCGGCTGCGCCCGCAGCCCGTCCGACAGGGCCCGATCACGCCGACGGTCTCGTTCCTGATCGCCGCCTACAACGAGGCCCCGGTCATCCGCGCGAAGCTCGACAACACGCTCGCGCTCGACTACCCGCGCGAGCGGCTCGAGGTCGTCGTCGTCTCCGACGGCTCGACCGACGGGACGAACGAGATCGTCGAGACCGAGTACGCCGGACGGGTGACGCTGCTCGAGCTCGGCGGCCGCCAGGGCAAGACCGTCGGCCAGAACCGGGGCGCCGAGATGGCGCGCGGCGACATCCTGGTCTTCTCGGATGCCACGACCATGTACCAGCCCCAGGCGCTCAAGGCGCTGGTGCGCAACTACGCCGACCCGCAGGTGGGTCTGGTCACGGGCCAGGTGCTCTACGGCCTCGAGACCGGGGCCGCCGCCGACCGCGGCCGCGCCGCGTATTGGAGCTACGAGACGTTCCTTCGCGACAGCGAGAGCCTGTTCCACTCGGTGCTCGGCTCGGCCGGCTGCGTCTACTCGCTGCGCCGCACCCTTTACACCCCACTGCCCGCCGACATCATCAGCGACGTCTGCCAGACGGTGAAGGTCGTGCAGCAGGGCTACCGCGCCGTCGTCGACAACGACGCGCTGGTCTACGAGCCGGCCGAGTCCCGCGCGATCGACGAGGAGCTCGAGCGCCGGGCGCGCGTCATCGCGCGGGGGCTACGCGGCAAGTGGTACCTGCGCGACTTCTTCCATCCCCTGCGGCATCCCTGGTTCTGCTGGCAGGTGCTCTCGCACCGCATCCTGCGCTGGGCCGTGCCGCTCTTCCTGCTCGTGGCTCTGGGTGCCAACCTCTTCCTGCTCGACCGGCCGTTCTACCTGCTCGCCTTCCTCGCCCAGCTCACCTTCTACGGTGCGGCGCTGGCGGGGTGGCTCCTCGAGCGCCGCCACGTCCGCGTGCGCGTGCTCATGGTCCCGCTCTACTTCTGCCTGGTGAACGTCGCGCCACTGCTCGCGCTGCGGTCCCTGTTGCGGGGCGAGCGCAAGGTCGTGTGGGAGACCGGGCGCGCGTAGCAGCAGGGCACGGAAGAACGCGCACCGTCGCGCGCGAAGGGGGCCTCGGTGACAGCGCGCATTGTTCCGCGCCCTGCGGCTGCGCACCTCACCTGAGGTCGGCGCCCACGAGGCCGTCGTTCGGCGGCGGCGCGGTCCGGCGCCTAGTCCTCGTCGGACGGAGCAGCCGGTGCGAGGAAGAGCACGCCGTGCGGCCGCGCGGGGCCGGTCTCGCCGTGCGGCCACTTGCCGCGGTTGAAGTCGATGCCTTCCTCGCCGCTGATTTCGTCGCGGAACGCGGCGTCGACGCGAAGCTGCCCCGTCTGCGGATCGAGACGGAGGAGGTGCACGCGCCGGTCGCCGTCGAGGCGGTAGCCGGCCAGGTCGACCGTGTAGTCGCTGACGGCAACACGAGTGCCATCCGCGCTCATCGCCAGCCCGCTCGGGCCACCGGCTCGGGCTTTGCCGGCGGGATCGCGGTCGAGCCGCACCTGCGAGGTCATCTTCGGGTGCCACGGGTCGCGCACGTCGAGTGCGGCGACCCGGTGCGCACCCGGGAGCGCGACGACGTACCAGTGGTCGTCGGGAGTGACGGCGGCGCCGCTCGGGAGGGCCTTCGCCCCGAAGTCGAACACGAGGCGGAAAGCGGGTTCCTTCTCCCCGACCGAATCCGACGCGTACAGCGCACCGCCGTCGTGCGTGGCGACGTAGACCAGGTCCTGCCGGTGGAACGCGCGCGTCGTGTCGGGGCCGAGGTTCTCCTCCCCGCGCGGGCCGGCCTCGAGCACGACCGTCCGCCACGGCGCGAGTCGATCGCTGCGCCACATCTGTACGCTGATCGCCGGGTAGCGCTCGTTGGTCGCCGTCGGCACGTAGCCGTGCGCGCGGCTCGCCACGACCAACGCGTGTTCGCCCGGGACGACGGCGACGCCCGTGGGCGCCACGATGAAGCCGCGCGCGGTCGGTTCCACGGCCGGGATCTCGCGCCGGAATTGCCCGTTCGCATCGAGCTCGACGAGCCCGCCCGGGGCCGTGAGGATCTCCCGCGCGTCGCCGCGGAAACCGAGCGGATCGGGACAGGCGAGCACGACGCCACCGCTCGGGAGCGACGCGACGTCGAGCGGCGTGCGGAAGCGCCGTCCCTCCCCCGGCTCGTCGACGCGCAGGAGCTTCCCCTCGAGCGGTTGGCGGAGGTCGAAAACGAAGGTACGCCCCGAGAGCGCGCCGGTCGCGAACAGCCGCCGGTCGTCGCGCAGCGCCGGAGTCACCGCGTGCGGCTCATTGCCCCGCGACTTCACCGGGATCGTGCGCAGCACCTTGCCGTAGGTCTTGGACTCCGCGTCGGTGTCGATGAGGGCCAGGAAGTCGCTGTCCTTGCGGTCGGCGTCCCCGGCCCACACGGCCAGATATTGCTCGTGCAGCGGCTTCGGCGGCCGCGGCCCCAGACACCCACTGGTGAGCGTCGCGCACGTGACCACCACCGCCAGCCACCGCACTCGCTCGCCGCTGCGCCCCCACGGCATCGCGGGCTCTCTACAATCCCACGCCGCCCCTGTCCAGGAACGCCGGTGGACGGCGAGCACCGCGTCCGGTACGACGCAGCCGGTGGACGGAGCGTCCCGCCGCCTGCTGGTGCTGCTCGCCCTGGCCACCGTCTTCGAAGGATACGGTCGCGCGCTCGTCCCGGTGGTCCTGCCCTACCTCGGCGACGACCTCGCCGCCGGCGCCTCCGGATTGTCCTACGCGCAGGCGGCGATCACCGCCGGCCAGCTCGGCGTGCTCGTGCTCGGCCCGCTCGCCGACCGGTTCGGCCGGCGCCGCCTGCTGCTCGCGGCACTCACGCTCCACGCCCTGTTCGGCGCCGCGACGGGAACCGCGACGACGCTCGGCGCGCTCATCGGCTGGCAGGTCGCGGCGCGCGTCTTCCAGGAGGCGTTGCTGTTCACGGTCGCCGTGATCGCAGCGGAGGAGATGCCCGCGAGTCGCCGGGGAATCGCGCACGGCGTGCTCGGCGCCGTCAACGCGATGGGGGCGGGCCTGCCCGCGTTCCTGCTCGTGTTCCTGCGCTGGATGCCCGGCGGGTGGCGCGCCCTCTGCGTCCCGAGCCTCCTCCCGCTCCTGTTGCTTCCGCTGCTGCGGGGATCTCTCCCCGAGAGCCGGCGGTGGCGCGCGCAACGCGACGCGACCGGCCACCTTCCTCCCGGCTATCGCGGCCGGCTCGGTGCGGCGATCGCCCTCCTCTTCCTCGGCGCCGCGCACGACACCGCCGGCTTCGCGTTCTCGACCTGGCTGCCGGTCGCACGACACGGCTGGTCGCCGGAAGCGACGAGCGGCCTGATCGTGGTCGCGGGCGCCATCGGCATGCCCGGCTGGTGGATCGGCGGCCGGCTCGCCGATGGACTCGGCCGGCGCGCGACCGCCGTGACGTTCCTCGCCGGCCTCACGGTCGCGGAGCTCGTCTTCTTCCTCGGCGGCGAGCACGCGCTCTGGCCCGGGTTCGCGGGGATGGTGTTCTTCCAGGGCGGCAAGGTCACCGTGCTGCGGGCGTGGGCGACCGAGCTCTTCCCGACGCACGTCCGCGGCACGACGATGAGCTGGCTCACCGCCGCGTCGACCGCGGGGGGCATCGCGGGCCTCGCCGGCGCCGGCGCCCTCGCGGCCCGCGTCGGCGGCATGGCCCCGGCCCTTGCCCTGGTCGCGATGTCGGGCCTGGCCGCGGCGGGCATCGCGTGGTGGGCGCTGCCGGAGACGAGCGGGCTCGAGCTGGAGGTCGCGGCGCCCTAGCGCCCGAAGCCGTAGAGCAGCACGTACACCAGCACACCGCTGACGGAGACGAACAGCCAGACGGGGAGCGTGACGCGCGCGACGCGGCGGTGGCGGTCGAAGCGCCCGCGCCAGGCGAACCGGAGCGTCGTGAGGGCGAGCGGCACGACCGCGGCAGCGAGCACGACGTGCGGCAGGAGCAGCGCCACGTAGACCGTGCGCACGACGCCGGTACCCTGGAACCGCACCGAGCCGACGCGTGCATGGTGCACGAGGTACGTGATCAGGAACACCGACGACGTCACGAATGCCCCGCTCATGCACGCACGATGCGCCGCCACCTTCCCGCGCCGGATGTTGGCGTACCCGGCCGCGAGCAGCAGCGCCGCCGTGCCGTTGAGCGCGGCGTTCACCTCGGGCAGCCACGACCGACCGGGGTCGTGCACGGCGCGCGGCACGTACATCACGACCGCCACGGCCATGATCACGACCGCGCTGAGGACGCCGATCGCGAGCGCCGAGCGTCGCTCGTCGGCGACCGACGCGGGCATCAGTGATACATCTCCGTCAGCTCGATGATGCCGAGGCCCTTCATGGCCTCGAACAACGCGCCCTTCACCTGCTTCACCGTAGCCATCCCGAGCACCTCGCGCGTGAGATCGCGCGCGGCCGCGTACGGCACCGAACGCACCAGGCGCTTCACCAGCGGGATGAAGAACGGCCCCATCGAGAGGTCGTCGATGCCGAGCCCCAACAACACGAGCGTGCAGAGCGGGTCGCCCGCCATCTCGCCGCACATGCCGACCGACTTCCCGGCACCCTTGGCCGCCTGGACGGTGTCGTGGATGGCCGACAACACGGCCGGGTGCAGCGGCTCGTAGAGCGGGGCGACCTTCCGGTTGTTGCGGTCGACGGCGAGCAGGTACTGAATCAGGTCGTTCGTCCCGATCGAGAAGAAATCGGCCTCGCGGATGAGATGACTCGCGAGCGCCACCGCGCTCGGGACCTCGATCATGATCCCCAGCGGGACGTCGGGCGCGAAGTCGTGGCCCTGCTGGCGCAGCTCCGCCTTCGCCTCCTCGAGCAGCTCCTTGGCGCGCTGGATGTCCTCGAGGCTCGAGATCATCGGGAAGAGGATGCGCACGCGGCCGAGCGCGGCGACGCGGAGGATCGCACGGAGCTGCGTCTTGAAGAGCTCGGGCATCTCGAACGAGATGCGGATCGAGCGCCAGCCGAGGAACGGGTTCTCCTCGTGGGGCATCCGCATGTAGCCGGGGTACTTGTCGGCACCGAGGTCGAGGGTGCGGATCGTGACCGGCCGGCCCTCCATGCCGCGCACGACGCGCGAATGAAGCTGGTACTGCTCTTCCTCGTCGAGAAAGTCACGGTAGGTGAGGAACGGGAACTCGCTGCGGTATCCGCACCGTGGAGGTGCGCGAGCTGGAGGTCCGCGATCAGGCCGATGTTCGCGAGCAGGTTCACGCGCCAGCCGTCGGTCGTCTCCGCTGGGAGCTGGCGGAGCCCGTCGAGCTCGCGGTTGAAGGCGCGGTACTCGCGATCGAGCCGCTCGTACTCGCGCGAGACGTCGAGGTTCGGGTTCACGTAGACCACGCCCGAGTTGCCGTCGACGATCATCTGGTCGCCCTCGTGCACGGCCTCGGTCAGGTGGAGGACGCCCACGACCGTCGGGATCTCGAACGACTTCGCCAAGATCGACGCGTGCGACGTGACGCCGCCCGTCGCGATGGCGATGCCGCGCAGGTGCTCGTGTTCGATCAGGCTCAGGTCCGAGAGCGAGATGTCCTCGGCGATCAGGATCGAGTTCTCCGCGAGCACGCGCTCGGGCTCCTCGATGCCGAGCAGGTTGCGCAGGACGCGCAGGCCCACGTCCTTCACGTCGGAAGCCCGCTCGCGCAGGTACCCCTCGCTCATCCGCTCGAACGCCGCGAGGTAGTCCTCGACCACGCGTTTGAGGGCGGCCTCGGCGACCAGCCCCTGGCGGACGAGACCCTCGACCTTGGCGAGGAACGCCCGGTCCTCGAGCATGAGCCGGTGCGCGACGATGATCCCGTTGTCGAACTCCGGCATCCGATCCGAGAGCCGCGCGGTGAGGGCCTCGAGCTCGGCGGCCGAGTCGCGCACGGCGCCACGGAAGCGCGTGCACTCGCCCTCGACGTCGTCGGAGTGGCGATCCTCGACCATCGCGAAGCTCGCCAGCGGCTGGAGGAGGTGGGCGCGTCCGGAACCGAATCCCGGCGCCGCCGGGAGGCCGTCGAGCCGCGCCTGCCGCCCGCGGCCGAGCCTGGCCGCCGTCTCGCCCGCGTCGCCCTTCTTCTCGTAGACCTGCAGGCGCTTGATCGCCGCCACCATCCGGCGACGATACTCGCGTCCCTCCTGCTCCTTGCTCTTCAGGTCCTCGAGCAGGCGGGCCTGTACGACGATACCGCCCACCTGCGTGGCGATCGCGCGCAGGAGGCGAAGCTCGTTGGCCGAGAACTTCCGGCGTCGCAGCGTCTGCACGACGAGCACGCCGAGCGGCGTCTTGCGTTCGATGATCGGAATGCCGACGAACGAGTGATACTTCTCCTCGCCGGTCTCCGGGAAGTACTTGTAGCGGGGGTGCGAGATCGCATCGACGATGTTGACGGGCTCGAGCTTCTCGAGGGTCATGCCGGTGAGGCCCTCACCGACGTTCATCGACACCTTGCCGACCGCCGAGTGGTCGAGGCCGGTGGTCGCCCACAGGGTCAGCCGCTGCATGCGCGGGTCGAGCAGGTAGAGCGAGCAGACGTCGGTTCCCGTCCGCGCCGCCACGACCTCGACGATGCGCTGGAGCGTGTCCTGGAGGTCCTCCGAGCGCGCGGTGATCGCGCTCAGGTCCTCGAAGACCCCGATGCCCTGACTCTCGTGCGCGTCGCGCTGCGCTGCACGCTTCGCCCTCGGGGCCGGCTTGTGGGGAACCGGCTTCATGCGGGTTCGCGATCTTAGCCCGCCCCCTCCGGGGTCACAACGCGCGCCGGTAGAAGTCCGCCACGGCCGCGACCACCGCGTCGACCTGCGCCTCGTCGAGCTCGGGAAAGATCGGCAGGGCGAGCACCTCGGCCGCGGCCCGCTCCGCCTCCACGAGGGGCAACGGGACCAGAGCGAGCTCCCGCAGCGGCGGTTGCCGGTGGAGCAGCGTGCGGTAGTAGACCTGGGTGCCGATGCCCGCACGCGCGAGGTGCTCCCGCAGGGCGTCGCGCGCCCGCGCCCGCACGGCGTAGACGTGGAACACGTGGCTCGCGCCCGCCGGCTCGGGCAGCACGAGCGGAGCTCCGGCGTCGCCCGCGAGCCCTGCGGCGGCGAAGCGCGCGGCGTACCATCCCGCGACCTCCCGGCGCCGCGCGTTCCACGCCGGCAGATGCGGGAGCTTCGCCCCCAGCGCCGCGGCCTGCACCGCGTCGAGGCGGGAGCAGGCACCGAGCGAACCGTGCTCGTACGGCGCCGTCTGCCCCTGGTGCCGCTCCTGGCGCAGGCGCGCCGCGAGCGCCGCGTCGCGGGTGAGGATCATCCCCCCGTCGCCGATCCCACCCAGGTTCTTGGTCGGGTAGAAGGAGAGGCAACCCGCACGGCCGACGGCCCCCGCCCGCACGCCGGCCACCTCGCCCCCCACCGCCTGGGCCGCGTCCTCGACCAGCCAGCAGCCGTGGCGCTCGGCGAGCGCGCCGAGCGCGGGCAGATCGGCGGCGCGCCCGAAGAGGTGGACCGGGAGGAGCCCGACGACCGGGACCTCGGCGCGGTCGAGCGCCTCGGCCGTCGCGGCGGGGTCGAGGTTGTACGTGCGCGGATCGATGTCGGCGAAGAGCGGCCGGGCACCGAGCCGGGCGATCGTGCTCGCCGTCGCGAAGAAGCTGAACGGCGTGGTGAGGACGGCCGTACCCGGACCGACGCCCAACGCCTGGAGCGTCATCAGGAGCGCATCCGTACCCGAGCCCACCCCGACCGCGTGCGGGACGCCGCAGAACGCCGCCATCGCCGCCTCGAAGCGCTCGACGTGCGGCCCGAGGATGCACTGCTGGTCGTCGAGTACGGCGGTCACCGCCGCTCGCACCGCCGCACCCACCGCCCGGTCTTGGGCTCTCAGATCGAGAAAGGGAACGTTCACGCCGCGCCAGCACTAGCGAGTCGCACCGTCAAAGTCGACCGCGGTTTGCCCGCTCGTCGAGGAGCCGCTACCCTCCCGCGCGGCACTTGATGGCACGAGCGGAACGGCGCGGCGGGGGGTGGTTTCGACGCCTCTTTCTCTGGACCTCGACGGCCGGGCTCCTCGCCGCGGGCCTGGTCGGCTTCGTCCTCTACCGCGAGATCACCTCGAGCCTGCCGCCGGTCGACCAGCTCCTGCGCTACCAGCCGCCGGTCACGACGCGCATCTTCTCCGACGACGGCACGCTCATCGGCGAGCTCTACGTCGAGCGGCGGTACCTCGTCCCGCTCGACGCCATCCCGCCGCACGTCCGGCTCGCATTCCTCGCCGCCGAGGACGCCGAGTTCTATCGCCACCACGGCGTGAATCCGCTGTCGATCGTCCGCGCGCTCGTCAACAACGTCGTACGCGGCCAACACCTCCAAGGGGGGAGCACGATCACCCAGCAGGTCGTGAAGAACCTCCTGCTCACGCCGGAGCGCAGCTACGAGCGCAAGCTGAAGGAGCTGATCCTCGCCACGCGCCTCGAGACCAAGCTCTCGAAGGACGACATCCTCTACCTCTATCTCAACCAGATCTACTTCGGCGGCGGCGCGTACGGGATCGCCGCGGCGGCCCGCGCGTTCTTCGACGTCGACGTGGGTGACCTCACGATCGCCCAGGCCGCCCTCCTGGCGGGGCTGCCGCAGAAGCCGAGCGGATACGACCCGCAGCGCCACCCGAAGCAGGCCGTCGCCCGGCAGCACTACGTCCTCGCGCGCATGCGCGACGAGGGTTTCGTCACGCGCGAGCAGTACGAGGCCGCCGTGGCCGAGGAGCTGGCGTTCACGCCGCGCCGGCCGGCGACCTACATCGCGGCGCCCTGGTACGTCGAGCAGGTGCGCCGGATGCTCGAGGACCGCTACGGCGGCGCGGCTTCGCAGCTCGGGCTGCGCGTCTACACCGCCGTCGACCTCCGGCTGCAGAAGGCCGCCGAGGAGGCGCTCCGCAACGGGCTGCGCGAGCTCGACCAGCGCCAGGGGTTCCGCGGCCCGATCCGCCGCGTCGACGCGAAGAAGGCACAGGCCTACCTCGCGCACGAGGCGGCGGAGCACTCGCCCGCCGATCCGGTCCACCGTGGCATCGTGCTCGAGGTACGGCCGGGCGGCCTCACCGTGCGCACCGCGTGGGAGCACGGCGTGCTCCCGGCCGATGGGCTCGCGTGGGGCAAGGCGCGCGTGTCGCCGCAGTCCTTCAAGCCCGGCGACGTGATCGCGGTGACGGTCGCCGCACGCGCGCCCGACGGCAGCGTGCGCTTCGCACTCGACCAGGAGCCGCAGGTCCAGGGCGCGCTGGTCGCGTTCGACCCCTACACCGGCCAGGTGAAGGCGATGGTCGGCGGCTACGACTTCGGCCGCACCCAGTTCAACCGCGCGCTCCAGGCCCGGCGGCAGCCGGGATCGTCGATCAAACCGCTCATCTACGCGGCCGCGATCGAGCACGGGTACACACCCGCCTCGATCGTGCTCGACGCCCCGATCTCCCTGCCGAACGGCAACCAGCCGGCGTGGACGCCCAAGAACTTCAAGAACCAGTACTTCGGCAACGTGCCGTTGCGGGAGGCACTGCAGCGCTCGCTCAACACGGTGACGGTCCGCCTCGTGCAGGCGGTCGGGCTCGACCCGGTGCGGCAGTACCTCGGCCGCTTCGGGTTCTCGACGCCGATGCCGCGCAACATGTCGCTCGCGCTCGGCAGCGCGGAAGTGACGCCGCTCGAGCTGACGCGTGCCTACGGCGTCTTCGCGACGCAGGGCAAGCGCTTCGACCCGATCTTCGTGACCGCCGTGACCGACGGCGACGGCAACCCGCTCCCGTTCACCGGCACACGGCCGCACTTCGAGCCCGTCATGCGGCCGGCCGTGGCCTACGTGCTCACCAGTCTGATGGAGAGCGTCGTCCAGCACGGCACCGGCCGCAAGGCAGCCGAGCTCGGGCGCCCCGTCGCCGGCAAGACCGGCACGACCAACGACACGCACGACGCCTGGTTCATCGGCTTCACGCCCGACACCGTCGCCGGCGTGTGGGTGGGATTCGACGCCGAGCGCTCGCTCGGCTCGAACGAGACCGGAGGCCACGCGGCGGCACCGATCTGGACCGCATTCATGAAACAGGCACTCGCCGACCAGCCGATCGTCGACTTCCACGTACCCGAGGGCGTCACGTTCGCCCAGGTCGATCCCGCCTCCGGCCTGCGCGCCGTGCCCGGCGGCGCGTCGCGCCTGGAGGTCTTCGTCGAGGGCACCGAGCCCACCGAGTACGCCTCGGCTCCGAGCGAGGAAGGCGAGGCCGGTACGGCGCACGCGGCCGAACCCCCGCCCGACGGCGCCGACTGACGCCCGTTCGGCTACAGGCGCCAGTAGGGCGCGTGCGCCGCGCGCACGCGCTCGAGCACGGCGTCGGCACGGCGCGCGTCGCCGCTCATCGCGGGGGGAACATGCTCGTCGCCGCGGAGCGCGGCCAGAACCGCGTCGACGCCGTCGACGATCGCGTGCAGGTCGTAGCCGCCCTCGAGGACCGCGACGATGCGACCACGCCCCGTGTCGGCGGCGAGGTCGACGAGCGCGCGCGCCATCGCCGCGTAGCCGGCCGGCGTGAGCTCGAGCGCGCCCAGGGGATCGCGACGATCGGCATCGAAGCCGGCGGAGATCAGGACGAACTCGGGCGCGAACTGGCGCAACACGGGGAGGACCACGTCGCCGAAGGCGCGCAGGAACTCCTCGTCGCCGAAGCCGGCCGGGAACGGCAGGTTGAGCGTGCGCCCCGCGCCCTCGCCCCGGCCGATGTCCTGGGCGTCCCCCGTGCCCGGGTAGTACGGATACTGGTGCGTGGAGACGTAGAGGACGTCGGGGTCGGTCTCGAAGAGGTGCTGCGTGCCGTTGCCGTGGTGCAGGTCCCAGTCGACGATCGCCACCCGCGCGACGCCGTGGCGACGGAGCCAAGCGGCGGCGATCGCCGCGTTGTTGAAGAGGCAGAAGCCCATCGCGCGGTCGCGCTCGGCGTGGTGCCCTGGCGGCCGCACGAGCGCGAAGCCGTTGGCGATCTGTCCCGCGAGCACGGCCTCGCAGGTCCCGAGGAGCCCCCCGGCGGCGAGCCGCGCCGCGGTCCACGACTCGGCCGACGCCACGGTGTCCGGATCGAGCTGCACGTGCCGGCACCCCGCGGTGGCCGCCACGCGCGCGACCAACGCGGGCGCATGGACGAGCGCGAGCTCGTCCTCCGTCGCCAGGCGCGGCTCCAGGCGGGCGAACCCGCGGGCAGCACCGAGGTGGTCGAGCAACACGCGCAGTCGCTCCGGACGCTCGGGGTGGCCATAGCCCGGGTCGTGCGCGAGCATACCCTCGTCCACGAACAGCCCCGTGCCGCCCGCCATGACGGGCGACGATAGCAGACGTCCTCCACCCCGGGAATGCAGGTTCCCCGGGGCGCTGGTCGCGTTGACACCCCTGGGTGATTTCCCTAGGCTCGGCCGAGATGTTCGGCATCGGCATGCCCGAGCTGGTCGTGATCCTCGTGGTCGCGCTCATCGTGCTCGGACCGAAGCGTCTCCCGGAGGTCGCCCGGCAGCTCGGTAAAGCCATGGCCGAGTTCCGACGCCAGACCACCGACGTCATGGACGAGTTCAAGACCCAGATCATGGCCGAGGACGACGAGGTGCGGCGCCACGAGACCCAGGCACCGAAGGTCACGTCCGCACCGGCGACGCCGGCCGAAACCCCTGGCACCCCCGAGAAGACCGGCTCGGGCCCCGCCTGAGCCGCCTGCACCCGCGACCATGGAGCCCGACGCCGATGTGCGGATGCCGCTCACCGCGCACCTCGACGAGCTCCGCACCAGGCTCATCCGCGCGCTCGTCGGGACGCTGGTGGGCTTCGGCGTGTGCTACGCGTTCGCCGAACACCTGATCACGCTCCTGATCCACCCCCTCGCCGCGCTGCGTCCCGACCAGGCACTCGTGATCGGCACCGGGGTGACCGAGGCCTTCTTCACCAAGCTCAAGGTCTGCCTCATCGGCGGCGTCTTCATCGCGAGTCCGGTGATCTTCTTCCAGGCCTGGCAGTTCGTCGCGCCCGGCCTCTACCGGACCGAGCGGCGGGTCGCCCTGCCCTTCTCGATCGCGGCCGCGTTCTTCTTCTGCGCCGGAGCCGCGTTCTGCTATCTGCTGGTGTTCCCGGTCGCGTTCGAGTTCTTCCTCGAGGAGTTCAAGTCGATCGCCGTCGCGCCGCAGATCCGCATCAGCGAGTACCTCTCGTTCTCCTCGCGGATGCTGCTCGGCTTCGGCGTCACGTTCGAGCTGCCCGTCGCCACCTACTTCCTCGCCCGCGTCGGGATCGTGAAACGGCGCACGCTGATCCAGTACTGGCGCTATGCGATCGTCGTGATCTTCGTCGTCGCGGCGATTCTGACGCCCGGACCCGACATCGCCTCGCAGATGCTGATGGCGACGCCGCTCCTCCTGCTCTACCTCCTCTCGATCGGCATCGCCTGGGTGGTGGCACGACCGGTGGCGACCCCGGAGGCCGAACCGATCGAGGCAACCCCCCTGCCACCGACCGACTGATCCCGCGCGTCAGCGCGGGGCGTTGTCGTCGTCGGGCTCGGGCCCGAGCAGGTCGGCGTCCGATCCTGCGGGGGACGGAACCTCGGTGCACACGCCCTCCGCCGCCAGCGACGCCGTGATCGCGCGCGCCTGCGCGACGAAATCCGGTACGGCGATCGCGACCAGCAACGCGACGTGCCGGTCGAGCGTGCGCATCACCGCCACGCCTTCGTACGACTCGAAGACGAACTTCACGTACGCGACCTCCGCGCGCGGCACGCGCAGGAAGATCGGGACGACGTCGGCGGCGAGTGGGGGCGCCGGGGGCTCCATCTCGCCGACCCGCCTACCACGGGCGGCGGGTCACGGCGACCGCCCGCTCGCGTTGAAGGGCCGGAACCACCCCGCTATGTACCGTCCATGCCAGCGCCGACTCCCGAGCAAGACCTCGAGCGCCAGATCGTGGACACCCACCGGCGATTCGTGAAGGCGATGAACGGGCGCCTCGACGGGATGGGCGCCGACACGAAGGAACGCTACTTCGTGCTGCTCTCCGAGCTGACCGCGAAGCTCGAAGATCCCGACAAGTCCCTGCGCGACGTGATGCAGGAGCTGCTGCCGGAGGCCATGACCCTCGTGCTGCAGGAGATCGCCTGATCGCCGCTAGCGGGGCGTGGCCTCGCCGAACAGCCCCGCCAGCCGCTCCCATCCGACGCCCTCGAGCGACGCCACCACCAGATCCGCTCCCGCCGCCGCGAGGTCGCGCGCCGGGCACGAATTCGTGACCGCCACGCAGCGCATGCCGGCCGCGCGCGCAGCCGCGATGCCCGCGGGCGAGTCCTCGACCGCCAGGCACTCGGCCGCCACGAGTTCGGGCGCGACGTCGGCGCGCAGGTGTGCCAGCGCCGCGACGTAGGCCTCCGGGTCGGGCTTGCCGTGCTGCACGTCGTTCGCGCTCACGATCGTGCGAAACGCGTCGCGCAGCCCGACCGCGCGGAGGATCAGCTCGATCTCGCTGCCGAGCGCGCCCGAGGCGATCGCCAGCGGCACGCGCGCCGCGGCGCCGCGCACGAGCTCGCGCACGCCGGGAAAGACCGACACGCCGTGCTCGACCAGCGCGAGGAAGTGCTCGGCCTTCGCGTGCATGAGCCGCGCGACGTCGGCCGGCGGGGCGCCGCCGTGCGCGGTCGTGAGCGCGTGGGCGATCGCGTCGTGGTCGTCGAAGCCCAGGTAGTGCGTCCAGTACTCCTCGGCGGTGAGCGTGATGCCCACCGTCGCGAGCGTCCGCTGGAAGGCCGCGAGGTGCAGCGGCTCGCTGTCGACGATGATGCCGTCGAAGTCGAAGACGAGCGCACGTGGGCCGGCGAACATGAGGCGAGCTTCTACGGGGCGCCGATCGAGGGAGCAACTCGCGCTGGCGCCGCTCCGGCCGGGTCCCTACAATGCGCCCGCGATGAAGACCTCCGTGCGGCCGCGGCTCCTCAACGGCCAGACCGGCGACCCCGCGCTCCTGATCGGCCTGCGCTGGCAGGGACGGGCGATCCTCCTCGACCTCGGCCGCATCGACCGCACGCCGGCCGCGACGCTGCTCGGGATCGAGGCCGTGTTCGTGTCGCACGCCCACATGGACCATTTCATGGGGTTCGACCAGCTGCTGCGGATCTTCCTCGCGCGCGAGGCCCGGCTGCGCCTCTATGGCCCGCAGGGCATCGCCGACTGCGTGGCGGGCAAGCTCGCCGGCTACACGTGGAACCTCACCGACGAGTACGCCTTCGAGCTCGACGTCACCGAGATCGGCGAGACCACCATGCAGACCTGGCGATTCGCCGCGGCGCGCCGCTTCGAGCGCGAGCGCCTGGGGGCACCGGTGCCGTTCACCGGCGTCGCCATGGCCGACGACGTCATCACCGTCGAGGCGGCGCCGCTCGACCACAAGATCGTCTCGATGGCCTACGCGGCAACCGAGCGCACGCACCTGAACGTCCGCAAGGACGTCCTCGATGCGATGGGGCTGCGGCCGGGACCATGGCTCAACCGCCTGAAGGCGGCCGTGCGCAGGCGCCTGCCCGACGACCACCCGATCGAGGTTCGTCCCGGCGAGCACCGTCCGCTCGCCGCGCTGCGCGACGAGCTCCTGATCGTCACGCCGGGACAGAAGATCGCCTACGTCGTCGACACGCTCTTCTCGCCCGCCAACGCCCGCCGCATCGTTCGGCTCGCCGCCGGCGCCGATCTCTTCTACTGCGAGTCGCCGTTCCTGGAGGAGGACATCGAGCAGGCGACGCGGCGCTACCATCTCACCGCGGGGCAGGCGGGCGCGCTGGCGCGCGCCGCGGGCGTCAAGCGCCTGCACGTGTTCCACTTCTCCCCGCGGTACGAGGGGCGCTACGGCGACCTCGTCGCCGAGGCCCAGGCGGAGTACTCGGGATTGCGCGTCCACTATGCCGAGCTGGACGAACGAAGCGCGGCGCTTTCTTGAGGCGCACCGCGTCGGCCACCTCGCCACCGCCGGCGCCGACGGCGCGCCCCACGTCGTCCCCGTCTGCTATGCGCTCGACGACGCGGCGCTCTACTTCGTCGCGGACCTCAAACCGAAGCGAGGCCCGGCCCGCGCGCTGAAACGCCTGCGCAACCTCGCCGAGAACCCGCGCGCCGCGCTCGTCGTCGACGACTACGACGACGACTGGACGCGGCTCGCGTGGGTGCTCGTGCAGGGACCGGCCGTTCGGGTCGTCGACCGTGCGGCGCACGCGCCCGCTCTCGCGCTGCTGCGCGCACGGTATCCGCAATACCGGGCGATGCCCCTCGACGACCCCGAGGCGCACCCGCTGACGCGCCTCACGCCCGCACGCGTCCTTACCTGGCGTGCGGAAGACGAATAGGCGTCTGCGCGGGCATTGCGCGGCTGCGTCACATGCGCCAGGGGAGCAGGTTTGCACGGTCTCACGTGGCGCGAGCGGTCCCGCGTGGGCCCGGCAGGCGCCACGGCAGGTGCGAGCCGACGCGTCCGCTCCGCAGGCCCGAGCCCACGCGAGCGAAGCCCCCCAACTCCCCGACATCGTGGCGAAACCCGGAGTGCCCCCGCCGCGTGGGGCGAGCGAATGGGTTACCGCGTGCCCACTCCGGTGCGGAATGCGCGTGCGAACCGGACCCTGGCACCGCTTTCGCTATCTGGCTCCTCGCAGGAGGGGCCACGACCCAATGATCATCGATCGCGAAACCTTCACCGACCTGGCCGTTCACCTGAAGCTCGCCTCCGACGCGTTGCTCACCACCGCACGTCATCTCGCGGTGCTCTCGAACAACAACTCGGGACCGGAGGAGCACTGGGCGGGCACCCTCGACAGCCTGATGTCCATGAACACCGAGATCACGGTGATGGAGCGCATCCTGCGCGCTCTCATGGACGCCAATCGCGAGGAGGAGACCGTCACCGCGGCTTCTCCCGACAAGAAGTCCGAGCCGCTTCCCTCCTGATTCGTCCGTCCCGCCGGCGGAGGCGGCGCGGCCGCGCTGCCTCCGCCTCCTCCCCCGCACGGGTCTCTCCTGTCGCCGGGAGCCCCGGCAGAGTATCGTCGCCGGATGGCGAGCGCGCGCGGGAACACGATTGGGCTGGACGTCGCGCCGATCGTCGTGGCCAGCCACCCCCGCTCGGGGACTCATCTGGTGATCGACACGCTGCGACGCCAGTTCGCGGAGTGCCGCTCCTGGAAGCTCCCGGGCGAGCCGCACGATCGGCTCTACCTCGACCTGGACGCCCTGACCCGGGTCGACGGCGCGATGCCGACGACGACGGCGCGCCGGATCCTCGGCCGGGCGCGCCGGCCGCTCCTCAAGACCCACTGCCTCCCCGGCTTCCGCGCGTGGACCGCCACGGCGGCGCAACGAGACCTCGCGGTCGAGTGGGCGCAATGGCTCGACGCCCGGGCGACGGTCCTCTACGTGCACCGCGACGGCCGGGACGTGATGTGCTCGTATCACCTCCTGCTGAAGAGCGTCTCCGAGGCGGCGCGCTGTCCCGTCGGCGAATTCATGCGCCAGCAGGCGAACGGCACCAGCCGCGCGCGCGCCTGGGCCGAGCACGTGCGCCGATGGCTCGAGCAGCCGCAGGTGCACGTGCTGCGTTTCGACGACCTCACGAAGGACACGCGGCGCGTGCTCACCACGCTCGGGTCCCTGGTCGGCGCCACGCCTCTCTACCGCGAGCCGCTCCTCCCGCCGCAGTTCCGGAGCGTCTGGGAGAGCCGCCGGGCCCGGCTCCTCTCCGTCCACCCCGACAGCACCGCGATCCTGAGCAAGTACCGGCACGGGGCGCTGGAGCGGTGGCGGGACGCGTTCACGCCAGCCGACCGGGAGTTCTTCCACGCCGAGGCGGGCGAGATGTTGATCCGGCTCGGCTACGAGACGTCGGACGCGTGGGTGCGGAGCGGGCGATGACGCGGCCCGCGCCCGCGCCGCGGCACGTCGTCGTCGTCAACGACTTCGGCCACGTCGAGGGCGGAGCCAGCCGCGTGGCCGTGGAGAGTGCGCTGGCGCTGGCCGCGACGGGGCGAGCCGTGACCTTCTTCTGCGCCGTCGCCCCGATCGCGCCGGCCCTGCGAGAGCAGCGCAACCTCCGCGTCGTCTGCACGGCGCAGCACGACGTCCTCGGCGACCCCAGCCGTGGCCGCGCGATCGTCCAGGGACTCTGGAACCGGCGCGCGGCGCGCGCGCTCGCCGAGGTGCTCTCGGCCACGCCCGTCGCCGAGACGGTGGTCCACCTGCACGGCTGGACGAAGGCGCTCTCGGCCAGCGCCGTCGCCGCGGCGTTCGCCCGCGGGTCGCGAATCGTCTGCACGATGCACGACTATTTCCTCGCGTGCCCGAACGGCGGGTTCTTCGACTACCAGGCGGGGCGGATCTGTTCGCGGCGCCCGCTGTCGGCCGCCTGCGTGGCCAGGCACTGCGACATCCGGAGCTACCCGCAGAAGCTCTGGCGCACGGGCCGGCAGGTCGTCCAGCGCAGCGCCGGCCTCCCGTCACGGCTCCGGCACGTCATCGCCGTCTCCGAGTTGAGCGCGGGCGTCCTGCGCCCGTTTCTCCCTCCCGCCACCCGCGTGCACCTGGTGCGGAACCCGGTCGCCGCCGTCCGCGAGCCACCCGTGGACGTGGCGCGACACGATCTCTTCGTCGCCGTGGGCCGCCTCTCGCCGGAGAAGGGCCCTCGGCTCTTCGCGACGGCCGCCGCCCGCAGCGGCTGCGCGGCGCTCTTCGTCGGCGACGGCGCCTGCCGCGCGGAGGTCGCGCGCATCTGCCCCGGGGCACGCGTGACGGGATGGCTGCCGCCGGCGGAGGTCGCCGCGCACGTCCGGAGGGCACGGGCCCTCGTGCTGCCCTCCCTGTGGTACGAGGCACAGCCCCTGGCGGTCCTCGAGGCCGCAGCGCTCGGGGTCCCGGCACTCGTGCCCGACGGATGCGCCGCGCGCGAGGCCGTCGCCGACGGCGAGACCGGCCTCTGGTTCCGTTCCGGCGACCCCGACGACCTTGCGCGCAAGCTCCGGCAACTCGGCGACGCCGAGACGGCCCGGCGCATGGGGCGAGCGGCCTACGAGCGGTTCTGGTCCGATCCCCCGACGCTCGAGACCCACGCCGCAGACCTCCTGCGCGTCTACGCGGAGGTCGTGGGACCCTGAGGCGGCGCGGGGTTCACGAGGTCCATGCCGAGCGTGCGCGGGAACAGCAGCGCGATCTCCTCCGCCGTCCAGCGTCCGTCCTTCTGGATGGTGCGCACGGGGCTCGGGTCGTCGAGCAGCGCAACCAGCCCGCCCATGACGAGGAAGACCTTGCCGTTCACCTCCCGCGCGGCGTCGGTGGTGAGGTAGACGATCCACGGCGCGACGTTCTCGGGTCCCATGTGCGCGAGCATCGTCGGGCGCGGGGCGCCGCCCGGGTTGGCGATCCCGCCCTTCGTCCGCGCCTGGCGGGCGGTGTCCGGGATCGTCTGGATCATGCGCGTCGCCGCCGCGGGGCAGACCGCGTTGGCGGTGATGCCGTAGCGGCCGAGGTCGCGCGCGACGACGCGCGTGAACGCCGCGATGCCGTCCTTGGCCGCACCGTAGTTCGCCTGGCCCGAGTTTCCGAACACGCCCGACGTCGACGACATCAAGACGATGCGACCGAACTTCTGGGTGCGCATCTGCGCCGACGCGTGCCGCGTGCAGTTGAAGGTGCCCTTCAGATGCACGGCGATCACGGCGTCCCATTCCGCTTCGGTCATGTTGAAGATCATCCGGTCGCGGAGGATGCCGGCGTTGTTCACGAGCACGTCGAGCCGGCCGAACTCCCGGACCGCCGTACCGACGATGCGCTCGGCGGCACGGAAATCCGCGACGCTGTCGTGATTCCCGACGGCCGTGCCGCCGCGCGCGCGGATCGCCGCGACGACCTCGTCGGCGACGCTCGCGGTCGCGCCGCTGCCGCCAACGTCGCCGCCGACGTCGTTCACCACGACCGCTGCGCCCTCGGCCGCCAGGAGCTCGGCGGTCGCCCGGCCGATACCGCGCCCGGCACCCGTGACCACCGCCACGCGACCCTTCAGCCGCTCACCCATCGCGGGACTCCTTCGGCGGTGCCGGATTGACCAGGCCGGCGAGCAACGCCCCGGGCGCGAGCCGGTCGAGCTCGTCGAGCGTCCAATACCCGTCCTTGAAGAGCGTCCGCACCGGACGCGGCTGGGAGACGAGCGCCACCTGGCCCCCGAAGCAGAGGAACATCTGCCCGTTGACGTTCTGCGCCTGGTCGCTGGCGAGGTAGACGACCATCGGCGCGATGTCGTCGGGGTTCAGGTTCTCGATCTCGCCGGTGCCGCGATCCTCGCGCTGGATGCCCTGCTGCCGGCGCAGCTCGCGCCCCCGCAGATACGCCTCGGTCACCGTCATGCGCGTGCCGGCCACGGGGGAGATCGCGTTCACCGTGATGCCGTAGCGACCGAGGTCGCGGGCCGCGACCTTGGCGAGGCCGCCGATCCCGCCCTTGGCCGCACCGTAATTCGCCTGACCGGGGTTGCCGAACAGGCCCGCGCCCGACGTGAACGTGACGATCCGACCCGAGCGCTGCTCGCGCATCGGCACGCAGGCGTGGCGAACGCAGTTGAAGGTGCCCTTCAGGTGCACGGCGAGGACCGCGTCCCACTCCTCCTCGCTCATGTTGAAGATCATCCGGTCGCGCAGAATGCCGGCGCACGTGACCAGCACGTCGAGTCGCCCGAACTGCGCGAGCGCGGTCTCGACGATCCGCGCCGCGCCGTCCCAGTCGGCGACCGACTCCGTGCTCGCGACCGCCGAACCGCCCGCCCGCTCGATCTCCGCCACGACGTCGAAAGCGGGACCGGCCGACGGCTGCGATCCGTCGATCGAGACGCCGAAGTCGTTCACGACCACCTTGGCGCCAGCCGCCGCCAGCGCGAGCGCCACGCCGCGGCCGATGCCGCGGCCGGCGCCGGTCACGATCGCAACGCGACCCGCGAGCATGTCGCCCATCGCGTTCTCGTCCCTCAGGGCAAGCGGCCGAGCGCGGTCCGGGCGAGGTCCTTCGCGTGCTTGAGGCTGTCGTCCGCGCTCTCGCGCGACACGATCGTGATGGCGAGGAGGTGGGGCTTGCGTCCCACGAAAAGCTGGCGGCCCACCCACGCGGCCCGATCGCCGAGCTCGGCCACCGGGACGGCCGTCGCCTTCCACGTGTGGTGCGCGTCGTCCAGGCGTTCGTCGTAGCGCGCGTCGCCTTCGGGATAGAGCGTGATCGTGACCCGATCGAGACCACCCGAGGCCTGGTACACGCAGCTCCCGGAGCCCCCGACCTTGGGCTGCACACGGGTCGTCGCCTTCCCGAGCGCCCGTTCCGCTTCGGCCTGGCTGACGAGCACGCAGGGATCGGGGTCCGCAGCCATCGCGGCGCGCGCGCCGACGATCGCGACGCCCACCGCCAACAACAGGAGAGAGAGAGGCAGCATTCGCATAGGCGCAGAGTCCTAGCCGAGGTCGCGCACGGATGCCACCCGCGGGGGGACCGGCGATCCCCGGCCACCGTCCCACCGTGCCTGCGACATTTGGTGCAAGGTAGTTGTGCCGTCGCGATGCTCGCGCATCCGCAATGGCAAGCGCGCCGGAGGACCCGCAAGAAGATGCCTTGACGGCAGCCACGCGCGTCCGCTACACCCAAATTGCTCGCGCGTGCGGTGGGCCCCCACAGTCGGCGGCACAGTGGTTGCAGTGTTCGCGAGCATCGCCTGCCCTACGGGGTCCCCCCATGTACCGAACACGCTGGACCGCACATCGCACCAAGGAACGTCGCCGCATTGCACGTCTGCTCTGTAGTGCACCCACGCCTGCTCCCGTGCGCTCGCTGGCGCGTCTGCGCAGCGGCCTCCTTCTCGCGGCGCTGATCGCGCTGACGCTCGTCCACGGCGGCGCTGCTGCACAATCGACGCCTCCTGCGACACCCGGCGACCTCACCACCACACGCGATCGCGAGCGCCTCGAAGTGATCGTCACGGGTCGGCTGAGCGAATCGACGGACGACGGATACGTCATCGGCGCGGACGATCTCCTCGACATCCGGGTTCCCGACCTCCTGGACGCGGGTCACGCTGCGTACGCCACGGGCACGGTGGCACCCATCGCGCAGGCACCGGTGTTCCAGCAGGGCCTGCGCGTGAGCGCGAGCGGCCTCGTCTCGCTGCCGCTCATCGGTCCGGTGCGGGCCGAGGGCCTCACCCCCTCGCGGCTGGAGACCGAGATCGCGCGGCGCCTGCGCGAGGCCGGCGTGCTCGTGAACCCGCAGGTGAGCGTCACCGTCGCCGAGTACCGCAGCCGCGTGGTGGCAGTCGTCGGCAGCGTCGAGCGGCCGGGCCTCTATCCGCTCACGCGCCCCGGCGCCACGCTGGCCGATCTCATCTGGGCGGCCGGCGGCCCGACGCGCGAGGCCGGCCGCCTGGTCGAGTTCACCCCCGCGACACAGGCCGCACCGGAGAACCGCGTGGCGACGATCGCCCAGCCCAGCCAGAGCGACGTCGTCCAGGCGCCGGCCGCGCGCGACGACGCACCGGCGCCGTGGCTCGCGCTGCGCGGGGCTCGCAGCGAAGCTGCCGGCGCGGGCCGGCGGCTCACCATCGATCTCACGCGCGCGCCGGACGGCCTGCGCAGCTTCGCGCTCGACGGCCCGCCGCGCGTGGTCATCGATCTCGACGGACCGCTCGGACGTGGCGGCGCAGGACCCGGCCGCGTGCCCCTGGGCGATCCGCTCGCCCCCGGCATCCGCGCTGCCGCACACGATGGGCACCTCCGCCTCGTCATCGACCTCGCCAGTGCCGTCCCGCACGCGGTCCACCCCGACGGGAGCCGCCTGATCGTGGATCTCGGCGCGGCGGAGCCCGCCGCGGCCGAACCCGTGGCGACGCCGCCGGCCGTCCGGAGCACGGCCCGACCCGAGGCTCCCAGCCACGGCACGCCGGTGCGAATCGATCTCGAGCGGCTGCTGCACGCGAGCGCCCTCGACGCGCACGGGGTCAACCCGCAAGTGCGTCCCGGCGACGTGATCAGCATCGCACCCGCAGGCAGCGTGCTGGTCGACGGTTGGGTCGGCAAGCCGGGGTCATACCCGGTGACGCGGGGCCTCACGCTCTCCGGCGCGGTCGCGGCGGCCGGCGGGGACCTGTTCCCGGCAGACCGTGGCAAGGTGACGCTCAAGCGCGTCATGCCGACCGGCGAGCAACAGCTCTACACCATAGATCTCGCGCAAGTGACCGACGGCGATGCAGCGGACGTGCCGATCACCGACGGCGACATCATCCGGGTACCGGCGAGCGCAACCAAGCTCGTGCCGTGGAGCCTGTGGACGGCCGTACGCGAGATCGTCCGGTTCGGGACCAACGCCGTCGTCTTTTGATCTCGAGAAGGCCGTCGTGAACGTGAACGATCGTCTGCCGAGTCGGGCCGTACCACCGGCGTCGCCGATGCTCACCCCCGACGTGATCGACGCGGAGTTCATCGATCTCTCGCGTCGGCACCTGCGCGAGCACCTGCGCGTCCTCTCGAAGTACCGCTGGCTGGTCACCACCATCGCCGGCACCGTCTTCGGACTGACCCTGCTGGTCACGCTGCTGCTTCCCCGCTCCTACACGGCGACGACGCGCCTCCAGGTGGCCCGTCAGTCGCCGATTCAGCTCCGCCTGCAGGAGAACGTGCTGCGGGTCGACGAGAGCGACCGGACCGTCAACGGCACCTCTGCCTTCCTCCAGACCCAGATCGCCGCGCTCCAGAGCCGCGACGTCGCCGAGCGCGTGATCCGCGGGCAGCATCTGGTCGACAGCCCCGCGCTCACCGAACCGAGCAGCGACACCGCCGCGGTCCTGGGCCTCGGCGATCGCGTGCTCGGCATGTTCCGGCCCCGCGGTTGGACGGAGGGATCCGCGCAATCCCCGCCGACGCCGGCCGCCGACACCGATCCGATCGACCCGCTCCTGCTCGACGCCTACGAGAAGTGGCTCTCGGTGACCGACGTGCGCGGCACGGACGTCATCGAAGTCAGTTTCGCGACGCCGGACCCCAGGCTCTCCGCCTTCCTCGCGGCGGCACACGCCCAGGCCTACATCGAGGCCAACGACGAGGCGCGCCTGGGGACCAACGTGACGGCGCGCAACTTCCTCGCCACGCAACGGCAGGAGGCTGCGGCGAACGCGCGACGCGCCGAAGCAGCGCTCGAGCAGTTCGCGAGCGAGCACCCGAACGTCGCAGTGAACCAGGACCAGCAACTCGCCGCCCAGCGCATCACCGAGCTGTCCAAGCTGCACACGGTGGCCAACGGCGAGCGGGTGGGCCTCCAGACCCGCTACCAGTTCCTCGCCGAGCCCGGGCGCGACGCCCTGCCCTACTTCGTCGACGAGCCGTCGATCCAGAAACTCACCGGCACCCTCGCCGACGTCCGGCTGCGCCGCGCGGCAGTCCTCGGACGACTCGGGCCGAACCACCCCGAGATGCTCGAGCTCGGGCGGCAGGAGGTCGCGCTCGGGCAGCAGCTGCGCGCCGAGGTGACGCGGCAGGTCGCCTCGGTCCGAATGCAGTTCGACGCGGCCGTGGCGCGCGAAGAAGGCCTGCGGAGCTCCCTCGCCGATCTCGAGCAACAGCAGGCCGAACAGCGCGACCTCGGTACGCGCTACGACCTCCTCCGGGCGGAGGCCGAGAGCGCACGGGCGCTGCACCAGTCCCTGCTCAAGCAACAGATCGAGACCGCGGTGAACTCGGAGCTGGTCGCCTCGAACGTCCGGGTGCTCGAGCGGCCGGAGGTGCCCGACCGGCCGACCTGGCCGCGCCTGCCGCTCAACCTCGGCATCGGGCTCGTGCTCGGGGTCGGCGTCGCCGTCGGCACGGCGTTCGCGTGCGAGTACTTCGACAACAGCGTCAAGAGCAGCGACGAGGTCGAGGGGCTGCTCCAGCTGCCGACGCTGGCGACCGTGCCCAACTTCGCGCTGGCCCGGCGGGTCGTGGCCAACGGCAATGGGGCGCACGGCGAACGGCGCGCCTTCGTGTTCGCGCCCGCGGCGTCGGACGCGCGCAACCTCGTCGTCACGCACGAGCCGCACTCCTCGGCCGCGGAAGCGTTCCGCATCCTGCGGACCGCGGTCCTCTTCTCGGCCGCGGAGACCCTGCCGCGCGTGCTGGTCGTCACCAGCAGCAGCGCGGGTGAGGGCAAGACCACCGTCTGCGCGAACCTGGCCACGGCGCTCGCCGAGACCGGCATACGCGTGCTGCTCGTCGACGCCGACCTCCGCCGGCCGGGCTGTCACCTCGTGTTCGGCGTCGACAACCAACACGGGCTGTCCACGCTGCTGGCGGGCGACGCCGAGCTCGCGAGCCTCGTCCGGCCAGTCGGCGCCGGCAGGCTCGCGTTCCTGGCGGCCGGCCCCCCGCCGAGCAACCCGGCCGAGCTGGTCGGCTCGGCGCGGATGCGCGAGACGCTCGAGACGCTGCGCGAGCGCTACGACTGCGTGATCATCGACACGCCGCCCGCGCTGCCGGTGACCGATGCGGTCGTGCTCGCGCGCGAGGCCGACGGCGTCGTCCTCGTCGTCAAGGGGCAGGACACGCCCCGCGAGATCGTCCGGCGCGCCCGCGAGCAGCTCGCGCTCACCGGGGCGCGCCTGCTCGGGACGGTCGTGAACAACGTCGATTTCCGGTGGGGCGACCTCTACTTCTTCTCCCAGCGCGGCAGCGGCTACTACCGCCGGCCACCCGTCCTGGAGGGCCACGCGTGAGCCGCCCGCCGCGCACGGATCGCGCCGTGTTGTCGGGCATTCAAGCGGTCGTGCTCGCGCTCATGGTCGCGGGTCCGCACCCGCGACCGGCCGTGGTCCTCGGGGCGGCCGCGCTCGTGACCGTGCTCGTCGCCGCGACCGCGCGCGAGCGATACCGTCAGGGCGGCGGGCCGCCGGCCCACGGCGTGGGCGTGCTGGCGGCGTTCGTCGGCATCGTCGTCCTGACCACGCTGCCGTTGCCGCCGCTGCTCCTGCGCACCCTCGATCACGGGACGGCGGGGCTGTTCGCGGCGACCGCACCCGAGTGGCCGGCCTGGTATCCACTGGCGCTCGACCCGTGGGCGCCCTGGCCGTCCCTGGCCACCCTCGTGTCCGCAGTCGGTCTGTTCGCGGTGCTCGTCGCGTATCCGTGGCGCACGCGGGTCGGGCTGCGGCTCGTGCTCACGCTGCTCGCCGGTGGCGTGCTGGTCGCCGGCGGCGGACTGCTGCTCCGCATCCGGAATCACGCCGGCCCGTTCGACGATCCCGCGTGGCTCGCGGGCGTCCTGGCAATGACGATCCCGCCAGCGGTGATCACCACGCTCCTCACCGGACGCGGCCTGCTGCACCGCTTCTCGCGCACGGCTGGGCTCGCCCGCCATGCGGGAGTGCCACCGCCGCGGGCGATCGTCTCGAGCATCGTGGCGCTGCAGCACACGCTGGTCACCCCGATCGCCGCCGGCTTCGCCACCGTGCTCCTGATCGCGGCGTACTGGGCGACGGGCCTGCGCGCCGCGGCTGCCGCGTTGCTGGTGGGCGTCGGCGTCGCCGTGGTCGGCAGCCGGCACGGCGCGGGCCGCGGAACGGACGGGGCCACGGTCCGCCAGCGTCGCGAGCGGCTCGCCACCTGGGGGATTCTCGGCGCGGCCGGGCTCGCGCTCGCCGTCGCCACCGCGCGCGACCTGCTGGCGAGCCGTACGGCCGGCGGCCCGAACGGCTTCGCGATCTGGCTCGATGGAATCGCGACTGGTTGGCGCCTGCTCCGCGCGCATCCCCTCACCGGCGTCGGTCTCGGCGCCTGGTCCACCGCAGCGACCGCCGGGGGGACGCCGCCCGTCGGACCCTCCGACCTGGCAGCGTTCGCGGCGGACACGGGCCTCGTCGGCATGGCGTGCCTGCTGGGGTTCGTCGCGGTCGTCGTCCCCGTGGTCCGGGCGCGCTGGGGGCGTGGGCTCCCGCGGCCACGCGCGACACGGCACGAGCCCGCGGCGGCCGCCGCAGACGTGGATCGCCACGCGCTGCTCGCGTGGGGCGTCGCCGGCGGCGTGGTTGCCCTTCTGCTGCAGACGCTCGCGGGGTCGGGCATGCGCGGGCCGGCGCCCGGCGCGCTCCTGGCCCTCGGCATCGGCCTTCTCGCCCTGCCTCCGAGTGCGAGCCCAGTCGACCGTTCGCCGGTGATCGGCCGCTTGGCGGTGGTGCTCGCCCTCGCACTCGTCCCGTCGCTCGCGAACGCGGTCCTCCCGCTGTTCGGCGCCGCGCCGCTGGCGCCCGCGGATCTCGTCGCGCGCGCCGAGCGGCTCATCGCCACCGAGGGCGAGGCCGGGCGGGACGAAGCCGTGGACCTCCTGCGGCGTGCGGCGCGGCGGGCTCCGACGCATCTCGCGGCACACGTGGCGATCGCGGCGCGCACCGACCGCGCCGTCGAGCGGGAAGACGCGCTCTGGCGTGCCGTGCGGCTCGCCCCCGCGGCCACGGCGCTCCGCGACCAGCTCGCGGCGGCGCTCTGGGAGCGCGGCGCGCGGGACGTCGCGGTCGCAGAGGTCGAGGAATCCCTGAGCCAGGTCCCACGGCTCGCCGCGCACGACCTTCTCCCGGGGGAGAGCGGCCTCGTGCCGGACGCCGGCAGCATCGCGGAGGCCACCGCACGCGCCGCGCGCTTCGCACCGGAGGTCCGCGGCGCCGTCGAGCGCGGCCTTCGCCGAGCCCTCGCCGACGCACAGGAGAACACCCGCGGCCCGATCGTCGACGACCTCGCGACCGTGCTCGAATCCGACGCGCGCTGGACCGCCGCCACCGCCCTGCTGCGCGACGAGGCCACGAAGCATCCCGATCGCGGGGGGCGGCTCGCGCGGGCCGCGCACGACGCGCTCGCCGGAGGCGACCCGCAGGAGGCCGAGGCGATGCTGCTGACGGCGGTCCGCGACACGCCCGCACGGGGCGACCTGTACCGCGCACTGGCCGTCGACGTGTACGCCGCGCGTGGCGACTTCGACGCCGCGAATCGCGTACTGCGCACGGGAGAGCGGCAGGCGACCGACCTGAGGCCCGTCTATCTCGGCGTCGCGGAAACCCTCGCGCGACGTGACGAGCACCGAGAGGAGCCCGGGCGCTGAGGGGATGACCGTCCAACGAGGTCGCGCTCTTCGCCGGGGAGGCGGTCGGAGGGCGGCACGTCACCGCAGCCGCACGGCGGAGCGGGGACGACACCACACGGAGAGGGGATGTGATGTCGGAGGGAATGGACCACTCGAGGGTCGACGGCGCGCGGCAGGACGGGCGCCCGGACAGACGCGCGGAACGGCGGCTGCGCCTCCACGCCAAGACGCCGGCGGTCGATCCCGCCATGCCCATACCGGACGACCCGATCTACGCGCTCGCCAAGCGGACGTTCGACGTCGTCTTCTCGATCGCGGCCCTCTTCGTCACCGCACCGCTCTGCCTGACGGTGGCGGCGCTCGTCCGGCTCACCTCGCCCGGCCCGGCGATCTTTCGCCAGCCGCGCGTCGGGCGCGGCGGGCGGCCGTTCACGTGCCTCAAGTTCCGCACGATGGTCGAGGACGCCCACTCCACGAAGGAGCACCTCCGGGACCTCAACGAGATGGACGGACCGGTCTTCAAGATCCGCAAGGACCCGCGCGTGACGCGGATCGGCGCCTGGCTGCGCCGGCTCTCGATCGACGAGATCCCCCAGTTCGTGAACGTGCTGCGCGGCGACATGAGCATCGTCGGCCCGCGCCCGCCGCTTCCGGAAGAAGTGGAACGCTACCGGCCACGCGATCGCCGCCGGCTGGCGGTCACCCCCGGCCTCACCTGCCTGTGGCAGGTCGGGGGTCGGGCCGACATCCAGTTCGACCACTGGGTCGAGCTCGACCTCGAGTACATTCGGCGCCGCGGCTTCTGGCTCGACGTCGCCATCGTGCTGCGCACGATCCCCGCCGTGATTTCGGGACGAGGTGCCGCGTGAACACGCGCCGTTCGACGTCTGCTTTCCTCGGGATGCTCTTGGCCGTGGCGGTGAGCGGGCGATTGGAATCACCGGCCCACGCCCAGACCACGCTGCCCCCCGGTTTCGAGGAGACCACCGTGTTCTCCGGCCTCACCTACCCGACGGCGGTGCGGTTCTCCCGCGACGGCCGCGTCTTCGTCACCGAGAAGGGCGGCCGCGTCAAGGTCTTCGACGACCTCTCGGACACCACCCCGGACGTGTTCGCGGACCTGCGGACCAACGTCAACGCGTATTGGGATCGCGGGCTGCTCGGCCTCGCCCTCCATCCCGACTTCCCGACGACCCCGTGGGTGTATGTTTCCTACACGTTCGACGCCGCGATCGGCGGCACGCCGCCGCTCTGGAACGACGCGTGCTCGTCGTCGCCCACCACGAACGGCTGCGCCGTGTCGGCACGGCTCTCGCGCCTCACCGCCAGCGGGAACACGGCGTCGGCGGAGGACGTGCTCATCGAGAATTGGTGCCAGCAGTTCCCCAGCCACTCGATCGGGGGCCTCGTCTTCGGCCGGGACGGCGCACTGTACGTCGGCGCGGGCAGCGGCGACAGCTTCACCCAGGTCGACTACGGGCAGCTCGGAACCCCACCCAACGTGTGCGACGACCCCGCCGACTACGGCGGCGGCCTGCGGGGGCAGAACCTCGGGCTCGCTGGATTCGGCCAGGTGACGTACGACGGCAAGCTCCTCCGCGTCGACGAGAACGGCGCTGCGCTGTCCACGAACCCGCTCCACGGCGCGTCGGTTCCGGGCCAGGACCGCATCGTGGCCTACGGCCTCCGGCAGCCGTTTCGCACCACGGTCCGACCGGGAACGGACGAGATCTGGATCGGGGACGTCGGCTGGGAGAGCTTCGAGGAGATCGATCGGATCGCCGACCCACGCGCGACGCCGTCGAACTTCGGCTGGCCCTGCTACGAAGGCCCCGGACCGCAGCCAGGATGGGTGGCCGCGCACCGCGGCGTGTGCGACGCGCTCTACGCCACCGGTACGACGGCCGTCGCCGCGCCCATCTTCACCTACGGCCGCGCCGCCCACGTGGTGGCCGGCGATGCCTGCCCGGTGGGCTCGGCGTCGGTGTCGGGGCTCGCGTTCTATGAAGCCGGCGGCTATCCGCCGGCCTTCGCCGACGGCCTCTTCTTCGCCGACTTCTCGCGCCGCTGCATCTGGGCGATGCCGACGGGCCAGAGCGGCGACCCCGATCCCGCGCGCATCGTGACGTTCGCCACCGGCGCGGCCCAGCCGGTCGACCTCCAGGTCGGCCCCGGCGGCGATCTCTTCTACGTGGGGATCGGCCAGGATTGTCCGACCTGCGGCACGGTGCGTCGCATCCGCTACCACGGGCCTTCGCCGCAGATCACGCAACCCGCCGACGGGTCCACGTGGAAGGTCGGCGACGTCATCACGTTCGAGGGCTCCGCGTCCGACCCCGAGGACGGCGCACTCTCACCCGCGAACCTGCACTGGTCTCTGGTGATCCAGCACTGCCCCGGGGGGCAGTGCCACCCCCACGAGATCCAAGAGTTCGACGGGGTCGCGAGCGGCGCCTTCACGGCTCCGGATCACGAGTATCCGTCGTTTCTCGAGCTGACGCTCACGGCGACCGACTCGACCGGGCTCAGCGCCGCCAAGACCATCCGGCTCGATCCACGGGCGGTCGATCTGACGTTCGAGTCCGAGCCCGCGGGTCTCACGGTGACGTTCGGCACGCATACCCGGACGACGCCGTTCACCGAGCGCGTGATCGTCGGCTCGACCGGTGCCGTCTCCGTGGAGAGCCCGCAGGCCCTCCCCTGCCAGGGCGCCGGCTGCACGCCCGCCACCTACAAGTTCGCCGCCTGGTCCGACGGCGGAGCCCGCAGCCACGACGTCGTCGCGCCCGCCGTGCCGACGACGCTGCGCGCGACGTTCACCGCCGCTTGCGGCGACGGCACGCTCGACGCCGGGGAAGCCTGCGACGACGGCAACACGGTCGACGACGACGGTTGCCAGCACGACTGTACGCCCACCTGCGTCGCCGGCGCGCCCGGCACGTGCGACGACGCCGACCCGTGTACGCTCGACACCTGCGCCGCGGGACCGCGCTGCGCGCACTCCCCGGTCAGCGCCCCCGACGATCTCCGCAGCCAGGAAGCGACGTGTACGCTGCAGCCGGTCCCGGCGTCGATGGGCCGCAAGTTCGCGTCCGCCTGCGCGCTGATCCGCAACGCCGCGGCCACCACGCCGAAGAAGTCGAAGAAGCTTTACGGCGCGGCGCGCAAGCGGCTCAAGGGCGTCAAGGCCAGTCTCTCCGGCAAGCCCGCAAAGAAGATCGACCCGGCCTGTGCGAAGGCCCTGACCGGCCTGGTCGATGGCGCGATCGCCCGGATCGCGGCGGCGCAGAGCCAGTGAGGACGTAGCGCCGATGCTGATGCCCACGGCTCCCCGCCGCGATCCCGAGCCACATCCGGCGGTGCGGGCAGCCGGGCGGCGACGCGCCGGGCCGGCGGTGCGGACATACCGGCTCCCGTCGATCTTCGAGCACGGCCGGTCGCGCCTGGTGCGGGCCAGCGTGCAGACGATCGCGGCCGGCCTGCTGGCGCAGGCGCTGCTGCTGGTCAGCGGGCCGCTGTCGGCCCGGATGCTCGGCGTCGACGGTCGCGGCGACCTGGCGAGCCTCACGATCTGGCCGCTCATGGTGACGCTGCTCGGCAACCTGGGGATCCCGGTGGCGTGCACGTTCTACCTGCGCGCGCGGCCCACGCTGGCGCGCGAGATCGCGGGCGAGTCGCTGCGCATCTCGCTCGTCCAGAGCGGTGTGCTCACCGCCCTCGTCGGCGGGATTCTCTTCCTCGTGGTCGACACGCGGCGCCCGGGCCTCGGGAGCGCGGCGCTGCTCACGCTGCTCATCGCGCCCTCGATGATCCTCCACCGCGTCGGGCTCGCCGTGCTGCAGGGCCGCGAGCGCTATACCGCGTACAACGTGCTGCGGACGCTGCCGACCGCGCTCTACGCGCTCGGCGTGGCCGCGCTCTTCCTGCGCGGCGAGCGCTCGCTCGTCCCCGTGATCGTCGTCAACGTCGTGGCCTACGCGGTCGCCACCGTCGCGACGCTCGCGCTGGCGCTCCGCGACCTGCGACCGAGCTGGCGCACCGTCCCGGGGCTGCGGCGCGACCTCCACAGCTTCGGGCTGCGCGGTCACCTCGGCGCGGTGGCGCCGGTGGACGGGCTGCGCATCGACCAAGCGGCGGTCGCGATCTTCCTGAACCCGACCGCGATGGGCCTCTACGTCGCCGCTTATGCCTTCACGAACCTGCCGCGCTTCGTCGCCGAGAGCGCGGCACGCGTGGCCTTCCCCGCCGTCGCCGATCGGCGCGATCCGCGCGACGGCCTGCGGCTCGTCTGGCGGTTCTTCTGGGGCGTGACGCTGCTCAACCTCCCGGTCACCGCCGGCCTCTTCGTCGCGATGCCGTATCTGATGCGGCTGTTCTTCGGCACGGAGTTCGCGGCGGCCGTCCCGATCGCCAGGACCCTCCTCGTCGGCACGACCCTCGTCGCGTGCCGCCGGATTCTCGTCGAAGGGCTGCGCGGGCTCGGGCGGCCGACGGCGTCCACGTTCGCGGAGCTGTCCATGTACCCCTGGATGATCGTCGCCGGTCCCGTTCTGATGGCGTGGTACGGGGCGCAGGGGCTCGCCCTGGTGCTCGCGATCGCCTACGGCCTCTCGCTGGTCGTCGGGGTGTTCGCCGCGCGACACTTCACGCGATCGCTGCTCGCCGCCGGACGCGGTGCATGAACACGACGCTGATCGCGTTGACGGCGCTCGTCCTGGCGCTCCCGCTGCTGCGGCGGATGGTCGAGCGGCGCTTCGATCCGTTGGAGCCGCTCGTCGTCTTCGCGGTCTGTTGGGGCGTGATGTTCGTCGCGCGGCCGGCCGCCGAGGTGCTGCGCGGGGAACTCGTCTACGTGCGGCTGACGCGGATCATTCACCTCGGGGGTGCGTTCACCGAGGCGCTCGCCCTCGGTCTCGCGGGCGCCGTCGCGTTCACGGTCGTCTACGAGATCGGGATCGGACAGCGCCTCGCCGCGAGGCTCCCGAGTCCGCCCACGCGGTTCAGCACACGGCGCACGGTGGTCGCCACCTTGGGGCTGGCGACCATTGCCGGCCTGGCGCTGGCGTTGTTCGTCGTGCGCGCCGGGGTCACGAACCGCTCGGGCCTGCAGCAGTTCCTCGCCGGCCGCAGCCTCGAGCTCACCGAGGTGCAGAAGGGCGCGACCTTCCTCGCACAGACGTCGCTGGCGCTCGTCCCGGCGACGCTCGCGCTGGTGGCGGTCGCCTGGAACCGGCGCAGCCTCGCGCTCTGGGCGCTCGTACCCGTCCTGCTCGCACTCGTGCTCCTGCGCGCGGTGCCGGTGGGCAGCCGGATGATGCTCCTGCCGTTCGCGGGCGGGCTCGTCGTCTACTTCTATCTCGCCCGCCGGCGGCGACCCTCGCTGCTCCAGCTCGTCGCGGTCGCCGTGGTCGGGCTCGTGGCGTCGCACGTCCTGCTGCGGACCCGCGGCGCGCAGCTCCACGCCCCGCTGACGATCGCGGAGGCGCTGAGCGAGGCGATCACCGATCCGGGCTCCGTGCTGGCGCCGCTCACCAGCGGGGGCGACACCGAGATGGCGCCGGCGCTCGCGGCAGTGCTCCAGGTCGTGCCCGAGAAGATTCCCTTCACCTACGGCGCCGCAACCGTGGGCGACCTGCTCGTGCGACCAATCCCGCGTGCGCTGTGGGCCGGCAAGCCGCTCCCGCCACGCGAGAAGCTCATCGACGCGCTGTGGCCGGAGGAGTACTGGAACCACGTCGCCAATCCGGAGTTCTCGGTGCTGCTCACCTTCTACCTCGACTTCGGGGTCGTGGGCGTGATCCTCGGCCTCGCGGCGTACGGTATCCTCGCCCGCGCCGCCTTCGAGTACCTGCGCCGCCATCCGGCGAGCACCGCCGTCCAACTCCTCTATTCCCTCGGCCTGCCGTTCCTGGTCATCGCGCTCCGCGACAGTCCGGTCGACACGATCAACCGCGCCGCGTTCATGTGGCTGCCGATGCTCGGCATCCTCCGGGTCGCGCGGCTCGAACCCGCTTCCCGCGGCTCGAGGAGGATCCCGATGCGTGCGCTTCGTACCGGACTCGCCGTCGTGATCGTCGCGCTCGCGTCGGGTGCCGTGGCCGCGAGCACCGCGCTCCCCGCACCGCGAAGCTGCATGCTGCCACTTGCCGAGCCGCGCCCGCCGAGCGCGTTCCGCAAGAAGGTGTTCGCGCACTACTTCTCGCCGTTCCCGATTTCGGTGGACAACCAGGATCCCGCGGCCGACGCCTACTCGCGGCTCGTCACCCCCGAGGGTGAGCTCGGCAAGTACCGCGAGGCGGGCGGGTACATCCGCGAACGCCCGCTGCCGCGACCGCCGCGCCCGGAGACGGACTGGCGGGCGCGCGACATGGAGGAAGAGGTCCGGCGGGCGACGGCGATCGGGCTCGACGGCTTCGCCTTCGACATCCTCGGGACGTCGGGCCCGACCTGGGAGCGGCTCAAGCTGTTGCTCGCGGCCGCCCACCGCGTGGCGCCCGACTTCCGGATCCTGCTGATGCCGGACATGAACGGCGAGCTCAAGGAGCATCCGGACCATCTCGTCCCAACGCTGGAGGCCCTGGCGACGCATCCGGCGGTGCTCCACCACCCCGACGGACGCCTGGTCGTCTCGCCGTTCAACGCGGCGGCACAGAGCGCGGGCTGGTGGAGCGAGCAGCTCGCGGCGCTGCGCAAGCGCGGCATCGGGATCGCCCTCGTCCCGCTGTTCCTCAACTGGCGGAACTCGGCGGCGGAGTTCACCGGCATCAGCGCCGGCCTCTCCGCCTGGGGACCGCGCACGCCGAGTCGTGCCCGGACGCTCGCGGCCGATGCGACGGAGGCCCGCCAGCGCGCCGGCTTCTGGATGGCCCCCGTGGCGCCGCAGGATTTCCGGCCGAAGAACCTCTTCTTCTGGGAGGCGGGGGCCAGCCAGCTCTTTCGTCTGATGTGGGAGGGCGCGATCCAGGGCGACGCGGACTGGGTGCACCTGATCACGTGGAACGACTACTCCGAGGGGACGGAGATCGCGCCGTCGACGGGCATCGGGTACGCCTTCCACGATCTGACCGCGTACTACGCCGCGTGGTTCAAGACCGGGCACGCGCCCACGCTGCCGCGCGACATCCTCTATTACTTCCACCGGGTCCACCCCGCCGTCCCACTCCGTCCCGGCCGCCTGCAACCGAAAGGGTTCACCTCGATGGGGCCAGATTCGCCGCGCGACGAAGTCGAGCTGCTCGCGTTCCTGCGGACCCCCGGCACCCTCGAGGTCACACTGGGCGGTCGAACCTATCGCCACGCCGCAGCCGCCGGGATGACCTCCTTCCGCGTGCCACTGGCACCCGGCAGACCGCGCTTCGCCCTGATCCGCGACGGTCGGCGCGTGCTGTCGATGACGAGCGCCTGGGACATCTCGACGAACTACGCGTATCAAGACCTCCTGTACCGCGCCGGCTGCACCGACGAGCGCGACGCACCGGCACCGTGACGGTGGCCCGCGCCGCTGCCGTCGCTTCCACGCTAGATGCGTGAGACCAGATTCGGATATGCTGGAGGAAGACGCGCGGGACTCAATCTCGGGCCGTCTTAAGAATCCGGGACAGATACCCCGCGAGGGTCTCCTCGCGATCGAACCGTGCAACCGCCTCCCGGCTGGCCCGTCCTGCCATCGCCAGCGCCTCGGGATTCTCACGGTAGTGCAATAGGTGACGCTGGAGGCTATCGACGTCACCAGCCGCGGCTACTGCCCCACACGCACTTTGCGAAACGAACCTCGCAAGTTCTGAGTCGAGATCGGCTGACACCAGCATCGGCCGAGACAGCGCCATGATCCCGAGCAGCTTGGAGGGAAAGAAGACGTTGCCGGTCGCCGCGCGCTGGGAGACAAACGCCAAGTCGATGTCGCGGAGCATATCGTAGTATTGTTCCTCCGCGAGGAACGGGTAGAAGCCGAGGTTCGCGAGGCGCTTTCGCGAGGCCAGGTCGACCAGGCGTGCCCGGTCAGCTCCCTCACCGATGACGAGGAAGTGGATATCCAGCCGATCGCGGGTGGCTTCCGCGAGGTCAAGCAGGACGTCCACACCCTGTTTCACCCCCAAGTTTCCGGCGTAGGCGACCAGAAACTTCCCGCGAAGCTGCGGTAGGCGCGCCAGAAACGCTCCCGAACGCCCCCGCCCAGCGACATCGCGAACGTCGATCCAGTTGTGCACTACCAAGGTTCTGTCAGTGGTGGCCCCTTTTCCGCGAGCGGCCTCCGCCATCCCGGGCGTGATCGCCACCACCAAGTCGGCACCCCGATAAAGTCGGCGCTCGATGCGATCCAGAATGGCAACCATGCGGCTCCCACGGAGCATCCCCAACGAGACCGCTGCATCCAGTTGCAGGTCCTGGATATGAATGATGAGTCGTGCTCGCCACAACTTCCGAAACAGCACCCCGACCAGGCCCAGCAGGAGCGGAGGCGTTAGGACCACGATGACCTCGTGGCGGCCGGCACGCAGGAAGTTCGCTGCGGCGAACAGCGCGAAGCTCAGGTCGTGGAGAACACGTCTGGCGGTCGTCGCCACCCTCGGGACATAAAGGTAGCCCCGCAGAATCTTCACGCCGCGGTACTCTTCCCGGCGAAACAGGGCACCTCGGTCACTCGGTCTCTTGAGCCAGGAAGGGTAGTAGGAGAATCCCGTCACCATCGTGACCTCGTGGCCCCGCTCCGCGAGGTAGACGGGCAGATCGGTGGCGTACAGAGCGATCCCGCTGTGATCGGGATGGAAGTTGATGCTGCTGACGAGAATGTTCATCGCATCAGAACTGCAGCACTGGCCTCGCTCCCGAAGGCCGCTAGCATCCTGATGCCGACGGGCCTCGTAGCCGCCCGCGCTGGGTAGGGGCGTCATCCTATCGATGCCGGCGACGTCCCACCTAGAAGCTTACGGCCGGCGCATTCGGATATCATCGAGACTACCCTACCGCCTCTGCCGGCTCCAGAACCGAGATCACGCCTGCATCTGCCTTCGAGGTTGTCGCCCCCGTCACAGCGCCACCCATCAGCGCACTGCCCGCAGAACCACGCAATGTGGGGATGTCCCGGAATCTGCTGAACGGCTGACCTGAAACCAGAGAGAGCGGCGGCTCCTTTCCCCGTCCTGTAAAGGACGGGTCACCACAACCAAGGGAAAGGAAGCCGCCATGAAGAGAAGTCGCACAGGATCGTCCGCAGAGAAAGCCCCCGCCGCCCCGCCGGCCGTGAGCGTGCAGGTGCCGCTGCCGCTGATCGCCGTGCTAGCTGACATGAAGACGTCGTTCTTCGGTCTCTGCCTGACCGCGGGCCAGCAGGTCTTCCAGGCGATGATGGAACAGGACCGAGAGCAACTCTGCGGGCCGAAGAATCTCCCGAATCCCGATCGGCGCGCCATCCGAGGGGGCAGTGCACCGAGTGAGGTCGTGCTCGGGGGGCGGCGCATCTCGATGCCCCGGCTTCGAGCGCGCAGTACAGACGGCAAGGAGCTCCACTTGCCGAGCTTCAGCTACGCCAGCGCCCACGACCCACTCGACGCCTACACGCTCGAACAAATCGCCATCGGCGTGGCGACGCGGAAGTATCGTCGCACGCTTGACCCGCTCCCGGACAGCGTGGCCGAGCGAGCGATCTCGAAGAGCGCCGTGTCCCGTCGCTTCGTCGCTCTCACCAGCCACAAGCTCACGACGTGGATGGCGGCGCCCCTCGATGGCCTGGACATCCGCGTCCTCTTCATCGACGGACTCCATTTCCGGGATCACGTGATTCTCCTGGTCCTGGGCCTCGATTCGCACGGGGTGAAGCATGTGCTCGGCCTGCGGGAGGGGACGACGGAGAACGCGACAGTGTGCAAGGGATTGCTCGCCGATCTGCGGCAGAGAGGTCTCGATCTCGACCGCCCGGTGCTGTTCGTCATCGACGGCGGGACGGGACTTCGGAAAGCGATCCGAGACTCGTGTGGGGACGTGGCCCTCGTCCATCGCTGCCACGTCCACAAGAGACGGAATGTCTTGGAGCATCTGCCCGAAGCCATGCGGCCTCGGGTGAAGAAGGCGATCAACGAAGCGTACGGCCTGGCCGATGCCGATCTCGCGCGGCGTCGTCTCGAGCAACTCGCTGCCGGTCTCCACCGCACGCACCCTGGAGCTGCCGCTTCCCTTCGAGAAGGACTCGACGAGACGCTGACCCTGCAACAGCTCGGCGTCTCCGGCGCCCTCTACCGCACACTGCGCTCGACGAACGCGATCGAGAACCTCAACGGCCTCGTCGGGCACTTCGTCCGCAACGTGCGACGATGGCGAGACGGCCACATGCTGGTTCGTTGGATCGCTGCGGGGCTCGAAGAGGCACGTCGAAGCTTCCGTCGCGTCCGTGGCTACACGGACATTCCGAAGCTGATCGCCGCACTCGATCGCCGAACTCTGGACACGAAGAAGGAGGTCGCGTAGACGCCCGTCAACCGAGCCGCCGCTCTCGACCGTTCAACAGAGAACGGGACGACCCCCGCAATGTTCATGGCGCGGATATCGACGCGCACGTACCATCCCCATCGCCCCACTCAAAGTACTCACCCATGCGACGAATTATCGCGCTGCCGCAAGAATACCCTCGAAAGCAGAGGAGAATGCACGGGGGCCGAATCGTCCGGCAAGTTCGCGCGACATCTGACGCCCTTCCTCTCTGACGCGCGGCTGGAGCGCCTCGGCCCATCGAAACGCGCTCAGGACCTCGGACGGCGAAGACGACTCCATCACGTAGCCATTCCGCCCATGCACGATAAGATCCGCCACCGCCCCGCATTGACGCGTAGCGCCGAGCAGGCACCCACTGAGCGCCGCTTCATGTAAGGCAACACCCCAGTGATCTAGGGTACTCGGTAACATGAACACCGACGCAGCACGATAGGCTCCAGCGAGGTCCTCACCGTGACGGAACTCAGCATGACGTAGTCCGGCGCGGACGACTCTTTCGGCCAGCGGCCCGTTACCGATTAACCGCATCTGCGCGCGGAAGTTCACATCGCGCTCTGCCGCCTCAACAATGGCCCCAACCCCCTTCCGTTCGATCAACTGGCCAACGAACAGCGCGCCTACTCTCTCGCTCTGCTCTTCCGCTCGCTCTGGCAATGAGAAGATATCCCCATCAGCGCCATACAATCCCTGCACAACTCGACTCTCCGGCATGCCGAGAAATCTCGCATACGCGAGCCCACGTCTCCCCGGAACCCACAGGATGTCTATTTGGCGCCGAAGCACCGCACGGAACCACAGCGCACCGGCCCACTGCCGGGGACTCCCATGAAAGATGTTGTCCATCATACTCACGGTCTGCGTACCGCGCTGCCGCCGGGCATCAGCCGCGAGACTCATATAGGCGGGATGGTTCCACGAGGTGAAGACGAATGTCTCTGGCACCTCGAGACCGAGCTGTGCCCACGTCAACTCTTCGCGACGATCGATCCAACGGACCGGCACGCCTGCTACCGATTCGAATGCCGGGTAGGCTTGATGGTCGTGGCCCGTCGTCGCCAAGAACGCGAACGAGACCGCGGGATTGCACCGCACGATTTGGCCCAGCAGTCGCGTGGCGTAAAAGGGGAGCCCGTGCCAGGCAACAGCGACGTGCCGAGCGATCGGGCTCGCGGCTCGCGGAATCGCACCCGCACGACACTGCGAATCTACGCGGATCACACAGGCTCCTTCGATGACGAATGACCGCCGCCAATTCCTCGCTCTCCGGGGGGGGCGCGAGCCGCGAGGTCGCGGTACGACTACATCACCAGGCGATACGGATGGTGCGGGCCTCGATGTTGAGGCGGCACATATCAACGGAACTTAGGCGATGATCTCCCGTCGAGCCGAACGACTTCAACCAGGAACACCTCGTACCTCGGTGGCCCCCTTATCGTAAAGGGGGCACCTGAAGCACCCTAGGTCTCCGCGATCGAGTTTCCCGCCGACCGTCAGAGGTTAGATTGCGGCGGCAGGTCGTTTCCGGCCAGTTGCGCCAGCAGAATCTCGAGCTGTCGGTGGCTTGCGGAGCGAAGCTCCAAGAACCGGCCCCTCGCCATCGCTTTTGCCTCTGCGAGCTGCGACCGGTCCTTGTTCCATTCGCGAATCAGTTCGCCTGCACGCACACCGAAATCCTCGTCGACCCGCACGACCAGGCCCCCTCCGTGACCAAGATCGCCCGGAATGCATGCACGCCCGTACGCGATCACTGGCACCCCTGCCCCGAGCGCCTCGAGATTCACGATACCCTGCGTCTCATGGCGGTAGATGGAGGGGAACAGGAATACGTCGATATCCGAGTAGAACTGCGCTTTTGCTCTGCCGTAAACTGGCCCCCGATAGTCAATTCGATCGCCATGAACTCGAAGGGCTTCAGTCAGCGCCGCGGAGACCTCGCGTTGCCGTGCGGGACCAGCGAGCACCAAAGACACGTCGATCCCCTCACGCAGTAGCATCTCGAACAGCCGCAGCACTAAGAAGAAGCCCTTCTCGCGCGTCAGGTTGCTGAGGTGGCCCAGGCGAAGGCGTCCGCCGCTGCGGCGTGGGCCGGGAGAGATTTCCTCGACCGCCATGATATTCGAGAGTGCGGTCGTCCGCTCGACGGCGGGATAGCGGCACCTGAGTTCCTCGCCCAACACGTCGCAAACCACCACGTGGAGGGCGCGCGGTCCGGCGCACCGTGCAAGAAACCGCATTCTCCGCTCCGTATCGAGAACGTAAGCGTTCGAGTGGTGATGCAGCGCCACAGGGCAGCCGAGCACCCGGCCAACGCCGGCAATAAAGGCAGTCGCGTACATCCCGCGGTTGGCGTTCACCGAGACATAGAAGCCAGGCCGGTCCGTGAGTCCACGGACGACAGCAACGAACATCGCCTTCATCAAACGCACGGCCCGGACGCTGTTCCCCAACAGACCGGACCAGTGACCTTCGGACGTGTTGGACGCCGATGTCCTGACGCCGGCGGCACACATCGCACGCAGAACCCGGTCGGTACTCACCGCCTGCCCGTGCACGGGAGGAGGGAGCGGACCAATGAAGAGCACGCGCCGGCCCGTCGATCTCCTCACCGAATTGACCCTCGCCCTCCCGAGTAGCGCTCGGCGCCCCCCCCTTCGACCACAACACCTGGGATGGTCGCTAGAGGGATGGCGCCGGGGTCGGCATCGTGAGGGTTCGCAGAAGTGCTGTCAAAAGGTGCCGAGCCAAGAGTGATGACCGAGCACCGACCAACGTCTGCTCGGCGATTCTCCGCGACGCCTTCCATGCCGTCGGCGGGTTTCCGGAGCGCGTCGTCCTCAACGAGGACATGCTGCTGTGCGCGAAGCTGCTGCGCGCCGGGCACCGGGTTGCCTACCAGGCGGACGCACGCGTGCGACACTCGCACGACTACACGGTCGCCCAGCAGTTCCGGCGCTACTTCGACATCGGTGTTTCGATCGCGCAGGCCGGCCCGCTGCTCGACGGCGCCCGTCCGGGCGGTGAGGGCGTGCGCTTCACCGTCGCGCAGCTCCGCTACCTGGCGCGCGCCCGCGCATGGGAGTGGATCCCGCGGACCGTCGTCGAAACCGGCGCCAAGTACGTCGGCTTCCACCTCGGCATGCGCGAGCGCGCCCTCCCCGGGGGCATGAAGCGGCGGCTCAGCATGCACCCGTTCTTCTGGGACCGTGCGACCGGCCGGGTGCGGGAATAGCCGTCGCGCGCGCTACTTGAGGCTCGCCTGCAGCGCGCTGAGCGCCTGCGTGACCTTCACCAGCTCGCTCTCGAGCGCCGCCAGCACGTCCGCCGCCTGCGCGAGGTTGCCGTCCCGGCCCATCGATTCGAGCCGGAGCGCCACCTGGGACGCCTCGGTGGCCGACAGCGTGAGCAACGAGCCCTTGAGCTTGTGCGCGGTGCGATGGAGCGCGGCGGCATCGCCGGCCGCCACCTGCGCGCGAAGCTCCTCGACCATCTGCGGGCTGTCGCTCTCGTACAGCTCGATCAGCGCCGCGAGCAGCTCCGCATCGCTCTCGACCCGCTCCAGCAACGACTCGCGGTCGAGCACCTCGTCGAAGCCAGTCGTGCCGGGTGCAGTCATGTCGATCTCCTCTCGTTCGCGCTGCGGCAGCAGGTGCTCCATCGCCGCCAGCAGCGCGCTGGCGTCGATGGGTTTGGTCACGTACGCGTCCATGCCTGCCTCGAGGCAGCGCTCGCGGTCCCCCTTCATGGCATGCGCCGTGACCGCGACGATCGGCATGTGCGACCCCGTCGTCCGCTCGTGCTCGCGGATCGTCCGCGTGGCGGTGAGCCCGTCCATCACCGGCATCTGGACGTCCATCAGGATGATGTCGAAGCGCTCGCGCCCGAGGGCGTCGACCGCCTGCTTGCCGTCCTCGACGGCGATCACGACGAAGCCCCGCTTCTCGAGCAGCCGGGAGGCCACCTTGCGGTTGACCGGGTTGTCCTCCGCCAGGAGCACGCGCGCGCCCCGGCCGAGGACGAGCCCATCGCCCCCAGGCGGCTCTATGGACCGCTGGACCTCCATCGTCGGACCTGAGGGAGGAGCAAGCCCCATGCCTGGGTCCTTGCCGCGGCGACTTGGAGGTCGAGCGCGCCGAGCGGCACATTCGTGACACTCGCCACGCATTCGGCAGGGAATCCGAGCGGGCCGGGCGCGCGCGTGAGGTCGTCAGGCGGCGGCGGGCTTCTCGTAGGCGCGGATCTCCAGGATCTCGCGGCAGGTGTCGCACGGCACGTTCTTGATGACCGGGAACGCGACGTAGTACAGCGCGATCCGGCGCATCCACCGCTGCCGCGTCCGCTGGCAGCATTCCTTCTCGGCGGGGGCATCGGCCATGACGGCCCGTGTTTAGCCCAACCCCGGCAGCCGGCCAAGTGGGACCCGGGCGTTGCTCAGGTGGGCTTCCGGGGCGTGATCACGGCCCCCGAGCGCTCGCGCATGACCTCCGCCGTACCCTTGGCGTCGCCCATGGCCCCCTGCAGGAGCGCCTGCCGGAACTGGGCGGCCATGCCCCGCATCATCGCCCCCTCGGCCGCGTCGTCGGCGCTCACCAGCTCCGCGATCCGCTCCATCGCGTCGAAGACGCGGCCGAGCGCGCGCGGCACGTCGCCGCGGTCGCGCGCGGCGAGCGCCTCGCGCAGCATCGCTTCGACCTGGCCGAGGCCCGGCGCACCCTTCGGCCCGACCGCGAGCTTGAGCTCGTTCACCCGCGTGAAGAAGGCGTCGAGCGCTTCGGGAAATTGGATCCGGTGCGAGTGCGGCCTGCGCGGGTCGTCTGCCATCCGGCCCGAGGCTAGTCGCGGCTCCGCGACCGTGCAACCAGGAGGAGCGCCGTCGCCGGCTCCACCCCGCGCACCCCGGCGCAGGCCGGGCGCAGGTGTTGCCGTTGCGAACGGGTCCCCGGGTCTACCTGAAGTTCTCCGTGAACAGGATCTGTTCGACGGTCACCGCGCGCGGCGCGAGCGGCGGCAGGTTGGCGGCGTTCGTGAACTCCGTGTCGAAGTCCCAATTTCGTGGCGTCGGGGGATTGTAGATGTTGCAGCCACCGCCGGTACCACACCACGCCCCGTTGTTGTGGCGCGGGGTGCCCAGGCTCACGAACGAGCCGCGGTAGTTGAGCGCCACCGACCAGTTCTCGTGGAACCGAGGGTAGTTCTCGAAGCCGCCGTTGTAGTTGCCCGCCGTGGTGACATCGACCCCGCCGATGAACGCCGCGTTCACCGTGGTCGCGACGGTGGGCCGCGATGCCAGCGGCTGCCGGCTCTGGAAGTCGTTGCGTGCCACCGAGTTCGCCGACCAGCCGGCCGAGAGGACGTTGACCGTGTCGCCGAGGAACGCCGCCGGCATCTTGGGGTGCGTAGCGTCACCCACGTTGTAATTGCCCTCGATGTAGATGCCCTGGTCGGACACGATCGTCACGCCAGTGGGATCGACCATGGCAGGGAAGTCGAAGTTGGGTGTACCGAACACCCGCACGCCGTACCGCGGAACTTGCCCCGAGCTCGGGTCCGTGCCCGGGATGCCCGTGGTCGGGCTCGGGCCCATGACCGCCAGGTAGATGACGAGCCCGCCGTCGCTCGTGTCGTCCGGGGGGAAGATCTGGTTCCCGCCTGCGGTGCGGTTCCACGCGAGCAGGTCGTGCAGGTTGACGTTGAGCATGTAGACCCACGCGTGCTCGCGGTTGTTGTAGAAGCCGCCGCGACGTGCGGTCTTGTAGCCGGACGGGAGGAGCGTTCCGCCGTCCAGGTCGATGTTCGAGACGTTCGCATGCGTACACGCGCCCGCGTAGTCGCTCTGCGCGCACGCGTACGTGTCCTTGTCGTTGGTGAACTGCTTGTTGTAGCTGGTGCGGTTACACTGGCTGTTGCTGGTCGTGCAGTTGTACGAGCCGTCCCAGGCACCCGCCGCATCCTTACTGGTTCGCGGCACGTCGTTGTAGAAGATACGGCCCGGCTTCGCGATCATGAACTGCTGCAGCTTGTCCGTCTTTCCGGAGTCCACGTTGCCGCTGCTGTCGAGGACCATGATCGCGAACCTACCCTCGCTGTCCGGGTGGTCCACGTCGAGCCCGAGGCGCAGGTCCGCTTTCTGCCAGTACTCGCCCGTGCCGAAGGTGAAGGCATCCGGCGTGGGAATCGCGATCCGCTGCCGGTGGTTCGCGATCGCGCCGAGCCACGTCGAGATCTGCGCGGTCGACAGCGCTGCCGCCGGCGCCGAGGCCCCGCCCGGACAGCTCACCACCGCCGTGTCGAGGACGCCGTCGTGGTTCGTGTCGGCGAGCTTCGAGATTCGAACGGTACCCGTACACGAATTGCTGTCCTTGCGGCCGCGGTAGATCTCGCCCGCCGCATACATGTGCACCGACGGGATGCTGTTGAGGCAGTAGTTCGGGCTGGAATACGAGGGCCCGCAGTCCGCGATCCGGAAGGTCGCGCCCGCGTTGAGGTAGATGCTCCCGTTGCTGTGGATCGGCCCGTGCAGCGTCATGTCCGGGCCCGGCAGCATCTCGAGGTCGCCCTGGTAGAAGGCCAGGAACTGGAAGAGCGGGATGTAGTCGACGTCGAACTCGGTGCCGAGGTTCACTTCGGTGTCACCGGCATGGAGCGCGGAGTTCGCGTTGGCCGTGTAGCGGTACTCGATGGCGTTGAGGCCCTCGAACTGCCTCCCGCCGGGCACCGTGACCGTCTGGCCGCTCTCGTAGCCGGCGACCGGCGTGAGCTGGAAGCTCACGGTGCGCGGCCCGAGCGTGAACGTGTTCACGCCGAAGTCGGAAGAAGTCGGGACGCTGTACGACATGAAGATGTCGCGGTACGTACCCATGCCACGGTTGACGCCCGCCTCCGCCGCGTAGAACCCTGCGGTTGCGACCTGGTGGGCACCGCGCAGCGTAGTGTCGGCCATGGACCCCGAGTGCAGCCCCACCGCCATTGCGAGCAGGAGCACCATCACGGTCATCACCGCGATCAGCGCGAATCCGCTCTCCGCCCTCGTCCGCTTGCGTCGCATGTCGGTTCCCTTCCTTGTCCCGTCAGGGCAACAGGTTCCTGGGCTTGGCGCGCGTCTGCTCCGTGAGCGACACGTTGCTCACCGCGCCGATGGTGTCGACCTGCGCGGTGACGATCACCTCGTTCACGAGCCGCCACGTGGCCGTGTCGGGCGGCATGATCGCCGGCGCATCGACGACATCGCAGGTCGGGCAGTTCCGGTTGAGGATGTACTGCACCTGGAGATCGCGCACGCCCGCCGCGAATGCCTGCGGGGTGCCGCGGTTCACCGTGAGCATCAGGCGCGGGTACGCGAGCGAGCTGTCGACCTCGTACTTCCGCTCGTCGATGGCGTAGACGCCGCTGCCACTCGGATACTGCTGGGTCGTCGCGGTCGCGAGCGTGATGGAATTCGCCCCGACCGAGCTGATACGGGCGCTCTCGCCCGAGCCGTTCAGGTCGCGGAGATACGCCAACATGTCGGTGGTGAAGCCGGTCGTGCTGGCCACCGGGATGTTCGTCTGGCCGTTGTTCACCAGCGCCGTCGTCGCCGTGATGATGCACGACATGTTCGCCTGCACGAGGCCGGTCGTGACCGTGATCGAGTCGGTCGCGCCGTTGGTTCCGGAGAGCGCGACGAACTGGCCGTTCGATGGCAGACATGCCCCGCCCAGGCGGACGTCGCGCGCGATCGCGTCGAGGCTGCCGCGCATCGCCTGCTGCGCCTCGATACGGTAGTTCACCTCCCGCATGTTGCGCGCCTGGGCCGCGTAGAAGGTCGTCGCCGCCGCGAGGGAGACGCCCGCCACCGTGATCGCGGCCAGCAGCTCGATGAGCGAGAACCCGCCCGACTCAAGCCGTGATGTCGGTGTAGTACGTGGTGATCGCATAGGACTTGGCTCCCTCGGGACCGGTCCAGCTGACCGTGATGGTCACGGTCTTGACGTTGGCGACGGGTGAATCGGGGACAATGGCCGTGGTGATCGTGAAGCTCTCCCCCGCGAGTGTGACGCCCTGGCTCTCGTCGGCGATGTTCGCATACTCGAGGCCCCGGACGTGCTCCATCTGGCGCTGCGCGAGGAACGCGGCCGACATCGCGTGCCGATTCTCCGACGTACGGCGGATCGCGGCGCCAGCCATCGAGCTGATCGCCGCCGCCACGAGCGCGAAGAGCGTCATCGCCGCGAGGGTTTCGATGAGCGTGAAGCCGCGGGTCCGCCGGGAACGGCGCGTGATCATAGCGGGGCCACCTGTCCGGACGGCCACACCGTGACGTTGCGGGTCTGGCCCGAAAGGTCGTCGGTGAGCGTCATCGTGAGCGCGGCGCTGGGAAGCACCATGAGGCCGCGCGTGTTGAACTCGAAGCTCGAGCCAACGCCGGTGGTGAACCGGACATGCCCGGGCAACCGCCAGCTGCGGATCGGGCCGCCCGCGACGGTCCAGGTCGCGCCGATGAGCTGCATGCGGTACTCGGCGTAGTCCGTGTCGTTCACGATGCGGATCAAGAAGTGATCGCCCTTCGTGAGCGAGTCGGTTCGTGCGCGACGCAGGTCGCCGAGGACCTGGCTCTGCGCGCCCCACAGGGCGAGCTGGTCGCGTGAGAAGTGCGGCACCGCGATCCCCATGATGATGGCAACCGCCGCGATCGCGCCGACGAGCTCGATCAGCGTCATGCCTCGGGTCGAGGCCCGCGAGCGGTACACTCGGGTGCCGAGCGCCATCCGGATGTCGCCCAGAGTCCGTGAGCAACGCCTACGCATCCGACACGTCCCCCCGGTCTACGCTGGTATTCTCTGCGGCGGCGGCCATGATGGAGGAGAGAGAAGCGAGCGGTGTGCCACTGCGCAGGCCGCATGCTAGAAGACGTGGCATGGCGCCGACCCCGAGGAGGCCGCGGTGCTCGCCGCCCGGCGCGCACGGATCATGGAGGCGATGGACGGCGGTGTTCTGCTGGTCGCCGCGGCACCCGAGCGCACGCGCAGCGCGGACGTCGAGTACCCGTTCCGCCAGGACAGCGACTTCGACTACGTCACCGGCTTTCCGGAGCCGGAGGCAGTCGCCGTGCTCGCCCCGGGCGCCGAGAAGCGGTTCGTGCTGTTCGTCCGCCCGCACGACCCCGAGCGCGCGGTCTGGGTCGGCCCCCGGGCCGGCGTCGACGGCGCGGTCGCACACTACGGGGCCGACGCCGCCCACCCGATCGCCGACCTCGAAGCCGAGCTGCCCAAGCTCCTCGCGCCGGTGGCACACGTGACCCTGCACCTCGGCCGCGACGACGCGCTCACCACCCGCCTGCTCGCGATCGTGCGCAAGGTCCACGCCGAGCGGCCCCGGGCCGGGAGCGGCCCCGTCGTGATCCGCGACGCGGGCGAGCTGCTGCACGAGCTCCGGCTCCGCAAGAGCCCCGACGAGCTCGGCCGGATGCGCGCGGCCATCGGGATCGCCTGCGAGGCGCACCGAACGGCGATGCGCACCGCGCGCCCGGGCATGTTCGAGTACGAGATCGAAGCGCTGCTCGACTACACGTTTCGCCGGCGCGGCGCGACGGGCTGGGCCTATCCGTCGATCGTCGCCTCCGGCGCCAACGCGACGGTCCTCCACTACGTCGCCAACAGCCGCCGGATGGCCGACGGCGAGCTCGTCCTGATCGACGCGGGCGCCGAGCTCCGCGGCTACTGCGCCGACGTCACGCGGACCTTCCCGACCGGCGCGCGCTTTCTCCCCCACCAGCGCGATCTCTACGATGCCGTCCTGGCCGCACAGCTCGCCGCCATCGCCGAGGTTCGCCCGGGCACGACGGTCGAAGCCGTCCACGCGCGGGCCGTCCGCGTGCTCGCCGAGGCGCTCCTCGGGCTCGGCCTCCTCACCGGCACCGTCGACGAGGTGGTCGACAAGGAGACGTACAAGCGCTTCTACATGCACCGCACCAGCCACTGGCTCGGCCGCGACGTGCACGACGTCGGGCGCTACAAGGTCGACGGCACCGGCCGGCCGCTCGAGCCGGGCATGGTCCTCACCGTCGAGCCAGGGCTCTACGTGCCGGTCGACGCCGCCGACGTCCCGGAAGTCTTCCGCGGCGTCGGTATCCGCATCGAAGACGACGTGCTCGTCATTGAAGCCGGGCACGAGGTGCTGTCGGCGGCCGCGCCGAAGCAGGTCGCGGAGATCGAGGCCCTGCGCGCCGAGGCGCTCGGCGCGGACGCGGTGGCGGCGCCGTCCGGACTCGGCGCATGAACGAGACCGACGCGCAGCAGCTCCGGTTCCCGGTCGACTTGGGCTGCTTTGGTTGCTCGCCCACGAACCCGCTTGGCCTGAAGGCGAGCTTCTTGCGGCGCGGGGACCGGGTGGTGGCCGACTACACCGTCGCCGACGCGTACCACGGCGCGCCCGGCGTCGTGCACGGCGGTATCGTGGCGACCCTGCTCGACGAGGTCTCCTGCGTCGCCGCACTCTTCGTCGGCGGCGTGCACGTCGTCACGGGCGAGCTGACGGTGCGCTACGAGGCGCCGGTCCCGGTCGAGGCGCCGATCCAGCTCGAATCGTGGATCACCAGCGCCACGCACCCCCGCTACCTCGTGATCGAGGCCACCGTCTCGCGTGCCGGCGTGCGGCTGGCACGCTCGACGGGCAAGTTCTTCCGCACGCCCTTGACGTTCGACGCGCCGTGACCACGGGGATGCGCGCGGCGAGCCGCGTGGTCCCTGCGCGTCAGGCGAGGAGTCCGGGGTCCGCGAGCAGCCGCAGCACCCAGCGCCGGTACGTCTCGAGCGGAAGTGCGCCCGTGACGAAGACGTCGGTGCCCTGCACGCGCACCGCCGGCACGCCGGTGATCCCGGCCCCGACCGCAGCCTCGTGCTCCGCGAGGACCGCGCGCGCGAGCGCCGGATCCTCGAGGCGCGTGACGGCGTCGTCCGGCAACCCCGCCTCCCGCCACACGGCCGAGAGCGTCGGCAGCGCCGTGATGTCGCGGTTCTCCGCGAAGTACGCGTGCAGCAGGCGCTCGTGCACGCGCTGGAACGCGGCATCCCCGAGCGCGGCCGCTGCCTTCGCGAGAACGTGCGGCGGCACGAAGTGCGACGGCGGCCCCGCGTCCGTCGTCCAGGGGCGGAAGGTGCCGGCGTCGGGCTCCGCGGCCGGCCGCAGCCACGACTGCGTGTAGGCGCGGAACCTCTCGAGCGGACGTCCCCGATCGGGGTGCGGCCGCAGCAGGAATGACAGCCACTCGACGCGCACGCGTCCCGCGAGCTCCGTCTCGAGGCGACGCAGGCGCACGGCCGCGTTGTAGCACCAGGGTCAGAGGTAGTCGGAATAGACCTCGAGGACGAGCTCGGGATCGGCCATCTCGGCGCGCACCATGGCCGGGGGCCTGCCGCGAGTCAACGCCTCCCCGGTGCGCGTTCCGCGAACACATTGACCCCGGCGCCGTCGGTGTCGTACGAGGACCGCCATGCGTTCCTCGCGTCTGGCCCTCGTCCTCGTCACCGCGCTCGGCCTCGGCTGCGGCACGATCCACAACGGCACGCGCCAGCAGGTGCGCTTCGAGTCGACCCCGCCCGGCGCGACGGTGACGGTGACGGGCCGCCGGGTCACCACCGCGCTCGAGCAGCTCGTCTGCCCCGGGTTCGCGCTGATCCCGTTCCTGCGCGCGCCCGAGGAGCACGTCGTCACGACGCCCGCCACCATCGACCTCCCGCGCCGCAACGGCTACGACATTCGCTTCGAGAAGCCGGGCTTCACGCCGGCGACGAGCACGATCAAGCGCCTCGGCAGCCCGGAGGCGGTGGGCAACGTGTTCACGTTCCTCGTTCCCGGCTTCTGGGTCGACATCGTCTCCGGTGGCGCCTTCGACCTCAAGCCCGAGACGCAGGCCGCGACGCTCTCGCCGGTGCCCTGACCGCCGGCGCGCTGGACTGGGCCCGCGGCGTCACGTAGCGTCGGCGGCCATGAAAGATCTCCGAGACCGCATCGCCGTCGTCACCGGAGCGGCCAGCGGCATCGGCCGCGCCATGGCCGAACGCTTCGCGGCCGCCGGCATGAAGGTCGTCCTCGCCGACATCCAGCGCGACGCGCTGCACGACACCGAGGCCGCCATCCGCGCCACCGGGGCACAGGTCACCGCCGTCCTCGCCGACGTGGCGCGCGCCGCCGACGTCGAGGCACTGGCGCGGAAGACGCTCGACGCGTTCGGGGCCGTCCACGTGGTGTGCAACAACGCCGGCGTCTCGGTCGGCGGGCATCTCTGGGAGCGGTCGGTCGCCGATTGGGAGTGGATTCTCGGCGTGAACCTGTGGGGCGTGATCCACGGCGTGCGCGTCTTCGTCCCGATCATGCTCGAGCAGTCGGACGAGGGGCACATCGTGAACACCGCGTCGATGGCGGGCCTCACGTCGACGCCCGGGCTCGGCCCGTACAACGTGACGAAGCACGGCGTCGTCACGCTGAGCGAGGTGCTCTTCCACGAGCTCGCGGCGGCGAGCGCCGGCCGCATCAAGGTGTCCGTGCTCTGCCCGGGCTGGGTGAACACCCGCATCTTGGAGTCCGAACGCAACCGCCCGACGGACTCGGCGCCGGGCGTACAGCGCCCGGAGATGCAGTTCATGCAGGAACAGATCCGGCAGCTCCTGCAGGCGGGGCTCGACCCGCGGGCCGTCGCCGAGCAGGTCCTGGACGCGATCCACACGGATCGGTTCTACGTCCTCACGCATCGGCAGTGGAAGCCGATGATCGAGCAACGCATGCACGACATCCTCGAGGAGCGACCGCCGACGCTCCGCATGCCGGCGTAGATCCGAGGCGTCCGTCGCGCTACTGCTCGCCGGCGTGGCGGCGGAGGTATGCGACCAAGGTGCGCTCCTCGTCCTCGGTGAGCCACGGGATCTGCTGCTGCGCGAACAGGCGGCGCATCGCCTCGAGCTTCACCTCCCACATCGCGATGGTCATGCTGCCGGGGGCGTAGACCGGATGGCAACCGCCGCATCGCTGCTGGAGCACGACCGCACCGGGCGATTCGGGCTCGGGGGGGGACGCACCGCAGCCCGCCGCCAGCAGCAGAGCGGCGGCGAGGTGCCTCACGCCGTATCCCGGCAGTGCGCGGCCTGGCCCGGCGCCTCGGCGACGCCCACCTCGAGGAGCGCGAGACGCCGGCATCCGGTCTCGATCGCGAGCCGATCGCGCAGCCGGCCGAGAAGGTAGCCCGCGAGCTCCTCCGCGGAGCTGTGGGCGATCGGGAGCAGGCGCACGTCGGCGGCAGGGAAACGGAAGCGGTGCCCCTCTTCCGTCGTCACCTCGACCGTGTCGGAGCCGGCCACGATCGTGAGGCAGTCGCTGCGCTCCGGCAGGATCATGCGCTCGTCGAGCTCGCCGCACAGCTCCTTGGCCAAGCGCTTGACCAGGCCGAAGTCGAGCACGTACCCCTCCGGGCCGAGGTCGGCCTCGACGCGAACGGACATCTGGTAGTTGTGCCCGTGCAGCCGCTCGCGGAATCCGGGATAGGCCATGAAGTGCGCCGCGGCAAATTTGAGGTACTCCTTGGTGACGACGACGCTGTAGCGCTGCGAGCCGGGCATCGGCGTCGCGTTTACGGGCACGCTGCCAGCGTGTCAACCTGCCGGGGCCGCGCGCGGCGCGCGAGCTGAAGCCGCGCCGCGGCCCGGCCGGCGAGCACCGCGCTCTCGATGGTGGCGGGCAGCCCCGTCTGGATCAGTCGCCGGCGAGGAAGAGGTTCACGAGCGGCGTCGTCGGAGTCGGGCGCGCCGCGTCCGCCGCCGGCGTGAGCGAGAGCGTCGCGTGTCGTTCGCGCACCACGAGGCTCCGGGGCACGCTCGCCGCACCGAGCGCCGGCAGCACCGCGCGCGCATCGGCGAGGACCTCCGCCGCGATCGCGTCGTCGTCGACGCCGTCCCAGAAGCGAGCGCCGCTGGTCACGCTCGCGAGCCGCTGCCCCCCACCGCGCGTGCGCCCGCAGTCGAAGAGCCACTGCGTCCGACCGCCGAGGAGCCCGACGAACGGGTCGCCCCACTCCACCGGCCGGTCGAGCCACAGGTGAACGCTCACGATCGGCGACGTCGCGATACCCGCGAGCGCGCCGAACGGCGCCGCCCCGGCGAGCGCCGGCGGCAACAGCCGCAGCAGGGCGTGCGCCGGAAGCGCCAGGACCGCGGCATCGGCCCCGACCCGCTCGCCGCCGCGGAGCACGACCGCCGCCACCCGTCCGTCCTCCACCTCGAGCGTCTCCGCCGCGGCGCTGGTGCGCACGAGCCCACCCGCGCCCTCGATCGCCCGCCGGGCGTCCACGGTGTAGGCGTCGGAGAGCGGTACGGCCGCCAGCCCGAATCGCGCCGCGCGCGCGCCCGAGAGAAAGCCCTTGCGCAACACCGCCGCGAACGGCGCCGCCGCGGCTGCCGCCGGCACCTCGTTCAGGGTCGCGATCGCGAGCGGGTCCCAGAAGCGTGCGCACGCGGCCGGCGACTGCCCGACCGCCGCGAGCGCCTCGGCCACGGTCTCGCCGCGCAGGCGCCCCACGGGTCGGAACGCGAGCCGCAGCGCACCGGCGAACAGCGCGATCCGGTCGCGGCGCGACAGGAGCCGGTATCCGAGAAGCGCCGCCGGCGCCTGCAGCGGTCCGGGAACGCGCGGCGCCGCGATCACCCCCCAGCCGTCGGTCGGGTCCGCGAGCGGCACCCGCAGCCGCGGCTGAAAGCGGACGTGGTGGGCCGCGCCGATCTCGGCGAAGAAATCGAGCGCCTCCGTGTACGCCCCCATCAACGCGTGCGGACCGTTGTCGACGACGTCCCCCGTGACGGGATCGGAAAACGAGTAGGCGCGCCCGCCGAGGAACGGCCGGCGCTCGAGGACCGTCACCCGCGCACCGGCGCGGCCGAGACGGACGGCCGCAGCGAGGCCGGCGAAGCCGCCGCCCACCACGACCACGTGCCGGCGGTCGCTCACGTGATGCGGTAGAGGAAGGCGAGATGGGGGCGCACCCACGCCGCGACCGCGAGGCCGGCTTTCTCCGGCCGCGTGAGCCGCACCTTCGCGCCGAAGACGTCGTAGCGCCGGAACATCACGCGCCGCAGGAGCTGCTCGTAGATCATCCGCATCGCCTCGGCGGGCGCCAACGACTGCCGGTCCTCCTCCGCGAGCGAGAAGCGCGCCCGCCCGTAGTACTCACCGGCCCGCGCGCACTCGAAGGCGAGGACGTGCCGGATCTCCTCCGTCATCCGCCCGGCCAGCAGGTCCTCCTCGCGCGCGCCGAAGCGGGCAAGGTCGGCGCGCGGGAGGTAGATGCGGCCGCGGGTGGCGTCCTCGGCGACGTCGCGCAGGATGTTGGTGAGCTGGAACGCGAGCCCGAGGCTGACGGCATACTCCTGCGCCGACGGGTTGCGGTAGCCGAAGAGCTCGATCGCGATCAGGCCGACCGCCCCCGCGACGCCGTAGCAGTACCGTGCGAGGTCGTCCTTCCAGGTGTCGTACCGGTCGCGCGTCAGGTCCATCTCGACGCCCGCGATCACCGCCTCGAAATGCTCGCGCGGCACGTGAAAACGCTCGACGGTGTCGGCGAGGGCGACCCCGATCGGATGCTGCGGCCGACCCGCGTACGCGGCGGCGAGCTCTTCGCGCCAGCGGGCGAGCAGCCGCGCCGGCTCCCGCCCGACGCCCGGCTCGTCGGCGATGTCGTCGGCCGCTCGGCAGAACGCATACACGGCGCAGAGCGCCAGGCGCCGGTCGTGGGGCAGCAGCCGAAACCCCCAGTAGAAATTCGAGTGCGCGGCACGCGTGAGCGCCTCGCAGTGCTCGTAGGCCGCCTCCACCGCCGAGCGCGCGAGCGCGACCGCCATCATCGCCACACCTCGCGGAGCACGAGCCGAACCAGGTCGCGGCGGCCGAGCGTCGGGCGCCGGCCGAACACGTCGAAGTCGACGGCGCAGATCCGATCGAGGATCGCCATGCCACCGGCCGCGAAGATCGCGACCTCGCGCCGGAGCCGGCCGCGCAGCAGCCCGGTGAGCCCGAGGCCACGGGTGAACAGCCCTCGCGTGCGTGCCACTTCCTCCGCGAGCAGCGCCCGGAACGCCGGCGTCGCCCGGCCCTCCGCGAGCGCGTCGCGGCTGCCCGGAAAGCGATCGAGGTCGGCGGCCGGCAGGTAGACGCGCCCGCGGCCGAGGTCGCCGGCGACGTCCTGCCAGAAGTTGGTGAGCTGCAGCGCGGTGCAGACGTCGTCGGAGCGCGCCTGGCGCTCGGCGTCGCGGTGTCCGAACAGCGCGAGCACGATGCGACCCACGGGATTGGCCGAGTACCGGCAATAGCCGAGCACGTCGTCCCACTCGGCGAAGGCCCGCGACTCCCCCGCCGCATCGCGCCGGAAGGCCTCGAGGAGGTCGCAGAACGGCTCGACCGGCAGCCGGTGGGCCGCGATGGTGTGGCCGAGCGCCACGAACACCGGGTCGCCGACGGCGCGCGAGATCGACCGCACAAGCGAGCAGCTTCTCCTTCCAGGTCGCGAGCCGGTCGAGGCGGCCATCCTCCGGTCCCTCGTCGGCGATGTCGTCCCCGCCGCGCGCGAAGGCATACACGGCGGCCAGGTCCCGCCGAAGCCGCCGCGGCAGCAGCCACGAGCCCACGGTGAAGTTCTCGTAGTGGGTGCGCGCCACGCGCGCGCAGTGGGCATAGGCGAGCGCCGCGTCCATGTCTACGCCGCCGGGGCCTCGAGGTGCTCGTACTCGCGCCGGTCGCCGTGCACGCCGCGGAAGACGAACTCGCCGCGGAATCCCGGGGGCGGGTCGCCCCCGGCGTCGGGCATCCGCATGAGCTGCTCGTAGGCCCCGACGTCCAAGTGCGTGCGACTCGCGAGCTGCTCCCCGATGCCGGCGTCCGCGACGTTCGCCACGCCCGCCGGGACGAAGCCGCTGAAGAACTCTCCACACGAGCCGCTGCCGTACGAGAAGAGCCCGATCCGCCGCCCGCCGAGCCGCCGGCCCTCGGCCTCCAGGACCGCCGCCAGGCCCAGATAGAGCGATGCGGTATAGGTGTTGCCGACGCGCGCCGCCACGGCGAGCGTCGGAGCCACCAACTCCGCGAACGACTCCGCCGCGGCCTCGTCGAGGCGGTGCTCCACCTTCGGCCACTTCTCGGCCGTGAGCCGCCAGTCGAGCTCGACCAGCCGCCGGTGCGCTTTCTGCGCCATCTTCGGGAACGGCGTGTGGTAGAGCACGCGCGCGAAGCGGTCGGAGAGCGCCTCGTCCGGCTCGAGCGGCGGGCGCTCGAGCGCCCGGTAGGCGCCGAACGCGCCCTCGAGCGTGTCGAGGTAGCACTGGATCGAGAGCTTCCCGTCGACGAGCGCCTCGCGGCGGTCGAGCGGGCGCCAGAAGTCCCACGCGTTGACCGCGTGCAGACCCGTGTCCTCGCTCAGCACGAGCGCACGTGGCTGCGGCTCGATCAGCATCGCCACCGCGCCCGCGCCCTGCGTCGGCTCGCCGGGCGTGCCGATCCCGTAGCGCGCGACGTCGCTGGCGATGACGAGCGCCCGCCGGTCGCGGAGGCCGCCCGCGCGCACCCAGTCGGCAGCGGTCATGACGGCCGCCGTTCCCGCGTAGCACGCGTGCTTGAGCTCGAAGACCCGGCAGTGCGGGCCGATGCCGAGAAGGTCGTGCACGAAGATGCTCACCGGTTTGGCGTGGTCGACCGCGGTCTCGGTGGCCACCAGCAGCATGCCGATCGACCGCGGGCTCACGTTGGCAGCGCGCAGAACCCGCGCGCCGGCCGTCGCCGCCAGCGTCACGACGTCCTCGCAGGGCGGCATCACCGCCATCTCGTGCGCCCCGATGCCCTGCGTGAACTTCTCGGGCGGCACCCCGCGCGCCACGGCGAGATCGTGGAGACGGAGCGCATACTGCGGCACGTAGACGGCGAGCCTCTCGATCCCGACGCTCATCGGTCGACCGCCTTCGCCGCCTCGAGTCGGGCACGATACTGGCCGAGCGCCATGAGCGGAAAGTAGTGCCGGTACATGTGGTAGCGGAGGTAGAAGTGCCCCGGGAACCCCGTCCCGGTGAACGCGCGCTCGTCCCACGTGCCAGCGTCGGTCTGGGCGCGCACCAGCCAGTCGACGCCCTTCTGCACCGCCGCACCGTGCGGTCCGTCCGCCGCCAGCAACCCGAGCAGGGCCCACGCGGTCTGCGACGGCGTGCTCTCCCCGCGGCCGGCGCGTGACGGGTCGGTGTACGACTCGACGGTCTCGCCCCAGCCGCCGTCGGGATTCTGGTGCGCGACCAGCCACTCGACGGCGCGGCGCACGTACGGCTCGTGCATGTTCTCGCCGATGCGCTCGAGGCCGATCAGCGCGCACCACGTCCCGTAGATGTAGTTGACGCCCCAGCGCCCCCACCAGCTCCCGTCGGGGCGCTGCGTGCGCCGGAGGAACTCGATGCCACGCCGCGCGCGGCCGAACTCCGGCCCGTAGCCGACGCCACCCATGAGCCAGAGGAGCCGGCCCGTGAGGTCCTCCGTCGGCGGGTCGATCATCGCCTCCATGTCGGCGAACGGGATGCGGTTCAGGAAGTCGCTGTCGTTGTCGACGTCGAACGCGCCCCAGCCACCGTCGCGGCTCTGCATCCCGAGGGCCCAGTTGAGGCCGTACGCGATCGCGCGTTTGCCTGCGGGCGTGCGCGCCACCGGGAGATCGCCGAGGACCGTGAGAATGACGGCGGTGTCGTCGACGTCGGGGTACCAGTCGTTCGCGAACTCGAACGCCCACCCGCCCGCCTCGAGCCGGGGGTTGTAGATCGACCAGTCCCCGGGGCGGAAGATCTGCTTGGCGACGAGCCAGTCGGCGGCGCGACCGAGCATCGGGTGCGCGGGGTCGGTGCCCGCGTCGAGGAGCGCGCGAGCGGCCAACGCCGTGTCCCAGTTCGGCGACACGCACGGCTGGTACATGAGCCCGCCCTCGCACTCGACCAGGAAATCCTCGACGCCCTGGATCCCGCGCTGGATCACCGGATGGTCGTTGGCGAACCCGACCGCGGAGAGCGCGAGGGTCGAGTTGATCATCGCCGGCTGGATGCCGCCCCACTGCCCGTTCGTGTCCTGGTGGCGCAGCAGCCACTCGATCGCGCGCGCGACCGCGCGGCGGCGCAGCGGCCGCCGGGCCGTGCCATTCCCCACCATCTTGAGCGCACGGTCGACCGCAAGGAAGAAGTTCCGCCACGTGACCAGCTCGGGCGAGCGCGGGAACGCCAGGTCCTCCGGCGTCGGCTGTCCGAGCCACAGCTCGGCGAGGTTGGCCTCGAGGGGCAGCCGGAACTCGGGCTTGAACGCCATGAGCAGCGTGAGGGGCACGACCGTCCCCCGTGCCCAGCTCGACAGCGCGTAGATGTTGATCGGGAACCACGGCGGCAGGAGGATCAGCTCGACCGGTATCGACGGCACGCCCGCCCACGGGAACTGCTGGAATAGGCCGAGCCAGATGCGCGTGAACACGCCAGCGCGCGCGAGCCCGCCACCGGCGCGGATCACGTCGCGAGCCCGCACCAGCGCGGGCTCGTCCGGCGAGAGCCCGGCGAGCTTCAGCGCGAGGTAGGCCTCGATCGTCGTCGAGAGGTGCGCCGGCCCACCCGCGAAGAGCGGCCAACCCCCGTCCGCCCGTTGGGTCGCGAGCAGGCGCGCCACGACGCCGCGCTCGCTGTCGGGCTTCACGCGTCCGAGGATGCGGTTGAAGAAGACGTACTCCGCTTCCATCGTGGCGTTGGCCTCGAGCGGCGCACACCAGAATCCCTGCGCGTCCTGTTGCCCGCCGAGCCACGCGCGCGCCCGCTCGATCGTCTCACCGACGCGTCCCACGAGCCCCGACTCGCCGGCCCCACCCTCGACCAGGACGAGCTTCCCGCCCCCAGTCATACCGCGTCCTCCACTCGCGCGCGGGGCCAATGCCCCCACGCGCCCGGCGCCCCGGCGCCGTCTCCCGATGGGCAGCCGCCGCTCACGCAGCCTCCGCCTGGTTCTCGATCGTGGCCACGAGCGTGTGCGCGCCCGCGCGGGCGAGCGCGCCGGCCACCGCGTGCGCGTCGCGCACGAGCGCGATCACCGCGCCACCCGCTCCACCACCCGTCAACTTGGCGCCGAAGGCGCCGGCGTCGCGCGCGACCGCGACCAGTCGCTCCACCTCGGGCGACGACACGCCCAGCTCCGCGAGCAGCGCCTGGTTGGCGTCGAACGCGACACCGAGCGCGGCGAGATCGCCAGATTCCACGGCGCGCGTGCCCTGCCCGACGACGATCGCCACCGCGTCGAACAGGCGCTCGTACCGCGCGCGATCCGCTTCCCACCGCGCTCGCAGCGCACCCACCGCCTGGCCCGTGCTCCGCGGCCGGCCATCCCAGGCGACCACCAACGGGAGCGCTGCACCGGGGCGCACCGGCCGCACCACGGGTGGCTCACCGCGCTCGAACGCGAAGCAGCTTCCGAGCGCCGCCGCCGCTGGGTCGATCCCCGACGGTGTCCCGTGAAAAGCCGCCTCGAGCCGGCGCCCGAGGGCGAGCTCGTCGGCCAGCGACAGCCCGCGGCCCGCCAGCGCGGCGAGCGCGCGCAGCAGCGCCACCGTGAACGCGGCCGAGCTGCCGAAGCCGACGCCCGGCGGCAGCTCCGAGCGCACCTCGACCAGCAGGTCGCGCGCGGCGAGCCCGAAGAGCGGCGCGGCGTCCACCAGCACGCGAACCGGCCGCGGGTCGGCGGCGACCTCGGCGCGGTCGCTCACGACCACGGGTCCGGCACCGCGGCGAACCGTCACCGTGGTCCCGCGCGCGAGCCCCGCGGCGAGAGCCGGCCGGCCGTACACCACCCCGTGCTCGCCGAGGAGGATCAGCTTTCCGCCGGCGCGCCCGTGGCCCGCCTCGTTCACGAACCCTCCCCCAGGGCTCGCAGCAGCTCGCGGGCGCGGTCGATCTTGATGTCGCCCTCCTCGATGAGGCGGCGCCGCAACGCCTCGGCATCGGCGCCGCGCGCGCCGGCGGCGTGCGACACCACGCGCGCGTGCAAGGCCATGTGGCCCTTCTGGATGCCCTCGGTGGCCAGCGCACGCATCGCGGCCATGTTGGAGGCGAGCCCGACCGTCGCCATCACGCCGGCGAGGTCGCGCGCGCCACTGATGCCCATGAGCCGCAGCGCGAGCCGCACGCGCGGGTGCGACTGCACCACCGGGCCCACGGTCGACACCGCCATCGGGACCTCGATCGTGCCACAGAGATATCCGTCCTCGATCGCCCACTCCGTGAGCGAGCGGTACTTGCCGTCCCGCGCGGCGTAGGCATGGGCCGCCGCCTCGATCGAGCGCCAGTCGTTCCCGGTGGCCACTGCGACCGCGTCGATGCCGTTCATCACGCCCTTGTTGTGCGTGGTCGCGCGGTAGGGGTCCTCGGCCGCGAGCTCGTAGGCGTAGAGCATCCGCTCGGCGACTTCCTCGCCCGAGAAGCCCTCGCGACCGAGCGCCGTCACGGGCACCCGCAGCGCCGCGCGGGCAAGCCGGCGGTCGGCGAGGTTCGACAGGATGCGCAGGTTGACGACCCCGCCGGCGATCTCCTCGACCATCGGCGCCAGGCCTTCGACGATCGAGTTGACCGCGTTGGCGCCCATCGCGTCGCCGGTGTCGACGATCACGTGCACGACGACCATGGTCTCGCCGCGCGGCGAGCGCACCTGCCGTACCTCGACGTCGCGCGGCCCGGCGCCGCGGCGGCAGAGGCCCGGACAGAGCTTCTCGGCTTCGCCCAGCAGCCGCGCGCGCGCGGCGCCGAGCCGCTCGATCGCGGCGCCCGGGTCGGGCACACGGACGAGCTGGATCTGCCCGATCATCGCCCCGGGGTCGGCCTCGGCGACGAAGCCCCCGCTCGCGCGCGCGACCAGCGCCGCGTTCGACGCCGCCGCGATCACCGACGGCTCCTCGACCACCATGGGGATCACGCGGTCCCGTCCGTTGATCTGGAAGTTGAGCGCGACACCGAACGGCAGCGCGAAGGTGCCCACCGCGTTCTCCACCATCATGTCCGCGACTTCGAGCGGCAGCGCGTCGGCGGCGGTGAGCGTCGCGATGTCTTCGTCGCTCAACTGCAACGCCTCGGCGATTTTCTGCCGCCGCTCCTGCACGCTCAACCGGTAGAAGGCCGGGATCCGTGAGTTACTCATGCCTCATCCTCCTGCAGACACCCAGTTCCGAAGACGATCGCCGAGCACGACCGGCGCGCGAGAGAGCGCCGCGAGGTCGCGCGAGCCGGTGAGCACCATGGCGGTACGCAGCCCGGCCACCATGTCCTCCACGAAGCGGCTCGCCGCCGCCACACCGCCGGTGCGATAGGCGCGGAACACTGGCAGCGCCACACCCGCCGTCCGTGCGCCGAGCGCGATCGCCCGGGCGACATCGAGACCCGTACGAATGCCGCCGCTCGCGACGAGATCGAGGTCGAGGCCGCGCAGCCCGAGCAGAGCCGCCGCCGTCGGAATGCCCCATTCGGCGAAGACCTCCGCCAGCGCCCGCGCGCCAGCACTCGCGCGCAGGCCCTCGACCCTCACCCACGACGTCCCGCCGGCCCCGGAGACATCGACGGTGTGCACCCCGGCGGCCGCGAGGCGCTCGCCCACGCGACGCGAGACCCCGCAGCCGGTCTCCTTCACGACGACCGGCAGCGGCAGCTCGCGCACCAGCCGCGTGATGGCGGCGAGGCCGCCGCGGAAGTCGCGATCGCCACCGGGCTGGATCAGCTCCTGGGCCGGGTTCAGGTGAATACAGAGGGCGTCCGCCCCGACCGCACGGGCGAGCCGCTCGACGTCGCCGGTCGCCAGCGCGGCCGCCTGCACCACGCCCAAGTTGGCGAGGACCAGCGTCGTCGGGGCGTGCCGGCGCACCTCGAACGTCGCCGCGAGCTCGGGCTGCCGCTGCATCGCGCGCTGCGAGCCCACGCCGAACGCGATGCCGTGTTCCTCGGCCACCTGCGCCAACCCCTGGTTGATCGTGCGCGCTTCCGCCGTCCCGCCGGTCATGCCGGTGATCAGCAGCGGGGCGCGCAGGCGCTTGCCGAGCAGCGTGACGCCGAGGTCGACCTCGTCTGCGGCGAACTCGGGGAGCGCGTCGTGGACGAGGTCCACCTCCTCGAGCAACGTGGTCTTGCCCGCGAACTCGACCTGCTCGTCCTGGCAGATGTCGAGGTGCTCCTGCTTGCGCTCGCTGATGGCGTCAGCCAAGCGTCACCCCGCGCGAGTCGATCGCGACCTCGAGCGGCGGGAGACCACACGCTCGCCACGCCGCACGCACGGCGCCCGCCGTGTCCGCGTCGGCGACGAGCGCGATGGCGCAGTCGCCCGCGCCGGCGCCGGACGGTTTGGCCGCCACGCCCGGGCGGCGTGCCGCCTGCACGAGACGCGCGAGCGCCGGCGTCACCAGCGGCAGGTCGAGCGCCGCTCCGAGTTTCTCGATCTGTCCGCCACAGCGGTCGGCCGCCCGCAGGAGCGCTACCGCGTCGCCCCGCGCGACGGCGGTCGCCGCGTCCTCGGCGGCCATCTCGAGCTCCCGGATCGCATCGGCCGCCTCCTGCGTCGGGCGCGCCATTCCGTCTGCGAAGCGCCGGAGCAGAGGCCCGGTGGGGGCCGACTCGCCGGTCCACGCGGCGAGCACCGCGAGCCCGGCGGGGAGCTGCCGCGCCGTCACCGAGAGCTGCTCGCCCCAGCGCCGTACCTCGACCAGCCCTCCGCGCACCGACGCAACGACGTCGGCGCCGCTCCCGAGCCCGCCCTGCAAGACCTGGTTGGCCTGCAACGCGGTCGCGAGCACCGCGTCGGGATCCTCCTGGCCGGCACAGGCGAGCACCGCCGCAGCGGTCGCCGCGAGGGTGGCCGAGCTGCGGCCGAGGCCGAGCTTGCGGTCCCCGTCGAGGAACGTGCGCGAATCGACGGTGACCGCACCCTCGACCTCGCCTTGCGGCCGCACGACGTGCAACACCGCGGCCACCGCAGCCGCATCGCCCGCGAGCGTCGCCTCCGGTCCGAGCCGCGTGCACCGATCCTCTGCCAGCGAGTGCACGACGAGCGCCCCGGCGCCGTCGCGCAGGCGTGCCTCGACCGTGGCCCGCCGGTCGACGGCGGCGACGAGTGCGGGTGCGCCGCGCAGCACCGCCCACTCGCCGGTGAGAAAGAGCTTGCCGGGGGCGCTTGCCCGCGCGACCACCTCCGCGGTCACGCGACCACCTCGGCATCCCCGCCCGGCGCGCAGGTGAGCACGCGCTCCACGCCCGGCACGGTGGCCAGCGCGGCGGCCACGGGCGCCGCGTCGACCGGCGCGCACAGCACCTTCACCTGCGGACCCGCGTCGATCGTCACGTAGCCACGAACCCCGTCGGCGCGCAGCGCCCAGACGCGGTGGATGCACTCGACCGTCGCGCCACGCCAATAGAGCAGCGGCGGGCGAGCGGCCAGACCGATCGCGTGCATCTTGAGCGCGCTGTGCTCGGCGAGCACGCCGAGCGCGTCGAGGTCACGCGCGCGGATGGCAGCCCGGGCCTCGCCCAGATCGCGCGCGGCGCCCTCCACCCACGCCGGGTAGAGCGGCGACGCCTGTGCGCGGGTCATGCCCTCGCGCGACGAGACGGCTTTCGGAACGGTGCTGGTGACCGCGACCACGACGCGGACGTCCCAGGCCTCCCGCGGAAGGAGCGTTTCGGCCACCGAGTCGGCCCCGTCGGGCCGCTCGCCGCGGTGCCACTCGACGAAACCGCCGAAAACCGACCGGGCCGCCGATCCGGAGCCGCGCCGCGCCAGCGCCGAGAGCTCCGCTGGCGAGAGGTCGAGGCCCACCGCCCGACTCGCAGCGACCGCGAGCGCCGCGAAAGCCGACGCCGACGAAGCAAGCCCGACGCCGCGGGGCACGGTGCCGCGCATCGCGACCCGGGCGCGCTCGCGCCGCCCGGCACGCTCGCGCACGAGGTCGAGAAAGCGGATCACCCGCGCCGCTTCGGCCACCCCCGCCGGCCCACCGTCGACCTCGACCTGGTCGGCCTCGCCGCCCCCGAACGCGACGTGGGCCTCCGTCGACAACTGGTCGAGCGTGAGCGAGATGCTCCCGGTCGCGGGCAGGTTGAGGCCCGGGTCCCGCTTCCCCCAGTACTTGACCAGGGCCACGTTCACGTTGGCGCGGGCAGTGATCTCAGCGCCGGTCATCGTCGGGGTGTGGTGGTTCTTAGCCCTTTCGCCGTTCGCAATCACGTCCAGGCCCTGACCGCTCGCTCTAAACCGATCGGTCAGGCGGGCCAGATAGCGTTTGCCTCAGCGCAAGTCAACGTCCGCAGCGCCGAGCGCCGCGAAGAGACTCGACTCCCGCTGGTAGAAGCCCTGCGTGTGCAGCGAATCGCGAAGGTGGAGGAGCGTGTAGTCGAGGTGATGACAGAGCTCGTGCAACAGCGTGCGCAGGAAGGTTCGGTAGCGCACGATCTGCCCCCGCTTGTGGGTGAGCATCCAGACCATGATCGCATCACGCGCTCGCCCGTTGCTCGGCACGTACAACCCGTACAGCTCGCCACCGCGCGTGGGTGGTCGCCGGAGCGCCACGCGGACGACCACGCGCGGCACACCGAGCGCCGCGCAGATGTCGTTCGCGATCCGCTGCGCCAGCGCCTCGACGTCGAGGGCGCGGCCGGTCGCGAGCACGGCCGGTAGCGCCTCGACGGCGCCGCGCAGCGACGGCGAGGGCCGCAGCGGCAGGGAGGGCACGCGGTCGCTCGCCGCCGCCACACGCTGGAGCGACGGCGTCAGGCGACGGTACCACGCGGGCGTGGCACGACGCGGCGACGAGTCTCGCGATGGAACGGGCATCCGGCGGCTCGAACACTAGCGCACGCGGCGCGCGGCGAACAGATCCGTGCTACGCGTCCCGGTCATGTCCACGCCGATCGCCAGTCGCCTCGCGATGGAGATCCACGACCTCACGCGAGCCCTGACGGCCGCCTCACCGGCGCCGCGCGGACTGCCGTACCTGGGGCTCGATCATGCGAGCGGCACCCGGCTCGACGTGCTCGCCTCCCTCTCCCAGCGCGGGGTCTTCCGAAAATACGGCCTGGTCCTCGCCCTCGGTGCCGACCTGGGCGCGGCGGCGCGGCGGCTCGCCGCGCGACTCGGGTGCGAGGCCGTCGGCACGGCCGCCTCAGCGGAGCTGGCACGCGCCGCGGCCACGCTCACTCGCCGCACGCCGCAGCACGCGCACGTGCGGTCCGTCGCGGCGGCGCCCGCGGTGCTGCCGTTCGGGACCGCGCGCTTCACGCACGTCTGGATCGTCGAGTCGCTCGCCCAGGTCGCGGACGCCCCGGCGACGATCGTCGACGTCCGTCGCGTCCTGCGCCCGGGCGGCTTCCTGGCGGTGCAGGACCTCTCGGCGGTGGCGGGCGCGGCGGTGGCGGACCTTCACGTCGTCGACCCCGCGGCTCGGGCCGCGCTGCTCGGGGAAGCGGGCTTCGTCGAGATCGAGACGCGCGATGTGACCGCCGACGCGATCGAACAGGCGCCCGCCGTGCTCGCCGCGCGCGCGCGCCTGCTCGCAACCCTGCGCCGGCAGGCGACGGTCGACCCGGCGGCGCTGGCTTGGGCCGAGACCCGCGAGGCCGTCGGCCGCGCCCTGGCGACCGGCGCGCTGCGAGTCACGCAGCTCGTCGCCCGGCGGCCCTGAGTCGCGGCGGGATCGGCGCTTGCGCGGGAGCGGGCGGCCGCGCTACGGCGATGGCGTGCTCCGCCTGCACGACTGCCTGTGCTCCGGCAATGGATACAAGGTCCGGCTGCTGCTCGCGCAGCTCGGGATCCCCTTCGAGCGCCGCGAGTGGGACATCGATCAGGGCGCCACGCGGACGCCCGAGTTCCTGCGCATGAACCCGAACGGCCGCATTCCCCTGCTCGAGCTCGGTCCCGGGCAATACCTCGCCGAATCCGACGCGATCCTCTTCTACCTCGCCGAGGGGACGCCGTTCCTCCCCGACGACCGGTGGCAGCGCGCCGAGGTCCTCCAGTGGATGTTCTTCGAGCAGTACAGCCACGAGCCCAACATCGCCGTACCCCGCTTCTGGCTCACGCACCACGTGGCCCTCGCCGACTGGCAGCGCGCGGCGCTCGAGGACAAGCGCACGCGCGGCCGCGCCGCCCTCGACGTGATGGAGACGCACCTGCGCGCGCGGCTTTATTTCGTCGGGGAGCGCTACTCGATCGCCGACATCGCGCTCTATGCCTACACCCACGTCGCGCCCGAGGGAGGCTTCGACCTGGGTTCCCTGCCCGCGGTGTGCGCCTGGCTCGACCGCGTGCGCGCGCAGCCCGGGCACATCCCGATCACCCAGGGCTGAGCCACCATCCGTCATGCCTCCGCGGGCGTGATCCACTTGCGAACGCCCGCCGGCGGGCGGAACGCGACGAGCCGGTCGAGGAGCGCGTCGACCGACTCCGCTCCCACCACGAGCGCACGGTGCTCGGCGCGCACGAAGCGCTCCGCCACCGCGTGCTCGATCAGCGCGGAGAGCGCGCGGTAATAGCCGGCGACGTCGAGCACCCCGATCGGCTTCGCGTGCAGGCCGAGCTGGGACCAGGTGATCGCCTCGAACAGCTCCTCGAACGTGCCGTAGCCGCCCGGCAGCGCGACGAAGCCATCGGCCAGCTCCGCCATGAGCGCCTTGCGCTCGTGCATACTGCCGACGATGCGGAGGTCGGCGAGGCCGGTGTGCGCCAGCTCGGCCGTGGCGAGCGCCCGCGGCAGCACGCCGATCACCTCGCCACCCGCCGCGAGCGCGGCGTCCGCCAGCACGCCCATGAGCCCGACGCGGCCGCCGCCGAACACGACCCCGATCCCTCGCGCCGCCAACGCCTGGCCGAGCTCGCGCGCACCGGCAGCGTAGCGCGGGTCCGCGCCGCAGCTCGAGCCCGCGAACACGCAGAGCCGACGGATCACGACGCGAGCGGCGGACGGCGGGCGTGCCAGTCGGTCTCGCGCTGGTAGGCGTGACCCGCCGCCAGGACGGCCGCCTCGGCGAACGGTCGCCCGACGAGCTGCATGCCGACCGGGAGCCCCCCCGGCGTGAACCCGCACGGAAGCGCCAGCACCGGCAGCCCCGTGAGGTTGAACGGCCCGGTGAGCCGCGCGAGCGCCTCCGTCGGCGTCATCTCCCGCTCGCCCAGGCGCACGAGCATCTCGTCGAGCGCCGGTGCGGGCAGAGGCGTCGCCGGCAGCGCGAGCAGGTCGACCTGCGCGAACGCGGCGCGGGCCTCCTCGTAGAGTACCGCGCGCAACCGCTGCGCGGCGAGGTACGGTCCCGCGTGCACGAGACGCCCGAGCGCCAGCATCACCTGGATGTCGAGACCAAGCCGCTCCCGGCGTCCCTCGAAACGTCGGCGGTTCGCCTGCTCGGCCTCCGGGAGGAGCACCGCGCCGACGGCGGTCGCAGCGTGCTCCAGCGCCGGCAGCACGACGTCGACCTCGACCGCCCCCGCCCGCCGGAGATCGGCGAGGGCGGCACGGAATACCTCGGCCACCGCCGGGTCGACGTCGTCGAAGGCGAAGTGGCGGGGCACGCCCACGCGCACGCCACGCAGCGGGCGGTCGAGCCCGGCCAGGTAGTCGGGCACGGGAAGCGATGCGGTGGTGGGATCGGCAGGGTCCCGACCCGCGATTGCACCGAGCACGATCGCCGCGTCCTCCGCGGTGCGCGCGAGCGGGCCGACGTGGTCGAGCGTCCACGCGAGCGGGGTCACGCCGGCGCGGCTCACGCGCCCGTACGTCGGCTTGAGACCCGTCACCCCGCACAGGCTCGCCGGGATGCGCACCGAGCCTCCGGTGTCGGTCCCGAGCGCGGCCGGCACCAGCCGCGCCGCTACCGCCACGCCCGAGCCGCTGCTCGACCCGCCGGGCATCCGGCGCTCGTCCCACGGGTTCACCGCCGTACCCATGGCGGCGTTGACGCCGGTGGGACCGAACGCGAACTCGTGCAGGTGCGTGGTGCCGAGAATCACCGCCCCGGCCCCCCGCAGGCGCGCCACGACCGTGGCGTCCGCCGCCGACGGCGGATCGTCGGCGCACACGGCGCTGCCGTTCGAGCGCCACACGCCGCGCAGCGCGATCAAGTCCTTCACGGCGATCGGCACGCCCGCCAGCGGCCCCCCTTCGCCGCGCGCGAGCGCCGCGTCGGCCACGCGGGCCGCGGTGAGTGCCGCAGCGGCCGTGACGGTCACGAAGGCATGCAAGCGCGCGTCGAGCGCGGCGATGCGCGCGAGGTGCGCCTCGGTCACCGCGAGCGCGGTCGTCTCGCGCGCGCGCAGCATGCGCGCCAGCTCGGCCAGGGAGAGCGCGGTGACGTCGGCGGCCACGGGGCTCATGGCGCGGCGTCGTCGACGAGCTGGCGCGCCGGCACGAACGGGTCGACGTCCCCCAGGTCCAGGGTGACGAGCAGGTCGAGGCCCTGGATCAGCGCGCCCAGCAACGGGGCGACGAACGGGATGACGTCCGCGGGCAGGTCCACACCCGCTGCGCTCAGACGGGCGCGGAGGTCGTCGACGTCGGTCATCCCCGTGGTTAATCGCCCGCGTCCCGGCGTGTCAACCGGTCAGCGCCAGGGACCCTTGTCGCCGGGCGACGCCTTCTCGTCGTCGGCGTCGCGCTTGTGCGACGACCTGCCGACGAACGCGCCCTTACCCCCATCCGCGGCCGGTTGCTCGCGGAGTCGTGGCGGGACGCGCTGCGGCGGCGGCGCGACGCCGCCGCGCCAGGTCGCCGCCGTCCCGTCGGACTTGCCAACGTACGGCTCGGCGCTGGCCGGTCGCTGCGCGGGTCGCACCCAACCGGGCGCCGATTCATGCTCGGCCGGCGGGGGAGCCGTAGCCGACCATGGCGACGGCGACCGGCTCGGGGCCGGCGGCGCACCCGACGGGGTTCCGGACGGGCGCACCGTCGCCTCCTTGTCACGCCGCCACGGAGCGATCGACGCGACCGGCTTCTCCTCGATTCGCCGCGGCTCGTGCGAAGCAATGCGACCCAGGTACGCCGGGTCGGGTGGACGGCGCCGCGTCGGGAGCTGCTCGCTCCACCCATCGGTGATCGCGCGCGGGACGTGGCGCGTGCTCACCACGACGCTGCGCACGTGCGGCGCCGAGAAGTCGCGCTCGCGGACAAAGACGTAGCGGTCCATCGTCACGACCGGACCACCCGGCGAGAGCGGCGCCCAGCCGACGTAGCCGTCACCGAAGTACCAGGTGACCCACGCCGGACCCCAGGTCGAGCCCGGAACCCACACCCAGCCGTAGCCCGGCGACGCGACCCAGCAGCCGTAGTGGAACGTCCACGCCCACGGCTCGAACGACACCCACGTCCATCCCCACGGCGACCACGCCCAGGAGCCGTCCGCGTACGGCATCCAGCCGGTCGGCACCGTAGGGCGCCACACCTGGCCGTAGTCCCGGTCCTCGTACCAGCGCCCGTAGGGGTCGAGCGCCGGACCGTACCCCTCCGCCGGCGCGGTGTCGGCGCGCTGCATCTCGCCCGGCGCGTCGGCATCCTCCTCGCGGTACTCGCGCCACTCGCCGCGGGGCGCGGCCGGCTCGCCGTCGGGACCGGGTCCGGGCGCCGCATCGTCCCGCGTCTCGGCGGCGGGCACGTTCTGCGCCACGGCGGACCGGCCACCAGGAAAGGGAACGACCAGGGTCAGACCGAGAGCGAACAGCGCGCGCATGGATCCTCCACCACGCTGGAGGCGGCGGGTCGGCCCACGCGCTCGGCGCTCAGCCCCACGCCGCCTCGTCCTCCACCACGTGCAGCCCCGGGAGCAGTGCCTCCGGGAGCCCGTCCACGAACCGTGACGGCTTGCCGAGCACCATCCCGCTCGAGCGATCGTAGATGTCGATCGGGTAGGTCAGGTACAGGTGCTCCTTGGCCCGCGTCACCGCGACGTACAAGAGCCGCCGCTCCTCCTCGATCTCTTCGTCGTCGTTCAGGTTGTAGTACGACGGGAAGCGGCCGTCGACCAGCCAGATCACGAACACCGCGCGCCACTCGAGCCCCTTGGCCGAGTGGATCGTGGAGAGCGTGAGCAGCCCCTCGTCGACGCGCGCGGCGAGCACGTCCCCGACGCTGTCGGTCGGCGGCTCGAGCGCCATGTCGGCGAGCATCGACGGGAGGCTACGATAACCCTCGGCGATCGTGGCGAAGTGCTCGAGGTCCTTCTCGCGCTTCGGATAGTCGTCGGGATGGGCGAGGCGCAGGATCGGGAGGTAGAACTCGACGATCCGCGCGACCTGCTCTGGTGGCGTGACGTCCGCGCCCGCGACCTCTTGTACGACCGCCGCGAGCCGGGCGAGCTCCTTGCCGAAGCCGCCCCGGCGCGGATAGGCCGCGAGTCGCGCCGCCGCCTCCGCCGCGTCCGCGACGTCGGTCAGGTGGCGCTGGATGTCGTCGGCCGTCTTCGGTCCGAGGCCGTCGAGCAGGCAGAGGACCCGGTGCCACGACACCGCGTCGCGCGGGTTGGCGACCACCCGGAGGTGGGCGAGCACGTCCTTCACGTGCGCCGTCTCGATGAACTTGAACCCGCCGCGCTTGACGAACGGGACGTCGTGCCGCTGCAGCTCGAGCTCGAGGTCGAAGGAGTGGAAGCTCGAGCGGAAGAGCACCGCCATCTCGTCGAGCGAGACGCCCTCCTCGCGCAGCTCGAGGATGCGCTGGGCCACGAAGCGCGACTGCGCCTGCTCGTCGGAGCACTGGACGAGCAGCGGCGGCTGCCCGCCCCCGCGCGTCGCGCGCAGCACCTTCGTGTGCTTCTCCGGGGCCCGGTCGATGACGGCGTTGGCGAGCCGGAGGATGGGCTCCGTCGAGCGGTAGTTCTCCTCGAGCTTGATGAGGTGCGTGCCGGGGAACAGCCGCGGGAAGTCCATGATGTTGCGAAACGTGGCGCCCCGGAAGGAGTAGATGCTCTGGCTGTCGTCGCCGACCGCCATGACGTTCTGGTGCGCGACGGCGAGCCCCTGGACGATCTCCGCCTGCAGCCGGTTCGTGTCCTGGTACTCGTCGACCATCACGTAGCGAAACGTGCGCGAGAGCTGCTCGGCCACCTCGGGCCGCTCGCGCAGCAGGTCGCGCAGCAGGACGAGCAGATCGTCGTAGTCGGCGAGCCCGCGCTCGCGCTTGTACGTCCGGTACTGCTCCTCGAGCCGCAGGAGGTCGTCGAGGTGCTCGGCGAGGTGCGCGTAGCTCGTCTCGAGCAGATCCGGCACCGAGGTGCTGCGGTTCACGGCCATGCTGAAGACTTCGAGGATGGCGCCCTTGCGGGGGAAGCGCCGGTCCTTGCGATCGAGCCCGGCGCGCGCGCGCAGCAGGCTCACCACGTCCTCGGCGTCGGTGCGGTCGAGGATCGTGAAGCCCGCGGGCAGACCGAGGTGGTGCCCGGAGCGACGGAGCACCGTGTTGGCGAAGGAGTGGAAGGTGCCGCCGGCGATCCGGTCGCAGCTCATGCCGACCAGCGCCGACGCCCGTCGCAGCATCTCCTCGGCCGCCTTGCGCGTGAAGGTGAGGAGGAGGATGCGCTCGGCCGGGACGCCGGACTCGATCAGGCGGGCGACGCGGTAGACGAGCGTCCGGGTTTTGCCGCTACCCGCCCCGGCGATCACCAGCACCGGGCCCTCGAGCGTGGTCGCCGCCTCGTACTGCGCCGCGTTCAGCTCGCCCGCGTAGTCGATGCGGTACTGCTCGCGCGGACGAGCCTCGGACCGCGGGCGCAGCGTGTACGTCTCCATCGGGCGCGGCGACTGTAACCCGCGAGTCCCGGGGCGGCAAGGAAGCGCCCTCCCGCAAGACCTCGCAGCCTCCGACCGCCCGCACTGCAAGAAGCTGCGCGAAGCACGCCCGCGTCGCCACGCGAACGCGAGCCCGTCCGCTGGCAGCGGTCTTGCTCAGCCACATGGCCTCGCCGCCGAACACGACAGCGACGCAGGCGCCGCCCAACTCCCCCCGGGCGGCTCGCGGCCGGCCGGCGCAGGCCTCCCCGCGCCGGCCGGTCAATCACTCACTCGAGCGTGAGGACCACGCGGACGGTCTCGTCCACGTCGCCCGCTTCGATGTAGCCGATGGCCTTGCGATCGGCCGCGACGTAGCGCTTGACCGCATCGCTGGAGGAGAGCACCGCCGGCGGCAGCACGCCGTGGAAGTACTGGGCGTTCCAGTAGTCGGCGAGGTGCGCGCTGTCGTCGCGCAACACGCGGCGGGAGAAGCGCTCGCGGACGGGCGTCCCGGCGGGCAGGTTGAGCGCCACGATCGCGGCACCGTCGTCCCAGAAGCGGCGGCGGCCGAGATAGATGCGCGCGACGTCGTCGGCGCCGAGCGTGCCGGTGCGCGCCGGATGCACGATAACGACGAGCCCGCCCGGTTTCTCGTCGGCGAAGACCGCGGGGACACCCGCAAGCACGACGGCAGCCAGCAGTGCCCGGAGTCCTCGCATCTAGAAGAGGATCGCGATCGACGACTTGAAACCGGGCGGCGATTCCTCGGCGCGGTGATCCGCTGCGAGGTACTCGGCCTTGAGGACGAACCACGACCACGGCTTCCAGGCCACGCCACCGATGGCGAGGTTGTTGGGCGGCGCACGCCCGGCCCGCTCCCAGTGCTCGTAGCGGCCGACCAGGTGGAGGCGCGGCAGGACCTCGAGCGTCCCCTGCAGGTAGAGGCCCCACTGCCGGTCGACACGCCGCGCGCCGTTCTCGACCACGGCCTCGCCCATCAGCTCGAGCGGTCCGTGACGCCAGAGACCGTCGAGCCCGCCCAGGTGCCGCCAGTCCCCGAGGTGCTCGGCCGACTGGTACGAGGTCCCGACCGTCCACCCGTCGGCGCCGGTGAACGCGAGCCGGCCGCCGGCGCCACGGTCGGCGGGCGACGGGGCCGGCACGCGGTCGAACGCGTTCGTGGGCTGGCCATAGAGCGCATACGAGACCAGGCCCGACGCGGGAAAGAAGGTGCCGTACACCATCACCCCCGTCGTGTGCGGGTCGAACGGCAGCTCGGTCGCCAGGGGGCGCGACGTCGTCCAGACGAGCGGCTGCGCGTGGATGACGTTCCATTCGCCGACCGGCGTGAGAAACTTGCCGACGCGGAGGTTCAGCGCGTCGGAGGCGCTCACGTCGGCGTAGAGCCGCTCGGCGGTGAAGCGCCACTCCGGGTTGCCGGCGGCGCCGGTGTCGTCGACCTGGAACAGGTCCTCGAACTCGATCTCCGAGAAGATCCGCAGCCGAGGCGTCGGATCCACGGTGACCAACACGCTGAGGTCGTCCATGCCGAGCTGCGCGGGCCGTCCCTCGTCGCGCACGAGGTTCAGGTTCGAGTAGCCCCCGAGCATGACGCCCGCGTCGGGGAGCTGCAGGCCCCGCCCCGGCGCGTAGCGAACCTCGCCGACCGGGGACTCCCAGCGCGTCGGCACGGCCTCCGTCTGATCCGCAGCGGTGGCGAGCGCTGAGATGCCGATGATGAGGACGGCGGCGATACTGCGGACGCGCGCGGCCCTCACCAGCGGGCCAGGACGCTTGACTGTCCGGGGCGTCTCCAGCATCACACAGGCGATCGACGACGAGGTGCCGCACCCTACGCGACGCGCGGAGGACCCGCAACCGACGAGACCATGGTTCTCCCTGCGCTCGCTGCGCGCCAAGCTGCAACTCTTCTCGCTGCTGCTGGTCGTCGTGCCCGGGGTGCTCATCGCCTACCTCACCGTCGCCCGCGCGCGCGGCGCGCTCGAGCAGGCCGTCGGCCGTCAGCTCTCCGAGGTCGCGCACGATGCGATCGACGAGCTCACCACCACGCTCGCCGACGAACGCAAGAACGTCCGCACCTGGGCGCACCAGGACGTGATGCGCGACATCGTGATCGGCGACCTCGACAAGCGCGTCACCCGGTTCCTGCGGTCGCTCGTCGACAACGGCGCACCATACCTGGACCTGCTGTGTGTCGACCGCGACGGCCGCGTCCTGGCGGCGACCGACCCCGGCGCGATCGGGCACCGCGTCGCGGACGCGCCCTGGGCGCGCGCGGCACTGGGCGGCATGGAGTTCGTCGCCGGCCCCACGCCCCGCAGCGCCGATGGCCGCCCCGCGGTCGAGATCGCCGCTCCGATTCACGACCCCGGCGGCTCCGGGGCCGTGATCGGCGCACTGCTCGGCCACTACGACTGGGGCGCCGCCATGGGCGCCGCCGACCGCATTCGCCGGACGCTGCTCCCGCACGGCCTCACGGTCGACGTTCTGGTCGCGGACCGCGCCGGCACCGTGCTCGGCAGCGCATGGCGCGACGACCGCGACGCGCCGACCCGCGCCCGGCTCGCCGCCGCGGGCAGCGAGATCATCCGGCGCATGCCGCCGGCCGCGCCACGCGGACGGCTCGTCGACGAGAGCACGGCCAGCCTCGTCGGCTACGAGCGCAGCACCGACCCGCAGCTCGGCTGGCTCGCGTTGGTGTCGGAGCCGGTCGACGAAGCCTTTCGCCCGGTGCGCGAGATGCGCCGGCGCGTGGTCGTCGGCCTCGGCCTCGTGCTCGTGGGGGCGCTCGGCGTCGCCACCTTCTTCGCCGCACGGATGAGCCGGCCCCTGCGTGATCTCACTCGCGCGACGCAGGAGATCGCGCGCGCGGGTGAGCCGCGGCGCCCCGTCGTCGCGCGCTCGCACGACGAGATCGGCGAGCTCGCCACCGCCTTCAACGCGATGGCCGCGGAGCTCAAGCGCGCGCAGGACGATCTGCTGGTCGCCGCCAAGTTCGCGTTCGTCGGCGAGGTCGCCGCAGGGGTCGCCCACGAGGTCCGGACCCCGCTCGGCATCCTGCGCAGCTCGGCGCAGATGCTCGAGCGCTCCCTGCCGCCCGGCGAGCCGCGCGCCGCAGAGCTGGCCGGCATGATGATCGAAGAGGTCGACCGCCTCGACCGCGTCGTCGACGGCTTGCTCGAGCTGGCACGGCCGCACGAGCCGGCGGTGGAAGCAACGCCGCTCGACGCCGTGCTGGCGCGGGCGCTCGACTTCGTCCAGGGACAGGCGCGCGAGAAAGGCATCACGCTGCGGAGCGAGCTCGCTCCGCACGTGGCGCGCGCGCGCTGCGACCCGGAGCAGATCTACCAGGTCGCGCTCAACCTGATCGTGAACGCGCTGCAGATCCTGCCCGCGGGCGGCACGATCACCGTCCGCACCGGAGCCGCACGCGGCGGGCGCGTCGCGTTCGAGGTACGCGACGACGGGCCGGGCATCCCCCCCGAGGTCCAGGAGTGCCTCTTCACGCCGTTCTTCTCGCAGCGGCCGGGGGGCACGGGGCTCGGGCTCGCGCTGGTGCAACGCGTGGTCCAGGCGCACCAGGGGACGGTGACGGTCGAGAGCGACGTCGGCCGCGGCGCGACCTTTCGGGTCGAGCTGCCGGCCGCCGGAGGGAACCGATGACCAAGGCCTTGGTGGTCGACGACGAGCGCAAGATGCGCCGCATCCTCCAGATGGTGCTGGAGCGGATGGGGATCGAGTCGGTGGCAGCCGAGACCGGGCCCGAGGCGCTCGAGCGGTTCCGCGCCGAGAAGATCGACCTCGTGCTCACCGACCTCAAGATGCCCGGCATGACCGGCATCGAGCTGCTCGCCGAGCTGCGCGCGCTCGACACGGACGTCCCCGTGATCGTGCTCACCGCGTACGGCACCGTGCAGACGGCGGTCGAGGCGATGAAGCTCGGGGCGTTCGACTACGTCCTCAAGCCGTTCGACCTCGACGCCATCGAGATGACGATCCGCACGGCCCTCGACCTGCAGCGCTACCAGCAGGAGAACCGCTACCTCCGCGAGCGTGAGGCCGAGGCGCCCGCGTTCGAGAACCTGGTCGGCGACTCGCCGGCGATGCAGCAGGTCTACGATCTCGTGCGTCGCATCGGCCCCACGCGCAGCGCGGTGCTCATCACCGGCGAGACCGGGACGGGCAAGGAGCTGGTCGCGCGCGCGATCCACAACCTCAGCCCGCGCCGCGAGCGGCTGTTCGTCCCGCTCAACTGCGCGGCGATCCCGGCCGATCTCCTCGAGAGCGAGCTGTTCGGACACACGCGCGGCGCGTTCACCGGCGCGCAGGCGGACCGCATCGGCAAGTTCGAGGTCGCCCACGAGGGCACGCTCTTCCTCGACGAGATCGGCGACATGCCCTACCCGCTCCAGGCGAAGCTCCTGCGCGTCCTGCAGGAGGGGGTGATCGAGCGCATCGGCAGCAATCGGCCGATCACCGTCGACGTGCGCGTGGTCTCGTCGACGCACCGTGACCTCGCGGCGCGCATTCGCGAGGGCGCGTTTCGCGAGGATCTCTTCTACCGGCTGAACGTGTTCAACGTGCACCTCCCGGCGCTGCGCGAGCGGCGCGGCGACATCGCGCACCTCGCGGCGTCGTTCCTGCGCCGGTTCGCGCGGGACCTCGGTCGCGAGGCGCCGCCCCTCGCACCCGACGCGCTCCGCCTGCTCGAGCGTCACGACTGGCCCGGGAACGTGCGCGAGCTGCAGAACCTGATGGAGCGCGCCGCCGTGCTCGCCACGGGCCCGGAAGTGGACGCCGGGTTCTTCCGCGGCCTCCTGCCGGTCGAGTCCGGGCCCACGCCGGAGCCCGCGGCGGAGACGTTCGCGCTCGAGCCGGCGGTCGAGGAGTTCGAGCGCAAGATGATCCTGCGCGCGCTCGGCGCCGCGAACGACAACAAGGCGCAGGCCGCGCGACTTCTCGGCGTGAGCGAGCGGACGCTCTGGTACAAGTTGAAGCGCTACGGGCTGTGAGCGGGCTCAGTACGCGATCTGCGCCCGATAGCGCACGGCGACCTCGCCGTCGGCCGACACCGGCACCTCGAACCCGAGCGTGCGCGCGTCGACCTTGACCGCCGGGTGCGTCGACTCGACGACCTTCCATTCCCCGCCGATCGGCTCGCGCAGCGTCACGGTGACCGGCTCGCGCTTGTGATTGCGCAGCCGGACCTCGAATGCGACCTCGGCGTCGTAGGGCTTCAGGTCGATCGTTCGGTAGTCGGTCTGCGTGCGCGTGGCGACGACGTCGAAGGCGTCGCCCGCCTTGAGCGTCACCTTCTCGTCCTTCGGCGTGTGGGTGATGCGGTCCTCGCCGATGAACTGCTGCGCGCCGCCCTTGTCCTGCTTGTAGAGGCGGACGGTGCCCGCCGGGAGCGGCATGCCGAGGTGATTGGCGTCCGCGTTCTGGAGCTCGAGGAAGACGCCGACCGGGACGTTGCGCCCGAGCTCGCCCATGCGCGAGCGGTACCAGAGCGGCTGCCCGGCGACCAGGAAGCGCTTCGTCAGGCCCACGCCCGACGCCGAGAGCAGCCGCATCTGCTTGGTCTCGTTCTCCGCGACGGTCGCGCGGCGATCGAGCGTATAGAGGTGGTACTCGAAAAACGCCTCCTCGGCGAAGCGCGGCGCCGCCTTGGCGCGCGGCGCGCCCATCGCCTCCATCACCATCTCGGGCGGCCGCGTGCGGTTCACCTGGCCGGCCACGAGCTTGAGCGTCGCCTCGTCGTACCGGGCGCCGCTCTGGTTCGTGAGCGTGACCCAGCCGGTGAGGTCGCCGCGCGCGTCGTCGGCGCCGACCACCAGGACGTAGTCCGCGGCCCACGCGAGGCCACCCGTGAGATAGGACACCTCGACCGTCTGCTTCCCCGCACCGCCGCTCGCCAGGCGCCAGAGCAACGTCGGGCGGGCGTAGAGCTCCTCCGGTAGCCGCGGCAGGATCACGCGTCCCGGATGCCCGACCGCGATGCGATCGCCGACGCGGTAGACGGGCCCGCCGTTGGTGCCGAGCAGCGTCGCCTTGGTCGTGCGCGACTCGAGCTTCTCGTCGGTCTCGACCAGCTCGACCTCCTGGCCGACGTACTTCTCCATCAGCTTCTCGGGCGAGATCAGGTCGAAGACGTAGTTCTGCTCGACGACGGCGAGGCGCTCCGGCGTGGTCACGGAGCGCACCGCGACCGTCCGCGGGTCGATCTTCGCGGCCACGTCCTCGAAGCGCAGCGCGCTCTCCCCCGCGGGCAGCGTGACGTCGCGCGTGTCCTTCACGAGCGCGAGGTCCTCGTTGTAGACCGTGAGCGCGACGTCGGTGCGCGCGGCGCGGGTCACGATCGGGACGGGCTCCGCCGCAAGCGCGGCCGCCGCGCCGAGAAGCACCACGCCGCAGGCGAACGTCGCGCGGGCAGAGATCGTCATTCGCCCCGGATAGCCGGGCGCCCGTCCGGGGGCAACCGGTTGCCGCCCCACCCGCCTGCGCGTACAAGGCCACCGCCATGGGGACGATCGCAGTGACGGGTTCGGCATCCGGGATCGGCGCGGCGGTGCGCCGGCGGCTCGAGGCGGGCGGCCAGCGCGTGATCGGCGTCGACCTCCGCGACGCGGAGGTGACGGCGAATCTCGGCACGCCGGAGGGCCGGGCCACCGCGGTGGCCGCGGTCGAGCGCGCCGGCGGTGGGCGGCTCGACGGTCTGGTCGCGTGTGCGGGCGTCGGGCCGCAGGTCCCGGACCAGGCGCTCCTCGCGTCGGTCAACTACTTCGGCGCGCAGGCGATCCTCGCGGGGCTCCGGCCGGCGCTCGCGCGCGGTGAGCGCCCCGCGGCGGTGGCGATCTCGTCCAACTCCTCCACGCTGCCCCATGCCGAGAGCCCGCTCGTCGCCGCCTGCCTCGCCGGCGACGAGACCGAGGCGCGCCGGGTCGCGGTGGAGATCGGCGGCATCGGCGTCTACGAGGGGACGAAGCTCGCGCTCACCCGCTGGCTGCGCCGCCAGGCGCCCGGTCCCGAGTGGGCGGGCGCGGGAATCCGCCTGAACGCGGTGGCGCCCGGGGCGGTCGACACCCCGCTGCTCCAGGCCGGCCTCGACCATCCGATCCTCGGCGACGCGATCCGGGCCTTCCCGATTCCGCTCGGCGGCTTCGGCACGCCCGAGCAGATCGCCACGGCGGTGTGCTTCCTGCTCGGCCCCGACGCGTCCTTCTGCTGCGGCAGCGTGCTCTTCGTCGACGGCGGGACGGATGCGATGTTCCGGCCGGACAGTTATTGACCCGAGCGCGGGGCGGTTGGTGGCACGCGCAAACGGGGTGCCGCGGCCGGCGGAGCCGGCGCGGCAGACGGCGTACGCGCCGGACGGACGGGCGTGCCTCACGCCGCGTCACGGCGGGGGTGGGACGGTGGCGCCGTCGCGGACGTAGACCGGGATCGCGTCGAGCGGGACCGAGAGCGTGCGGGTCGCGGGGCCGCGCACGACCTCGCTCGCGTTCCAGTAGCTGCGCCACGTGCCGCGCGGGAAGTAGACGTCGCGCGCGCGCGCGCCCGATTTCCAGACCGGGGCCACGAGCAGGTCCGGCCCGAACAGATACTCGTCCCACCGGTCGCGCAGGCGGCGGTCGGCGGGATCGAGAAACGGCAGCGGACGCACGATCGGCAGGCCGCGCCCGGCGTCGACCGCCGCGGCCACGACGTAGGGCTGGAGCGCGTGCCGGAGGCGGACGTAGGCACCGTAGATCGCGGTCAGCTCGGGGTCGTCCTGCGGGATGGTCGGCATGGCCCAGGGCGCGTGGGCGTTCTTGCCACCGATCTCCATGATCCCGGAGAAGCAGCTGAACTCGAGCCAGCGGGCGAAGACCTCGCGATCCTTGAACTCGTAGTAGCCGCCGGTGTCCGACCCCCAGATCGGATAACCCATGAAGGCCGCGCGCTGCTGGCTGATGATCGCGCTGCGCAGTCCCAGATCGGTGCCCGGCCCGGATCGAAGCTCTCGCTCCCCGCGATGTCGCCGCCCCACACGATCGCGTACTGCGCGGTGCCGGTGTACCCGGCGCGCGTGACCAGGACGAAGTCGCCGTCGGGGTGGACGGCTCGCAGCGCGTCGTGGTGCAGCTTCGCCTGCAGCGTCGGGTAGTCGTTGTGGACCTCGCGTCCGGTGCGCCCGTCGGCCCAGACGTCGGTGGCGGCAGACGGGATGTGCTCCTCGCCGCGGTCGAGCTTGATCGCGTCGATGGCGTACTGCGCGACGAACGCGGCCACACGGTCGCGGAACCACGCCTGGGCGGCCGAATTCGTCACGTCGAGGATGAAGCTCGTGCCGCCGACGTCGGCGCAGTGGGGCACGCCGACCGGGCCGGGTGCGATGAAGCCCAGCTGCTGCGCGTCGTAGCCGCCGTCGCCGGGATTGGCCCCGCACATCCACGCGCCGCTCCAGGTCATGATGCGCCAGCCGCGCTGCCGGAGCGCGGCGAGGAGGGCGTCCTGGTTCGGAAGCTGGATCGCGTTCCAGGCGAAGCGCGCGAATCCGTACTCGCCCTCGAGCACCGGGCGGTCGAAATTCCACACGCCGGCGGGAAGCCCGAGGTCGGCGTACTCGGCGAGATCGCTGGCCACGTCGCCGTGGACGGTGACGCCGTCCACCGTGCCGGTGCGACCCTCCGGCAGGTCGTCGCGCCAGCGCCAGTGAAGGAACGCCCAGTCGGGCGGGACGATCGGCCGCCCGGTGCGCGCGGTATACTCGTCGAGGATGGTCGCATGGCCGGGGCCGGCGAACACGGAGAACACGAGGCGCTGGCTCTCGGCCCGGTTCCCGGTCTCGAAGCGAAAGGCAACGACGCGCGGGTCCGTCTGCGCGACGTCGAACACGCCCGCCATCGTGCCATCGACGGCGAGCCCGTAGCCGCGCGAGCTCTGGAAGAACGGCGCATACAGCCCGAACGTGGGGCGAACGAACATCTCCACGCGCTCGCCGCGGCGGTCGAGCGAGCCCACCTCCACGGGATGGACGTCGTCGGTGGGAACGTCGATCACGCCCGGGGCGACCAGCGGTGAGTCGCGCAGGCGCTCGGTGAGGCCGTAGATCGCCTCGCGGCGCGGGGAGCGCAGCCGATCGCCGAGCGCCACCAGGCTCTCCGGGCTCGGCGGCTCCACCGTCACCTCGAGCGTGCGGCTCGTCCGCCACCGCAGCGACACCACCGCCGGCGCACCCTCGTCGGTGTCGACCGTCAGGGTGACCCCGTCCGCGGCCTCGACGACCGCGCACACGCGCCCGAGGCCGTGCAACACGCCACCCTCCCCGCGCTCCCAGAACGGACCGCCGTGTGGGATCTCGGCGGTGAGAAGCCGCCCGCCACGGGTGCGGACCCGCAGGCCGTACCGCGAGAGCCGCACGTCGGCCATGGCCTCGGGCGTCGCCACGCGAAGCAGGTTTCCCCGCCGCGTGATCGTCACCGCAGGCGGATCGACGGCGTCCACGTACGCCGGGAGCAGCAGACATGCGGCGGCGAGCGCCGGGAGCACGCGAGCGACCATACGCGAGCGATACCCCCCGATCGGCCCGGCGGGCAAGCTCGCGCTATGGAGCCGCGCGCGCCGTCACTGCCGGGGCGCGGCGGGGTCCCGGCGCGGGGCGTCGAGGAGCGCGATCACCTCGCGGACCCGTTCGCCGTGGGTGGTCTCCTCGCGGCCGTTGAGTCGCAACAGCCGCTGGACCTCGGGGTCCGCCTCCTGGTCGGCCCACCGCTGATAGCCGGCGTCGCCATCGATCTCCCCCTGCACGATGAGCGACAGCAGCTCGGCGGAGATCACGTCGGGCAACGGCACCGGGTAGCGGGTGGCCTCGGCCGCCGACGGCTCGAAAGGCCGTCCGAGCTTCACGCCCAATGCGCGGCGCAGTCGCTCGGCGTGGCCGCGCTCCTCCCGCGCATTGCGGCGCAGCAGCTCCGCGGCCCGCTCGTCCCCGACGCGCTCGGCGATGCCGTTGTAGAAGTCCTCGCCCGAGCACTCGACCCGATAGAGGAGGCGCATCGCGTCGACGTCGAGCACCTGCACGGCGCCCAGCGCTGCGACCGCCGCGAAGAAGTCCGGATGTGTGTCCATGTCCGCATCTGTCGCGCCAGGACGGCGCCCCGTCAAGGCACGATCTTCCCGCCCGCGGCGGCGACGGCGACGTGATGCCTCTCCCAAAGGTATGGCGCCGTCGCAACGGGACCGCGCCGGGGCGCGCGAGAATCTCCGTTGTCGGCCGCCGCCACCCCTCCTAGAATACGCGCGATGCTCCCGCGGCGCACGGACACGGCTTCCTACGAGGTCACGCAGCCGCTCTCCCGGCGCGATCGGCTGCGGGCCGACGTCCTCGCACGCACGCCACGCTGGTACAGCCCGTGGGTCCACCTGGCGTTCCCGTCGCTGGTGGGCCTCGGGATGGTCGGCGCGTCGCTTCACCTCCTCGACGGGCCGAGCCAGTGGGAGCTGCTGACGGTGCCGGTCGCCTTCCTGCTCGTGAACCTCAACGAGTGGCACGTTCACCGCAACGTCCTCCACCGGCGCAGCTGGCCGCTCGAAGCACTGTTCTGGCGCCACACCCCGGAGCACCACGTCATCTTCGTGCGCGACGACATGGCGATGCGGTCGGCGCAGGAGTTCCGGCTGGTCCTGATCCCCTCGTACGGCATCGTCGCGATCTTCCTCACGACGCTGCCGATCACCGCCGCCCTCTGGTCTCTCGTCTCCCACGACGTCGCGCGGCTCTGGGTCGCGACGTCGATGGGCTACGTGGTCGCCTACGAGTGGCTGCACCTGAGCTACCACCTGCCGCGCGACCACCCGATCGCGCGCAGCCGGGCGATCCGCTGGCTCAGTCGCTGCCACGCCACGCACCACACGCCGGAGCTGATGCAGCACTGGAACTTCAACGTCACGGTGCCGATCGCCGACTGGCTGCTCGGCACCATCCATCCCGATACGCGCCGCGCAGGCGCGTGAGCGGCGGCCGCGGTCGGGGCGTCTGTGCGCGGGGTCGCAGGCCCGCCCCTCAGGCCCCCGCGCGCAGGCGCTCCGGGTGCCGCGACGCGACGAGCCGGCGCATGCCCTCGCGCCACGGGACCCGCGTCGGACCGACCAACTCGACCATGCGCGTCGTGTCGGCGACCACGCTCGCGATCGTGCGGTCGGTCTGGAGGAGCTGTGGCGTGACGCCGGTGAGCTCGCCCATGTAGCGGCACCACTCCTCGATGCTCACGGTCTCGGTGCCCGCCCAGTTGAGGACGGTCGCCGGCACGCTCGCCACGGCGAGCAGGCGCGGAACGTGCGCGACGTAATCGTCCTCGTGGATCGGGTTGTAGGCGCTGGGCGCGTTCGTGTGCACGGGCACCGGACGTCCTTTGAGCATCCACTCGAGGTGCATCGCCGGCCAGCCGCCATTGTCCCCGTACGGGACGTTGAGCCGCGCGATCGTCGTCGGAATGCCCCACTCGCGCGCACAGAACCGGACGACGGACTCGGTGGCGATCTTCGCCAGGCTGTACGTCGGCATGATCGCGGCGTGGTTGTCGCCGAGCGGGTCGGTCTCCGCGAGGGGGCGGTGGCCGGCGGGGGCGTACACACCGGTCGACGAGCAGTGCAGGAACGCCTTCGCGCGCCGGCAGCGCGACATGAGGCGTCCCGCGCCCTCGGCGTTGGCGGCGACGTCGCGATCGAAGTTCGCGTCGCGGTTCTTCACGACCGCGAAGTGCAGCACGTAGTCGACGTCCTCGGGCACACCAGCGAGCGACCCGCCGGCGAGGTCGGCCGCGACGCAGCGAACGCCGAGCGCCTCGAGCCGCTGCCGATCGGCCGCGTTCGAGAACCGCGCCAGCCCGAAGACCTCGCTGCGCGACGCGAGCATGCGGACGATCGGGAAGGCCACCTGGCCGGCCGGCCCGGTGACGACGATCCGTTTGCCATCGAGAGACACCGCGTCCATCACGTTCTCCTTGCTCAGCGGAACGCGGGCAGCACGTCCCGGATGAAGAGGTCGAGGCCCTCCCAGTCGAACGGGGCCCGCAGTGCCACGACGAGCCGCTCGACCCCCGCGTCACGGTACGCGCCGACACGGTCGATCACCTGCGCCGGCGTGCCCACCAGGATGCCCGGGCGCACGAGGTCGGCGAGCGGGCCGAACATCTGCGCGAGGCGCGCCTCCTGCACGCCGACCGCCGCCGCGTCGGCCCCGATCGCGAGGCCGACGTTCACCGTGCGCTGGATCGCGCGCGGGTCGCGCCGCTCCCGCTCGCACCACTGGTCGAGGATGCGGTTCTTGCGTGTCCACGTCTCGGGCGAGAGGAAGGGCACGTTCCAGCCGTCGGCGTGGCGCGCGACCATGCGGAGGAGACGGCGCTCGCCCTGCCCACCGATCCACAGCGGCAGGGTCGGCTGCACCGGACGCGGGTCGGCGAACGCGTTCTCGAGGCGCACGTGGCGCCCCGCCATCGTCACCTTGTCGCCCGCGAACAGGCGCCGCAGGGCGCCGGCCGCCTCCTCCAGGTGATCGAGCCGGTCCTTCATCTCCCGCCACGGGAGCCCGAAGGCCTGGTACTCGACCGGGTTCCAGCCGGCGCCGAGTCCGAACTCGCAGCGGCCGCCGCTCAGATGGTCGATCGTGACCGCCGCCTTGGCGAGCACGCCGACCGGACGATAGCCGACGCAGAAGACGAGGCAGCCCACGCGCACGCGCTTCGTTTCGCTCGCGAGCGCCGCCATGGTCGCCACGGCCTCGAAGGCCGGTTTCTCGGGATTCGCGGGCTCCGAGACCGAGTAGAGGTGGTCCCAGACCGAGCACCAGTCGATTCCGTCGGTCGTGTCCGCAATCCGCCACAGCCGGCGCAGGTCGGCGATCGTGCAGTCCTGGGGACCGGCGTGAAGCCCGAAGCGCATCGGCGGGAGGTGTAGCAACCGCGCCCGGACGACGCCACCGCGCGGCGTCCTGCGGCCCCCGCTCCGGGCACGGTCGTCCGAGGTGCGAACGCCGGCTCACTGGCCGGTTACGATGCCGGTGAGACCGAGGCGCGCGCCGGAGGCGCAGGGGTTGTCGGGGGAGGAACTGCTCCCGGGCACGAAGATACCCGGGGGGCCTCTCATCAGTCGGCGATCCCGTTCGCCGCGCCGGCGAAGCAGAGGTTCGCGACGCTCTGGGTCGTCGCCGTCTCGCCGGACCAGGTGTTCGCCGTACCGGCGGTCCCGCCACCCGACGTGGCGTCGTGGCAGTCGTGGTTGAAGCTGCCCGCGATCGTGTTCTGCCGGATGGTGTTGCCACCGTTCGCGCCCGACGCGGTCGGGTCCTCGATGCGGATGCCGTCGCCAGCGCCGCTCTGGCCGCTGTCCATGACGGCGTTCTTCTCGATCGTCGACGCCACCAGCGACGACTCGCCGGCGCCGGAGTCGACGGCGATTCCGTGCAGTCCGGCCTTCTCGATCGTGTTCTTCGACACCAGGACGCCGGTACTCGCGCTGCCGCCGAAGAACTCGGTGTTGAACCGGATGGCTCGAGTGCCCGCGTTCGTCACCGTGTTCCCGGTGATCGCGAGGTTGACGTTGTTGCCGGCGACGAAGATCGCGGTACCGACCGTCGCGTCGACCGTGTTCTTCGAGAACACCGAGTCCACGGTGCCGAGGATCACCGCGAAGGTCGAGTCGCCCGTGGACTGGTTGTGACTGACGTCGAGGCGCTCGTTCGTGGAGCCGGGCTCCTGGTCGATGATGATCGCGGCCGCGTCGGCGGTTTCGAAGAAGAGGTTCTTGCTGATCGTCGCGTCCGCGAGGCCGTAGCGCGTGCGGATGCCGGCCAACCCGCTCTTGCGAAAGCAGTTCGCCTTGACGAGGCTCCGCGCGCCGCCGCGCGAGTGGAAGTAGAGGCCATTGGCGTTCTCGACGAACACGCTGCTCTTCAGCGTGAACGCCGCATACGCCGAGTCGGTCCGGATTCCCGCCTCGCCCGCATGGGTGACGACGAGGCCCTGGATCGTGACGTTGTCGGCGAAGACGTCGATCCCGATCCCGGCGAGCCCAGTCGCCGTGGGCGCCTCGTAGATGCTGTGCAGCGTGGGGTCCGGTGCCGCGAGGGTGTTGCACGTCTTGACCTTCGGTGCTCGCCCTTTGATCTTGAGCGCTTTGTCGACGGTCACCTGGCCCGTGTAGGTACCCGGGCATATCTTGATCGAGTCGCCGGGCGCTGCCGCGGCCACGGCCGCCTGGATCGTGGTGTAGCCCGCCGTCCGGCACTGCACGCCGTCGTCGTCGACCTTGAGCACGGTCGCCGACGCACCCGACGCGGCCACGGCCCCGACCATCGCTGCGCACAGCAGCGTCCGCAGGACCGCTCCCGGGCGAAGCGCGGCGTCGGTCGTGAAGTCGAAAGGTCGTCCCGTCATGTCTGTCCCCACTTTCCGGTCGATGCGGCGCCGGTCTAAGACGTCGGACGTCTCCGCGTCAAGGAATTTCCGCCCTCGCACTCTTGATGTGATTGATGATGTGCGGTCGGGATGGCGCCGGGATGTCGCGGCGCGTCGGCGCCAGACCCCGGGTGCCGGATGGTCACCGCCGCCGGTGCAGCGCTCAGGGGCGCGTCAGGGTGACCCGCGTCGCGGAGGTCTCGGCGCCACGAACGATGGTCGCGTCGGCGTCGACGCTGCGGTGCGCGCGGACGGTGACGTGCTTCAGTCGCACCCGAAGCGTGGTCGTTTCACCGGGCCCGACGGAGAAGGTGGCGCTGCCCAGGCGGCGCGCCTTGCGCGGCTTCTTCCCTTTCGGGACCGACGCCAGGGTGAGCGTGCCGGTGCAGGCCGCCGCCTCCGCGCCTCCGCACGTGATCCCCACGGTGGCCCGGCGCTTGGCCACGGGAAGCGTCGTGCCGGCGAGGAACGCACCGAACCGCGCCACCGCGAGCCCACCATCGGTCGCGGCGTACAGCGCCGCATGGCCACGATCCAGCGCGAGCCCGCGCACGTGACGGTTCGGCAGCCCGTCGGACAGGGACTGCCACGAGCCGCCGGCATCGGTGGAGCGGAGCACGCCCTGATCCGTGGGAACATAGACGGTCGCATGGCTCACCGGATCGACGAGGAGGCCGGCGGCCTGCGCCCCGCCGGGCAGCGCCGAGGTCGGCTGCCATGAACCGCCCTGGTTCGCGCTCCGCCACACCGATCCGCCCGAGACGACGTACAGCGTGGCCGGCTCGACCGGGTCGATGGCGATCGCCCCGGTGCTGCCGGCCGACAACCCCGTCTCCGCAGGCGCCCAGAGCGCGCCACCGTTGGTGGTCGCGAAGAGGTGGGTATCGGTCGACAGATAGGCGACGTCGGCGTTCGTCGGGTCGACGGCGAGCCCGCGGGGGAAGTTGAAGCTCGCCCCGGCCATCACCGGCTGCCAGCTCTGGCCGTGATCGACGCTGCGTTTGACGATGCCGATGGCGCCGCCGAACGCCGCGCCGTACAGCACGGCGGGATCACTCGCCGCCACGGCGAGGACGGGGTCGTACATGGAGAGGCCGAACGGTTCCGCCGACCACGTACTCCCACCATCGGTCGACGCGAAGAGCGATAGGCCGGCCACCGCGTAGACGTTGGCGGGATCGACCGGGTCGACGATCACGAGCGGCACGTACGTGGACGTGAGACCGCTCGAAGAACCGGCGAAGGTTCCACCGAGATCGTCGCTGCGCAGCAGGCCGTCGTCGCTCGCGACGAGCAGCGCGCGCGAAGCGGTCCCGGCGACGAAGGACGTACCGAGCCCCGGAATGCTCGCGTCGATCCGCTCCCAGCTCGCACCGGCGTTCGTGCTCCGGGCGAGCCCTCCGCCGAAGAGGAAGAGCCGCGTCGGAGTAGCGGCGTCGACGACGACCCGGTACGCCGAGAACCCGGGCGTCACCGCCGACGTCCAGGAGATGAAGCTCGTCGCGGTGGTGTAGACGTTGGCGCCGGCGGGCGCGATCAGGCCGTTGGCGTCGAGCGCGAGGCCGGACAGCTCCGGGCTCGACGGCAACCCGTTCGACGCGTCGGTCCAGCTGGCCGCAGCGGTCGAGGTCTTGTAGGCGCCGTAGAAGCCGCTCGCATAGAGCGTGGTGCCGGCGAGCGCGAGGCCGCTCACGTCGGTCACCGCGCCGGTGTTGAAGGCGGCGAACGAGGCGCCGTGGTCGGTGCTGCGCGAGACGCCCTGGTTGCTCGTGGCGACGTACACGACCCCGGGGTTGGCGGGGTCGAACAGGATGTCGGACAGCTGCGGGCCCGACGGCACCGCCACCGGCGCCCAGCTACCGCCACCGTCCACCGAGCGGAACAGCCCGCCGTTCGTTCCGGCGAGCAGCGTGGAGCTGGCCGCGGGGTCGATCGCCACCGGACCGACGAGCGCGTTCGCGAGGCCCGCCGCCGCACCCGCGTACGACCACGAGGTCCCACCGTCGAGGCTCCGGTAGACGCCACCCGCCGGACTAGAGAAGCTCGAGTCGCTCGACGCGAGCACCACGTCTCCGGCGACGGCGATGTCCTGGATGGGATCGTCGCCGGTGGACGGCGTGCGCTGCCAGCTGGTCCCGCCGTCGGTCGACCGAAACACCGCGCCGCCGCTCGTGCCGGCGAACAGCGTGTCCGGCCGGGTCGGGTCGAGCCCGAATCCCGACACGTGCGCCGGCGCCGGTCCGCTGCTCGTCCAGATCGCGGCTCGGGCAGGCGTCGCGGCGATCATCCACACGAGGGCCGCGAGTAGGACGCATCGCGGTTCGCCGCGCCGAGCAGAGCAGATCCGCAGCCCTCCGGTTCGAGAATCGCGCAAGCCCGTGAGATACGAGGCGGTGCGCGGTCCGTCAAGGTGCATGGGGGTGCGACGCGACCTCCGCGCCGCCCTACTCCGCCGCCACCCGTCGCACCGCACCGGCGCCGAACGCGACGTACCACAGCGCGCCGTCCGGTCCGATCGTCAGGTCCACCGGGCCCGCAGCGCCCTTGACCAGCGCCCGCGGCCGGCGCGCGAAGCCGTCGTGGGTCGTGCGCACCGGGGCCCACCAGATCACGTTCTTCTCGTAGTCGCCGAAGAGGTAGCTGCCCGCGAGCATCGACCCGAGCGCCCCGCCCTCGCCGAAGACGCCACCGGTCACCGACGCGTCGCCCTGGCCCTCGGGCGGGTGGTGATAGACCCACACCGGCGCGACACTGCCGCCCGGACAGCGCTTGCGCGGCGCTCGCCCCTCGCACCGCGGCCAGCCGAGGTCGTCGCCCGCGCGCACGACGTCGATCTCCTCCCACGTGTCCTGCCCGACGTCGCCCGCCCAGAGCAGCCCCGTCGCCGGCTCGAACGCGAAGCGCCAGGGGTTGCGCAGCCCGATCGCCCAGACGAAGTCCGACGCGCCGCCGCGGCCCGCGAAGGGGTTGTCCGGTGCGGGGCTGCCATCGAACGCGACGCGGAGAATCTTCCCGTTCGCCGACGTCGGGTCCTGCGCGTACGGATTCGTCGCCTGCCCCGGCTTGCCGCCGTCGCCCTCGCCGGTGTCGCCGACGCCGACGTAGAGGTAGCCGTCGGGGCCGATGCGAAGCTGGCCGCCGTCGTGGTTGCCGCCGTCGGTGCGCAGGTCGTCGACCAGCACGGCCAGGCTCCCGGGCACCATCGCGGCGCCCGCCACGGTCACGCGCACGACGCGGTTGCGGCGCCCGCCGGACTGCCCCTCCGCACAGCGCGCCACATCCCCGCCCGGCGGGTGCGTTTCGTACAGGTAGAGGAAGCCGTTCGCCGCGAACGCCGGGTCGAAGGCGAGCCCGAGGAGCCCCATCTCCGAGTCGGTGCAGACGGCCAGCGTCGCCACCGGCGCCTCGGCGAGCCCCTCGGCTGCCGTCCACGTCCGCACGTTGCCGCTCTTCTCGAGCACGAAGAGCCGCCCGTCGGGAGCGAACGCGGCCGCGGTGGGCTCGCTCAGCCCCTCGACGACCGTCGTTTGTGCGAAGCCGCGCGCGACCGGCCGCGCCGACACAATCGCCGGGACGAGCACGACCAGCAAGCTGGCAACCGCACACCGCCCCATCAGCGCGTGCCAGACGGCGCGAGGGCGAGCTGGTCGGCGAGGTCCTCCATCCAGTCCTCGGTCGACCCGAAGAGCAGCTCGGCCGCCTTCGCGCGCAACGTGTAGCGGTGCAACTCGTGCTCGAGCACGTAACCCGCGCCGCCGTGCAGCTGGTGCGCGGTGAGCGTGATGTCGCGGTACGCGCGCGCCGTCCACGCCTTCGCGATCGCGACCTCGCGGTCGGCGGTGCGCCTGTTGGCGAGCCGCCAGAGCGCCTGGCGCGTGAGGTGCCGCGCGCCCTCCAGGTCGATCGCCATCACGGCGCACATCTGCTGCACGGCCTGGAAGGTGCCGAGCTTGACGCCGAACTGCTCGCGCTCGCCCATGTACTTGACGGTCATGTCGAGCACGGCCTCGCAGCCGCCGATCAGGTCGGCGCAGAGCAGCGCCGCGAATCGCCGCCGCAGCTGCTCGAGCCGGGGCCACATCGCGCCGGCCGTGCCGACCAGCGCGGTCGCGGGGAGCACGACGTCCCGCATGCTGAGCGTGCTCTGGCGGTCCTTGCCGAAGGCCGAGTGGTTCGCGACGCAGACGCCCGGCGCGTCGGCCGGCACGAGCACCACGGAGACGCCACGCCCATCGCGCGCCGCGACGAGAAAGGCATCCGCGGTGACGCCCTGGAGCACGTAGCGCTTCTCGCCGGCGAGCCGGAGCTGCTTGCCGCGGCGCTTGACCGTCGTCGTGAAGGCGGTGGGCACGAGGGCGGCCTCGCGCTCGGCGATCGCCAGTGTCACGAGCGTCTCGCCCGCCGCGACGCCGGGCAGCCACTGCGTGCGCTGCGCCGCGCTCCCGAGCGCGGCAAGCGCCAGGCCGCCCGTGATCGCCGCGAAGATGCTCATCGGCCCGACCGCGCGGCCGACCTCCTCGAGCAGCAGCCCGACGTCGAGGAGCGAGGCGCCCTGCCCGCCGACCGCGCGCGGGAGCCCGTACCCGAGCCAGCCGAGACCCGCCACTGCACGCCAGAACTCCGCGTCGCATCCCTCCGCCGTCGCGTCCCACGCCGACCGCCGTTCGCGCGTGAGCTGCTCGGCGAGGAACCGGCGCGCGCCGTCTTGGATCTCCCGCTGCTCCGGCGTCGGTGCGAGGTGCATGGCTCCGCTCACTTCCGAGGAAGGCCCAGACCACGCTGGGCGATGATGATGCGCTGGACCTCGTTCGTACCGCCGCCGAAGCGCTGCATCGGCGCGATCGTGTAGAGCCACTGGAGGCGGCCGTGCAGCGGCGCGTCGGGGTCGGTCGCCTCGAGCTGTCCCGCGAGCCCGCAGACCTCGAGGCCGACGGTGGCGAGGTGGGCGTTCAGCTCCGTGATGTAGACCTTGGCGATCGAGCCCTCTTTGGTCGGCACCTCGCCCTGGTCGATGAGCCAGGCGTTGAGCAGCCCGAGCTGCCGCCCGACCTCGACGCGGACCTCGAGGTCGGCCATCGCGCGGCGCACCCAGGGGATCGTGCCGAGCGGCCGGCCATCGCGCGTGTGCCGGCGCACGAAGGCCTTCAGCTCCTCGAGCAGGCGCGCGATCATCCCGACCGACCCGAGCATGATGCGCTCGAAGTCGAGCGCCATCATCGCGTAGTAGAAGCCCATGCCGCGCTCACCGACGAGGTGGTCCTTCGGCAGCCGCACGTCCTCGAAGAAGACGAGGTTCGTGCGGATGTTCGACATCGTGTAGATGGCCTGCACCGTCACGCCCGGGGCGTCCATCGGGACGATCAGCATCGAGATGCCGCGGTGCTTCGGCGCCTCGGGCTCGGTGCGCACCGCGACCCAGTTGTGCGACGCGGTGTGGGCGCCCGTGTTCCAGATCTTCTGGCCGTTGAGCACCCACGCATCGCCGACCAGCTCGGCCTTGGTGGTGAGCGCGGCGAGGTCGGTGCCGGCGTTGGGCTCCGAGTAGGCGACCGCGAAGTCGACGCCGCCGCGCAGGATGCGCGGCAGCCAGTACTGCTTCTGCTCCTGGGTGCCCGTGCGCATGATCGTCGGCGCCACCGACGTGATCGCGAGCCGCATCGCCGGGGCGCCCGCCGCCGTCATCTCGTCGACGAAGATGTACTGTTCGACGGCGTTGAGCCCGAGGCCGCCGTACTCCTTCGGCCAGGCCACGCCCCACCAGCCCTTGTCGAAGAGCTTGCGGTGGAACTCCTGCGCGAGCGGCCCGTCGCCCTCGTTGCCGGCCTGGCGCATCTCGGCGCGCAGCGGCTCCGTGACGTTCCGCCGCACGAACGCGCGCACCTCGTCGCGCCACCGGCGCTGCTCGGGGGTGTACTCGTAGCGCATCTCAGTCCAGCCAGAAGATCTGGCGAATGCGCACGACCTCGAGCTCGCCGTGCTCGCCGATCAGCAGGTTGATGAGGAAGGTGAAGAGCGACAGAACGAGCCAGCCCCCGAGTGCGGCCCAGAAGCCGCGCACCTCGAAGCCGCGCACGACGTCGGAGGCGAGCTTGAGCATGCCGGCGTTGATCACGAGCGTGAAGAGACCGAGCGTGAGCAGGTTGATGGGCAGCGTGAGGAGCAGCAGCAGCGGCCGGAGGACGGCGTTCAGGATGCCGATCGTCGCCGCCGCGAACAGCAGCGCCCCCAGGCTCTGGACCTCGACGCCCTTCACGACCAGGCTCGTCAGGTAGAGCGCCGCGGCGCTCACGAGCCAGCGGATGACGAGCCCTCGCACGCCGGGCTAGGTATGCGAACCCCGCGCCGGCCGCAAGGGCGGCAGCCGGACCCGCAGCACGATGCCGGCCGCGACGAGCGCCCCCAGCACGACGACGGTGAGCGCGGGCCCGTAGGAGCCGGTACGATCACGGGCCCAGCCCGCGGCGGGCACGCCCACCGCCTGCGCGAGCACCACGAACGGCGTGATGCGACCCGTGATCGCGCCATAGTGGAGCCGGCCGAACGTCACGCCGACGAGGCTCGCGAGCAGCGTCGCGTTGCCGCCCATCGCGTAGCCGTAGAGGACGACGTAGGCCGCGAGCACGAACGGGTGCTGCGACACCCAGAGCAGCGCCACGCCCGCCGCCTGCAGGCAGAAGCACACCGCGGCGACGCGACGTTGGTCGAAGCGGTCGAGCAGCGCGCCGAACCCGAGCTTGCCGACCACGCCCATCGCGGCGGTCGCGCCGAGCACCCACGCGGCGTGCTGCGCCGGCATCCCGCGGTCGATCAAGAACTGCACCTGGAAGAGGAGCACGGTCGAGAGGCCGGCCATCGTGAGACCGAACGCGAGCGCGAGCAGCCAGAAGCTCGCTTGCCGGACGGCGACGTCGGGCCGAACGGAGCGCGCGAGCTCGAACGCCAGCAGGTCGGCCGCCGGGCTGCGCGCGCCGGGCTCGACCGGCGGCTCGCCGTCGGGGAGAAGACCCAGGTCCTCGGGATCGCGGACGCTGAAGGCGAGGACCGGCGGCACGAGGAGCACGAGGACGACGCCGGCGAGGATCGCGTACGCGGGTCGCCAACCCCACGTCGCGTTCAGGTACTGCGCCAGCGGCGCGAAGACGATCCCGCCCGCCGAGATGCCCGCCGTCGAGATGCCGAGCGCGCGGCCACGTCGCCGCACGAACCAGCGCGCCACCGCCGCGTTGTTGGGAAGCGCGGCGATGCAGGTCGAACCGAGCGCCACCGGTCCCGCCATCGCGAGGTAGAGCATCGGCAGCGTCTGCACCCGCGACATCCCGAGGAACCCGAGCGCGAGCACGACGGTGCCCAGCAGCAGCACCGGCCGCGCGCCGCGGCGATCGACGACGCGACCGACTCGAAGTCCCCACACCGCGGACGCGACCTGCATGGCCGCGTACGCACCGGACACCCAGACGCGACTGCCGAACGTGGCGGCGAGTGGCACGAGGAACACGCTCCAGGCGTAGAAGATGAGGCCGGTGTTCACCGCGAAGCAGAGGAAGGCGACGACGACGATCCACCAGCCGTGGAACATGCCATCGTGGCGGGGCGCTGCGCCGCGCGTCACGCCGTCTCGGCCTTCGTTGCGCCCGTGCGCCGCCCGGCAGCCGCCGGGCCGATGAGCGGCCTGTCCTCGACGAGGACCGCCCACACGCCCGTTCGGAAGCTCAGCGGCGCCACGATCCGTCCCCTTCAATCGCCCGAGCCCAGCCAGGTCAACTTCGCAGGCGGCCCAGCCGGCGGCGAGCGCGACGCCACGGACCACCCCCCGCCCCCTCACGGGTGACTCATGGCAGGGCGGCTGGGGCGACCGACTCACTGCAGAGCGGGAGGCGGAGCGGCCCGTGGTCGGCATGGCGAGGAGCGCGACGGCATGCTAGCCAGCGGCGATGGCGTCCCGATTCACTGCCTCGTGCCTGCACTGCGGCCAGGCAGTCGCCGCGTTCGCGCGCATCGGCGACGGGGAGCTGGCAGAGCTGCGAGGGCATCTGGCCGGGTGCAGCACGAAGCTCGTGCTCCCCGACACGGCCGGCGCCGCGGAGACGCTCCACCACTTCCGCGTCGGCAACGAGCCGGATCCGTCGGAGACGACCTGAGCGCCGCCGGCGAGGCCGCGCCGGCGCGCTACCGCGCGAGGTCGACGAGCGCCCGCGCCACGCGCCCCGCTTCGAGGTCCTCGATCGCGCGCGCGATGCCGTCGAGCGGATACTCGTGCGTGATCAGGCCGGCCAGGTCGAGCTCGCCGCGCAGGTAGGCCTCGGCGTAGCGCGGCACGTCGCGATCCGGACGCGTCTCGCCGCCCCACGTCCCGATCACCCGCTTGCCGCGGATCAGGTCGAACGGGTCGAGGCTGATGCGCTCGCCGTGCGGCAGGTTGCCGGCGAGCACGCACAGTCCGCCGCCCGTGCGCACGGCCGCGATTGCCGCCTCCATCGTCTCGCGGCGGCCCGCGGCCTCGATCGCGTAGTCGACCCCCGCGCCGCCGGTGAGGGCCGCGATCGCCGCCACCGCGTCCTCGGCGCGGGCATCGACCACGTGTGTGGCGCCCGCCGCCCGCGCGTGTGCGAGCTTGTGCGCGACCACGTCGACCGCGACGATCGGATGGGCGCGCGCGAGGCGTGCGGCCAGCACCGCGCTGAGCCCGATGCCGCCCACCCCGAACACGGCGACGCTGCGTCCCGGCTTCACCCGCGCGAGGTTGCGGACGATGCCGGCGCCGGTGGGGACGGCGCAGCCGAGGAGCGCCGCCTCGCGCAGCGGCATCGCCGCCGGCACCGGCGTCACGCAGCTCTCGCAGGTCACGGTGCGGCGCATGAACGTGCTCACCGCCCCGGAGTTCACCGGGCCGTCGGGACCCGCGTACACGGTCGAAGCGACGTCGGCGCCGCGGCCCCGGATCCACGAGATCACCACCCGATCGCCGGGACGCACCTTGCGCACCCGCGCCCCCACCGCGACCACCGTGCCGGCGCCTTCGTGTCCGAGCGTGTGCGGCAGGAAGCGATCCGGGCCGCGCCGCCCGCGCACCTCGAGGATCTGGCTGTGACAGACCCCGCTGTAGGCCACGTCGACCAGGACCTGACCCGCGCGCAGCGCCGGGATCGCGAGCCGCACGATCCGCGGCGGCTCGGGCGGCGCGAAGAGGACGGCAGCGTCGGTGATCACGGGGCCATCCCGCCGCCGCTACTCGGCGATGAACCAGTAGTAGTCGCCCGCGTAGCCCGCCTCGTCGAACCGCTGGCGCCACTCGTCGACGGGCCCGTACGTGAGCGCCGTCAGGTTCCACTTGAGGAGGCGCTCGCGCTCGGCGTCGGTCCGCCAGGCGTCGACGGTGACGAACGCGTGCCGGCGCGTCACGCGCTGGATCTCGCGCAGCGCCTGCACGCACTCCGCGGGCGCCAGGTTGTGCACGGCGTTGATCGACACCACCAGGTCGAACGCGCCATCCGGGTACGGCAGTGCCTTGGCGTCGCCCACGACGACGAAGGGGCGCACGTCCTCGATCGCGTGTGCCGCCGCGTACGACGAGATGTCGACGCCGCGGACCGTCATGCGTGGCATGGCCTGGCGGAAGTCGTGCAGCAGGAACCCCTTGCCGCAGCCGACGTCGAGCACCGCGGCGTCGGGCGACAGGTCGTAGTGATCGCGGAAGCGGCGCACGGTCTCGGTCCAGAACCGCGGATGGTAGTGGTACCCGCCGTAGCCGTAGAGACGATCGCCGTCGAAGAACTCGCGGTCGAACCGCCGCGCGACGGCACGATGCTCCGCGGTGATGCACGCGCCGCGCTCGTCGATCGGTCGCGGCGAGCGCGGGTAGCGGTCCAGCAGGTCGATCTCCTGCCCCATGGCCCCTCTTCACTCCTCCCGGGGCAGGCACGCATTGCCCGCCCGCCGCAACTTGTAGAGATGGGCATCCCCGCGCAGCAGGTCGGCCAGCGCCACGCTGCCCCAGCGATCGTGCGCGACGCTGAAGTTGCGGCCGGTCACCACCTCGGGCGCGGCGCCGACCAACCAGTCGCAACAGTCGAGCACGTCGGCCATCGGCGTGCAGTCGTGGCTCGCGAGCTTCTCCCGCGTCCGCTCGTAGCGCGCGCCGGCGCGCGTCCCGGCGCGGAGGATCGCGTCGTGGATCTTCGTTCGCACCCATCCGGGACCCAGGATGACGAACCGCGTGTCCGCCACCTCCGCGGCGAGCAACTCGCACATCTTCGTGAGCGCGATCTTCGCCACCGTGTACGCCGACGAGCCGACCGGCGCGTCATTGGCGCCGCCGCCGGCGAAGAAGAGCACGAGCGGCCCGGGCACGGCGCCCACCCGACGGACCGGCAGCAGCGCGTGGACGACCCGCATCTGGCTCGTGAAGTTCACGTCCACCGCGGCCGCCCATGCCTCGACGTCACAGTCGGCGAAGGCCTCCACCGGGTCGAGCGTCCCCCCCGCGACGACGAGCACGTCCCACTCGGGGCAGAGGGCACGCAGCGCCGCGCCGGCGCGCCGCACCGACTCCGGGTCCGCGAGGTCGCACGGCACGAGCGACGCGCCCGCGGCCTCGAGCTCGGTCACCGCGGGCGCCCGCGTCCGGTACGTCCCGACCACGACGTGCCCGGCGGCGCACCAGCGCCGGCCGAGCGCGACCCCGATGTCGCTCGAGGCGGAGACGATCACGGCCCGCATCCAGGGGCTCACCATGCAACCGCCTCGCCAACCCCGCACCCGCAGGCGCCGCCCCGCGGCCCGGTCCTCCCGGCGGGGGCGCCAGGTTTGCCGACACGGGCAGTCAATGCCGGCGACCCGTCGCCTCGGCGATCCCGGTGCGGCCCCAGGCGACGCGGTTCGCCCGCAGACGCCACCGTGGCACGAACCTTGGAACCCCTCGCCCGACGTGCCCAGGGCTTCCCGCGCGACCCCGCCGGCCGCACCGCTGACGGCCTACCTCGCGCGCTATGCCGAGCGCACCGCCGCGCTCGCGCGGGCGCTGCCGCTCCCTGCCGTGGCCCGGGTCGTCGAGGTCCTCCTGCGCGCCCGGGACGACGGCCGGCTCATCCTCGTGCTCGGCAACGGCGGCAGCGCGGCCACCGCGTCGCACTTCGCGAACGATCTCGGCAAGGGCGGGGCGGCGGGCTTTTCGCGCCGCTTCAAGGTGCTCGCCCTCACCGACAACGTCCCGCTGCTCACCGCATGGGCGAACGACACCGCCTACGAGCACGCCTTCGCCGAGCAGCTGCGCAATTTTTGCGGCGCGGACGACGTCGTGATCGGCATCTCCGGCAGCGGCAACTCCCCGAACGTCCTGAACGCGCTCCGCCTCGCGCGCGAACGCGGTGCGATCACGATCGGCCTCACGGGCCGTCCCGGCGGCGCGCTGCCCGGCCTCGTCGATCACTGCCTCGCGGTCCCGAGCGACGACATGCAGCACATCGAGGACATGCACCTCGTCGCCCTCCACTTGGTCTACTGCGCCATTCGCGACCACGAGGTCGCCGCGCTGCCGCTCGGAGCCCCGCCGCGCGTGACGCCGCTGCACGCGGCCCCGGAGCGTCCGTGAGCCACCCGCGCCGCGTGGTGGTGACGGGCGGCGCCGGGTTCATCGGCAGCCACCTCGTCGAGCGCCTGCTCGGCGACGGCTGCCACGTCACCGTCCTCGACGACTTCTCGACCGGCCGCGAGGCGAACCTCGCAGCGCTGCGCCGCCATGCCGCGCTCGCCGTCCACACGGTCGACGTCGCCGAGCACGCGCGCGTGGTGCCGCTCGTCGCCGGAGCGGAGTGGGTCTTCCACCTCGCGGCGCTCGCGGACATCGTTCCCTCGGTGGAGCGGCCGCTCGCCTATCACCGCGCCAACGTCGACGGCACGGCCAGCGTCGTCGAGGCCGCGCGCAAGGCCGGCGTCCGCCGCTTCGTCTACGCGGCCTCGTCGTCCTGCTACGGCATTCCCGACGTCTACCCGACCCCCGAGAGCGCGGCGATCCGCCCGCAGTATCCGTACGCGCTCACCAAGCGCCTCGGCGAGGAGATCGTCCTCCACTGGGCCCAGGTGTACGGCCTGCCCGCGGTCTCGCTGCGGTTCTTCAACGTGTTCGGGCCCCGCGCCCGCACGTCGGGGACGTACGGCGCGGTGTTCGGCGTGTTCCTCGCCCAGAAGCTCGCGGGCCGGCCGTTCACCGTCGTCGGCGACGGCACCCAGACGCGCGACTTCACCTTCGTGACCGACGTCGTCGACGCCCTGGTCGCGGCGGCGGCCTCGGACGTGACCGGCGAGGTGCTCAACGTCGGCTCCGGGACGCCCCACAGCGTCAACCGGCTGATCGCGCTGCTCGGCGGCGGCGAGGTCACGCACCTGCCCGTGCGCCCCGGCGAGCCCGCATGCACGCACGCCGACACGACCCGGATCGCGCAACGGCTCGGCTGGCGCCCGCGAACCTCGTTCGAGGCAGGCGTCCACACCATGCTCGACAACATCGACTACTGGCGAGAGGCCCCCGTATGGACCCCCGAGTCAATCGCGAAGGCGACGCAGGACTGGTTCACGTTCCTGCGGCCGTCATCCCCGAGCCTGCACTGACGGGCGCGCCGGCCGCCGCGCTCGGCACGCCGGTGACCCCGAGCCTCAAGATCCGCGACCTGGACGATCTCGCGTGCACGCTGCGCACGCTGCGCGCGTCCGGCAAGCGGATCGTCCACTCGCACGGCGTCTTCGACCTCCTCCACCTCGGTCACATCCGCCACTTCGAGCAGGCCAAGCGCATGGGCGACGTGCTCGTCGTCACGCTCACGCCGGACGAGCACGTGAACAAGGGCCCGCACCGTCCCGCGTTCCCGCAGGAGGTGCGCGCCGAGGCCGTCGCCGCGCTCGGCGTCGTCGACTACGTGGCGGTCAACCGCTGGCCGCTCGCGGTGGAGGCCATCCTCCTGCTCAAGCCCGACGTGTACGTGAAGGGCTCGGACTACGAGGTGGCGGCCAACGACATCACCGGCGGGATCACCGACGAGACCGAGGCCGCCCGGCGCGTCGGCGGGCAGGTCCGCTTCACGAACGACGTCGTCTACAGCTCGTCGCACCTGCTGAACCGGCACCTGCCCGGGGTCTCGGCACGCGCGGCCACGTACCTCGAAGACTTCCGCCGGCGGTATTCCGCCGACGCGATCCGTGGCTGGATCGACGGCCTGCGCGGGCTGCGCGTCGTCGTCGTGGGCGAGGCCATTCTCGACGAGTACGTGTACTGCGACGCGCTCGGCAAGTCGGCGAAGGAGCCCATCCTCGCGATGCGGTACCTCAACAGCGAGCTGCACGCAGGCGGCGCGCTCGCGATCGCCAACCACATCGCCGACTTCTGCGACGACGTCCGGCTGGTCACGTACCTCGGGGCCCAGAACACGCGCGAAGACTTCGTCCGCAGCCACCTGCGGCCCGCGGTCCGGCCGACGTTCGTGCTGAAGCCCGACGCGCCCACGATCGTAAAGCGGCGCTTCGTCGAGAAGTACATGGTGACCAAGCTGCTCGAGATCTACGAGCTGGACGACGAGCCGCTCGCCCCGCGCGAGGCCGATGCCGTCGGCGCGGCCCTGCACGCGCAGCTCCCGGACGCGGACGTCGTCCTGGCCGCAGACTTCGGTCACGGCCTGCTCGACGCCGGCGCGACCGCGCTGCTCTGCGACCAGAGCCGGTTCCTCGCCGTCAACACGCAGATCAACGCGGCGAACATCGGCTTCCACACGATCTCGAAGTACCGGCGCGCCGACTACGTCTGCATCCACGAGGGCGAGCTGCGGCTCGACCAGCGCAGCCGCTCCGCGGCGCTCCAGCCGATGGTGGCGGGCCTCGCCGAGCAGCTCGACTGCCGCTCGGTCATGGTCACCCGCGGCAAGCGCGGCACGCTGCTCCACCAGCGCGGCGGCGAGTTCTTCGAGTGTCCGTCGTTCGCCACGCGCATCGTGGACCGCACCGGTGCCGGCGACGCGGTGCTGGCGCTCACGGCGCTCTGCGCCGCGCGCGATCTCCCGCCCGACGTCATCGGGTTCCTCGCCAACATGGTCGGCGCCCATGCGGTGGCGACGGTCGGCAACCGCGCCCCCGTCCAGCGCGTGAGCCTCCTCAAGAGCATCGAGGCGATCCTGCGATGACACGCGACGTCCTCGTGACGGGCGGCGCCGGCTACGTCGGCGCCGTGCTCGTGCCGAAGCTGCTGGCCGCCGGGCACCGCGTGCGGGTGCTCGACCTCTACCTGTACGGCGACGACGTCCTGGACGCGGTCCGCGACCACCCGGGCCTCGTGCAGGTGAAGGGCGACATCCGCGACCGCGCGCTGCTCGAGCGCGTCGTGCCCGGCTGCGACGCGGTGATCCATCTCGCCTGCATCTCGAACGACCCGAGCTTCGAGCTGAACCCCACGCTCGGCCGCTCGATCAACTTCGACGCGTTTCCCGCGCTGGTCGACGTCTGCCGCGACCGCGGCGTGCGCCGCTTCGTCTACGCGTCCTCGTCCAGCGTCTACGGCGTCAAGGCCGAGGCCGAGGTCACCGAGGACCTGCCCCTCGAGCCGCTGACGGACTACTCGCGCTACAAGGCGCTCTGCGAGGACATCCTCCTCGCCAAGCGCGCGCCGGGCTTCACGGCGGTGATCTTCCGGCCCGCCACGGTGTGCGGCTACTCGCCGCGGCTGCGGCTCGACCTGAGCGTGAACATCCTGACGACGCAGGCCTTTCACCGCGGGCGGATCACGGTCTTCGGCGGCGACCAGACGCGGCCGAACATCCACATCGAAGACGTGACCGACCTCTACGTCCGCGCGCTCGAGTGGCCGGACGCGGCCGTCGACGGGCGCGTGTTCAACGCCGGCTACCAGAACCTCAGGGTGCGCGAGATCGCCGACCTCGTGCGCGAGGTCCTCGGGCCCGAGGTCACCATCGAGACGACGCCGACGGACGACCACCGCTCCTACCGCATCTCCTCCGCCCGCATCCGCGACGCGCTCGGCTTCGTGCCCCGGCGGACGGTCGAGGACGCGGTGCGCGACCTCGCGGCGGCGTTTCACGCCCGCCGCGTGCCCGACGCGCTCACCGACGACCGCTACTACAACATCCGGCGCATGCAGGCATGCGGGCTGCGCTAGACGATTCCCGCGTCCCGGCGGCACTCGCGCGCCGGCTCTTCGCCGAGATGCTGCGCATCCGCCTCGTCGAGGAAGAGATCGCCGCGCGCTACGGCGAGCAGGAGATGCGCTGCCCGGTGCACCTGAGCATCGGCCAGGAAGCGCCGGCCGTCGGCGTCGCGGCCGCGCTCGAAGCGCAGGACTACGTGCTGAGCACGCACCGCGCCCACGCGCACTACCTCGCCAAGGGCGGGGACCTGCGGGCGATGCTCGCCGAGATCTACGGCAAGGCGACCGGCTGCTCTGCGGGCAAGGGCGGCTCGATGCACCTGATCGACCTCGGCGCCGGCATGCTCTTCTCGACGCCGATCGTCGGCGGCAGCCTGCCCGTCGCCGTGGGCGCGGCGTTCGGGACGTGGCTCGCCGACGAGCCGCGCGTGACCGCGGTGTTCTTCGGCGAGGGCGCGACCGAAGAAGGCGTCTTCGCCGAGAGCCTCAACGTCGCGGCGCTGCATGCGCTCCCGGTCGTCTTCGTCTGCGAGAACAACCTTTACTCGGTCTACTCCCCGCTCGCCGTCCGCCAGGCACCGGCGCGCGATCGCGGCGCCATCGCCGCCGCGCACGGCATCCCGGCCTTCACCGGGGACGGGAACGACGTCGAAGCCGTGTACGCGCTCGCCACCGAGGCCGTGCGCCGCGCGCGCGAGGGGCGCGGCCCCACGTACCTCGAGCTCGCGACCTACCGCTGGCGCGAGCACTGCGGGCCCGGCTACGACAACGATCTCGGCTACCGCACCGAGGCGGAGTTTCACGCCTGGCGTGCGCGGTGCCCGATCGAAACGTACGAGCGTCGCCTCCGGCGCCAGCGGATCCTGCGCGACGCCGACGTCGTGCGCATGCGCGCGGCGATCCGGCGCGAGATCGACGAGGCGTTCGCCTACGCGCAGGCAAGCCCCTTCCCGGCGCCCGATCGGCTCCTGCACGGCGTCTACGCCGAGGCGGCGTCGTGACGCGGGCGCTGCGCTTCGCCGAGGCCGTGCTCGAGGCCACCGACCAGTGCCTGGCGAGCGACCCGCGCGTCTACGTACTCGGGCTCGGGGTCCCCGATCCCAAGGGTGTCTTCGGCACGACCGCCGGCCTCGCGGCGAAATACGGCAGCCGCCGAGTGATGGACATGCCGACGTCCGAGAACGCGATGACCGGGATCGCGATCGGCTCCGCGCTGGTCGGCCGGCGCCCGATTCTCACCCACCAGCGCGTCGACTTCGCGCTGCTCGGCTTCGACCAGCTCTTCAACAACGCCGCCAAGTGGCACTACATGTTCGGCGGCCGCGCACGCGTGCCGCTCGTCGTGCGGCTCGTCGTCGGGCGCGGCTGGGGCCAGGGGCCGCAGCACTCGCAGAGCCTGGCGGCGGTGTTCGCGCATTTCCCGGGTCTCAAGGTCGTCGCGCCGGCCACGCCGCGCGACGCCAAAGGGCTCCTCGTCGCGGCGGTGGAGGACGACAACCCGGTCGTCTACCTCGAGCACCGCTGGCTGCACGGGGTCTTCGGCCCCGTCCCGGCGGAGCGCTACACGGTCCCCATCGGGCCGGTGCGGATCGCGCGCGAGGGGTCCGACGTCACGATCGTCGCGACCTCGTACATGACCGTCGAGGCGCTGCGCGCGGCGGCGCGGCTCGCCGACCACGGCATCGAGGCGGAGGTCGTCGACGTGCGCACGCTGCGGCCGCTCGATCACGACGGCATCCTGCGCTCGGTGCGTCGGACGGGCCGAGTGGTGGTCGCGGACATCGACCCGGTGACCGGCGGCTTCGGCGCCGAGATCGTGGCCCGCTTGGTCGAGGACGGGTTCGGCGCGCTGCGCAGCGCGCCCGGCGCGTCGGCCCGCCGGACTGCCCGGCGCCGACCAGCCCCGCGCTCTCCCGCCACTACTATCCCGGCGCCGCCGAGATCGCGGCGCCGCGGCGGCGGTGCTCGGCCGCCGCCTGGATGCGGCCGACGCACCCGCAGCGCGGGCGGACGTCCCCGACGCCTCGTTCGCGGGGCCCTTCTAGAGGAGCACGATGCAGCGGATCGCGGTCATCGGCAGCAATTCCTTCTCCGGCAGCGACTTCGTCGACCTGCTGCTCGAGGATCCGTGCCGTGCGGTGCTCGGCATCAGCCGGTCGCCCGAGAAGTCGGCGCTGTTCCTACCCTACCGGCGCCACGGCGGCGCGCGGTTTCGGTTCGAGCAGCTCGACCTGAACCACGACCTCCCGCGCATCCTGGCGGCGCTCGACACCTTCGCGCCCGAGGCGGTGGTCAACTTCGCCGCGCAGAGCGAGGTCGCACCGAGCTGGGAGGACCCGGGCCAGTGGTTCCAGACCAACGCCGTGGCGGTGGCACGGCTCACCGACGCGCTCAAGGACCGCCCCTGGCTCAGGCGCTACGTCCACATCTCGTCGCCGGAGGTTTACGGGACCTGCGAGGGCACCGTGACCGAGGACGCGCCGGTCAACCCGAGCACGCCGTACGCCGCCTCCAAGGCCGCTGGCGACCTGTTCCTCTTCACCCTGGCGCGGCACTTCGGCTTTCCGCTGGTGATGATCCGCTCGACCAACGTCTACGGCGCGCGCCAGCAGCTCTTCAAGATCATCCCGCGCACGGCGATCTACCTGAAGACCGGACGCACGGTGCCGCTCCACGGCGGTGGCATCGCGGTCAAGTCCTACGTCCACATCCGCGACGTCTCACGCGGCGAGTTGGCGGCGATGGAGCACGGCGAGCCGGGCACGATCTACCACCTCTCGCCCGACCGCGGGTACGCAGTCCGCGACGTCGTCCGGCGACTCTGCGAGATGCTCGGCCGGCCGTTCGAGAAGGCCACGGTCCCGGTCGAGGAGCGCCGGGGCCAGGACGCGGCCTACGTCATCGACTCGACCCGCGCCCGACGCGACCTCGGCTGGGCGCCGCGGGTCTCGATCGACGAGGGTCTCGCCGAGGTCGTGCGCTGGGTCGAGACGAACTGGGATCAGATCCGACGGGAGCCCCTCGAGTATGTCTACCAGCCTTAGCACCACCAGCGTATCCGGAACCGGTTTGGCGGACGGCCTCCTCGGCGAGATCCTCCGCCTCCTGCCGGCGATGCCCGAGCGGCATGCGCCAGGCTCGGAGCTCTACCACCTGTTGAAGCAGGTCGCGCGCCGGGAGATCGAGAGCCTGTTCGCCACGGAGTCCGCGATGGGACGGCTCGGGCCGTTCGGGGACCTCGCCTTCCCGCACCACCCGATGGGAGCGGTCTCCTCGCTCGACCTCTTCGATCTCGACGAGCTGATCCTGTTCGCCTTCTACTGGACAAACCGGCAGCGCTACCGTCGGGTCCTCGACATCGGCGCGAACCTCGGCCTGCACGCGATCCTGCTCGACCGCTGCGGCTTCGAAGTTCGGGCCTTCGAGCCCGATCCGGTGCACTTCGCGCTGCTCGAACGCAACCTCCGGCTGAACCGCTGCACGAACGTGCGTGCGGTCAACGCGGCCGTGTCGAGCCGCGACGGCACGCTCCCGTTCGTGCGCGTGCTCGGCAACACCACCGGCAGCCACCTGGCGGGATCGAAGGCCGCTCCGTACGGCGCGCTCGAGACGTTCGACGTCCCGGTGGAGGGCATCGCACCGCTGGTCGCGTGGGCCGACCTCGTCAAGCTCGACGCGGAAGGGCACGAGGCCGAGATCCTCCGCGCCGCCCCCACCCAGGCCTGGGACCACACGGACGCCCTCGTGGAGGTAGGAAGCGCGGAGAACGCCGCCGCACTGCACGCCCATTTCGGCGCGCTCGGCGTCCATCTCTTCGCGCAGAAGAACGGCTGGGCCCGCGTGCACGGGCTCGACGACATGCCGACCAGCTATCGCGACGGCACGCTGTTCGTCAGCCGCCGCGCCCGCATGCCGTGGGCCGGGGAGACGGCGTGAGATGACGGTCGCCGACTACGTCGCCCGCTTTCTCGCCGCGCGCGGCGTCGAGCACGTGTTCGCGGTCTCCGGCGGCGCGTCGCTCCACTTGATCCACGCCATCGCCCGGACGCCCGGCATCACCTACGTGTGCCCGCAGCACGAGCAGGCCGGCGCGATGGCGGCGGACGCCTACGCGCGGATCACGGGGCTCGGCGCGGCGATCGCCACCAGCGGGCCGGGCGCAACCAACATGATCACCGGCGCCTGCGGCGCGTACTACGACTCCGTGCCAGTCATCTACGTCACCGGCCAGGTCTCGACGTTCCGGCTGCGGCGCGGCTCCGGCGTGCGCCAGTTGGGTTTTCAGGAGACCGACGTGGTCGCCATGTTCCGCCCGGTCACCAAGTACGCCGTGCAGCTCGAGGAGGCCGCGGCCATCCGCTACGAGCTGGAGAAGGCGCACCACCTGGCGACCACGGGCCGCCCGGGCCCGGTGCTGCTCGACATCCCCGACGACCTGCAGCGGGCGGAGATCGATCCGGACGCGCTCGGCGGCTTCGCGCCCGAGGCCGCGGCGCCGGCCCGATCGCGGGAGCTGCGCGAGCAGGTGGCCGAGACGCTGCGCCTCGTCGCCCGCGCCGAGCGTCCGGTGCTGATCCTCGGCTGGGGCGTGCGGCTCGCCGCCGCGGAGGCGCTGGCGCGCGACGTCGTCGAGGCCCTCGGCATTCCCGTGCTGCGGACCTGGGCGGCGCTCGACCTCCTGCCCGCGAACCACCCGCTCGCCGTCGGCGCCTTCGGCACGCACGGCACGCGGGCCGGCAACTTCACCGTGCAGAACGCCGACCTCGTGGTGGCGATCGGTGCCCGGCTCGACACGCGCGCCACCGGCGGCCTCGCCTCGTTCGCCCGCGAGGCGGCGAAGGTGGTGGTCGACATCGACCCGCACGAGCTGGCGAAGCTCGACGCGCTCACGCCCCCGACGCTGCGCATCGCCGCGGACGCCGGGGACTTCCTCGCCGAGCTGGCCGTTCAGGCAGCCGCGGCGCCTCGACGCTCCCGCGCCACCTGGCTCGCGCGCGTCGCCGGATGGGCCGCGCGCCATCCGATCTGTCCGCCGGCGTATTGGGCCGAGGACGGCGTCAACCCGTACGCCTTCGTGCAGGCCCTCGCCGCGGCGTCGGCCGAGGGCGACACGATCGTCGTCGACACCGGCTGCGCCGTCGCCTGGACCTGTCAGGCGTTCGCGCCGAAGCCGGGCCAACGCCTGCTGCACGACTTCAACAACACGGCCATGGGCTGGGCCCTGCCTGCCAGCATCGGCGCGAGTCTCGCGCTCGGCGGCCGGCCGGTCACGTGCGTGACGGGGGATGGCAGCTTGCAGATGAACCTGCAGGAGCTGGCCACCGTGCTCCGCCATCGTCTGCCGGTGCGCATCTTCCTGCTGAACAACGGCGGCTACTCGATGATCCGGCAGACGCAGGACCAGTGGCTCGGCTCCGACTACCTCGCCTCGACGGTCGAGGGCGGTCTCGCCTTCCCCGACTTCGAGCGCCTCGCCGCCGCCTACGGCTACCCCGTGGTGACGATCGCGCGCAACCGCGACCTGCACGCGAGCATCCGCCAGGTGCTCGATGCCGACGGCCCGGTCTTCTGCAACGTGGTGATCGACGCCGCGCAGCGGGTCGCGCCGCAGGTGAAGTGGGGCCGGCCGATCGAGGACGGCGAGCCGCTGCTCGAGCGGCGCGAGTTTCTGGCGAACATGATCGTGCGGCCGGATCCGGCGTCGCTGCCGGTGGCCGAGCCCGCTGCGCCGCAACGACCGCACGGTGGCGCGCCAGCCGCCGCACCAGCGTAGGAGTCGCTCGTGAACTCGCCACCGCTTCTCGCGCTGCTGGAGCGCGGCGCCCAGCGCTACCAGGCCGACGACCTGCCCGGCGCATCCGAGGCCTTCCGCGCTGCCCTCGACCTCGAGCCCGACGAGCCGCGCGCGCTCTTCGGCCTCGGGATCGTCGACCTGAAACAGGGCGACTGGATCGGCGCGCTCGTGAAAGGACATCAGGCGCTCAGGCAGGCGCCGGCGTTCGCCGAAGGGCACCACCTCGTGGCGCAGGCCCTCCGCGGCCAGGGCAACCCGCGGCAGGCGATCCCGTTCTACCGCCAGGCCCAGATTCTCGCGCCGTCCCACGCCGACAACGTCCTGCGGCTCGGGCTGACGCTCGCCGAGGTGGGCGAGCTCGCCGAGGCAGCGGAGTGGCTGCAACGGTTCTTCGTATCCGAACCCCTGCTCGCCCACCGCGACGAAGGCGCGGTGCTCGGCACGGCCCATCGGCTGCTCGGCGCCCTCTGGCAGCAGACGGGTGTGCTCGAGGCGCTCCGGCGCCGGCAGCCCGCGGGCACCTCCGCGCCGGCACCCGGTCGCCGGCCGACCGTGCTGATCATTTGTCCGCGCTATCTCGGCGGCCAGCGCGACCGCGGCATGTCGGCCGAGTACGCGGTCATGGTGCCTCCGTTGGAGGCGACCGGCCTCGCCGACGTCGTCACGGTGTCGCCCGACGACCTGCCCGAGCACCAGACCTTCGAGACGGCACTCTTCCGGACCCTGTCGAACACGCGAGTGGACGCCGTCGTCTACACACACCGCGCCGACGAGGTCGTCTGCCGGCTCGAGCTGCTGCGCGTCCTCCGCGCGACGTGCGACGCCCCGATCGTCTGCGTCCACACCGACTCGGCTTCACCCTGGAACATCTGGGCGGCCGACGCGCTGACGCCGCTCTGCGACCTCCACGTGGCACTCGACTCGCAGAGCGGGTTCCAGACGTACAGCTTCTGCCCGTGGGCATACGTCTCGATGTGGAACCCGCTCGACACGCGGCACTTCTACCGCGGCACGGGCACGCGCGACCTCGACGTGTGCTTCATCGGCTCCGTCGAGGTGTATCCGCAGCGCAAAGCGGCGCTCGCGTTCCTTCGCCAGCACGGAGTCGACGTCTTCCTCCGCGCCGGCGGGCCCGGTGCCGGAAGCCCATCGCTCCAAGAGTACGCGGACTACTTCCGGCGCGCCAAGATCGTCCTCAACTTCTCGCACGCCTCGAACAACCCCGACGCCCACCATCTGAAGGGCCGCGTGCTCGAGGCGATGACCTGCGGGGCGCTGGTCCTCGAGTCGGCGAACACGGAGAACGGACGTCTGTTCGCGGTCGGCCGCGACTACGACACCTTCGCCGACCACACCGACCTGCTGGCGAAGATCCGGCACTACCTCCGTCACGACGCGGAGCGCATCGCCCTCGCCGACCGCGGGCACGCGACGGCGACGTCGCGCTACACCGCCGAGACGTTCTGGCGCCGGATCCTCGGGCACGTCGGGCTCGGCCAACCGGCCGCGGCGTGCACGGCGAACACGCTGGACACTCTTCAATACTGAACGTCGAAGCCCGGGGCCACATGCGCCGGCCTTCGCCCTCCTGCCCTTCGCGGTGTCTCATGCACCCGCAGTCGTTGCGGCGTGTGGTGTGAGCCTCCCCCGGTTTCGTGGACACCCCCACTCGCATGGAAGTGCGCTAGGAGAGTGTCATGGGAAAGCGGAAGCGGAGGACGCGGCGGTCGTTCTCGGAGGAGTTCAAGGGCCACCGTCCGCGGTTGTAGTCGTCACACCAAGTCTCGATCGTGGCGCGGGGATCGGTCAAGTCCCGGAGCCAATGCTCGTTGAGGCATTCGGCACGGAATCCACACTCTCCACCTTCTTCCCCATTCGCACCCCCTTTTCGTGGGCTCATGCCCACATCTGGAGGGGTTCGCCGGTCGGGGGCAACTCCGCTCCCGGGTGCCAGGATCGGCTGGACGGTCTCTCGCGCCGTGGCAACGCGCCGCGTCTTGACCCAACGCGCTCCGGCGCTATACGCCCCGCGCCGGCTGGGAAGCTGGGCCGCGGTCCGGGGATGGCGTTGTGACGACGTTCGCCGGTTATCGTTCCCACGGGCTGGCCAGTTCATCCATCCGCACGCTGTTCCGGATCAAGCCGAACGACACCACCTGCACCTTCGAAACCTACCGGCGGACGATGATCGATGGCTGCCGCCCGTTCACTTCGCCGCATTTCAACCTGACGGCGGAATTGCTGCCCAAAGCGATTGTGCGCGGGTGTAGCCGGACGGCGACTCCCATCACGTGACACAACCGCCGGGCGGGTATTCCCAAGTTGAACATCAGAGACATAGGCAGCCGCCACCCTTTCGCCTGGCTTCACGTATGGCCGATGTAATATTCTAATTCTACAGACCGCAAGGCATTACAATGAGCGCACACACCCCGGGAGACCTCGGGCGGATTTACGAGAGCCGGTTTCGAGGATACCTGGAGTACCGGCGGGCGGTGTGGCGGGTGCTGATTGCCGATTACTTCAAACAGTTCATCCTGCCGACGGATGCCGTACTGGATTTGGGCTGCGGTTACGGAGAGTTCATCAACCAGGTTGAATGCGGTTCGAAGTTCGCGATGGACCTGAATCCGGATGCCGCCAACCGGATCGTGTCCGGCGTGAAGCTGCTGCAACAGGACTGTTCCGCCCCGTGGCCGTTACCCGAGGCGAGCCTTGATGTCGTGTTCACCAGCAACTTTTTTGAGCACCTCCCGAGCAAAGCCGCCCTGGGCCGGACTTTGGATGAAATCCGCCGGTGCTTGAAACCGGGCGGGATGCTGATCGCGCTGGGGCCGAACATCAAGTACCTGCCGGGAAAGTATTGGGACTTCTGGGATCATTACGTTCCGCTCACCGAGACTTCTCTTGCCGAAGCGCTGGAGAGCCGCGGGTTTTCCATCCGCCTATGCGCGGGAAAGTTTCTGCCTTATGCGATGGCGCGCGACCGGCAGTATCCGGTGGCGCTTCTGCGTCTGTATCTTCGGCTGCCGCTGGCCTGGCGTTTGGTCGGAAGGCAGTTCCTGGTGGTGGCGGCCCGAAGTTGAAGCGGTAGGTCTATGGAGAACCGTCAATCCCAAAGAACAGGCGCGTATCGGGGCCATGAACCGTGGCGCAGAACTACCTCAGCCTCGTGCACTTTGCCGCCATCGTCATCGCGTGGCGCGCACTTGTGGGATAGGCGCGTTCACCTGCGGGGGCTCGCAGCGTAGCCGCGTCGAGTCCGCGTGTGAGGCGGGCGGGGCGACGGCACGGTACGTCCGAGCCCATCGACGGGTGAGCGAACGGCGGCCGGCCCGTGGTCGTGGAGCCACGGCGCCTCGTTCGTTGCTGTCCGCCAGGCAGCGCGGCCGCGACTACGCGCCGCCCACCGCCGCACCAGCGGCGGCCGGCGCGCTCGGGCGCCACTGGTTGGCGTACCCGCCCTGCTGCGGCACGACGTCCCACGTCGACTCCGCCGTCTTGCGGGCGCAGACCGCGACGCCGTACAGCTTGTCGTCGAGGCCGCCGGAGCTGATCGCATCGAGCGCGCCCGGGCGGTACTCGGAGAACATCCACGGCTGCTCCGCGGGGACGATCGTGTAGCGGAAGAAGTCGCAGCGCGCGAGCTCGAAGCGGTTGGCGGTGTAGTACTCCCAGAACAGCGCCGGCGAGAGCTGGTAGAAGCCGTGGTCGACGTGGTTGTTGCTGGGCGCGAGGTGGACCACGTGGCCGCCCACGGCGAGCGCGGCGTGGATGTTCCGGAACACGTTCGGGACGTGGAACACGTGCTCCATCGTCCCCCCGTCGACGACGAGGTCGTACCGGCCGCACGCCACGGCGGGAAGGTCGGCGCGGTTCAGATCGAAGACGAGGTCGGCGCCCTCGTATGCGCTCGAGTCGAGGCTCTCCACGACCTCGAACCCGAGCGCGGTGAAGAGCATCGCGTCGGAAATGTAGCCCTGGGCGCGGAACTCCGGCTTCGCCGCCAGCTCGCGATCGGCGCCCCTCAGCCGCGCGAGGCGCGCCGCCACCTGCGGGTCGATGAGCGCCACGCCATTGGGCGTCCGCAGCGCCAGGCCCGTGTCGATCAGGATCGCGGCGAGCTGCTCGGCGGTGAGGAACACGTCCTGCCGGCCGAGCTGCAGGCAGCGTCCGCCGATCCGGCGCTCCGTGCAGAGCCGCGCGAGCCAACGCGCGGCAGAATTCGATATCCCCATCCCCTCGCCTCCCCCCTCACGGCACCTGGCGAGCGGCTGCCTCGTCGTACGCCGCAACGCCCGGAAGGCCGCGGCCGACCGGCGCCGCGTCCCAGCTCGCCTCCACCAGCATCGTGCCGCTCTTGCGCCCCCAGAGGATCGTCTCGCGCGCGTACCGCTGGCGATCCGCGCCGAAATCCCGTGGACGGATGCGCAGCGTCTGGCGCGCGCGCCGCAGCGGCACGTGGTCGCTGCGGAAGAGCGTGTCGAAGTACTCGGGGAAGCTCCAGGCGAACGTCCGCTCGGTGACCGCCGCGGGCTCGAGGGTGGGAATGCGCAGGCGCTGGTAGGCGATCGCCTCGCGCAGCTCGGCCTCGTCGTACGCGACGCCCTGCTCCGCCAGGAACGCACGCAGGCAGGCGTGCAGCTCGTCGTAGAGCGGCTCCAGGCGATCCGAGAGCCGCAGGAAGCTCGCCTCCTCCTCGTCCCAGTAGATGGCCCCGAACTCCGGCAGCTCGCGGCCGCGACCCCGCCCCGCGAGCAGGCGGTCGACCTGGCGCTCGAAGGCGTCGATCTCGCTGCGAATGAGCGGCGCCGTCCCGGCCGGCATCCGGCACTCGCTGAGATAGCGCACCATGTCGACGAACCGGACCCGGTAGCGGTCGGCGAGGTAGGCGAGCACGAAGAAGCCGAGCTTCAGGCTGTGGAGCACCATCAGCGTCCACGAGAACACCACCGCGCGGCGCCACTCGGCGAGCGGCATCGCGTCGGTCGATACGATCACGTCCTCGTACTCCGGCACCAGGTCCGCCGGGCGGATCGCGCCGTGGACCTCGTTCAGCTCGAGGCGCCGGGTGACGATGCCGAAGCGCCGCTGGTACTCGGGATCGCCCAGCTCGGTGTTGGGATACACCTGCGCCAGGTAGACGAAGAGCTGGTTGCGGAGCCCGGACTGCAGCATGCCCTCGATTCCGTCCGTCCAGGTCGTGTACGTCTCGCCGGGCAGACCGAGGATCAGCTCGGAGTACACCGGCACGTCGCCGGCATTGAACCGCTGCTGCAGCGCCTCGTAGCTCGAGAGCTTGATGTTCTGCCGCCGGATGTTGCGCAGCACGCCCGCGTCGTTGCTCTGGCGCGAGAGCGTGATGCCCTTCTCGAGGCCGTGCGCGTGCAGGAGCGTCGCGATCTCGTATATCTTGTCGTCGGTGTTCTTGCCGAAGCAGGTGCGGAACTTCTCCGGGTACCCGTAGCGCTGCTTGGTCTCGACCAGCGTGCGGGCGATCTCCGCGTCGCGCCCGTGCATGCCGAAGTTCGAGTCGGCGTTGAACACGTAGGCGATGCGGTGGCGGCCGCACCACTCGATCTCGCGGGCGACCCGGTCGAGGCCGTGGTAGCGGTAGCGCCGGCTGAGCCCGCCCTGGCCCCAGAAGCAGAAGGTGCACGGAAACGGGCAGCCCCGGTTGGTCTCGATGATCGCCTGGAAGCGGAGGCCGCCCGGCGCCGCCATCAGCGGATCGAACAGCCCCTCCAGGTACGGCGACGGGTAGAGGTCGAGGTCGCGCGGCTGCGCCCGCTGCTCGGAGTTGCGCACGCAGGCGCCGCTGGCCGGATCGCGCCACGCGACGTTGGCGATGCCACCGAAGTCGCGATTCGAAAGACGGCGCGTGAGAATCTCCGCGAACGCCTCCTCGCCCTCGCCGCGCACGGCGACGTCGACGAACGGGTGACGCGCGAACCAGACGTCGGGCTGGTGCGGGACCTGCGGGCCGCCGAAGACGATCAGGCAGTCGGGATGGCGCGCCTTCACCGCCGCGGCCACGTGCAGGTTCAACTGCTCGTTCCACATCGAGCTCGAGAAGGCGGCGACCGCCGGCCGGTCGTAGCGCGCGAGAATCCGCCGCGGATCGTCGCGGTGGAAGAGGAACGGCATGAACTCGTACTCGGCACGCAGCGCCGCCGAGGTCTCGGCGTAGGCGCGGAGAAGGCCGGAGACGAGCGGCAGATACGCCGTGTCGTGCATGAGGACGTTGAACTCGTTCAGATAGACCTGCCGCTTCACGCCGCCGCCTCCTCGCGCTCGAGGCGCACGGCGAAGGCGCGCGCCGCCGCGGGCCAGCCCGCCCGCTCGCACACCCATGCCGCCCAGCGCAGCACGGACGGGTCGTCGGGCCAGTCCTCCGGGCGCGAGAGCAGGGGGCGCACGACGCCCATCTCGCCCCAGCGCACGAACCGCTGCACGAAGCCGACCCGCGACCAGCGCACCCGCACGTCCTCGGTCGTGATCCCGACCAGTCTGCCGCTCCCGGCGTCGTCGCGCACGAGCGCGTAGCCGTCGTGCACGAAGATCGTGTCCTCGTCCGCGAGCGCCCGATCGCCAGAGCCCGTGACCACGTCGTCGGCGGTCGTCTCCGCCACCACGACCACGCTGCCCGGCTGATAGGAGACCCCGCGACCCAGGGCGCCGACGCGCAGGCAGAGGTCGACGGCCGCGCCGCTCCGACCGAGGCGCTCGTCGAAGCCGCCCGCGGCCGCGAACACGTCTCGTCGCACCAGCAGGCAGGGCCCGCTCACCGCGTGCAGCTCGCGCGGCCGGTTCACGGCGGCGAGGTTGCCCGAAACGCCGCGGTACACCGCGTACGGCGCCCCGTCCTCGCGCGAGAAGCCGACGCCGGCGTGTGCGACGCGCCCCGTCCGGTCGAGCACCTTCGCCCCGACCACCGCGACGTGCGGCGACGTTCGCACCGCGTCCACGAGCGCGCTCAGCCATCCCGCTTGCGGCAGCGCGCCGGAAGCGAGGATCGCCAGGTGATCGCCGCGAGCGACTCGGGCGCCCGCGTTGACGGCGGCCGCCCATCCCGCGTCCGGTGCACCGCGCACGATCTGGACGTCGCCCGAGAGCGCGGCGCGCAGCTCGGCGGTCGCATCCGTGGCACCGTCGTCGACGACGACCACCTCGAACTCCGGGGCGTCGGTCGCCGCCGCGATCTGCGCGAGCGTTTGCCCCGCCGCCCCGGCGGCGCCGCCGGTCGGCAGCACGATCGAGCAGGCGAACCGCGCGCCGCCCTCGGTCTGGTCGCCCAGCACCACCGGCGCGTACTTGCTCTGCGACGTGCGCCGGTTCTGGCCGATCTTCACGTCGATCGGGACCACGGGCACCAGGCTGCCCAGCCGCTCGAGGAACAGCGCGTCCCCGTAGTGCTGCGTGTCCAGACGCTCGGGCCAGTACTCGTCCGACGCAAACCGGTCGAGCACGTCGCGCGTGTGGCAGAGCTGGAGGTAGTCGACGAACCCGGCCAGCGTGTGTCCCTGGCAGCACTGCCCGCCGACGTGACGGGCGCGGCGCTCGCCGGTGACCTCCGTGCGTCCGTCCGCGTGCACGACCGCCAGATCCTCCGAGGCGTACATCGCCCGCACCCCGGGGTGGCGGCGGCGGAAGTCGACGAAGGTCCCGAAGGCGTTCGGGTAGAAGACGTCGTCGTCGGTCAGGTAGACGACCAGGTCACCGCGCACCAGCCCCGCGCGGAAGCACTGGTTCAGGCACCACGGCGCGATCGCCTTCGTACGCCGGATCTCCTCCGTCTCCCACGAGCGCACGAGCCGGATGCGCGGGTCGGCCATCTCCGGGAGCTGCGCGTACCAGCCGGCGTCGTGGAGCACCCCGCTGTCGAAGACGACGGCCTCCCAGTCCGCGAACTCCTGCGCGGCGACGCTGCGGATGGCCTCGCGCGCCAGCGCCGGCCGGTCGTGGCACACGAGCAGGCAGGTGATCGCCGGCGCCCCGCCCGCCATTCAGTCGCCACCCAGCTCGAGCGCGCGCACCTCGCGGAACAATCGCTTGACGTGGGCCCGCATGAGGATGCGCCCCAGCCCCACCACCGAGGTGCCGTACTGGCGCACGTAGGCGCCGATCACCTCGCGCTGCTCGTCGCTGTGCTGGAAGCGCAAACGCACCGGCCGCCCGAGCCGGAAGGCCTGCGGGTCGGCACCGAAGTCCTCCTGCATGAGCGCCCGGAAGTCGAACTGGAAGCTCGCCTCGGCCACCTGGCCCCCGTCGAGCAGGTCCTGCTTGCGGCCCATGCTGAAGGCCTTCAGCTCGTCGAGGTACACCGCCAGCGCCGGCGTCCAGCACCCCTGCTCCACCAGCACCTGCGCCATCTCCGCGTAGAGCGCGTCGTGCAGCTCGCGCTGCAGCCGGAAGAAGGCGAGAGCCTTGGCCTTGAACAGCTCGTTGGTGCCGAGCTCGTCGCGCACGTAGCGATCGACGTGACCCGCCGCGTACCGCTCGAGCTCCTCCCGGGACTCCCACAGCGGCCGCACCGTCTCGTCGCGGAAGCCGTCGTAGAGCGCCGCCAACGCGGGGCCGTGCGCGCGCCGCTTCGCGTGGAAGCGGAGCAGGAAGTCGAACCACGACAGCCCCAGGTGACGGCAGAGGCCGAACAGCTCCCGGAACATGGTTACGTTGTGCGTGATCTCGACGGTGAGATCCAGCTCGCGCGCTTCGACGTAGTCGGCGAACGGCAGCGTGTCCTGCGCGACGCAGATTTCCTCGACCTCGATGCACGGCACCCGCTCGCCGAGAATCTCGTACGCGCCGAAGCAGCGCGGCATGGCGCGGAACTTCGTCTGCATGCCGAACCGCGCCCGGGTGGCCGGGGTGTTCATCTCGGTCTCGGGCAACATGATGAGCTGGTAGAGCCGAATGAAGCTCAGGCCGGCGTTCACCGCGTCGCGCACGCTGCGCGTGTGCGCCGCGAGCGAGTCGCCCGGCAGGCCCAGGATGATCTCGGCGTAGGTGTTGGCATCGATCCGGCTCCCGTCGCGCCCGACGTGGTTCAGCTCGTCGAGCGAGATGTTCGCGCGCCGTACGTTCTCCAGCACCTGCGGGTCGGTCGACTGGAGCGACGCCGCCACGTTCATCGCACCGTCGATGATCGTCGCCACCTCGAGAAGGCGCTCCTTCTGGTTCTTGCCGCCGGAGACGTGGATGTGGCGCGGCCAACCGAACCGCCGCTGCACGCGCGCCACGGCCTCCGCCTTCGCCCGGTCCTCCTTGAACATGCCGAAGTTCGCATCGGTAATGATGAGGTCCTGCACCGTGCCGACGCGTTCGGCGATATAGACCAGCTCGTCCTCGAGCCGCGTCCGCTTGGCGACCTTCCGGTAGTAGTCGGTGCCCTCCGTACAGAACGTGCAGCGAAACGGGCAACCGCGGGTCGTGAACGTCATCGGGATCAGGACGCCGTCGAAGAACTTGTCCATGAGCCCGGCGAGGTAAGGCGACGGGATCGCGTCCACATCGGCGAGGCGCGGCAGGAGCGGCCCGGCCACCAGCCGGCCCTCCTGGACGTACTGCACACTCGGCACGACGGTGCCCGCACGCTTGAGCGCGCCGGCGTCCCAGCCGTGCGCCGCGAGCGCGCGCACGAGCCCAAGCGTCGCGGCTTCGCCCTCTTTCACCACGTAGAAGTCCACGTGCGGGTGCCGCGTCCAGAAGGCGTCCTGCTCCTCGGGCGCGAGACCGAAGTTCGGGCCGCCGAAGACGATCACGGTCTCCGGGTGCAGCGCTTTCACGCGCCGCGCGTACTCGCGAGCGAGGTTGGCGTTCCAGGAGTAGTTCGCGAACCCCATGACGCGCGGCCAGCGCCGCGCCAGTGCGGCGCCCAGGTCGTCCGGGTACTTGAACAGCTCGACCTCGACCTCGCCGGGAAGGTGCGCCAGGAGGTAGGCGCCGACCAGCCCGACGCCGAGGGGCTGGGTGTTCGCCGCCACCAACTGCCCGGTGTGCGTCAGGTCCGCGAGGTAGACGAGCGTCGGGTCGCCGGCCATCGGGTCCCTCACCCTTCTGCGGAGAGCACCACGTCGCAGATGTGGTGCACGTCGGCCGCCGTGAGCCGCGGGTGGTTCGGGAGCTGGAAGCTGGTCGCGTGGATCCGGTCGGCGACCGGCAGCGGGACGGTCCCGTAGCGGTCGGTCCAGAATGGCTGCCGCGACATGTTGCCGCCCCCGAGCGGGCGCGTCTCGATGCCGCCGGCGCGCAGCGCGGCGGCGATCGCGTCACGATGCGCGGTCGACCGCGCCAGCGCCGCGAACGCGATGCTGCAGATCTCCGCGCGCGGGTTGCGCTGGACGTGAAATCCCTCGGCCTCGGCGAACCGCTCCTGGTAGAGCCGGTGGTTCTCGATCCGTCGCGCCACCACTTGGTCCACGCGCTCGAGCTGCGAGAGCCCGAGGCGCGCGTTCAGGTCGGTCGAGCGGACGTTGAACCCGGGGTAGTAGAACGTGAACGGCCGGTTGAACTCGAGCACGCCCGCCTGCCGCGCGCGGGCCTCCGCCCGCTCGGGGCTCACGTCCTTCGACCACCCGTGGCTGCGGATGTGCAGCAGGATCTCGTGCAGCGCGTCGTCGTCGGTACACACCATCCCGCCCTCGATCGTCGAGAGGTGGTGCCCGTAGAAGAACGAAAAGCTGCTCAGCTCCCCGAACGTGCCGACGAGCCGTCCGTCCCAGCGCGAGCCGGTGGCCGCGCACGCGTCCTCCATGAGCGCGAAGCCGTGGCGGCGGCGCAGGTCGAGGAGCGGCTGCATCGGGCACGGCACGCCCAGCACGTGGACGCCGATGACCGCCGCAGGCCGGTGCGCCCGCAGGATCGTCTCGAGCGCGTCGGGGTCGAGCCCGAACGTCTCCCAGTCCGCCTCGCACGGGATCGGCTCGAAGCCGAGCTGGATGGCCGGCGCCACGGTCGTCGCCCAGCTCACCGCGGGCACGACGACTTTGCGGTTCGGGAGCCGGCCGGAGAGCAAGAGCGCCGAGTACATGAGCAGGTTGGCCGACGATCCGGAGTTGACGAACGTCGCGTGCCGCACGCCGAGCCACTCGGCCCAGCGCCGCTCGAACTCGCGCACCAGCGGACCCTGCGTGAGCCATGGGTCGGTCTCGAGCCAGGCGACGAGATCGCGGATGTCGCGCTCGTCGATCGTCTTCTCCGCCAAGACGTACCGCTTCGCGACGTCAGGCAGCGCGTTCGGCATTCTTCGTTCCTCCGTGCGCGAGGTACCAGCGGTGCGTCTCCGCGAGAGCCGCGCGGATCGGCGTGGCGGCCCGCCACCCGAGCGCGAACAGCGCGCTCGCGTCGAGCGTCTTCACCGGCATGCCGTCGGGCCGGCTCGCGTCGAAGCGCAGCGCACCCGTGTACCCCACGACCGCCGCGACCTCGCGGGCGAGCTCGCGGATCGCCAGCACCGTGCCCCCGCCGAGGTTGATCGGCCCCGCGCCATCGTAGCGGCGCATGACCGCGAGACACGCGTCCGCGAGATCGTCGGCGAACAGGAACTCGCGCCGCGGCATCCCGGAACCCCACAGCTCCACCACCCGCGTCCCCCGCTCGCGTGCGTCGTGGAGCTTGCGGATGAGCGCCGGCACGACGTGCGAATCCTCGGGGTCGAAGTCGTCGCCCGGACCGAAGACGTCGGCCGGGATCCCGGCGATGAAGCCCGCCCCGTGCTGCGCGCGGTAAGCCTGGCAGAGCTGGATGCCGGCGCGCTTGGCGGTCGCGTAGGCAGCGTTGCTCGGCTCCGGCGGGCCCGCCGCCAGCGACTCCACGCGCATCGGCTGCTCGGCGTCGCGGGGATAGGAGCACGAGCTGGCCAGGTAGAGCAGCTTCCGCACCCCGTGGCGGTGCGCGGCGGCGAGCACGTGGCAGGTCGCGAGCAGGTTCTCCTGCATCAGGTCGGCCGGGTACTTCTGGTTCGCGCGAATCCCGCCCGAGCGGCCGGCAGCGACGAAGACCCAGGCCGGCCGCGTGCGCGCGAACAGCGCGTCCACCGCGCCGGCGTCCGTCCAGTCCGGCTCGTCCGCGACCCCGGCGACGTCGGTCCATCCCTCGCGAGCGAGCCGGCGCAGCAGGGCACGACCGACGAGGGTGCGGGCGCCCGCGACGCACACCGTGTCCGACGCCTCCACGCGCCCCTACTCCAGCCCCAGCGCAGCGGCGCGGACCGGCTCGGCCAGGCGGCCGTCGCGAACGATCTCCTCGGCCGAATAGTCCTCCTCCGGCTCGCAGAGGATGATCTGGCTTCCCGAGAACTCGAACTTGAACGGCACGTGGGTGAGCGCCCGCAGCCGCTCGCGCACCAGGGCGTGTCGCTCCGGGGGGACGAAGAGGAGCAGGAAGCCGCCCCCACCCGCGCCCGTGAGCTTGCCGCCGATCGCCCCCGCGGCGCGTGCCGCGTCGTACATCGCGTCGACGACGGAGCTGGAGACCCGCGCGCTGAGGCTCCGCTTGGCCTCCCACGCCTCGTGCAGCAGCTCGCCGAAGCCGCAGATGTCGCGGCCGCCGTTCAGCAGCGCGAGGCTTTCCTCGACCAGGTCCTTCATGATGCGGAGCTGGCGGCGGCGGAGGTCGATTTCCGCGACGTAGGTCTCCGCGACGTCGGACGCGGTGCGCTCGATGCCGGTGTAGAAGAGCATCAAGTGCGCGTTCAGTTGCCGGATCCGCTCCGGCGCGATCGTCACCGGGCGCACGGAGATCTCGCCGTTGGGAAGGAACACGACGTGGTTGAGGCCGCCGTGCGCCGCCAACACCTGGTCCTGCGACCCGACGGTCTCGTGCAGGCGATCTTGCTCGATCACGAGGCCGTCGCGGGCGAGCTGGTGGTGGCTCGGCATCACGCCCTTGAGCGCGTAGAGGGCGTGGAGCAGCCCGACCGTGAACGCGGAGCTGGACCCCATGCCGCTGCGCGCGGGGAGGTCGCCGTCGTGGTGAATCTCGACGCCGCGGCCGATCGCCAGGTGACGGAGCACCTCGCGCACGGCCGGATGCCGGATCTCGTCGACCGTCTGGCAGCTCTCGATCGCCGAATAGACGATCCGGAAGCGATGCGCGAAGAACGGCGGCAGGTAGCGGCAGGTGAGATAGCAGTACTTGTCGATGGTCGTGGCGAGCACACTGCCACCGTGCTCCCGGTACCAGGCCGGGTAGTCGGTCCCGCCCCCGAAGAACGAGATGCGGTAGGGTGTGCGGCTGATGATCATGGCTCGTGCGCGAGCGCGGTCCCGGCCGCGGCATAAGCATCGGGTGTGCCAATGTCGACGAAGGACTCGGCGACGGGGTGGGCATGGAGCCCGCGGCCGACCCAGGCCGGGAACACCTCGCGCTCCAGGGACACGGGTTTCCCGCCCGGGATCGACGCGACGAGGTCGCGCGAGAGCAGATACACGCCGGCGCTGACCCATCCCCCGCCGCCGATCGCCGCCTTCTCCTCGAAGCGCAGCACCCGGTCGTTCTTGCCTACCTCGACCCGACCGTACCGCCCGACGTCGGGCACCGGCGTCACGACCAGCGTCCCGCACGCCGCGCACGCGAGGTGCCGTGCCCAGAGCGCGGCCAGGCTCGCCCGGCAGAGCGAATCGCCGTTGACGACCAGCACCGGATCGCCATCGAGGTGCGGCAGGGCGAAGCGGAGCGCGCCACCGGTCCCGAGCGGCTCCGGCTCGCGGGAATGAACGAGCCGCAGGCCCCGGTAGGCGTCGCCGAGCGTCTCGCGCACCTGCTCGCCCAGGTACCCGGTGCAGAGAACCACCTGCGCGAGGCCCGCGTCCGCGAGCCAGTCGAGGACGTGCGCGACGAACGGGCGCCCGCCGACCGGCGCGAGCGCCTTCTGCCTGCCCGGCACCACGGCCCGCAGGCGGGTGCCGAGCCCGCCCGCCAGGACGGCCGCGGTGGCACCGCGCGGAGACCTCGGGGCATTCATACGTTCGCGAACGATCCGCGCGCGAGCATCCGGTAGCCGGTGAGCAGCTCGCGGATGCCGTCGTCGAGCGAGCGGCGCGCCTCGAAGCCGGCCTCGCGCAGGCGCTGGTTGGAGACGACGTAGTTGCGCTTGTCCGGGTCGGTGCCCACCTCGGAGAACGTGAGGCACAGCTCCGGCACCTGCGCCTGCACGCGCAGCGCCAGCTCCTCTTTGGACAGGTTGGCCGCGTCGAGCCCGACGTTGTACGGGCGGCCCGCCATCTGCCGGGCGTGCTCGATGCAGTACGCGAAGCAGTCCGCGACGTCGCGGATGTGAACGAAGTTGCGCTTGAAGTGGCGCTCGAAGATGACGAGGTAGCGGTCGGTGACCGCTGCGTACACGAAGTGGTTCACGAGCAGGTCGAGGCGAAGCCGCGGCGAGGTGCCGAACACGGTCGCCAAACGCAGCGTGACCACGTTCGGGCGTTGGAGGAGCGCCTGCTCGGCTTCGACCTTCGTGCGGCCGTAGAGCGAGATCGGTTCGAGCGGCGTGTCCTCGGTGCAGAGCACGTCGCCGGAGCGGGTCCCGTAGCCGCTGTTCGTGGTCGGGTACACGACGAGCTGCGCCGGGTCGCGGAGCCGGTCGAGCAGGCGCACGGCATCACGATTGACCGCCCGGGCGAGCCAGGGATCGCGGTCGCATGCCGGCGCGCCGACCACGGCCGCCAGCGGGACCAGCACGTCGGCGCGAGGCACCAGCTCGCGCAGCAACGTCTCGTCGCGGGCGTCGCCCCGGACGAACGCGAAGCGCGGGTCGGCGCACAGGTGCAGCGGCCCGGTCTGCCCCCAGAGCAGGTTGTCGAGAACGGTGACCTGGTGCCCCGCGTCGAGGAGCCGCTCGCAGAGGATCGAACCCAAATAGCCCGCGCCGCCCGTGACCAGCACGCGCACGCCCACGCTAGCGCCCTCCTCCGGTCCACGGCCGCGGCGGCCATGGCCCACAGGGGACGTCCGGCGTCGCCCCGAGACGGCCCAGCGCCTCGGCGACGCCGCCACCGAGACGGGTCGCCCCGAGCGCGTGCAGCAGCGCGAGCGCCTCGGCTGCGCACATTGCATCGCGCGCCAACTCCTCGAGCACCGCGATCGCGCGGGCCTGCTCGGTGGCTCCGCCTTGGCGCACCAGGTGCCGCGCGAGGCCAGCGCGATACGGCGCGAACTCCAGATCGAGTCGCACCGCCTCTGCGAGGTGGTGCGCGTCGTCCCGGGCACAGCCGACGTAGTGGTGCAGCGAGGCGCGCACGAGCTGCACCAGCTCGTCGCCGGCGGTGCGCCCTTGGCCGCTCGCCGCGGCCGCGAGTCGAAGGTAGCGCCGGTAGTTGAAGCCCGAACCGAAGAGCTCCGCCGGCAAAACGTCCTCGAGCGGATCCAGCCGCCAGGGCGCGGGCGACTCCGCGAGCGTCGCCTCCGCGAGCTGGACTCCCTCGAGCACCTGCGCGGAGCGCCCGAAATGCAGGGCGATCCGGACGGCGTTGAAGCGCACGAGCAGGGCGTCGGGGAAGCGCTCCACCCCGGTACGGTGGAGGTCCAGCACCAGAGCCAGCGTCCGGCCCTCGTCGAGGCCGCCGAGCAGGAGCTCGCGCGCCAGCTCGGTCAGTGCCCGCGGACCCGGATCCCGACGCATCGTCTCGCTCCAGAACGCGACGTCCGATCGGCGACGGGTCTCCACGGCAGCCGGCGAGGACCATCCGCGCCACGGGCTGCGGGACGATCTCGGCGGCGCCGTGGCGCGCCGCCTGCGCACCACCTCGGGTCCGACGTGCGCCGCCTGGACCGTCAAGAAGCGCAGGTACTCGGAAGCCACGCGCCCGAGCGCGAGCTCTCGCGTCACGATGGTCGCCCCCGCCTCGGCACGCCGCGCGAACTCCGGCCAGTTTGCGAGCACCAGCTCGATCGTCCGCGCCAGTCCTCGGCCCTCGTGCGCTTCGGTGAGAACACCGGCCTCCTCGCCCGCGTAGAGCCGCAGCGGGCTCGTTTGCGGCACGACGACCGCGCAGCCGATGCGGAGCGCGTCGGCCGCCAGCAGCGTCGCGCCTGGCCGCTCGGCCCCCAGCACCGCCACCTTCGCGTGTCCCAGGAGCGCCTGCAGCTCGCTGCGCGGGGCCGAGGCGTCGCAGAGGCGCACGTCGAGGCCGGCCAGCTCCGCCAGCCGCGGCAGGAGCGCCGGCGCCCCGCAGACGACCACGTCGATCGGACGCTCCCCGCCGAGCGCGGGCGGCTCGTCGGGGAAGAACCACTTGGGGAACGTCAGGGCTCGGCCCGCCGTCAGCATGCCGGCATCCCGCCAGGCCGACTCGTCGGGAACGAGCACGCCGTCGAAGAGCGGGAGCGCCGCGGGAACGGTCTGCACGCACCGCAACGGATCGGCCGTATGACCGAACGTCGGGCAGGGCAGCTCGTGCAGGTTCTGCGGGATCAGGTGTCGCTCGACCAACGCACAGACGTAGAGGTCCGGCGGTCGCTGCGCATCGCAGGACCGGTGCACGTCCGCGAGGTCGACCTCGCGGACGTCGAACAGATCGTCGGCCGCGAACGCCTGCACGAGATCGGCGCCGGGGACCCGGGGAGACTGCACGAGCACACGGATGCGCTCGGAGCGGACGAGCGCGAGCAGCGCCTGCGCCGTCGGCGCGGAGCTGCGCTCGAGGAGACGCGCAGCGCCCCACTCGTCGCCCGCGATGAATCGGGTCACCGCCTCGGCAAATCGCGCCTCCGCGTGGTCGAACCGAGCCAGGCCCTCGAGCGCCGCCTCGTACCGGCCGATCAGCCCCCGCGCCGCGTGCGTGCGCCAGTCGTCGTCGCCGCCATCCCGGGCGACCGCGACGTAGTTGCCGCCCGCGAACAGCTCGGCCATCGGCGCGGCCGGCTCGAGTCGGTCGGCCTGACCCCCGATGTTGAGAATCTGACGGGGCTCGCGGCACTCGCTGCCCGCGGAGCCACCGCCGTCGCGCTCCACTGACGGCGAGACGTCCATGTCTTCAAGGCTCATGCCACCCCGAGCTGCAAGCCCATCCTGGTCGGGGAATTGCAGCCACGAGTCGGGTCATGATCACGCCGTCCCAGCTGCGAATGCTGTTGCAGGAACACACGTACGCGAAGCTGCCCGGAACCGTGCTGACGCTCGGACGTCAGATGATCGCCATGACGATGGAGACGGCCATCGAGGTGTTGCAGGAGTACGAGATCGAGGTCTCCCCCGCCCTCCGGGCCCACGCGGCGTCCCTGGTCGACGACTTCACACTCGAGTCGCGTCGGATCATGGGCGGCTTTGCGGCGATCTCGGACCATGCGCTCTTCCGCCTGCTCGGCGTCGAGACGGTCGAGTCGATGGATATCTCCGAGGCCGAGGGCTGCAGCATCGTGTGGGATCTCAACCAGCCCATTCCCCGCGAACTGCACGGGCGGTGGGAGTTCGTCCTCGACGGCGGCACCTTCGACCACCTCTTCGACCTGAAGGTCGGCTTCGAGAACGTCAGCAACATGCTCGCTCCGGGCGGCAGGCTGCTGCAGTACAACGCGGCATCCAACTACACGGGCGCGGTGTACCTCGCGATCGGGCCGGACCTGTTCAAAGACTACTTCACGCTCAACCGTTTCGCCGACTGCAAGGTGTACGTCGTCGAAGGAGACGATCCCGGGCAGGCCTACGATTGGGACGTGTTCTATTACGACGATGCCGTGAAGCGGGAGCATCCGGAGTTCGTGCCGCTGTTCACGAGCGGACGGCTCCAGATGACGGTCGTCATCGCGGAGAAGGCCGTCGACTCGACCGCCTCCGAAATGCCGACGCAGGGCGTGTACTGCACGCGCCTACCCGAGAAGCGCGCCTTCTTCGAAGAAGGGCTGCGACGGGCGAGCCGCTCCCGCCGGCCGCTGCTGAAGGGACGCCTCCGTCACACGCGCGAGCCGCTCCCGCGGCCCGACTGGCGCACGCCCGCGTATCGGGTCTTCCAGCCGCTCGGGAAGATCTAGCGAATCGACCCGAGACGCGTCTCGGGTCGGGGGCGGGCACGAGCGTGAAACGCCCCGGGGCTCGCACCAGCGGGGCGCCGCGCCGGGTTCGATGCGGCGCGCGGCGTGCTCACGCGGCGGCGTGGCGACGCACCAGGCGGTGCGCGGCCATCTCGCGGACGTGGGCGACTGCCTGCGGCCCGAAGGCCCGCTCGACGCGATCGAGGTAGGCGGGGCGGCTGAAGTACGCGTCGAACGCGGCGTCGCGGAAGCGCAGCACGGCCGGACCGTCGACGTGCCGCGTCGGCAGCGGCAGCGTGTCGACGGCGTGCTGCGAGAAGCCGCTCCAGCGCGCCGGGAGCGGCCAGCCGCTCCGCTGCGCGATCCCGTAGAGCGCCGAGCCGGGGTACGCCATCGCGCAGTAGAAGTTGGCCCACTCGGCGTCGAGGTCGAAGGCGAGCTGCAGGGTCTCCCGCATGCTCTCCTCGTCGTCCTCGGGAAGGCCGAAGATGTAGTTGGCCGCGACGTGGATGCCGGCCGCCCGCACCTGCTCGACGCACCGGGCCACCTTGCTCCCGTCGAAGCCCTTGCGAACGCTCGTGCGCACCGCGGCGCTCCCCGCCTCGATTCCGAACGCGAGCCAGCGAAACCCCGCGCGCCGTAGCTTCTCCAGCATGTCGTCGGCGACGGTGTCGACGCGGGCGTAGGCCCAGATGTTGAGGTCGTGGCCGCGGGCGATCAGACCGTCGCAGAGCGCGGTGACGTGACGGCGGTTCAGCACGAACATCTCGTCGGCGATCTTCAGGTGCCGCACGCCGTGCCGCTCGACGAGCCAGTCGATCTGCTCGAGGATCGTCTCCGGGCTCCAGAGCCGATAGCTGTTGACGCTCGGCTTCATGCCGGCGGCGGCCTCGCCAGCTTTGAACGGTGCCTGGATGCAACAGAAGCTGCACTGGTAGGGACAGCCGAGCGTCGTGTAGAGCGCGGCGTACGGCTGGCGATCGGGGTGACCGAAGCAGTGCCAGTTGTGCGCGCGATAGCGCTCCATCGGCAGGAGGTCCCAGGCCATGCCCGGCATCTCGGCGTCGAGGTCCGCCACGAGCGGCGCCGGCGGGCCGCTGCGGACGGCGGTGCCCTCGCGGTAATGAAGCCCGCGCACCCGGTCGAGCCGCGGATCTGCCGCCTGCAGCGCGTCGGCCAGGTCGGCGAGCGTGTACAGCCCCTCACCCGCCGCGACGAAGTCCGCCGCCTCCTCGCGCAACGTCCGCTCCGGCAGCGCGGCGACGTGACCGCCGACCAGCACCGAGCGCAGGTGCGGGGCGCGCTCCCGGAGCGCACGGCAGATCGCGCCCGCCGCCGGCATCACCTGCGTCGACGCCGACGGGTTGTGCCCATAGACCACCACGACCGTGAGCAGCGGCGCCACGTCGGCCACGCGCGCGGCCACTTCGGTGGGCGCGAGATCCCACGCGTTGGCGTCGAGCACCTCGACGCCGTACCCGCGCCGCCGCAGGAACTGCGCGATCAGCCCCACCCACACCGGCGACTCGATCGCGGCGAGGCCCGCGCCGAGCGCCTGGTAGATGTCGGTCCGGCCGCCCGGGTTGACGAGGAGGAAGTCCGGCCCTCGGCCCATCACTCCACCACCAGGTACGAAGTGCGCGCGCTGTGCGGGAACCGCCGCAGCGCATAGCGCCCGAGCCCCAGCACCTCCTTCACCGCCAGCGTCTCGCCGGGGCAGTGGTGGTCGTTCAGCTCGTCGAAGCCGAGCACCGTGCCGCGCGTGATGCGGTCCTTGAGCGCCTCCAGGCACGCCCGGGTGGGCTCGTAGAGGTCGAGGTCGAAGTAGGCGAGCGCGACGACGGTCTCCGGATTGTCGGCGAGATACCGCGGCAGCGTCTGGGTGACGTCGCCCGCACACAGCGCGTACTTCTTGAGGTGTGCGAGCGGGCTCTCCTGCTCGTGGAGCTGCAGGACCCGGTCGAGGTAGCCCGCGTATCCCTCGGTCACCGCGTACGCCCCCGGGCTCATCATCGCACTCGTGCCGTCGGCCGCGGTCACCGCGGGGAAGCCCGCGAACGTGTCGAAGCCGACGATCTTGCGCAGCCGGTTAAAGGGCTCGTAGATGCCGCGCAGCGCGGAGAACAGCGCGAGGCTCTGGCCCCAGCGACAGCCGAGCTCCATGACCACGCCCTGCACGTCGAGGACCTGCCGGTAGAGGAAGTCGAGGAAGAGCACCCGCGACAGGGTCTGGGGCGTGAGGAAGAGCCCGAGGTTGAGCAGCAGCTCGCGGTCCGGGACCGGGCAGTCGCGGAGCAGCCCGATCATCGCCGTGCGCCGCTCTGCCTCCTCCGGCGGACCGAAGCCGAGGAAGCCGAAGTCGGTCTTGTTCATCGTCCCCCTCCGGCTGCCCGCAGGGCGCGGCGCGGCCAGGTCGCGCGACACGCCGCCACCACCGCACCGGCATCGTACCCGAAGCGCCGGCGGATCTCCGCCTGGAGCGGATTGCCGAGCGCGAGCGCGTCGGGTGGCCCGAGGCGCGTGAGCGCCGGACCCGCGTCGCGGGCGAGCCGCCAGGCCGCCACCGCGCTCATGAGGCCACCCACCGGCGCGTGCTCCTCGACGACGAGGAAGCGGTCGCACGAGCGCGCCAGGCGATCGAGCGCCGCGGTGTCGAGCGGCTTGACGGTGTGCATCTGCCAGACCGCCGGGCGAATGCCCTCCTGCCCGAGCGCGTCCGCGGCCTCGAGCGCCACCAGGGCGACGTCGCCGGTGGTGAGGATTGCGATCCCCTCCCCGTCTCGCAGCCGGCGCGCGCGCCCGATGACCGGCGGATCGCCGGCGTCGTAGCAGGCTTCGCCGCCGCGACCGATGCGGAGATAGACCGGACCCGCCACGTCGAGGATCTGGCCGGCGAGCGCCGCGGTCTCGTTCGGGTCGCCCGCCGCCACCACCGTCATCCCGGGGAGCCCAGACATGAGCGCCAGGTCGTCGACCGCGTGGTGCGTCACGCCGCTCTCCGCGTAGCCGTAGCCGCCGCCGACGCCGACCATCGTGACCGGCAGCCCGTGGTACGCCACCGACAGGCGGATCTGCTCGTAGGCGCGCCCCAGGTGGAATGCCGCGATCGAGTAGGTGACCGGCCGCAAGCCTTCGAGGGCCAGGCCCGCCGCCATGCAGAGCATCTGCGCCTCGGCGACCCCGACGTTGACGAAGCGCGGGCCGAATCGTGCGGCGAAGTCGTCGAAGATTCCGAAGCCCAGGTCGGCGGTCAGCACGACGACGCGGTCGTCCCGTTCCGCCAGGCGCGTGAGCGCACGGATCAGCGCGCGCTTCATCGTACCTCCGGTCCGAGGTGCAGCGGGCGTGCCCCGAGCTCGGCGAGCGCCCGCGCCAGGTCGTCGTCCGACGGGACGCGATAGTGCCAGAGCACCTCGTCCTCCATGAAGCTGACTCCCGCGCCCTTCCGCGTCCGCAGCACCAGCGCCGAAGGCTTCCCAGGCGCGAATGGAACCGCGGCGAGAGCCGCCACCACCGCACCCACGTCGTTGCCGTCCACCGTGCGAGCCTCCCAGCCGAAGGCGCGGAACTTCTCCGCGATCGAGGTGTGGCCCATGATCGCGTCGCTGCGACCGACTGCCTGGATGCCGTTGTAGTCGACCAGGGCGAGGAGCCCGCCGAGCCCCTGCGCCGCCGCGACCATCGCCGCCTCCCACACGCTGCCCTCGTTGCACTCGCCGTCGCTCATCAGCACGGCGGCGCGCCCTTCCCGACCCCGCAGCCGCATGCCGTAGAGCATCCCGGTGGCGATGCCGAGCCCGTGCCCGAGGCTCCCACTCGAGCACTCGAGCGCGGGGAGCGCGTGCCGGCACGGATGGTCGGGGAGCGGGGAGTCGGTCTGCGCGTACGTCGTCAGCCACTCGCGCGGGAAGAAGCCGCGCTCGGCCAGCACCGCGTAGAGCGCCGTGCAGCCGTGGCCTTTGCTCAGGACGAATCGGTCCCGTGCCGGATCGCGCGGCGCGCCCGAGGCCACGCGGAGCCACGTGTGGTACAGCGCGACCACCGCCTCGACGCAGCTCAACGCAGAGCCGAGGTGGCCGTGCCGTGCATCGTGGGCGAGCTGCACGCAGGTCGCGCGGACGACCCGACAGTGCTGCTCGAGCGCGCCGATCAGCATGGGGCCGGCGCCGGCCGTGGCTGCGCGGCCGCCCGGGCCATGGCGGCGTTTCGCAGCACCTCGTCCACGAAGCGGTCCGACATCTGCTCGACGTCGGCGAACCGCGTTCGGTCGATGCCCGTGTGGAACCACAGCTTCTGTCGGAAGAATATCCAGTTGAGCAGCTCCGTCTCGCGCGCGGCCCACGCGCCGATGCGGCGCGGCACCGCGAAGCTCCGATCGTAGACCGGGTAGCGCTTCTCCGGCGGCGCGATCTCGATCAGCAGGAACTCGTCGGAGTCGGTCGGGACGTCGACGTCACCCGGGTCGCGCACGGCGTGGGCGACGTAGGTCTGGTCGATGGTGCGCGAGCCGTCGATCCCTTCCCAGGTGTCGGGGTGGATGAAGATCGGATGGAGGTGGAAGCACCGCGCCAGCAGCCCTTCGCCACCGAGCCGCCAAAAGATGAACGACGGGAAGTGGTTGAACCGCGTCGAGTCGTGGAAGTAGGCGTCGACGATGTGGTGCGGGTGCCGTGACCACAGGGACATCAGCGGCCGCGGCGCGATCGCCAGCGTGCCGCCGTCCAGGTCCGCGCCGCCGCCGTCGCGATCGAGGAGCGCGTGCAGGTCCGGAAGGAACCCGATCTGGTCCGCCATGAGCCCGGTCACGACGACCGCGCGCCGGCCGGCGAGGACGCCGCGCTCGACGCGCCGGAGTGCGCCGTTCGCGAGCAGCGTGTCGGGCGTGAGGAACCAGACGCCGGCGTCGCGCTCGCGCGCGTAGTCGAGGACATACCGGTTGGCCTCGGTCATCCAGCGGTACTTCAGGTCCGAGCGGATGTCGGTATCGCCGAAGGACGCGAGCACGAACTTGACCGGCATGTACTCCTTGAGCCGTCGGATCGCCGGCGTCGCGTCCATCCGCTCCATGTCCGCGGCGGTCGTGACGATCAGGTAGTGCGAGCGCCCGTTCAGCGTGAGCGCCGGGATGTTGTCGGGCGCGAGGTGCGACGGCAGGACGTACCGGGTGAACAGATCGACGAACGGCTGTCCCCAGAGGACCACCGAGAAGCAGAACTCCTGCATGCCGCCTGCTGACGGTGCAATTCTTCCGCCATGCTCCGGACCGAGCCCGCGCGCGACGTCCCTGCCAGGCTTCTGGCTCGGGCGTCAGAGCGGCCGGCCCACGGCCAGCCGCGAGGTGGGCAAGAAGTGCCGGGGGGCTACGCGGCGGCCGGCCACGCCGCGCTCGCGTCCACAACGGGCGACTGATTTTGGACGAACCGACCAACCTTCCGGAAGGCACCGTCGTCGATCTCGCCATGGACGACGAGGGTGATGACCTCACGCTGTCGGAGCGGAGGCGACTCGAGACTCAGCTCCGCGATGCCTGGGCCGATGCCAAACGCGGGAAGGTCCGGGCGGCCTCGGCCGTCCTGAGGGAGCTTCGCCCGGGCCGCCGTTGATGCTGCCGGTCGTCACGACGTCGGCGGCTGATCTGGATATTCGGCGCGCTCACGCCTGGTGGAGTACGAACCGCCCGGCGGCGCCCCGTCTGTTCGCCGAGGAACTCGCAGCGGCTTCGACCTGTTGGCGGCGAGTCCGCTGATCGGACGTTCGTATCGCAGTCGGGCCGTTCGGGCGGTACGTCGAATCCTCATGAGAGCGACCCGCTTCCACGTGTACTACGTCCCCGAAGCGTCACGGATCGTGGTGCTCGCGGTCTGGGGCGCGGTTCGCGTCCAACGCCCGCGACTCCGGAGCGTGTGACAGGCAACCCGACGGCGAAATGCGAGAGGGGAGGATTCGAGACTGCGCTCGATATCGAGAAGGCTCGGAGCTTCAAGCCGACCCAACCGACGCCGCACCCGCCATGCGCTCCGTCAACGACCGCGCTGGCCGCACGCTTGCTTTCCGGGACGCTCCACGCGCCGCCGGGCCACGCGGGCCCGCATGGCGCGTGGATCGCGGCGTCACGAAGACGGCGCCCGCGTCCACCACCGTCGACAATGCGACGCGGGAGGAGACCGGACATGAAGGCATCGCGGTTCGTCGTCATCGCCGCTCTGGGCGCGGCCCTCGTCACGCCCGGCGCGAGCCATGCGCAGCAGAGCTGGCTCTGGGGCGCCGCCACGGGTGCCGCGATCGGCGGCGCCGTCGGCGGGGGCAACGGCGCGTGGAAGGGCGCCGCGATCGGCGGCGGCCTCGGCCTGCTGAACGACGCGGCCAACGCCCAGCGCGGCTCCGCCTCCGCGGCGCCGCCGCCGTCCCGGCGCGACGGCCAGGCGAGCGAGCTCACCGCCGCGCTCGACCGCGGCGATCGGCTCGAGCGCTCCGGCGGCAGCCTCTACGTATCGCTCGCGACCGATACGCTGTTCGAGTCGGGCAGCTCGGCGCTGCGGCGCGCCGGCTACGCGAAGCTCGCCGACGTCGCCCGCGTGCTCACCCGCTACCCCGACTCGGTCATCGACGTCGTCGGCCATACCGACAACCGCGACACCGCCGAGAACAACCGCCGGCTCTCCGGCCTGCGCGCCGAGGCCGTCCGGGAGGAGCTGGTGCGCCACGGCGTCGACCCCGGTCGCCTCGCCACCTTTGCCGAGGGCGAGGCACAGCCGATCGCCGCCAACGACACCGCCGACGGCCGCGCCCGCAACCGCCGCGTGACGCTCGTCGTCCGTCGCGATGAAACCGCCCGCGCCGAAGAGCCGCGGTAGGAGACCGACCCGAGACTCCGCTCGGATCGGCGGCGACGCGTCGCCCGGAGTCTCCTCACGCCCCGAGACGCCGCAACTGCCGCGGCGTGAGCACCCACGCGAGCGCGGCCCCGGAGCGCGGCACGAGGTGCTCGAGCGCGATGGCGAGACACCCGCCCTTTTTGAGGCGCAGCGCGAGCCCGTCCGTCGACCCGGTGAGCAGCAGCGACGCCAGCTCGGAGAGGGTCGGCTCGTGACCCACGAGCATGAGGCGGCGGCGCTGCGCGAACGGGCGCAGCGCGCGCAGCACCTCGGCCGCCGCGCTGCCGGTCGCGAGCGCCGGCACCTCTCGGGGCGCCACCCGTGGTGCCAGCAACTCGGCGACGATCGCGGCCGTTTCCGCCGCGCGCGGCAGCGGGCTCGTGAGGATCAGCTCCGGCTCGACCCCGAGTCGCTTCAGCCCCACCGCCGCGCGCCGCATCTTCGCGCGGCCCTCCGGCGTCAGCCGTCGCGCGCCGTCGTCGCCGCGCGGCCCCGCGTCCTCGGCGATCCCGTGCCGGAGGATGTAGAGCCTCACGCGCCCTCCGCGCGCACCAGACGGAGCCGCGGCCGCGGCGCGATGGCCACGCCGAGCACGCGCCCGCGCAGCCGCGGCGCGACCTTCGCCCATGCGCGCGGGAACCGCCGGCGCATCCGCCGCCCCTCGCGCTCGAGACCGGCGATGACCATGCCGATCGCCACCAGGGTGCGGGGCGGCAGCGTGGTCTCCTCGACATGGCGCTCGAGCCACGCGGCCTGCGTGACGGCGTCCTGATGTGCGCCGAGGATCTCCTGCAGCCGCTCGAGACCACCGATCAGCTTCGGCAGGTCGGGCGCGAGCGCCGCCAGCGATTCGAGCGCGTAGCGCAGCCGTTTCGCGCGTACGCGCAGGCGAGGGAGCGCCTCGGCGGGTGCGTCGGCGTCGAGGTGGCGCCCGGCCCGCCGCACGGCGCGCACGAGCGGCCGCACGTGGTCGGGCGCCAGCTCGCCGAGCCGCGCCCCATCCCGACGCGAGCCCGGTGCGGCGGCGAGGGCATCCAGCCGGGCCAGCAGGACACGGCTCCGGCGCGCGTCGAGTGCGCGCACGAGCGCGCGATGGGCGACGACGCGCCGCGCGCGGATCTCCTCCACGACCGGTGCGAGGGCCGTGCACCGCGCGGGCCCGAGAGCCCGCGCCCGCGCCCCGACCGCCTCGCCGAGGACGTCGAGGTCGCGCACGGCCCCGATCTGCCGCCCCACCCAGGACAGCTCCTCGCGCAGCGTCTCGGCCCCCGCCACGACCGGCGCGAACACCGCGAGCGCCGCCCGCAGCCGGCGCGTCGCCACGCGGAGTTGGTGCACGGGCTCGACCTCGCCGGCCCGCGCCCCGGCAACCTCTCGCCCGAAGCGACGGAGCTGCACGCGGAGCACCGCACGCGCCGCGCTCCCCGCGCGATCGTCGGGATGGAGCACGAGGCGGCGGCGGTTCATGCCTCGCTCGACCCGGTCCCGGCCCGACGCGGCGCGCGGGCCGGCCGGCCGGCGCGCGCTTCGCGAGCCGCGAGCAGGTGCCCGGCGATGTGCTCGCGCAACTCGCCCTGGATCTCGTCGACCGGCCGGCGCGCATCGACTTCGATGAAGGCGAACTCCTCGGCGAGCCGGTCGTACTCGGTGATGAGCCGCCCCTGGTAACGCTGGAAGGAGTCGAAGATGTCGGTGCCGAGCGCGAGGTGCATGCCCGACTCCCAGTAGTCCATGCCCTTGCCCTCGAGCACCCGCGGCACGAGGTGCTCGACGTCGATGCGGAGATAGAGGACGAGGTCGGGCACCAGCGCCATGCCGAAGAGCTGGCGGCTCCACACCGGGTCGGCGCCCATCACGTTGTTGCGGGCGAACGCGGTGTACATGTAGCGGTCGGCGATCACGATGAACCCCGCCTTGAGCGCCGGGATGATCTGGTGCTCCAGCCGGTCCGCGAAGTCGGCGGCATAGAGGAGGCTGAACGTGGCGACCGTGAGCTCGTGCCCGGCCTTCGCCTCGTTGATCGTGTCGGTCAGGAGCGGTGAGCGCGTCCAGCCGGTGTTGCTCACCGCATAGCCCTCGACCTCGAGCCACGTGCGCAGCAGCTCGATCTGCGTCGAGCGGCCGACGCCGTCGGTGCCCTCGATCACGATCAGGTGCCCGCGGAGGTCGTTGATCTTGCGGTACGGCAGCCCGTGCCCGTACCAGGTCTTGCCGCCCTTAGCGCCGCGCGCCATTGCCGTTCCTCGGCGCCGCGTAGGCGCGCCCCTCGTCGCGCGGACCGTCGTAGGTCCGCAGCATCTCCTTCACCAGCGCGCGAACGTCCTTCTGCGAAGCGGAGATCTCGTGCCTGGCGTCGATCACCTGCAGGCCGAACTCGGCGGTGATCTCGTCGTAGAGGTCGAGCACGCGACCCTGGAACAGGCGGAAGCTCTCGACGGGATCGGTGGAGAGGCCGACGTCCATCCCGGCCTCGTGGTACTTGAGCTTCGCGCGCCCGGCGAGCAGCCGCTCGAGCGAGACTTCGATCGGCACGCGGAAGTAGAGCGCCACGTCCGGACGCGGAGCGAAGCTGTACATCGTGCGCACCCAGTCGCGGTGCACCCCGCGCGCGACATCGCGGCCGAACGCCGTGTAGACGTAGCGGTCGGCGAGCACGATCATGCCGGCCTTGAGCGGCGGCAGGATCTGGTAGGTGAGCCGGTCGGCGAAGTCGACCGCGTGCAGCAGGGAGAACGTCGTCGGGGTGAGCAGGTCCTTCTTCTTCGCCCGCTTCATCGCGCGGCGCACGAGCGACGAGGAGTTCCACTCGGTGAAGTGCACGCGGTAGCCGCGCGCGACGAGCCAGCGCTCGAGGAGCCGGAGCTGCGTCGACTTCCCCGAGCCGTCGATGCCCTCGACGGTGATGAGCCGCCCCGGGTAGGGGTGGCGTCGTCGCAGCGCGCTCGCCGCCTCGCTCACCGCCGGCGCGTCGCCCGCAGCGCCGCCTCCGCTCGCGCCGTCTCCATCCGCAGGACGACGGGGCGATCGAGGAGTCGGGCCAGGAGGTCTACGCGTCGTTCGGCTGCCCATAGTTCCAGCTCGGCATTCTCCCCACCGGAGTCGACGCCGATCGTCAGGCGGCCCGCGTGGTGGGTAACGTGGACGTTTCTAACCACACCGAAGTGGGTGCGGTCCAGTGCATCGGCCAGGCGCAGCAGCGCGGCGAGCGCGCGCAAATGCCGCCGCCGCCGCGCCGGCAGCACGCCGAGCTCGCGATCGGACGGCTTCGGGATCTGCTTGCGGTGAGCACGCACGAGCTGCGCCAGCAGCTCGACCTCGACCTTCTCGAAGCCGAGCAGCTCCGCGTTCCGCACGAGGTACGCGGCGTGCCGGTGATGACGGTCCCGGTCGATCACGTGGCCGATGTCGTGCAGGAGCGCCGCGTACTCGAGCAGCTCGCGCGTCGCCGCCGGGAGGCGCAGGTCGGCCGCCGTCCCGTCGAAGAGCACCGTCGCGAGCCGCGCGACCTGACGGCCGTGCGCGTTCTCGCCCGCCCACTGCGCGGCCAGTCCCTCCACCGACCGCCGCCGGACGGCGGTGCCGCTCACCCAGTGTTCGCCCCGCGGCTGCGCCAGCTCGAGGAGGACGCCCTCGCGCAGCGCCCACGCGCATGCGACCAGCTCGCCGATGCCCGACTCCTCGAGAATGAAGTGCACGAGGATCGCGGCCGCCGGCATCAGGTCGGCACGCTTGGCGTCCATGCCCGGCAGCTCGGCACGCCGCGCAGGACCGACGGCGACGACGCGGCGCCGGATGCGCGCGAGCTGCGCCGCCGTCGCGGCGGCACCGTGGAGTCGCTCGGTGTCCTGACCGCGGCGGCTCTGCGCCATCGCGACCAGGGTGTTGATCGTCCCGGAGGTCCCGACCGCGCGGGCGACGCCGGCGTGCCGCACCTCCTCGAGTACCGCCCCGAGCGTGCGCGCGAGGTGCTTCTCGAGCTGCCGCACCTCGCCGGCGGTGGGTGGGTCGTGGGCGAGGAACCGGTCGGTGAGCCGCGCGACGCCGAGCGGTAGGCTCTTCATCCACAGCGCGCGACCGTCCTGCACGAGCACCAGCTCGACGCTGCCGCCACCGACGTCGACGAGGAGGTACGGCCCACCGTCGAGCGCCAGCGCGTGCCGCGCCGCCCGGAAGATGAGCTGCGCCTCCTTCGGGCCGGAGATGACCTGCACGGCGAGCCCGGTCTCGCGGCGCAACCGGTCGACGAAGGCTTGCCCGTTGCGCGCCTCGCGCACCGCGCTGGTCGCGACCGCGCGCATGCGCTCGACCCGGCGTGCGCGCGCGAGCCGGCGGAACGTCTTCACCGTGCGCACGGCCAGCTCCATCGCCTCCGGCCCGAGGCGACCGGTGACGAACGCGCGGCGGCCGAGCCGGACCATCTCCTTCACGCGATCGACGACCTGGATGCGACCGTCCGGCGAGACGTCGGCGATGACCATGTGCACCGAGTTCGAGCCGAGGTCGAGCGCCGCCAATCGCACGGCCTGCATGGTAGCGGGGCGCGGCGCGGGTGTCATGCGGGCGTGAATCGTCCGATTCTGCCTTGACGCTTCGGAGCGGCCCACAGTAGACCCACTCAGCACGGAGGCACGGCATGGCGGTCACCTGGAGCTACGAGAACGCGGCGCACCTGCTCCGCCGCGCGGCCTTCGGCGGTACGCCGTCGGAGGTTCAGGCGTTCTTCGACGCACACGGGAGCGTCGCGGAGGCCGTGGACACGCTGCTCGCCTTCGCGCCCTCGAAGAAGAAGCCTCCGGGCCCGCGAGACGTCGACGACTACAACCGGCTCAAGATGCAGCGCTGGTGGCTCAAGATCATGATCAAGTCGGGCACGCCGGGGGACGCGTGCCGGGAGAAGCTCGTGCTCTTCTGGCACAACCACCTGGCGAGTGGATCGCGCAAACAGCCGACGCTCAAGTACATGGCGCTGCAGAACAGCCTCTTCCGCCTGCACGCGCGCGGCAACTTCAAGACGCTCGTGCGCGAGTACAACCGCGACCCCGCCAACCTCTACTACCTCGACGGGATCGAGAACTACGCCAGCAACGACGGCATCCACGTGAACGCGAACGAGAACTTCGGGCGCGAGCTGCTGGAGCTGTTCACGCTCGGGGTCTCCCAGCTCGCCACCGACGGACTCGCCGACCCGACGAAGCCCAACTACACGGAGGACGACGTCCACAACATGGCCCGCGCCTGCACCGGCTGGGTCGACGTCAAGGGCAAGATCGGCCTCTGGAGCCAGGACGCCTGGGACGGCGGTCGCTACGACGACGACGGCGACGATCAACCCGATCCGATGGTCCTCTGGGGACAGCCGAGCAACGGCTACCGCATCGACGAGGGCGTCGCGGGCACGCCGAACGACGTCCTCGGGCTCGTCTTCGACCGCACCGACGACGCCGGCAACAACCAGGTCGGCATGTTCCTCTCGAAGAAGCTCTGGACCTGGTACGCCTACCCCGCCCCGGCACCCGGGATGAAGGCGCTCCTGGCGCAGTTCGCGAGCGTGTTCGCGAGCAACGACTTCGAACTCACGCCGCTGCTGCGCGCGATGTGGACGCACGACGAGTTCTACGGCGACCGCGCGAAGACCCGGTCGGTGCGCAACCCGGTCGACTACGCGGTCGGCGCGCTGCGTGCGCTCGGGATCCGCGCGAGCAACGGGAAGGCCGTGGGCGGCGCCGCCCGCGAGCTCGGCGACCAGCTCCGCTTCATGGGCATGGACCTCTTCGAGCCGCCGAACGTGGCCGGCTGGCCGGGTGGCCTCACCTGGATCAACAGCGGCACGCTGCTCGCGCGCCTCGAGTTCGCCAAGGACCTCGCCGCCGCGGACTTCGGCTCGATGAGGCTCGCGCTCGACCACATCGAGGGGCTGCCGCTCGGGCAGTCGTCGGCCGACCCGGCGGTCGTCGTCGACGCGGTCGTCGCCCAGCTCGGGCTCGACACCGGGCCCGTGCCGCTGTCGGTGGCGCAAATCGCAGCGCTGGTGGCGTACGCGACGGACAACGGCGCGCGCACCACGCTCGACCTCTCCGACGCCGACACCGACGACGCCCGCATCAAGGTCCGCGGCCTCGTGGCGCTCGCGCTGCAGACGGCCGAGTTCATGATCCATTGAGGGAGAGCGCGCCATGGCGATCACACGACGGCAGTTCCTGAAGACCACCGCCGCCACGGCCGCCGCGCTCGGCGCGGGTCCCGCGTGGCGCCGGCTTCCCGGTACGGGGGTGGCCTACGCGGCCGGACCCGGCGACGCGATCGTCGTCTTCGTTCGGCTCTACGGCGGCAACGACGGCATCAACACCGTGTACCCGCTCGCGGGGGCGCAGCGCGCGGTCTACGAGGACGTGCGGCCGACGCTCAAGCTCCCGGGAACGACCGGCGAGATGACCCCATGGGTCGACGAGGGGATCGTCGGCAGCGGCAGCGATCCGTTCTCGATCGGCACGAACGGCAACGGCTCCGACTACGCCCTGCATCCGGCCATGGGCGCGCTCCATCAGATCCACCAGGCGGGACGCCTGGCGGTGGTCCCCGGCGTCCACTACGCCTTCCCCGACCATTCGCACTTCCGCAGCGAGGTGATCTGGTACACCGGCGACCCGCTCGGGAATGCTGGCCTCGGCTGGTTCGGCAAGTACATGAACCTGGCCGGCTTCGCGGCCACGGACGTACCGGGCGTCCTGCTCGGCGACGAGCTGGTCCCGATCTTCACGCCGACGAACAGCGGGCTGCTCGTCTTCAACGGCCTCGACGAACTCGTCTTCCCGGCCACCGACGAGACGCTCGCAAAGCAGGCGACCTTCCTCCAGCTCTATGCGCAGAGCCAGCTCGCCGGTGCCGCGTTCCCGGAGCTCACGAGCCTCGCCACCACGGGCATGGCCACGGTGGGCAAGATCCAGGACTACTACAAAACCGACTCCGGGCTCGCGAACGCGGGCAAGGTCGAGGCGCTCTTCCTCGACGGCAACGGCGACTACGATCGCGCCAACCCGCTCGTGTACGGCTCGCCGCTCAATTCGGACGCCACCCCGGCACTGCGCGGGATGGACCTCGCCCGCGACCTGCGCCACGTCGCCCCAGCCGCGCCGCGGTGGGCGCGCGGTTCTTCCACCTCGCCATCGGCGGCTTCGACACGCACTCGAACCAGGAGCAGGGGTTCTACCACTCGTACCTGCTGCGCGAGGTGAGCGAGTCGGTGGCGGCGTTCTACCGCGAGATGGACCAGTCGGTGTCGCTGCCAGCGGGCTACACCGGGTATCGAACCGGCAACCTGGCCAACAAGGTCCTCATCGTCACGTTCTCCGAGTTCGGGCGGACGATCCGGCAGAACTCGTACAACGCGAACAACGCCGGCACGGACCACGCCACCTCGGCTCCGCAGCTCGTCCTCGGGGGCACGGTGCTCGGGGGCCAGCATGGCGACTACCCGCGGCTCGACCAGCCCGGCGCGGAGAACGAGGACGACCTTCTCATGACCTGGGACTTCCGCGACCTCTTCGGCACGATCCTCACCCGCTGGCTCGGCGTGCCGGCGGCCGACGTCGGCCCCGGGCCGGGAAAGATCTTCGCCGCCAACCCGGCGCCGGACAGCGACGGCAAGACCTACACGGCGTTCACCCCGATCCCGTTCCTGGCGCCGTGAGCGTCAACCGCCCTGGGCGGGCGGCGCGCCGCAATCCCCGCCGGCCCCCGGTCCGGCGTCCGGCGCCATGCACATGCCTCCCCGCTCGGCGGCCACCGCGACGCGCGTCCCGGCTGGCACGCGCGTCGCATCGTCGCGTCGCAGGAGGGACACGGGATGCATCTGCGCTATGCGTTGTTGGCGTTGTTGTTGGAGGGCGAGGGACACGGCTACGAGCTGCTCAAGCGGTTCACGCTGCGGCTCGGCCCGTTCTGGCAGCCGAACATCGGCCAGGTCTACCAGCTGCTCCACGAGCTCGAGCAGCGCGGGCTCATCACGAGCCGCGACCAGCGGACCGGTACGCGGCTCAAGCGGCTCTTCCACGTGACCACACGCGGTGACCGCGCGCTGCGCACGTGGCTCGGCCGGCGGCCAGGGTGGCCGCCACCGGTGCGCGACGAAATCTTCGTGCGCTGCCTCGCCGTCGAGCGCGATGGATACGCCGCCATGATCGAGCAGCTCGCGCGGCAGGAGGCCGAGTACCGCCGCTACCTCGAGCTCGTGCAAGAGGAGACCGCCCGGCCGGCGGAGTCGCTCACGCGCCGGCTCGCGCACGAGCTCGCACTCGGGCAGGCGGAGACGCACCTGCGCTGGCTCGCGCGCTGCCGCGAGCTGCTCGACGCGCGCACGAACCGGCTCGCGTCCTAGGCGGAACACGGGTCGCGGGCGACCAGCGGGCCCGCGCCCCCACCCCCCCGTCGGAGATCAGGCGACCGTGAGCTCGGCCAGCGCCGCGGCGAGCTCCGCCGGGGCGGCCGCCGTCTGGACCGTGATCGGGTCGACCCAGTGCCAGCGTGTCGTCGCGCGCGCGAGCGGCCGCGGGTCACCGCGCCGTCCGATGTACTGATGGGCGACCAGCAGCGCGCCGGACGAGAACCAGGTGAGGGTCTCGATTTCGTCGCCGTACACCGCGGACCCGAGGTACTCGAGGTCCACGTGGGCGAGCAGCGGGACGGCGCCGGCGGTGCGCAGGCGGGCGAGCGGCCAGCCGCGCGCGGCGAGCACGTCGAGCAGCGCCTGCTCGGCGACGTCGACGTACGCCGCGTTGTTCATGTGACCGACCGTGTCCACGTCGGCAAAGCGCACGCGCGCGCTGGCACGGCCGGACGTCGCGGGCGGCGCCGGCGCGCTCCACGGGGCCCGCAACCCCGACGTCGCACCGGGCAACACGCCGAGCCGCGCCTCCATCTCTGCCGGCGCCCGGCGCGGACGACCCGTCGCAGCGTCGACGTACACCCAGTCGGTCACCGCGTCGAGGCAGCGCTCGGCGTCGCCGGCGTGGATCTCGTAGCGGCGCAGCGAGCGCACGCGCCGGAACTCCTCCACCCACGTCCGCACCGCGAGCGGTGCGCCGTCGGTCACCGGACGCAGCACGTCGACGGTGGAGCGGCGAACGATCCACGTGGTGCCCGCGGCGGCGTACCAGGCCGGGTCGAAACCGGCGGCCGTGCTCGCGTCGACCGCGACCTGCGCAAGGTACCGAAGGTAGACCGCCGGCTGCACCCGCCCGAAGCAGTCGAGCTCGTCGTGGCGCACGCGCATCGTTCCGGTGTACACCTGGGACACGATCGGCGTCCTGCTACCATAGTCCGATCGTCCACGACACATGGCCAGTTCGTCCCTGCCGCTTCCGCTCCGCAACGCCCTCGCCGCGCTGGCCGTCGCGGCGCTCGACGATCCCGCCGCAGCGCGCGCGCTCGCCTGGCTCGCCGACCGTGCGAGCGTCCCACCGCCGGACGCCGCCGCGCGGCTGGCCGCCGTCCATCTGGTCGACCTTGGGGCGCTCACCCTGCTCGCCGTCCACACGCCGCACGCCGAGGCGGCGGCTGCACACGCACGATGCGCGCTCGCCGCCGTCGCCGCCTACCGCGCGCCGGCCGGATCCGATCCCGTCCGTCGCGCCGTCCATCAGGCGGCCGCGCTCTGGAACGCACGGCTCTTCTTCGAGGTGCACGAGGTGCTCGAGGCGGTGTGGAAGGATGCCAAGGGCGACGTCCGCCAGGCCCTCCAAGGCCTGATCCAGATCGGCGTCGCGTTCTACCAGCTCGCCAACGGCAACCTCCTCGGCGCGCGGACGCTGATGGCCGAGGGTCGGGCGCACCTGACCGCGGTGCCGCCGGCCACCCTGCCGGCGCTCGACGCCGCGGCGCTGCTCGGCACGACCGGGGCGTGGGACACCGAACTCTCCGCCGGAAACGCGCCCACCGACGCACCACCCGCATTCCCGCTGCGGCCCGACGCGGCGTAGGTCCCGCGACTACACGACGAGCTGACGCTTGAGCGCCCCGACGCGGCCTAGCTGCTCGCGGTAGGCCTCGCACGCGGCGATGCCGCGCTCGACCTCGGCACGGAACGACTCGAGATGGTCGGTCGTGACGCTCGCCATCGCCTGCTCGAGCTGCGCGAGCCGCGCCGAGAGGCCGCGGGCGGCCTCGGGCGCGAGCCCCAGGCCCCGGACGGCGCCCCGGGCGAGCAGCCGCGCCGCCGCGTGCAGCGCCGCCCGCGGTCCCTCCGCGACGGGCGGTTCGGGCGCGACCGGCTCGGGAGCCGGCTCTTCCTCGCGGACCTCGACCAGGCGGGGCTCCCGCGGCGCGATCGTGATCCGTGCGGCCTCGAGGTATTCGCGGTCCTCCGCGGGGGCGATGCGCTCGAAGGGGCCGAGCGCCTGCAGCCAGAAGCGCTCGTACTCCGCGCGACGCTCGGGATCGCGCAGGACCTCGTAGGCCTCCTTCACGCGACGAAAGACGGTGGCGTCACCCCCGACGTCGGGATGCGCCCGCTTGGCGAACTCGAGCCAGCGCTGGCGCAGCATCTCGCCCGACGAGAGCGGCGGGACGCCGAGCAGGCGATAGAGGTCGGTGCGACGGCGTTCGGTGATCGCGCTCAGCAGGACCGTGGCACGATCGCTCACGTACTCGGGCGTGACGCCGCGGCGGCGCGCGGTCCGACAGACCTCCCAGTAGCAGCTCGCGCTGCGACCGCGCGCGACTTCGATGAGGAGGTCGTAGAGCATCGCGGCTTCGTCGTCGGGACCGGCGAAGAGATCCTCGAGACCACCAGCGTCGAGGATACGGGCGAGTCCGTCGAGGACGGCGCGCCGGTTGCGTGTGAGCAGGGCTCGCATGAGCAGGCGAAGGGAGGGCTTCTACCAGAAACGCCCACGTGGCGGGAATCCCCAAAGAACGCGATCGGTTGCATTCCCACCGACCTTGCGCGAGACTCCGCGCCCCATGGGGTTTCGCCGGACGGTCGCGCTCGTCGCGTTGCTCGTACCGGCAGTCGCCGGTGCGCAATTCCCGAGCGATCAGGGTCGCGGGCGGATGCGCGACCGCTATCAGAAGCCCCAGGCGTCGGCGAAGCTCGACGAGGTCGTCCGCAAGGTCAACGACCCGGACGCCGACGTGCGACTCGAGGGCGTCCAGGAGCTCGCGCAGCTCGAAGGCGACGACGCCAAGATCCCGGAGCTCCTGCAGCGTACCGCCACGGACACGGACCAGCGTGTCCGGGTCAAGGCCATCCAGACCATGGGCAACCTGCGGGTGAAGGACTCGACACCGTTCCTCGTCCAGCAGCTCTTCCTGCGCGACACCGACGAGGTGACGCGCCGGCACATCCTGGCAGCGCTCGGCAAGATCCGCGACCGGCGCACGACGCAGCAGCTGCTCGACTTCGTCGCCCGCAACGTCGACCCGGGGCTGCGCGGCAACGCGATCTTCGCGCTCGGCGAGATCGGCGACCCGGTGGCGATCAAGCCGCTCGAGACGCTCGTCGCGAGCGGCCGAGCCCCCATGCTCGACGGCGTCGCCCGCGAAGCCGTGCGCAAGATCAAGAACCAGCCCCCACCCGAGGTGGTGCCGCCGGCTCTCGCCGGCGAGCGGCGCGAGCGCGAAGGCCGTCCGACTCCCTGACGCGACGCGGGCTCAGCGCCGACGGGTGCGCAGGTACTCCCCGAGCGCCTCGGTGATGAAGCTGCGCAGAAGCCGTCCTTCGCGCAGACACTGCAGCCGTACGCGTCGCCACAGGTGCTTGGGCACACGGGCGTTGAGGTTGACCAGCGGTTCGCCGGCCTCCTCCACCCCCCTCTTCCTGGCCGGTACCACAGCAGACCTCCTGTCGTTCGTTTCGTAGCTAGCATGGGCGATCCAGGCCGGGAAGAGCCCATGAGGATCAACCGGCGTTCCCAGTGCGGACTCCGGGAGCCGCTCGCTTGTGGCCCTGCCTTTCCGGGATCCAGCTAGTAAGGATCTGAACGTCACGCCGTGGTTGACGGCAGCAATGCACGCGGACTAAGCAGCCCGCATGCGCCGGATCGTACTCTTCGTTGCCACGCTCGCCCTGACGGCTCCCGTGCACGCCGCGGAGCCGGGGCGCGTCGAGATCCAGGGTCTGCGGCTCACCATCCCGACGAGCTGGGTGCGCACGCCGGCTTCCTCGAACGTCCGGGCAGCGCAGTATCGCGTCCCGAGGGCCGGCACCGACACGGAGGACGGGGAGTTCGTCGTCTTCTTCTTCGGTAAGGGCAAAGGCGGCGGGTTGGAAGAGAACCTCAGCCGATGGTACGACCAGTTCTCCCAGCCCGACGGGAGGTCGTCCCGCGAAGCGGCGGTCGTGACGTCGCGCACGGTGAGAGGGTTGAAGGTCACCGCCGTCGATCTGTCGGGCACCTACCGCGGAATGGCACCGGGATCGGGGCCGCCAACCGCGAGTACGCGCATGCTCGCCGCGGTCGTTGAAGGCGCTGAGGGGCCGTGGTTCCTCAAAGCCACCGGGCCGGCGACCACCATGGCCGAGGCGAAGCCCGGGTTCGACGCGCTGCTGCTGTCACTCGAGCCGCACTGAGGCCACGCGCGTGAGCAGCTCGGCGACAGCCGCGTGGAGGCGACGCTCCATGTCGGCCGCACGCGCCGGTTCCTTCTCCGCCAGGTTCGTGTTCTCGCCCGGATCGGCGCGCAGGTCGAACAGCAGGCGTTCGCCTCGGGAGCTGAGGATCAGCTTCCAGTCACCGTCATATATGACGTCGAGCGCCCGGTCGTAGACCGCCCCATAGTGCTGAACGAACTCGGGGTTGATCTCCTCCTCGGCGACGATCTCGTGCGTCACGTGCTGGACGGGCTGGCCCTGCACGCCAGGCGGCAGCGGGGCCTCGAGGACGTCGGCCACGGTCGGGAGGATGTCGACGAGCTGCACCGGCGTGGCGACCTCGCCGCGCGGGTGATCGGCCCCCGGGAGCTTGACGACCATCGGGACGTGGAGGAGCCCCTCGTACATCATCCGGCCGCCGTGCCCGACGACCTCGTGCTCGCCGAGCAGCTCGCCGTGATCGGCGGTGACGACGATCAGCGCGTTCTCGTACCGGCCGCGCGCCCTGAGGGCGGCCAGGAGCGCGCCGAGCGCGTGGTCCATGAGGGCAATCTGTCCATCGTAGTTGGCGGCGATGAACGGCACGGCGCCCGCCGGCAGTTTGGCCGGCACCGCGTGCGTGAAGAGCCCCTTGCGGGCGAGGTTCTTCCAGGCGGGCAGCTCCCGGCTCCAGGCGTCGTACGGCGGGACCGCCAGCCAGTGGTGCGGCTCGAGGTAGTTGAGGAAGAGGAAGACGGGGCGGCCTTTCGGGGTGCGGTCGACCCAGGCCAGCGCGGCGGCGTTGATCTCGTCCGCGCTGCGGAAGGGTTTCTTCGCGAAATACGGCACGAACTGCTGCACGAAGCGGACGACCGGCGGCAACGGGCGCAGCATCACACCGGGGAAGTCCTCGTAGTACTGGAAGCCCTGGGCGAAGCCGAAGCTGCGGTCGAGGTTGGCGAAGTTCGCGACGAATCCGCCCGTCGACCAGCCACGGTCCCGGAGCAGCTCGGCGAGCGTCACTTTGTCCGGCGCGAGCGGGAAGACGCGCGAGCGCCCCGCGATCTTCGGCCCGCCGTGCTCGCCCGAGTAGTGCGCACCATGGCGGCTCGGGAACATGCCCGTGAGCATCGACGCGTGCCCCGGGACCGTCCACTGCGCCGGCGACTTGGCGTTGGTGAAGTCGAGCGCGTCCTTCGCGAACGCGGTGAGGTTGGGCGAGGTCTCGCGGGCGTAGCCGTAGGTGGACATGTGGTCGGCGCGGGTCGTGTCCATCGAGACCAGGATCACGTCGGGCGAGCCCGCGGGCGGCGGCGGCGCGGTGACCAGCGGGTCGTCGATCGGGACCATCGACATCGGGCGTCCGAACGCGAGCCCGAGGGCTGCGACGGCGGCGACCTCGACCGCGAGGCGCAGGGCGTGGCCCCGGAGCACCAGTCCGAGGAGCCGGTCGACCGCGATGCCCGCCAGCGGCAGGCCGACGAGCAACGCCACCTGCGTCGTCCCGCTCGGCTCGGAGAAGGCGAAGTACGTGCTCTCCAGCCCGCCGATCGTGGCACCGCCGGCGATGAGCGCCACCGTCGTGACCAGCGTGAGGTGCAGGAATCCGAGGGGGCCGTTGCGGCCTGGTCCGGCGAGGCTCACGCCAGCGACAGCCCCGGCGATCGCGCACGTCAGATAGAGCACCTCGGCGAGATAGCCGGGCGGCGCGAAGATGCGCATGAGGCCATATGCGACGACGAGCCCCATCGCGAGCGCCGCGCCCCGTGCCCGACCGAGGAGCCCGAGCACGGTGCCGACGACGAGGCCGCTCACCGCACCCGCGGCGAGGTCGAGTTGGAGGAACGTGACGGCGACCGCCCCGGGGATGTGGCCGCCCGCCTGCCGCGTGACGGCCACCTCGACCGCCCACCAGACGAGCCCGGCACCGATCCCCGCCGCGAACCCGCGGGCGATGCCCGCCCCTGCTCCGACCCGCGAATCCTCGGACGCCATGGACGCGGGCGTATACCATCTTCCGTCGCGCGGCGCCCGCCTCGGCTGCGTTGCGGCTTGCGAGGATGGGGCGCTTCCCGCTACGAGGGGGCGCGCGCCGAGGTGGCGAAACTGGCAGACGCAGCGGACTCAAAATCCGCCGGGCGCAAGCCCATAGGGGTTCGATTCCCCTCCTCGGCACTGCGCACCCCCCGCGGGTCCGGCGAGAGCCGCCCGTGTCCATGGGGCCGTTGACGCCCTCACCATCCCGCGCTAGGCGCTGTGAGGTCGCACGCCGGCGGGGCCAGCCCAAGGAGTCAGGCCATGGAGACGCTCGAGCCCATTCTCGCCCAGCACCCGTTCTTCGCGAACCTCGAGCGACGCCATCTCGATCTGCTGGTGGGCTGCGCAACCAACGTCCGGTTCGACGAAGGGCAGGTGCTCTTCCACGCCGGCCAGGAGGCCAACCATTTCTTCCTGATCCGGCACGGGCGCGTCGCGCTGGAGATCGCCCGCGCACCCGGACGGACGCCCGCCGTCTTGCAGACGCTCGGCGCCGGCGACATCCTCGGGTGGTCGTGGCTCATTCCGCCTTACCATTGGATGTTCGACGCGCGGGCGGTCGAGCAGACGCGACTGGTCGCTCTCGACGGCACCTGCCTGCGTGCCAAGTGCGAGGCCGACCACGACCTCGGCTACGAGCTACTGAAGCGCTTCGCGCACATCATGGAGCAGCGGCTGCAAGCGACTCGCCTCCAGCTCCTCGACGTATACGGCGAGCCGTGACGTAACGCGACGCCGGCGCTCGTGTTCGGACGACGCCGGAGGAGAGGAACATGACGACACGCAACCGGCTCGGGCAGATCGCAATCGCGCTCGGCGCCGTGCTCCTGGTCGGCGCCACCAGCCGACCGGCGCACGCCCACCACTGGCGCGGGCGCGTGGGGATCGGGCTCGGCGTCCCCGCCTACCCCTATTACTACCCGCCGCCCGTGTACTACCCGCCGGTGGCCTACCCCTACCCTCCCGCGTACTCCTACTACCCCGCTCCCTACGCACCGCCCGGCTTCGTCGCCGGCCACTGGGAGTATCGCACCAACCGCTGGGGCCGCACCGTCGAGGTGTGGATTCCGCCGCACCTCCGCTGACCATGCGCCGCTCCCTCGTCGTCGCCGCCCTGCTGCTCGCGCTCGGAGTCGCCGCGCACGCCCAGGAGGACCCGCCACCCCCACCGTCGGTGTACCGCGATCACCCGCCACCCCCATCCGGCTACGAGCCAGCGGAGCCACCGCGGGCGGCCACGCCGCGCGCGGTCGACCCGACGCCGCCGCCGCTCTCCCCGGCAATGCGTGCGCTCTACGGCCCGTTCTACGCCGCGGGGCTCGTGCTGCGCTACGGCTTCTACTACGCGGTCGTCGCGCCACTCGAGGTTTTCCACCGTGCGCTCACGTACGGATCGGAGGGTGGCGTCGACCGCGAGTAGCGCCGCCGACACCCCTTTGGTATCTTTGCCGCATGGCTGATCTGCAGGCGGTTTCCGACGACACGTTCGAGAGCGAGGTGGTCCAGAGCGGCACGCCGGTGCTCATCGACTTCTGGGCGCCGTGGTGCGCGCCCTGTCGCGCGATCGCACCCGTCGTCGAGGAGATCTCGCGCGACTACGCGGGGCGGATCAAGGTCGTCAAGATGAACGTCGACGACAATCCGCGCACACCCGTCCGCTTCGGCGTCCGTGGCATCCCGAACCTCATCATCTTCCACGGCGGCGAGGTGAAGGAGCAGATCGTCGGCGCCGTGCCGAAGACGCAGCTCGTCAAGGCGATCGACCGCGTCCTCGCCGCCTGACCCCGAGACACGCTCGGACGCGGAACGAGCGCAGGGTGGCCGCGGGCGTGCGTCGGTGAGGCGGGCGTTCCTCGTCTGCCGCGCCAGCTTTGCTGGCCGCGGCATGCCGGTCGCGCGGATCACGAACGCGCCCCCGTCGTGTCTTACCCCGAGCCACGACGTCGTCCTGGCTCGCCCTCCTAGCGCATGAAGCGTCGCATCGCGACGTTCATCACCAGCCCCGTCCCCACCAGCAAGCAGATCAGCGACGATCCCCCGTAGCTGAAGAACGGCAGCGTGATCCCGACGACGGGGAAGAGCCCCGTCACCATCCCGACGTTGATCACGACCTGCCAGAAGACGGTGGCCGTCATCCCGAGCGCGAGCAGGATTCCGAACTTGTCGCGTGCCCCCTGCGCGACGACCAGCCCGCGCACGATGATGATCAGATAGAGCGCCATCAGCACGACGCCACCCACGAGCCCCCACTCCTCCGCGAACACCGAAAAGATGAAGTCGGTGTGCTCCTCGGGGAGGAAGTTCAGGTGGTTCTGGGTGCCCTGCAAGAAGCCCTTGCCCCAGACCTCGCCGGATCCCACCGCGATCTTCGACTGGATGATGTGGTAGCCCGCGCCGAGGGGATCCTGGTCCGGGTCGACGAACATCAGGATCCGCTTCTGCTGGTACGGCTTGAGGTGCGGCCACAGGAACGGTGCCGCGATCAGCACCGGCAGCACCATCGCCGCGAGCCAGCGCAGGCGCACGCCGCCGAGCACGAGCATCGTCATGGCGACCGCGCCGAGCAGCGCGGCCGACCCGAGGTCGGGCTGCACCAGGATCGCCGCCGCGGGGATCGCGGTCGCGATCAATGGAAAGATCGCCTCCCGAAGGCCGACGCGCGCCTCGCGCTGGCGCGCGAAATGGCGCGCGAGGAGAACCACCAGCGCGACCTTCATGATCTCCGACGACTGGACCGACACCGGGCCCAGGCGAATCCACCGTCGCGCGCCGCCGCCCACCTGCCCGAGCACCGGCACCGCCAGCACGGTGACGAGCCCGACCAGATAGACGAGCAGCGCACCCCGCTCGAGCCGGCGGTAGTCGAACATCGTGACCAGCAGCATCCCGACGACGCCGATCACCAACGACACGAGCTGGCGGGTGGCGAACGGCGTCAGCCCCGCGACGGTCGGCTCCCACGTCGCGCTGTAGACCGTCGCGACACCCATCCCACTCACCGTGAGTGCCAGCAGCGGGAGCAGCCACTCGAAGTGCGTGAGCAGCCGTCTATCGAAGAGCATGGACCTCCTGCGTCGGGGGCGCCGGCGGACCGGGAAGCGCGTCGCGGTGGACGTAGCGTTCGATGACCTGCTGCGCGATCGGCGCCGCGGCGGTCCCCCCGTGCTCGCCCGAGTGCTCCGCCAGCACGGCGACCGCGATCCGCGGATCGTCCACCGGCGCGAACGCGATGAACCACGCGTGGTCCTTCTTCGTCCGCGCGTCGCGATGCCCTTCGTCGCTGGTCCCGATCGCCTGAGCGGTGCCGGTCTTCCCGGCAACCTCGATCCCCGCGACGCGGGCGCGGCGACCCGTACCCCGCTCGCCCTCGACGACGTCGCGCATGGCCGCCCGCACGCGCTGGAGCGTGTCGGGATGGATGTGCGCGTCCTCGAGGACCTCCGGCACCACTTCCTCGCGAAGCGCACCATCCGGCGCCTCGACTCGCTTCACGTACTGCGGGCGGTAGCGGATCCCGCCGTTGGCGATCATCGCCGCGAGCTGCGCCATCTGGAGCGGTGTCGCGGTCACGTAGCCCTGCCCGATCGCGCACGACAGCGTCTCCCCGGCGAACCAAGGCTGTCCGAACCGCTTGCGCTTCCACTCGGTCGACGGGATCGTGCCCGGGTTCTCGTGGTCGAGCCGTATGCCGGTGGCGAGGCCGAGGCCGAGCTTGTTCGCCCACTCCGCCATCCGGTCGATCCCGAGCTTCTGCCCCACCTGGTAGAAGTACACGTCGCACGACTGGACGATCGCCTCGTGAAACGCGATGCCCCCGTGCCCGCCCTTCTTCCAGCAGTGGAAGTAGTGACTGCCGAACTGCATCCCGCCGCCACACGACACACCGGTCGACGGCTTGAACGCGCCGGTCTCGAGCGCGGCGACCGACATCGCGATCTTGAACGTCGAGCCGGGCGGGAACGTTCCCTGGATGGTGCGGTTGTTGAGCGGGTGCTTCTTGTCCTTCACGAGCGATGCCCACTCGCCCCGGCGGATGCCGCGCGCGAAGAGGTTCGGATCGAAGGCGGGCTTCGAGACCATGACGAGGACCTCGCCGTTGCGCGGATCGAGCGCCACGACCGCACCGTCGTACTCGCCGAGCGCGCGCTCGGCGGTCTCCTGCAGGTCGCGATCGAGCGTCAGCGTGAGGTTGTTCCCCGGAACGTCGGGCTGACCGCCGAGTGCACGCACGCGTCGCCCGAGCGCGTCGACTTCGACCTGCTGCCCGCCCGCGGCCCCACGCAGCTCGATGTCGAGGGCGCGCTCGAGTCCGGCCTTGCCGACCATGTCGCCGCGCACGTACCCGGCCTCCTCGGCCCACGAGCCGAGCTCGTGCTCGCTCACCTCGCCGACGTAGCCGAGCAGGTGTGCCGCGATCGGCCCGAGCGGATAGTACCGCCGCGGCCCCACCCGCAGCGTCACGCCGGGTAGGTCGAGCTGGTGGGTCTCGAGCGCGACCACGGTCTGCCACTCGACGTCGCGGCGGAGCACGATGCCCTCGTACGGCGGTCGCTTCGACGGCGCGTGCAGCGCCTTCACCAGCTCGACCTCGGGCTCGCCGACGTAGGTCGCGAGGTTGGCGAGGACCGCGGTGCGGTTGCGAGCGTCCTCGGGCACGAAGACGATGTCGAACGACGCCCGGTTGTCGATGAGGATCTCCCCGTTGCGGTCGTAGACGATGCCGCGCGCCGCCGGCGTGCGCACCAACCGGATGCGATTGTTCTCGGAGAGCGCACGCATCTCCGGCCCGTGCACGACCTGCAGGTACCACAGCCGGAGGCCGAGCAGCCCGAACGCGACCAGCACGATCGCGGCAGCCATCCCGATGCGCACGAACAGCTCGGTCGGCACCTCGCGGGCAGCGGGCTCGATCTCGGCCCCGGGAACCCGGAAGCGGGGCTCACGCGCCGCCAAGAAGCCGTCTCTCCCACGTGACGAACGCGAACACCGCCGGCGCGACGAGCGCCGCCGCGAACGCGTCGAGCACGCCGTGCCGCGTGAGCTGGTCCCACACCGGGCCGGGCGACTCGACGAGCGCCGCGGCCGCCACCGTCGCCACCCCGCGCAGCAGCGCCGCCAGGAACACGACCATCATGGCGGGCACGCCTCCCTCGGTCCAGAGCGTGCGTGCGACCATGTACACCGCCAGGTAGACCAGCGTGAGCGCGAAGGCGTTCACGCCGAGCACGGTACCCGAGAAGGTGTCGAGCGCATAGCCCAGCAGGAACGCGCCCACGACGCCACGGATCCCCTGGTGGAACATCGCGAGGTACACCGCCAGCACGAGCGCGAGGTCCGGGACGAGCGGGAGGCCGGGCGCGCTCGGGAGAATCGTCGTCTGCAGGAGGAGTCCGAGGAGTGCCGCGACCAGAAGCGCCACCGACGTCCGCACGTCATCCCTCCGGCCGCGGCGACACCTCGACGCCCTCGATCGCCCCGCGCGTCACCAGGACTTCCTCCAGGTCGTTGATGACGACCGCCGGTGCAATCTCGGCGTACTGGAAGAGGCCCTGCCCCTTCTTGTCGATGGTGACGATGCGGCCGATCGGGAGGCCTTTCGGGAAGATCCCGTCGAGCCCCGACGTGACGACCTGATCCCCCACCTGGAGGTCCTCCGTCCGCTTGACGAACTTGAGACCGCAGCCGCCGTCGATCGTGCCCTCGACGATGCCACGGGCCCGCGTCCGCTGCACCATCGCGTCGACACCACTGTTGTGGTCGGTGACGAGGAGCACCCGCGAGACGCGCGTCCCGGTCATGAACACGTGGCCGACGATCCCCTGCGGCACCAACACCGCCGCGCCCTTCACGATACCGTCGGTCTCGCCGCGGTCGACGACGAGCGTCTGACTGCGCCGTGACGGGTCGCGCGCGATCACGCGCGCGCCGACCACGTCGCCGCGTAGCGTCGAGCGGAAGTCGAGCAGCGTGCGCAGCCGCTCGTTCTCGAGCCCGACCTCCGCGACCTGCCCCGACTGCGCCTCGAGCGCACGCAGGCGCGTGCGCAGCGTCGCGATCTTCTCGCGCGCGTGCAGGACGTCGTGCACCGTCCGCTCGGTGCGCCCGATCGCGCGGCTCACGACCGCCGCCCCCCGCTGCAGTGGTCCCATGAGGTCGAGGATGAGGCTGCCGAGCCGATCGGCGCGGAAGTGCCCGTCGCCCGTCCGCAGGACGAGGCTCGCCGCGAGGATCAGGAAGACGCCTGACGCGAGGAGAACACGGTTCCGCCGAAGGAACTCGAGCATTCACGCCCCGCGGGGGCGCGTGACGTCACTGGAGAGCGACGTCCTTGAGGAGGGACAGCTCATCCAGCACCTTCCCGGCTCCCATCACCACGGCCGTGAGCGGGTCGTCCGCCAGGGTCACCGGCAGGCCGGTCTCCTCCCGCAGCAGGGTATCGAGGTTGCGCAGTAGCGAGCCGCCGCCGGCGAGCACGATTCCCTTGTCGACGATGTCCGAGGCCAGCTCGGGCGGCGTACGCTCGAGCCCGATCCGGACCGCCTCGACGATCTGGTTGATCGGCTCGAGCAGCGAATCGCGGATCTCCTCGTCGTTGATCTCGACGGTCTTCGGAACCCCGGCGATGAGGTCACGGCCCTTGATCTCCATCGTCTGGACCTCGTTGCCGGGATAGGCGGAGCCGATCGTGATCTTGATGAGCTCCGCCGTGCGTTCGCCGACGAGCAGGTTGTACTTGCGCTTGATGTACTGGACGATCGCCTCGTCCATCTTGTCGCCGCCGACGCGCACCGACTTCGAGAACACGATGCCGGCGAGCGAGATGACCGCCACCTCGGTGGTGCCGCCGCCGATGTCGACGATCATGTTGCCGGTGGGCTCCGTGATCGGCAGCCCCGCCCCGATCGCCGCCGCCATCGGCTCTTCGATCAGGTAGACCTCGCGGGCGCCGGCCGACTCCGCCGATTCGCGCACCGCGCGCTTCTCGACCTCGGTGATGCCGAAGGGCACGCAGATGATGATCCGCGGGCGGACGAGCGTCTTGCGGTTGTGGATCTTCTGGATGAAGTGGCGGAGCATCGCTTCCGTCACCTCGAAGTCGGCGATCACGCCATCCTTGAGGGGCCGGATCGCGACGATGTTGCCGGGCGTGCGGCCGACCATCCGCTTGGCCTCGGCGCCCACGGCCAGCACCCGCCGCCCGCCGCGCGCATCCTTCTGTACCGCCACCACGGACGGCTCGTTGCAAACGATGCCCTCGCGTTTGACGTAGATCAGAGTGTTGGCGGTCCCCAGGTCGATCGCGAGATCGTTGGAGAACAGCCCGAGGATGGAATTCAGCACCATCGCGGGTATGCGACGAGCTACCAGAAACATGGGAGGGCAGCAACGAATCCACCACCCGAGCGTCGTGGTTGAAATGCCGGAGGGGCTTCGCTAGGGTCCCGCGCCGAACCGGACTCACATGCTCGAGTCGCTCCGCAGGTACTCCAACTCGACCGGCGTCAAGATCCTCTACGGGTTGCTCGCGGCGCTGTTCGTGCTGTGGGGAGTCGGTGCCGTCGGCGGCGACCGCGTCGACGTGATCGCCAAGGTCTACGACCGGCAGATCAAGCGCACGGATCTCACCCGCGCCACGGAATCCCTCCAGCGGCGCTACGACGCGCTCTTCAAGGGCCGGGTTCAGCTTCCCGCCATGGATCTGCGGAGCCGGGCTCTCGACGACCTGATCGACGAGGCGCTGCTCCGGCACGAGGCCGCGCGCCTCGGGCTCGACGTCACGGACTCCGAGCTCGTCGCGGCCATCACCACCATGCCGGAGCTGCAGGAGAACGGCCGGTTCAGCCGCGAGCTGCTCGAGCGCATCCTCGCCTCCCAGCGTGATCGCGGCGAATTCGAGGAGAACGTCCGGCGCGGGCTGCTCCTCGAACGCCTCCAGGCACTGGTCACCGACGGCATCCAGGTGAGCGCCGCCGAGGTCGAGGAGCGCTACCGGCTCGACCACGAGCAGGCGAACCTGAGCTTCGTCCGCGTGAGCGCCGTCGAGCTCGCCGCGACGGTCACGCCGACCGACGCCGACCTCGCCAAGACGCTCGAGGCCCACGGCGACCGGTACCGCGTCGCCGAGCGGGTCCGCGCGCGCTACGTGGCCTACCGACGGGCGGACTTCGCCGAGCAGGCCCCGGTCAGCGAGCAGGAGATCGCCGACTTCTACGACGAGCACCGGGACGACCGCTTCGCCGAGCCCGAGCAGGTGCGTGCCCGCCACATCCTCGTCAAGGTCGCCCCGACCGCCACCGATGCGACCCGGGCCGAAGCGAAGAAGAAGGCCGAGGAGCTGCTCGCCAAGGTCCAGGCTGGCGCCGACTTCGCCGACCTCGCCAAGAAGAGCTCGGACGATCCCGGTTCGGCCGCCAAGGGCGGCGATCTCGGGTTCTTTCCGCGCGGGCGGATGGTCCCCGGCTTCGACACCGTGGCCTTCGCGCTCGATCCCGGCAAGGTCTCCGACGTGGTGGAGACGCCCTTCGGCTTCCACGTCATCAAGGTCGAGGAGCACCGCCAGGGGGGAGCAAAGCCCCTGGAGGCCGTGCGCGACGAGATCCTGAAGGCGCTGCGCGACGACAAGGGATTCGAGCTGGCACGCGCGCAGGCCGAAGCCGACCGCCGGCAGATCGCCCGCGGCAAGTCCTTCGCCGAAGCCGTCGGCGGGCGCCGGATCGACGAGACCGCACCCTTCGCCAAGGGCGATCCCATCCCCGGGCTCGGCCCGGTGACGGGCTTCGCCGAGGCGGCGTTCGGCCTCGGTGCGGGCGAGGTGAGCGATCTCGTCGAGACCGAGGACACAGTCTACTTGCTCACGCCCTTCGATCGCCGCGAGGCCCACGCCTCCGCGCTCGAGGACGTACGCGAGCGCCTGGTGGCCGACACGCAACGGGAGCGGGGTGAGGCCCTCGCGCGCGAGCGGGCCGAGACCCTGCGCACGAAGGCAGCGGCGGTCGGGCTGGACAAGGCGGCGGCCGAGATGCGTCTCACCGTCGCCGAGAGCGGAAACTTCGACCGCCGCGCGCCCTCGATCCCGAAGATCGGCGCAGCACCCGATCTGCGGACGGACGCGTTCGTGCTCACGCCGGAGGCGCCCCTCGCCCCCAAGGTCTACGCGGTGGGCGGCGACGCGGTCGTGGCGGCACTCAAGCAGCGCACCCAGGCCGACATGGCCGACTTTCCCTCGGCCAAGGACGGGTTGCGCGACAGCCTTCTCCAGCAGAAGCGCGCCGGGTTGCTCCAGGCCTACATGGACTTCCTGAAGGAGCGTGCCCAGCGGGACGGCGCGCTCGAGGTCCGGCAAGACGTCCTCGCACGCGGCTAGCAGCGTCTCGGCGTTCCACCTTCCGGGCCGTCGCGCGCTCGGCTGCCTGCTCGTCCACGGGTTCACCGGAGCGCCGGACGAGATGCGGCCGCTCGGCGAGGCTCTGGCCGCGCGCGAGTTCCCCGTACGCGGCGTGCGACTCGCGGGCCACGGCACCCGGGTCGACGACCTCGCGCGTACCACCTGGCCCGACTGGTTCCGCTCCGTCGAGGACGAGGCGATCGCGCTCGCGCGCGAGGCCGAGCGGATCGTCGTCGTCGGCATGTCGATGGGGGCGGTGCTCGCCCTGCACCTGGCTGCCGGGTGGGGTGACCGGGTGGCGGGCCTGGTCCTGTGCGGCACCGCCCTCGAGATGTCCGACGCACGGGTCCGGCTCCTTCCGCTGCTGACCCACGTCCCCGGCTTTGCACGCCGGTTCGCGCTCCTTCCGAAGACCGGCCGGCGCGACATCGCCGACCCCGGGGCCCGCGCAACCAGCTTCACCTACGACACGACACCGCTCTCGGGCGTGCTCGAGCTCCTGCGGCTCCAGCGCGTCGTGCGCCGCGAGCTGCATCGGGTGACCCAGCCGGCGCTGCTCCTCCACGGCCGTCACGACCACACGATCCCGGTGACGTCCCTCGCCCGCCTGCGGCGCCGGCTCGGGTCGGTCCACGTCGAGGCGCACGTGCTCGAACGGAGCTGGCACGTGATCACGCTCGACGTCGAGCGCGAGGACGTGGCCCGCCTCGCCGGCGACTTCCTCGATCGCGTCGAGCGCGGCCGACTGGCGCGCTGATCAGCCGCTCGGGGCGGCCCCGTACTCGATCTGAAAGCGCAGCTTCGGGAACAGGCCCGGCAGCCGCATCAGATTCGCGACGAAGACGCCGGTCGCGACCCGGTCGAGCCACGAGGACGTCGGCCACCCGAAATGCACGTAGAGCTCCCGGCCGTCGAGCTCCTCTTCGAGCAGCGCGAGCAGCGCCGTGATGCTGCGGTAGACGCTGCCGCCCTGGATCGGGAAGCGATAGTGGTGCTCCGCCAGCTTCGACGGGAGCGACTGCCGCGGCGAGAAGAACGTGACGAACACCGTACCCGCCCCGGGAGCCGCGACGTCGCCTTCGCCCGGCCGGCGAAAGTACACGTGCAGCGACTCGTCCGCCTCGCCGAGGGCGAGCAGCATCTCCATGGGGTAGTCGCTCCGGCGTACCTGCTTCACTTCGGGACCGTACCGCCGCGAGAACGGAATGCCCGCGAGCAGGAGCACGCCCACCACCGCTGCCCAGAGCTCCGTCCCGTGCGGCTTGTGGATCGCGAGGTAGATGAAGCAGGCAACGAGCATGAACTCGAGCGCGAGCGTCCCGGCGCGCGAGGTGTAGTAGGTGGGGATTTCCTTCGTCCCCATGAAGAAGCGGTAGATCAGCAGGCACCCGATGTTGAGACAGAAGCTCGCGACCAGCCCCACCGCGTACATCTCGGCGAGAATCGACTGGGACCCCCGCGTGAGCAAGATGATCCCGGTGTACAGCAGGCCGTTCAGGATGTGGACGCGGAAGAGCGACGCGCGCCGGTTGGTCGCCACGAGCCAGTCGAACCGGTAGCGATGCGCGACGCGCTCGAGCAGCTCGCTCGACGCCACGTAGGCGGTATTCACCGCCATGATGAGGATCACGCTGCCGAAGAGCCCGACCAGGGTTCCGAACCACGGGCTGCCCACCACGGTCGCGAAGTGGGTGATGAGGTCCTCCTCGTGCCGCGCGAAGTCGATGTTCGCGGAGAGCGCGAGGGCCGAGAGCACCGGCGTCACGATGCCGACCGTGAGCGCCAGGAACCAGTACGCCTTCGAGATGTCGCGCCAGCTCTGCACCAGGCCGGCCGTCTGGATCACCGACTCGATTCCCGAGTACGCCAGCACGCAGCTCGCGACGCCGACGGTCATGATCGACACCGCGTGCGCGACACTGTGGTCGCGGACCTCCCCGACGACGTGCCGGCCGCTGTCTGCGATGATGGACATCGCGTGGGCGTCGAGGTTCAGCACCCCGAGCGCGATCAGGTTCACGAACACGAACGCCGCGCCGACGAAGATGCCGAAGGTGACCCGCGCGTTCTCGCGGATGCCGAGGATGTTGAGCACCGCGACGCCCCAGATGATCGCGAGGATCGTCGTGTACTCGACGCTCATCGGGAGGCGATCGAGCGACACGGCGGTGAGGCCGTTGTTCACCGCGCTCACCGTCGAGATGCAGGCGGTGAGGATGTAGTCGACCATGATCGACGCCACCGCCACGAACGAGGCGACCGGCCCGAGCACGAAGTACGAGAACGAATAGACGCCGCCGCCGCGGACGTCGTTCGCCTCCAGGATCTGCGCGATCTCGACCATGCGACTCGACAGGAACCGCATGAGGAGCGACGTGAAGGCGATGAAGAAGATCGCCTGCGCTCCGATGAAGCGGTGGGCTTCGGCCGGCGCGTAGTAGACCGACGTCAGCTCGTCCATCAGCGTGATGACGCCGATCGAAAGCCACGTGAGGTACCACTTGCCGCCGCGCGCGAAGCCCAGGAGATCCGGGCGCCGCAGCACGATCAGGAAGCCGACGACGAGGACGAGGTTGAGACCGACGAGGGTGAGGGTCATGCGAGTTGGAGCACCTCGAAGAGGTCGCCGAGCGTGGCGACACCGTGCGTGGTGACGCCCACGACGGCCGGCAGCCCGCGAGCGCTGCCGGCGGGGAGGACACACCGCGCGAAGCCCTGGCGTGCCGCCTCGCGGAGCCGGGCTTCGGCGCGGCCGACGGAGCGCACCTCGCCGGTGAGGCCGACCTCGCCCCAGACGACGACGTCGGCGGCGAGCGGTTCGCCCCGCATGCTCGAGGTGACCGCGGCCACGACGGCGAGGTCCGCCGCCGGCTCGCCGAGGCGCAGTCCGCCGACGACGTTGACGAACACGTCCTGGTCGTAGAGGCGCAGTCCCGAGCGCTTCTCGAGCACCGCGAGGAGGAGCGCCAGCCGCCCCGCATCGACGCCGATCGCCGCCCGGCGCGGCATCGCGAGCGCCGAGCGCGACACCAGGGCCTGGATCTCGACCAGCACGGGCCGGCTGCCCTCGAGCGTCGCGAGCACCGCAGAGCCCGGCGCGCCTTTCGGCCGCTCGGCGAGAAAGGCCGCCGATGGGTTCGCCACCTCGACGAGCCCGCTCTCGCGCATCTCGAACACGCCGACCTCGTTGGTCGAGCCGAAGCGGTTCTTCACCGCGCGCAGCACGCGCAACGCGTGGGCGCCGTCGCCCTCGAAGTACAGCACGGTGTCGACCAGGTGTTCGAGCACCCGCGGGCCGGCGATCGCGCCCTCCTTCGTCACGTGCCCGATGAGGAAGCACGCGATGCCCGCGGCCTTGCAGGCGCCGCCGAGCAGCGCGGCCGATTCGCGCACCTGTCCGACGCTGCCAGGCGCCGATGCCAGCTGCTGCGTGTGCAGGGTCTGGATCGAATCGACGACGACCGCCGCCGGGCGCGCCTGCGCGAGGTGCGCGATCACCACCTCGGCCGCGGTCTCGGGTAGCACGAGGACTCCCGTCTCCTCCATACCGAGGCGGTCGGCGCGCAGACGGACCTGCTCGGGCGACTCCTCACCTGCGACGTAGAGGACGGGGACGCCCTGCCGGGCGAGCGCGCCGCACGCCTGCAGCGCGAGCGTCGACTTGCCGATCCCGGGATCGCCCCCGAGCAACACGATCGAGCCCTGCACCAGGCCACCGCCGAGGACGCGATCGAGCTCGACGAGGCCGGTCGAGCGACGCATCGACTCCCCGGCCGCAACCTGCACCAACGGCCGTGGCGCACCGCCGGCGCTGGCGGGCGCACGCCCACGCGGCCGCTCGTCGGGCACGGCCTCCTCGACCAGCGAGCCCCAAGCTTCGCACCCCGGACACTGCCCGAGCCAGCGCGGCGCCGCATGACCGCACTGCTGGCACACGAATGCCGTGCGCCGGCGCTTGTCAACCAACGATGCCATCAGCCGTTGACAATCGCCGACCCCACCGGCATCACCGCCCGATGGAGCCGATGGACGACGTGCTCGCGTCCGAGCTCGCCGCGCTCGACGCCGCCGGCATCCGCCGCGAGCTGCGCCCGGTCGAGGGTGGTTCCGATGCCGAGGTCACGATCGGCGGGCGACGCGTCCTGCTCCTGTCGTCCAACAACTATCTCGGCCTGGCCCGGCATCCTCGGGTGGTCACCGCGGCACGCGAGGCGCTCGAGCGATACGGCTGTGGGACGGGGGCCTCGCGCCTGATCGCCGGCCACCTCGATCTGCACGCGACGGTGGAGGCGCGGCTCGCCCGCTTCAAGGGGACAGACGCGGCCCTGCTCTTCCCGTCCGGCTACCAGGCGAACGTCGGAGCGATCACCACGCTGGTGGGCCGGGGCGATCTCGTCTTCAGCGACGCGCTCAACCACGCCAGCATCATCGACGGATGTCGGCTGTCGCGCGCCGCCGTGCGGGTCTATCCCCACCGCGATCTCCGGGCGCTCGCCGCGCTACTCGCCGAGGCCCCGCCGACCGGGCGGCGCCTCATCGTGACCGATTCCGTCTTCTCCATGGATGGCGATCGCGCCCCATTGGCCGAGCTCGTCGCGCTCGCGGACCACTATCACAGCTGGATCATGGTAGACGAGGCCCACGCGACCGGCGTGCTCGGTGGGCGCGGGGCCGGTCTGGCCGAGGCGTCTGGCCTGACCCGGCGCATCCACGTCCACATGGGGACGCTGAGCAAGGCGCTCGGCAGCACCGGCGGCTACATCGCGGGATCGCATCCGCTGATCGCGTTGGTGGTGAGCCGTGCCCGCAGCTTCATCTACACGACGGGACTGCCGCCGTCGGCCGCCGCAGGCGCCGCCGCGGCGCTCGAGATCGTCGAGGCCGAGCCCGACCGCCGCGCCGCCCTGCAGCGCAACGCGGAGCACCTGCGCCGCGGCCTCACGGCCCTCGGCTTCGCCGTCGGCGGGGACACGCACATCCTGCCGGTCATGGTCGGCGACAACGCGAGCGCCGTCGCGCTCGCCGAGGCGCTGCTCGCGCGCGACGTCCTCGTGCAGGCGATCCGTCCACCCACCGTTCCACCCGGCACCGCGCGGCTGCGCGTGACGCCGATGGCGACACACACCCCGGAGCAACTCGATCGCGTGCTCGCGGCATTCGCCGACGCCGGCCGCGCCACCGGCCTGCCGCACCGCGAGGCGAGAACGGCGTGACCGATCCCGACACGCTGGTCGCGTGGGACCGCCGCCACGTCTGGCACCCGTTCACGCAGATGGCCGACTGGCTGCGCGAGGAGCCGCTCGTCATCGCCGAGGCCGAGGGATGCACGCTCGTCGACGTGCACGGACGGCGCTACCTCGACGGCGTCTCGTCGCTGTGGTGCAACGTCCACGGCCATCGCCACCCGGTGCTCGACGCCGCGTTGCGTGCCCAGATCGACCGCGTCGCGCACTCGACGCTGCTCGGCCTCGCGAACGTGCCGTCGATCGAACTCGCCGCCGCGCTCACCGCAGTGGCGCCGCCGGGACTCACGCGCGTCTTCTACTCCGACGCGGGGGCGACCGCGGTGGAGGCCGCGCTCCGGATCGCGCTCCAGTACCAGCAGCTCCGGGGTGCGCCGCGGCGCACGCGCTTCGCCTCGCTCGTCGAAGCGTACCACGGCGATACGCTCGGCGCGGTGGGCGTCGGCTACTCGGAGACGTTTCATCACTACATCGCGCCCGCGGTCGCGCAGGCCGTACGGCTCACGCCGCCGCACGTGTTCCGCTGGCAACGCGGCATACCCCCGGAGGCAGCGCTCGCCGCGGCGGTGGCAGAGGCCGAGCACACGATCGCGGCGCACCAGTCCGAGCTCGCGGCCCTCATCGTCGAGCCGCTCGTGCAGGGTGCGGCCGGGATCTGGCTGCACCCACCGGCGTACCTCGCGGCGCTGCGCCGCCTCGCGCACGAACACGGGGTGCTCCTCATCGCCGACGAGGTCGCGACGGGTTTCGGAAAGACCGGCACCATGTTCGCGTGCGAACAAGCGGGCGTGGCGCCCGACCTCCTCTGCATCGCCAAGGGCATCACCGGCGGCTATCTGCCGCTCGCCGCGACGCTCGCGACCGAGGAGGTGTTCGCCGCCTTTCTCGCACCGTACGAGGAGTTCAAGGCCTTCTTTCACGGACACACGTACACGGGGAACCCGCTCGCGTGCGCGGTCGGCTTGGCGAGCCTGCGCGTCTTCCACGAAGAGCGAACGCTCGAGCACCTCGCACCGAAAGTCGCGCGGCTCGCCGAGCGCCTCGCAGCCGACGTGGCTTTGCTGCCGCACGTCGGCGACGTACGGCAGCAGGGCGTGATGGTCGGCATCGAGCTGGTCGCGGACCGGGCGACGCGGGCCCCCTACCCGACCGCGGCGCGGATCGGCCAGCGTGTCGTGCGCGCGGCGCGCGCCCGGGGCGTCGTGATCCGGCCGCTCGGTGCCGTGATCGTACTCATGCCGCCGCTCGCGATGTCGCTCGCGGAGCTCGATCTCCTGGTCGACGCCGTGCGCGACGCGATCGTCGAGGCGACGGCGTGAGGGGGCTGTTCGTCACCGGGACCGACACCGGCGTCGGCAAGACGTTCGTGACCTGCGCTCTGGCACGCGCGCTCCGGGCCCGTGGCCAGCGGGTCGCCGTGCTCAAGCCCGTGGAGACGGGCGTCGTCGGCGAGCCGGCAGACGCCGTGGCGCTGCGGGAGGCGGCTGCGGACCCCGCGCCGCTCGACGACATCTGCCCCTATCGCCTCCGCGCCCCCCTCGCGCCCGCCGTGGCCGCTGCGGCAGAGGGCGTCGGAATCGACGTCGAACGCCTCGTGACCCTGATCCGGCGGCGCGCGGCAGCGGCTGACGTCCTCCTGGTCGAGGGCGCCGGGGGCCTGCTCGTGCCGCTCACGGCCAACGTCACGAACCTCGATCTGGCGCTCCGCACCGACCTGCCCGTGCTGATCGTGGCCGCAAACCGACTGGGAACCGTGAACCACACGGCGCTGACGGCCCACGTCGCCGCTGCGGCGAGCCTCCGCCTCGTGGGGTTTGTCCTTTCGCAGGCAAGCCCGGAACCCGACGCCTCGGCCTCGTCGAACGCCGAGACAATCTCGGCCCTTACCCATCTGGAGAGGATCGCGAACATCCCCCACGGCCCTGCCGGGATCGCCGTCGAGCAGATGCTGGCCGCACTGACCGACACCGCTCTCGAGCGCTACTTGACTGAATGACTCATTCACTTATCATCGGTAGCGCTCGATCCGTCCAGGGAAAGGAGGTGCCAGAGATGCTGAACCTGATGATGATCGGTGCGACCCCGGCTCCCCTCGGGGCGACGATCGGGGTGATCGACGGCCGTCTGGTGATCGCTATTTTGTGGGCCCTGGTTTCGCTCGGAACCGGGATCGTGGTGCGCATGGCCGTGGACGCCCGGCGACGCGTCCGACAGGCCCCGCCGGTGGTCCCGATCCGGGGTCAGGATCGGCCCAAGCCACCGACGGCAAGGAGAGCCGCCTGATGGACGACCTTCAGCGGGACGGCACGCTCGACCGCCAGCCGGCGGCAGTCCTCGAACTCGGGAGCGACGTTGGGCGTGCCGTCCGGGGCGTGGGCGATCTTCACCCGCACCCGCCCGTAGGGCGTGTCCACCTCGCGCTCTTCGCGCGGTAGCACCTTTCGGTGCCAGGTCGTCCACCGGAGCCCGATCGTCGAGGTCTCGGCGAAGACGATCGCGGCCAGCCGCTCCCGATCCGGTGGCGCCCCCAGCACGCGTAGCATGGTGCCGGGCCGGCTCCTCTTCATCACCACCGGCACCAGGAACGCATCGCGCGCACCCGCCGCCAGGAGCCGCTCGAGCACGTGCTCGTAGACCTGCGGATTGAGGTCGTCGATGGTCGCTTCGAGCACGACGACGTCATCCGCACCGGCCCCGCCCATGGGCTCGCCCACGATGATGCGGAGCAGGTTGGGCCGGTCGGCGAGCACGCGATCCCCGGCGCCGTGGCCGACGCTCGTCACGCGCAGCTCCGGCACCGGCTCCACGCACGCGAGAGCCGCGACGATCGCCGCACCCGTCGGCGTCACGAGCTCGGTCGCACCGTCGCCGAGCCGCACCGGCCGGTCGCGGAGGAGCTCGACGACGGCGGGGCCCGGCACCGGGAGCGGCCCGTGCGCCGTGCGCACGATCCCCTGCCCGAGCGGCAGCGCCGAGGCGTGGATCGCATCGAGCCCGAGGTGCGCGAAGCCGAGCGCTGCGCCCACCACGTCGACGATCGCATCGAGCGCGCCGACTTCGTGGAACTCGACGCGGTCGACGTCGTCGACGCCGTGCACGCGCGCCTCTGCCGCAGCGAGCCGCGCGAAGATCGCAAGTGCGCTCTCCCGGATGGGTGCGGCGAGCCCGCTGGCGGCGAGCCGGCCCCGGATCTCGGCGTACGGCGTGTGACGGTGTCCGCCCGGGTGCCCGTGGTGGCCCTGCTCGTCGACGTCGGGATGGCGACCGTGGACGTGCACGTGAAACTTCGTCGCCGCGATCCCGCTGCGGAAGACCCGCTCGGCCGACACCTCGACGCCGTCGAGACGCAGGGTCGCGATCGCATCGCGCACGGCGTCGAGCGGCACCCCGAGATCGAGCAGCGCACCGACGGTCATGTCGCCGCTCACGCCGGAAAACGCGTCCAAATAGGCAATACGCATGCGCGAAACTCAGCCACTCGCGAATTGCACGCCCCGGACACCGATGGTATGGCTCACCATCTTTCTCGGGGTTCGCATGAGGCAGCGCGACCTTACCATGTTCCGGAAACTCCTCAACGAGCGGCGTTCCGAGCTGCTCGGCGAGGCGCTGCGCACGACGCAGGACATGGGTGAACGCGTGCAGTTCCCCGATCCCACGGACCGCGCCACGCTCGAGGGCGATCGCAGCCTCGAGCTCCGCATCCGCGACCGCGAACGCAAGCTGATCTCGAAGATCGACGAAGCGATCGGCCGGATCGAGGACGGCAGCTACGGCAAGTGCGAGGAGTGCGGCGGCGAGATCGGCATCGAGCGCCTGAAGGCACGGCCGGTCACCACGCTCTGCATCGCCTGCAAGTCCCTGCAGGAGGCGGAGGAGCGCCGCCTCCGCCACTCGTAGCCGGCGTCAGTCCTTCCGCCACTTGATCGAGCATCCCATCGACGGGATCTGCTCGGCGACCGGCCGCTTCCCTGCCAGGAGCGCGTCGAGCGCCGCCGCCAGCTCGCGCCGCGTGACCTTCTGCGGCTCCTTCCAGTTGTCGTCGATCCGCCCGTGGTACGCGAGCTTCCGGTCGCGATCGAAGACGTAGACGTCGGGCGTGCACACGGCCGCAAACGCTCGCGCGACGTCCTGCGACTCGTCGACGAGGTACGGGAAGCCGTAGCGCTTCTCGCGCCACCGCCGCAGGAGTTGGCCGGGCGCGTCGTCCGGGTAATCGCTGGGGTCGTTGGAGCAGATGCCGACGAGCTGCACGCCGCGCCCCTCGTACTCCTGCGCGAGGGCGATGATGCGGTCTTCCACCGCTTGGACGTACGGGCAGTGGTTACAGAGGAACAGGACGACGAGGATCGGCTTGTCCGCGAAGTACTCGAGGCTCCGCTTCTTTCCGTCGACGGTGGGAAGACGGAAGTCCGGACACGGCGTACCCAACGGGATATCGCGACTCTCCATGAGCGCCATGCGCCCCTGCTAGCGCCCCCTCTCGCCGAGGGCAAGGTGTGGTACGAGGAGACGTGGACGTGATCGTCGATCTGCACGCCGTTCGCCCCGCGCGCCTCGCCGCCGCGCTCTCGGCAGGCGAGCTGGCCGAGCCCGTCCGGGACCTGCGGCCCTACCTGCGCGGCGCCCGCCGCGAGGAGATCCCGAACGGCATCCGCTTGGTCGTGACCCACGACGTCGCGACGATCGCGCTGCTCGCCGACGAGATCCGCGCGCTGGCGAACACCTGGCCGTTCCTGAGCTTTCGCCTGCTCGCCGATGCGCCGGCGTGCTGGGTCGAGGTCACTGGCGACGGTCCGGCGAGCGACGTCGCGCGCGTCGTCTTCTCCGAGCTCGGCGCCTAGGCCGTCGGCTGTCCGACCGCGCGGATCGCCGCGAGGAACGCGTCGCCGTAGCGCGCGAGCTTGGCCGGCCCGATGCCGGAGATCGCGAGGAGATCGCTCGCGTCCCTCGGCCGCGCCGCCGCCATGCGCGCGAGCACCGCATCGCTGAAGACGATGTACGCCGGCACGCCCTCCGCGTCGGCCAGCTCGCGGCGAAGCCCACGCAGGCGATCGAAGAGCACGCGGTCGACATCGCCGATCGCCGCGCTGGCTTGGGCGCCGAGCGCGACGGTGGGCACGCGCGCCGTGCTCACCAGGTCGAGGAACGACGTACCACGACAGTGGTCGCACGACGTTCCGCACCGCTCGATCACCTCGTCGAAGTATGCGACCAGCGCGCGCTGGCGGCACCCCCCCGCCTCGGCGAGGTCGAACATCGCAACACTCTTCCGTTCGGCCTCGTGCCGTACGGCCGGATCCTCGATCCCGTCCTGAAAGCGGCGCACCGCGATGACGTCGGCCCACGAGTAGAGGAGAATGCAGTCGCTCGCGAGCCCGTCGCGTCCCGCGCGGCCGATCTCCTGGTAGTAGTTCTCGACCGATCGCGGCATCTCGCGGTGGATCACGTAGCGCACGTTCGACTTGTCGATCCCCATCCCGAAGGCGATCGTCGCCACGATGACGTCCGCCTCGTCACGCGCGAACGCATCCTGGTGCCGCGCGCGGACGGCGTCGTCGAGGCCGGCATGGTACGGGAGCGCCCGAACGCCGCTGGCGCGCAGGAACTCCGCGATCGACTCGACGTTCTTCCGGCTCTGCGTGTAGACGATGCCGCTCTCGCCCGCACGGCGGCGCACGTAGGCGAGCAGGTCCTTGCGCGAGCCGCGCCCGTCGCCCTTCTTGTGCGCGGTGAGAACGAGGTTGGGGCGGAAGAACGAGCCCTTGAACCCGTCGGGCTTCACCATGCCCAGCTGACGGATGATGTCGCCCGCGACGCGGCGGGTGGCCGTGGCGGTGAGCGCGAGGATCGGGATGCCGCCGAGCTCCTGCTTCAGCCCCCGCAGCCGGCGATACGCGGGGCGGAAGTCGTGGCCCCACTCCGAGATGCAGTGCGCCTCGTCGACGACGACGAGCGGGATGCGCATGTCGCCGAGGAGGCTCCGCAGCCCGCCCTCGAGTCCCTCGGGCGCGACGTAGACGAGCTCGTACTCGCCCGCACGGAGCCGTCGCAGCCGGTCGCGGCGCGTCTCCCAGTCGAGCGACGAGTTGAGGACGGTGGCGCGGAAGCCGTTGCGCTCCAACGCATCGACCTGATCCTTCATGAGCGAGATCAGCGGGCTCACGACGAGGACGGTGCCCGGGAGCAGGCGCGCAGGAATCTGAAAGGTGAGCGACTTCCCTGCGCCAGTGGGCATCACTCCGATGCAGTCGCGGCCGGAGAGGACGGTGGTGATGATCTTCTCCTGCCCGGGCCGGAAGTCCTCGAACCCGAAGACGTCGCGCAGCACGTCGTGCGGCGTGCGCGCCGCCGTGAGCTCCAGCTGCCCCCCCGCCTCCACGGCGGCGGTTATCGGTGCGCGACGACGACGAGTCAACTGGCACGGACGCTGCTCTAGTCCCACCATGCACACGCTGACGATCGTCGTACTGCTCGGGTTTGCCAGCATCGCCGCGGCGCGGCTGCCGGAGCGGGAAACACCGCGCGCAACAGACCTGCTGCGCGCGGATCACCTCGCCGGGCAGGCGAAGCAACGGCTGCAGATCCCGGCGCGAAAGGGCCGCGGATGGGTGCGGGGCGGCGGGGGCTTCGGCCAGGGGAAGGACAGCGCGCCGGAGGAGGCCGTGCCGGGGAACGTCCGGATCGAGATTCGGACGCCCCGGCGCCGCCCGGCGCCGCGCGAGTAGCAACCCCGCGTCGGTGACCGTTCCCCACAGCGCGGGGTTGACGTCGCCGGGCACGCTCGGTAGTAAGCAGCCTCCTGCCTTCGCGCCGTCCTGGCGCACCCGTGTGGGGCCGTAGCTCAGTTGGGAGAGCGCTAGAATCGCACTCTAGAGGCCAGGGGTTCAACTCCCCTCGGCTCCACTTTCTTCTTCCGCATGCTCGCGCAGCACGCTCGTGGGCGGCGGGGGTACGGGCGTACGCGACGGCCCGGTGGACCGTGACGTACACGGACATCGTGCGAACCCCGCTTTCCGGAGGGTTATCATGCCCAATCGTCTGATCCCGGTCGTCCTGCTCGCGCTGGCGCTGGGGCTCGCGACGCGCGACGAGGCGGAAGCCAAGCGCCACTACATCAACGGGGCGCGCATCCGCCCCGGCTCGCTCACAGAGCAACAGGTGCAGCCGGGCTCGCTCTCCGCGAGCGTGCTCACCCCGGAGACGCAAGCGGCGCTCGGTGCGCCGAACAACGCGATCATGACGACGAAGGGGCAGGCGAAGGTCCAGCTCCAGGGACAGATGCCGGTCGACGTGCTGACGCTGCAGGTCCCGAACGGCGCCTGGCTCGTGACCGGCCGCTTGACGGCCCTCCTGAGCCCCACCACGACCTTCGTCAACTGTTTCCTCGTCAGCGATTCGGCAGACCTCACCGGCGACTTCACGGCGATCGTCGGGGCCTCCGCGACCGTCGTCCCGCTCTCCGTGGGAGCCGTGCTCCCGGCCCACGGCGACGGGGTCGTACGGCTGCGATGCAACGGCTCCCCGTCGGACACGTCGGTGGCGACCTTCATGGGGGTCTCGCTGACGGCGGTGGCCGTCGATCACGCGACCGGGACCATCGTGCCGGCCGATCCGTAGGTCGGCGGAAGGCGTCCCGTCACCCCCCTTGCCGACCCCACCCGAACCGGGTGACTATCGGAAACCGAACGGTAGAGCAGGGGGGGACGTATGGCCCAGACGGCACAGCTTCGAACGGTCGATGTCGCGGAGAACGAGCCCCAGCGGGTGTTCGCGCTGCAGCGCGCCGCGTATCTCCGGTATCCGTACCCGACGCTCGGAGAGCGCCGGGAGCATCTCCGTGCGCTCGAGCGCATCCTGGTCGAGAACATGGATGCGATCGCACAGGCGATCCACACTGACTTCGGGCATCGCGCCGTCGAGGAGACGCTCATGGCGGAGATCTTCGCCAGCGTCGACGGCATCCGCGACGCGCGCAAACGCGTCCGCAAGTGGATGCGGCCGCAGCGGCGCCACGTCTCGATGCTCTTCGCGACCGGGTCGAACCGCGTGATCCCGCAGCCGAAGGGCGTGGTCGGGATCGTGTCGCCGTGGAACTATCCGCTGTTCCTCACGATCGGACCGCTCACCGCCATCCTCGCGGCCGGGAACCGCGCGATGATCAAGATGGCGACCAACTCGCAGCATCTCTGCCGACTGCTCGCCGAGAAGTTCCGCGCCGTGTTCGCCGAGGACCACGTGGCGATCCTCCCCGGCGTGCGGGCGCAGGATTTCTCGACGCTGCCGTACGATCACCTGATCTTCACGGGATCGGCCGACGCCGGCCGGACGGTCATGCGCTCGGCAGCCGAGACGCTGACGCCCGTGACCCTCGAGCTGGGCGGCAAGTCGCCCACCATCATCTGCGACGACTTCGACGTGGACGAGGCCGCGTCCCGCATCCTCTACGCGAAGTATCTGAACGCCGGGCAGACCTGCCTCGCGCCCGACTACGTGCTCATCCCGGAGGCCAAGCGCGATCAGTTCGTCGCGGCAGCCCAGCGGATCATGCCGCAGCGCTATCCCGACACGAACCAGCCCAGCTACACCTCCGTGATCGACGAGAAGTCGTACCGGCGGCTGCGGGCGACGCTCGAGGACGCGCGGCAAAAGGGCGCGAGGATCGTCCCCATGATCCCGGACGCGCCGTTCAACGACCAGTTCCGCAAGATCCCGCCCCACCTCGTGCTCGATGTCACGGACGAGATGACCATCATGCAGGAGGAGATCTTCGGCCCGCTCCTCCCGGTCAAGACCTACCGCTCGCTGGACGAGGTGATCACGTACGTCAACGGCAAGGACCGCCCGCTCGGGCTCTATATCTTTGCCAATGACACCGCCGTCCAGGAGAAGCTCCTCTACTCGACGATCTCGGGCGGCGTCACGATCAACAACTGCATGCTCCACGTCGCCCAGCACGATCTCCCCTTCGGCGGGGTCGGCGCGAGCGGCATCGGCCAGTACCACGGCCACGAGGGCTTCGTGGAGTTCAGCAAGATGCGGCCGGTGTTCACGAACCCGCGGCTCTCACTGCTGCACCTCTTCTATCCGCCGTACACCGCCCGGCACCGCCGGCTGCTCGACCTGCTCATCCGCTACAAGCCCTGAGTGCACGAAAGGAAGGAGGCCCACGATGGCCGAGACGAAGAGCGTGGCCAGACTGATCCAGGACGCGATCGACGAAGGCGCGACGACCGTCGAGGATATCCACAAGGCGATCGCCGACCTGCCCCTCAAGATCCTCGAGGAGAGCGAGCTCCTGCGCGGGCCCGCCCAAGAGGTACGGCGCGTTCAGGACCAGACGATCGGCGCCGTGTACGATCTGATTCGCGAGATCAACCAGCGGATCGGCACCCTGGCGTCGGATCTGCTCGCCAAGCGCCGAGCCACGCGGACCAGTAGCGCGAACGCGTAGCTCCGCCGAGGCACCCGGGGCGCGCCGTGCCGGACCCGACACGGCGCGTCCTGCTTCGACCTCCCCGTTTGCGAGATCGGCCGCGAACCGTAGTCTGGGAGTGTGCGGACCGTTCTCCTCGCAGGCACCGCGCTCCTCGCCATCGCGCTCGCCGCGCCGGCGCAGTCGCAGGATCTCTTCGCCTTCGACCCGCTTCCGCCGCCGGTGCTGCGCGCGTCCCGGAGGCTGGTCTTCGCGCACTACCTCCCCCCGTTCCCGATCTCCATCGACAACAAACCGGCCGCCGAGGACTACTACACGACGCAGTACCTCTCCCCCGACGGCGAGCACGGGAAGTACCGCGCCAGCGGCGGATTCCTGCGCGAGCGCCCGCTGCCCCGCTCCCCCCGGCCGGAAGCGAACTGGAGCGACCTCGACCTCGAGGCAGAAGTTCGTCGCGCCATCGCGATCGGCCTCGACGGGTTCGCCTGCGACATCCTGTCGAGCAGCGGCACCCAGTGGGACCGGGTTCGGGCGTTGCTCCGCGCGGCCCGGCGCGTCGATCGGCACTTCCGGATCATGTTGATGCCCGACATGACGGCCGAGTTCTCGTCGAAACCCCGCCGGCTGCGGACCGCGATCCTCAGGCTGGCGCACCACCCCTCGGTACTCCGAATGCCGAACGGACGGGTGGTCGTCGCGCCCTTCGCCGCCGAGCGCCAGAGCCCGCGCTGGTGGCGGACGTGGCTCGGACAGATGCGCGCGCGCGGGATGGACGTCGCGTTCGTCCCGGTGTTCCTCGGGTGGCGAGACCGCCTCGCCGCGTTCGCCCCGATCAGCACGGGCGTGGGCGACTGGGGAGTCCGCACGCCGTTCGGCTCCGCCCGCCTCGATGCCGCGGCCGCGATCGTCCACGACGCGGGGGCACTGTGGATGGCCCCCGTCGGGCCACAGGACATGCGGCCCAAGGACCTCCGCTACTGGGAGGCGGGCAACAGCGAGGCCCTTCGCCGCAGCTGGCAGAGCGCCATCGAAACCGGTGCGGACTGGGTCCAGGTCGTCACCTGGAACGACTACTCGGAATCGACGGAGATCTCCCCGTCGAGCGGGACTCAGCACGCGTTCTACGACCTCACCTCGTACTACGTCGCGTGGTTCAAGACCGGGCAGGCGCCGCCGATCGTGCGGGACGTGCTCTGCTGGTTCCACCGCGTCCAGGCGACGGCCGCGATGCCCGAGCCGGCCGAGCAGTCCCATCCCTTCGAGCTCCGGACCGAGGAGCCGCCGCGCGACGAGGTCGAGCTGCTCGCCTTCCTCACGGCGCCGGGCACGCTGGAGATCGCGCTCGGAGGAGAGACCCACCAGGCCGACGCACCAGCGGGGGTCACGTCGCTCCGAGTGGCTCTCCAGCCGGGTGCGCCGACGTTCAGCCTTCGACGCGACGGTGTGGAGGTCCTGTCGCGGACCAGTCCGTGGACGATCGGTGACCCGGTCCTCCGCCAGGACCTGCTCTACCGCGGCGGTTGCAGCAACCGCGCCCTGGTCGAATAGCCCCGCGGCAGCGACGGACCGCTACGACTTGGCGGCTCTGACGGGCGCCTTCGGCGGCGGAGCGGGCCGCGAATGGTCCAGCATCAGGAAGGTGGCGCGCGAGACGGCGACCACGACGTGACAGCGGGGGCACTTGGGCTGCATGGTGCTGCTGCTCACACCCTCCAGGTACGAGAGCGCCGCGTTGCAGTGTGGGCACGGGCCGAACCAGCCTGTCGCCATGAAACCTCCTTGGTCGCAGCCTGATTCGGGCGCCGACGACGCGGAGGCCATACCCGCGCAGCGGTGAGGCCGCCACTCGCACCACGACCGGGTCGCGGTCACCGCGGTAGCCTACCAATGACCGTACGCCCGCGCCCCGAGGGCGTCAACCGCGCGGCGACGTGGTGCGGGCGGGGTCCGTTCGGGGCTCGGCCGGCGGCAGCGTGAACCGCATCCCGTCCACGCCGAGCGTGATCTCGCCGGCGAACACGTCGGCCATCCCGTCCGCGAACAGCCGGCGCGTGAGCACGTTGCCCGGCGCAGGCACCAGGTGCGTGAGCACGAGATGGCGCACGCCGGCATCGCGGGCGACCTCCGCCGCCTCCACCGGGGTCGTGTGATACGAGACCGTGTCTGCCGCGAGCTTCGCGAGCCGCGGCCGCCCGAGCCGCGCGGCGACGGCGGCCACCCGCGCCATCACCCGCGGCTGCAGGGCTTCGTGGATCAGCAGGTCGGCACCGGCGGCGTGTCGCGCGACGCTCGCACTCTTCTTCGTGTCCCCCGAGATCACCACGGACCGACCACGGTAGTCGAAGCGGTAGCCCACCGCCGGAACGGCCGGCCGGTGGTCGACGCGGAACATCGTCACGCGCAGCCCGTTGCGCTCGAAGACGATCGCCGACGCCAACGCGTCGTCGTCGAGCGGCACCTCGTGTGCGACGGCGCTCCCTGCCGCGCGCGGCAGGCTCGCCTCGCCGTGGTGCGCAACGCGGTACTCGACGTCCTGCGCGTAGGCGAGACCGAAGCCCGCCACGACGTTCGCCGTGCCGACCGGCCCGTAGACGTCGAGCGGGCGGACGCGACCCGCAACCCAGCTCTGCGTCACGGCCTCGCCGAGGTCGCCGATGTGATCGGAGTGGAAGTGCGTGAGGAGGATCGCGCTCAGGTCCCCGGTGGGGAGATTCGCAAGGTCGACCGTCTCCCACGCGCCAGGCCCGACGTCCACGAGCACCAGCTCGCCACCGGCGACGACCGCGGTGCAGGCTCCGGCGCGCGCCCGATCGGGCAGTGGCGAGCCGGTCCCGCACAATACGACCGTGAGGTCGGGCGACGTGAGGACCGTACGATCGCTGCGACCGAGATTGTGCGCGATCATCCGGTCGACGACCCGATCGCAGCCAATCAGCGCGGCCACGGCCAGCGCGATGCCGAAGGCGCCTCTCGTCATGCTCGCGAACTATCGCAACGGGACCGTCGACAGAAGGGTGAGGCCAGACGAGCGCCCCCCCTTCCTCGACACCTTGCTACGCCGAGATCACGAACAGGCCGATGGCCGCCGCGAACCCGACGAGGAACACGATCGAGCGCAGCACGGCGAGATCGGCCACGTAGAAGATCGGGTGCAGAATGCGGCTCGCCACGAAGATCTTCGCCAGCAGGGCGGCTCTCGTCGGATCGGCCCCGGCGACGTGAGAGACCAGCACGGCCGCGGTGAAGAACGGCAGAGCTTCCCAGGCGTTGGCTTGCGCAGCAACGATCCGCGCGCCGCCGCCCTCGAGCCTCGCCTGCTGCTGGCGGGGGTTCCTGTTGTCGATCGCCCCGAACTGCCGTTGGCGGAAGTATGCCCCCGTCCACGCGCAGGCGTACGGCAGGAACGCGACGACGACGAGACACCAGAGAGGAGCAGTCATGCGTCCCTCCTCTCCGGTCCGCGGTGAGAAATCAAGGTCGCTCCGCTGCATTGACATCCCCGAGGGCAGCCTGCTAGCGCCCATGGAGACTCGAACTCGTCCGGCACGGGGGGGCAGGTGATGGGAACGCATGCAGGAGTCGGCCATGTTCTGTTGGTCCTCGCGTGGGCAGCCGGCACCGCCTGGCTCCCCCCGGTCCGCGCATGGGGTCTCGACGTCAGCGTCGATGCCGATCGCGACGGCTGGGTCGACGCGGTCGAGACGAGCCTCGGCTCGAGCCCGGCGAATCCCGCGAGCACGCCCGAGGACGTGGCGGCCCCACCGAGCTGCCTGGACGGCCTCGACAACGACGGGGACGGCGCGACCGATCTCGCCGATCCGGGCTGCGCCCCGCCGACCGTGGTGAAGGACGCCTTCCCACCAGCCGGGGTCGACCGCTTCGATTCGAACCTGACGCTCGACGCCTATCCGCTGGCGACCACGCTCTTCGGTACCTGCACCGTGGACTTCTCGGGCCGCGGCCCGGTTGCGGTCCAGCGCAGCGCGCCGGCCACCGGAGCGTTCGACACCGAGATCCTCGCGATGCAGCTCACGGGTACGGCGACGGTGGCGGCCGGCGGGACCTGCACGATCCCGCCAGGCGACTATCCGGTCACGATGTTCGAGGACCCCGCCAAGACCTCGACCGGCCGGGTCACCAGCACGGGCGCGACGGACTTCCCGGCCGACAGCTTCTTCGACGTCTTCTTCGAACTCGACACCCCGGTCGGCGTGCTCGCCGGCGGGCCGCCGAATGGCCCCGTCGGGGATGCGGTGCGGGTGCAGAACACGATCCAGAGCCTGCCCCCGTACAACACCGCCGAGAACCCGAACTGCTACACGGTGCAGGGACTCGCCCACAAGCACTGCCCGAAGGCACCGCCGGATCACTTCAAGTGCTACCAAGCCCGCTTCCCCAAGGTCCAGAAGCGCACGGTCACACTCGAGGACCAGTTCGGCCAGAGCGAGTCCGTCGTCGCCAAGCCGCTCTACTTCTGCAATCCGGCGAGCAAGAACGCAGAGCCGCTCTACCAGGAGGCCTCCCACCTCACGTGCTACGTGACGCGGCCGAAGGCCAACCGCAAGCAGGACGAGGACCACGACGTCACCGTGCGCAACCAGTTCGGCCAGGAGCGGGTGCGCGTGAAGAAGGTGCGCGGCGAACGCCTCCTGTGCCTCCCGTCGAAGAAGGATCAGCTCCCCGAACCGGTCGCGGCCGACCATTTCAAGTGCTACGCGGGCAAGTTCCCGAAGTTCACGCCGCGCGACGTGACGCTCGTCGACCAGTTCCTGACGGACGAAACGCGGGTGCTCAAGCCCGTCTTGCTGTGCAATCCCGTGAGCAAGAACGGCGAGGGCATCAACGACCGCCTGAACCACCTCAAGTGCTACAAGATCAAGCCGCGCCAGGTGCGCAAGACCGTCACGGTCGTGAACCAGTTCGTGCCCGAGGGCATGACCGTCGCGATCAAGCGTTCTGAGCTGCTGTGCGTCCCCTCGACGAAGGTCGAGAACGACGGCTCCACCACCACGACGACGGTCGTGACCACCACCACCTCGACGACGATCTGCACGCAGCCGCCCTGCACGGGACGATCCGCGGGCACGACCTGCCTCGGGCGCATCCAGCTCCAGGGTCCCTCCGCCTGCGTCGAGGGTGCCGACACGGGCTGTGACGCCTACCACCTCCACGGGCTCTTCCTGCTCGATGGGCAGCCGGTCAACGACCCGAACCCGACCGGCTGCGGCCACGGCAAGATCGGCGCCGACCCGGCGTGCGCCGGCCTGACGGATGCCGTTCCGGCCTGTCCCTGAGATCCGGCCGGAAGGTCAGCGGCCGACGGGCAGCCCAGCGAGCATCTCCCGCACGACGCCGACGGCGGTGCCCACCGCCTTGCGGCACGCGGGCGTGAGCCCCGCGCGATCGCTGATGTGGCGAATGCGCCGGACCAGGGCCGAGAGCTGCCGGTCGGCGGCCCGCGCGAGGCGCCCGATCGAGCCCAACCGCCGGTTCGCGAGCACGCGCTGCTGCGCAGTGACGACCAGCCGTCGCGCCCGGCTCAGCTTCGCCGAGACGAAGCCACGCACGGCCGGGTCGGACGGCTCGACGCCGCACACGGCGCCGGGCGAGCTCCGCTCGAGCTCGCACAGCACCGCCTCGAACTCGCTCCGCGGATCGACCACGCAGCCGCCCGCCACGCACTGCGCTTGCAGGCTACAACTCGAACCGCACGACGCCGTCGCATCCGGCTCCTCGTCGACCACGCCGTCGCAGTCGTCGTCGATGCCGTCACAGCGCTCGCTCGCACCGGGATGCACGGTCGCCGAGTCGTCGTCGCAGTCGAGCGGGCCGCACGTGCCGCCGACGACGGAGAAGCCGTCGCCGTCGGCGTCCGTACACGGCGACGACGCCATGTCGCCGTAGCGCATCTGGTACGCCGTTGGGCAGTCGACGCAGACGCCGATCGCCGCGGCGGCGAGTCCGCTCGTCGTGTCGAGCGTGACGAGCGCGGAGACGCCCGCCGGAAGCCCGGTCGACGCGAGCAACGCGTCGCCGTCGTAGTCGAACGCCAGCCCCGTCAGCGTGCCGGCGACGCCGCCCGGCGGACCCACGGGTCGTGCCACGGCGGTCGCGACGTCGAGCTGGTACAGCGTGCCGGTGGCGTTCGACCAGAGGTACCAGTTGCCGAGCCGGTCCGCGGCGATGTCACCGCCGGTGAGCCGGAGCAGCGGTCCGCCGACATCGCCCAGCCGCACGGCACCGACCAGCACGCTGCGCACCGGCGCGACGTCGATGCGGTAGAGCGAGCTGGACTGCTCGTCGATGGCAAAGAGGCGTTCGGCCGAGAACCCGATCCCGACGACGCTGGCGAGCCCGAGTGCGCCCAGGTTCATGATCTCGAACGGCTGGAGCGTCACGCGCAGGAGGTCGCCGGTCGACGTCGCCACGTAGAGCACCTTCTCGCTCACGGCGGCCATCCCCGATGCACCGACCGGCAGCGTACCGAGCGTCGTGAGCCGGCCGGTGGATCGCTCGACCCGGAACAGGGTCGACGCCGTCAGGGCATCGCTGTCGAGGTAGAAGACGGGCGCGGCAGACGCCTGCGCACCCGCCCAGGCGAGAAAGAGCGCTGCGAGGAACGATGCGCGCGTGACCATCCGATGCCCCTGCCCGATGGACTCTGCGTCCATGCAAGGACGGGCCCAGCGCGTCGGACCAGAGAACATCGACCACGGCGAGCGCGGGGCCAGGCGGCGCGGGCGGGGATGGGATGGCAGGCGTGCGCGCCTTGCAGGCGTGCAACCGCGCCGTCCTCCCCTGGCGCATGGCGAACGCCGCATCGTATGAGAAGGCCATGACCGATCGTCGAACGTCTCTCGTCACCGGCGCGGGCAGCGGCATCGGCCGCGCGTTCGCCGAGACCCTCGCCCGCGCGGGCGACGACCTCTGCCTGCTCGACGTCGACCCGCACCGGCTCGCCACGACGGCCGATGCGCTCGGCGCACGCTACGCGGTCGCCGACGTGAGCGATCGCGCCGCGGTCGAGGCCGCGGTGGGGAATCTCGTGCGGCGGGCTGGACGCCTCGACCTGCTCGTGCACTGCGCAGCGATCCTCGGTCCCGGGACCTGGGCCACGCAACCGAGCGACGACTTCGAACGCGTCGTCCGCGTCGACTTTCTCGGCACGGCAAACGTGATTCGCTCGGCGCTGCCGTGGCTGCGCCCCGCGCGCGGCCAGGTCGTGACGCTCGCGTCGACCGCCGCCGTTCACGGCTGGCCCGGGCTCGCCGCCTACTCGGCCGCGAAGTTCGCGGTCGTCGGGTTCACGGAGGGCATCCGTGCAGAGCTCGCGCGCGAAGGCGTCGGCGTGACGACGGTGTTCCCGCTCCTGATCGACACGCCGCTGCTGGACGCACCCGACATTCCCCCGATCCTCCGCCAGGGCCGCCGGCTGCCGCCAGCGGTCGTCGTGCGCAAGGCCCTGGCAGGCGCGGCGCGACGAGCGCGTCGGGTGTACGTGCCGGGCAGTGTACGAATACTCGCGGCCCTTCAGGGAATCGCCCCGTCGCTCCTCGACTGGTACGGAGCTCGTTTCGGGATCGAGTGAGGCCGGCGGCAGACGCCGGGACCTCCCGCTCGCGGTCCCGGGGCGACTGGCGCCGGTCGTCTGGTCGTTCCTCAGAGGGTGGCGAGCAGCCCCAGGCCCACGGCGAGCGCGGTCGGCCCCAGCCAATCGCCCCAGGCGAGCATCAGCGACCATGCGCGCTTCTCCGGCACGACCGTCGCCGTGAGGATGCGCCGCTCGTGCACGCCGGCCCGGGCCACGATCTCACCGGTCGGGTCGATGATCGCCGAGATGCCGGTGTTGGTCGCGCGGATCTGCGGCCGGCGGGTCTCGATGCTGCGGAACGCGGCGTGCATCAGGTGCAGCTGCGGCCCCGCGCCCGTCGTGAACCAGGAGTCGTTCGAGAGCGTGAGGATGACCTCGCCGCCGGCGCGGACCCCTCCCAGCGCGACCGTGGGGCCGACGGTGTCGTAGCAGATGAGCGGCGCGATCCGCAGCATGCGCCCGTCGCGCAGCCGGAGCGCAACCGCCTGCGGCCCCGCCCCCGGCTGCCACGCCCCCAGCCAGGGCAGCCACCGGCGCACGCGCTCGGAGTCGAGCCATGCCGGCACGCGCTCGATCAACGGGAAGAGCCACGCCTTGCGGTACGTCTCGAACGTGAGTCGTCCCTGCGTCGGCGGCTCGAGGAAGAAGGCGGCGTTGAACTCGCGGCCGTCCTCGGCGTCGTACGAGCCAAACACGAGCGGCACCCCCATTGCGGCGACGAACGCCGCGATCTCGCGGTCGAAGTCCGCACCGGCGTCGCTCTTGGGAGAGCCGAACGTCGTCGGGTAGACGGTCTCGGGCCAGACCACGAGGTCGAGCCGGGACCGGGCGAGCGCCTCGGTCGAGAGCGCGAAGTGCGCGTCGAGAATCGTGCGGACGGCGTCGAACGTCCCGACCCGCGCGGCGAGCCGGTCGTACTGCCCGATGTCGGCCTGCACGAGGCCCACCGTCACCGCGGGCTCCGCCCCGTCGGCGACGGCGAGCTGACGGCAGCGCGCGGCGCCGTACGCGAGCAGTCCTGCGACCATGGCCAGCAGGCAGGCCGCAGGCACGAGGACGCGGCGCACCCGGACCCGCGTTGGGCCGGCGGTGGCGGCCGCGCGGCCGACGGCAAGCCCGCACTCGTTGGCGAGCAGCACCACCAGGGTGAGCCCGGGCGCTCCGGCCAGGTCGGCTCCCTGGCGCAGCCATGGCGAGGCGAGCAGGCCGTGACCGAGCGTGTCCGCGAACAGCTTCGGCCACAGCCACTCGGTTCCCACCCACGCACAGGCGCTCGCGAGGCCCGTACGCCAGGGGCCCGCGCCGCGTCGGCGCGCCAGATGCCGCACCGCCGCGACCGTGACGAACTGCGGCTCGAGCAACGGCGCGACGAGCAGCAGGCCCGCCAGCGCCACCGGCCACGGGTAGCCCGCGTAGGTCTGGATCGCGGTGGCAAACCAGGTGAACACCGCGAGCACGAAGAGCACGCTCAGGAGCAGGCCCAGGGAGGCCGCGGCGCGCCACGAGCGCGCGCGATCGAGCGCCGCGAGCCACGGAACGAGCCCGACCCAGCCGAGCACGACCCACGTCCAGTCGGCGTGCGCATAGAGCGCGAATGGGATCGCACTCGCCGCGGTCGCCGCCAGCGCAGCGCGCGGCGCCTGCCGGGCCGGATGCGTCAGGGCGCCCGGTCCGACCCGCCCGGCGCCTTCGGCACGTCGAGCATGCGAAGGGGAAGCCCCGGCGGCGCCAACTCGGGCGGCACGATGCGGCTCTCGGGCAAAGGGACGACTCGGCCGCTCTCGTCCACGAACTCGAAGTCCGGGTGGAACATCAAGACGGCGGGGAGCTGCTTGCCGTCGTCGGTGGTCTGGTAGTGGCGGACGTAGCCGGGGGGCAATTCGAAGTCCTCGGGCACGACGATCCCCTGCTTGATGGGCTTGGTCCCTGGTAGCGGGAACACGGCGATCCCGCCCTGCTCGCCGGCCGAGCGCAGCATCGGAATCACGTCCTTCGCCTCCAGCGACGGTGGCTCCGGGGTGCTCGGGGGCGCGCCGCGCGCCTCTTTCGCGCGCGCGACCGCTGCCGGCTTCGCGTGCGCGGTGGGCGACACCGTCGGCGGCGACTCGCCGGGAGCGCGCGTGGTGCCGGCGCTGGGCACCGCGCCGGAGGTGACGTCCCTCTCCAGCGCCGCCGACCCCGCCGGCGGCGCCGCCGGGGCCCGTCGGATCACGACGAGCGCCACCACGGTGACGATGGCCACGACGCCCACGGCCGAGACGAGAACCCACGCCACCGTGCGCACGCCAGGGGCCTCGAGGATCCGCACGCCGTCGCCGTCGACGCGCTCCCTCGTCCATCGTCGTTGGCTCGCCATCGGCCGCGCCGGTATATACGAAAACCCGCTCGAAACCCGCAAGGCATCGTGCGCGCGCGCGACGCCGCAGACCATGGACGACACCGCACTCGACACGACGAACCGCGGCGATGCCGGGGCAGACCAGGCCCAGGGATTCCGCGCCGTCGTCCTCGCGCGCCCCTGGCGGATCGCGGTGGCGACACTCCTCCTGCTCGGCCGCGCGAACCTCCTGGCGATGCTCGCCGCCGTCCTGCTCGCCACCGACCCGCCCGTCACGCCGCCGATCCTCCTGCGCTTGTTCGTCTTCTATACGGCCCTGCCGATCGGGCTCGCCTGGCTCGTCGAGCGCGTGCAGGCCGCCGACGTGACGCTCCACGGTCGCGACCTGATCGTGACGCGCCGCGATCTCCGCCTCGAGATTCCGCTGGACGCGATCGCGGCCGTCGTTCCCTGGACCCTGCCGATCCCGAGGCCGGGGCTCGCGCTCCGGCTGGCATCCGGGCGGCGTCTCCCGTACGGGCTCGCGTCGGCCGATCCACTGCCGCTGCTGTCCGCACTGGCCGCCCGCACGGCGATGTCGCATCCGACGGTGCTCTGGGCACATGCGAAGGCGAGCGTCGGGCGCCGCCGCTGGTATCAGGCCCTCGGACGCTACGGGTTGTTCGCGCTCCTGCCGGCGGGGGTGCTGTTCTACACCCACCAGCACATCGCCTACGGCGGGACCTTCGGGGAGTGGTACCTCCTCGGGCCCGCCTCCTGGCTGCGCACGCTCGCCGTCTTCTGGACGACGCTCGCGATCTACCTGCTGCTCTACGCGACCGTCTGGCGGGGGCTGGCCGAGGTGGTCACGCTGCTCGCGGCTCACGCCGCACCCTCGCGCGTGGCGAGGGTGCGGCGGGCCGTCGAGACCGTGTGTCAGGTCGGATACTACGCCGGGGTCCCGATACTGCTCGGGCTCCGGTACGTCGGGTGACGATCGATCACGGCGTGGCCGGGTTGGACGCGGTCAGCGCCCAGCCCATGCGCTCGTGGCCGAGCTGGTTCCACACCGGGTTCTTCCCACTCACGATCTGCGCGTCGGTGTAGTCCGGCGCGCCCGAGCCCGATCCGCTGCCACCGATCAGGCCGAGGTAGACGGTCGAGCCGGTGTATGTCGGATGCGTATCGTCCGACTGGATGTAATCGTAGCTCGTGCTGGCGTTGGCGAGGTGGCCGTTGGCGTCACGGATGGTGGAGCGCAGCGTGACCGTGATGCGGTTCACGTAGTCCGTCTCCGACTCGCCCGAGACGTAGCGGAGTGCATCCGAGTCGACCTGGCCGTCGCCGTTGGAGTCGTAGTCCGCACCCATGAACTGAGCGAAGCTGTCGGCGCATGCGAAGCCGTAGGTCTCCGCGAAGTGGCACGCGCGCCAGTTCATCCTGGCGATGTACGGCAGGAACTTGCTCTGCTTGTTGACCTTCTGCCCGGTCGTCGGATCGTTGCAGCCGCTGAGCGCGTTGTCGGCGGCATAGCCCGGGTAGTAGAGGTTCGCGATCACCTTGAGCTTGGTGCCCGAGTAGGCATTCGCGTTGATGTACTGCATCGCCGCCTGCTGGTAGGTCGTGCAGTTGGCAAGCGCCGTGTCGAGGACGCCGTAGTTGCACGTGCCGCTCTGTCCGGCGAAGTTGCTGCGCGCCTGCAGGCCGTCGTTGCCGCACATCTCGAAGGTGACGATGCGCGTGTTGGTCGCCTGCATGTACGACCGTTCGGAGACGATCTTGTTGTTGTAGATGTCCGACGCCACGGCCCCCGACTTCGCGCGGCGGACGACCTCGATGTCGCTGTTCCAGACCTTCTGGACGTAGTCCCCATCGACGACCGGCGCGGCGCGCTTCGCCGCCCGCGAGATCGAGCCGTAGTATCCGGCGTAGATCGAGTCGCCGTACGCGGTAATCCGGTACTTCGCCGTCGTGCCGGCGCGATCGATCGTCCACGACAGGTTCTGGGTGAGCGTGCTCGCCTTCGCCTCCGCGCCCATCGCGACGGCCGCCACCAACCCCATCATGGGGACCAGGTTCCGACGCTGCTTCAACCTCCGCTGCATGCATCCCTCCTTGCGTGAGCCGCGCATCGCGGCGTGAATGGTCCCGCCGCCTAACATGCTTTACCTGCGCTTGGCTAGCGAAAACCACACGGAACGCGCGAGGAAAACGCGGAGCGGCTTGACGCGGCCCGGCAAGGCGCGGGCACACCGCGGGGTGCCCGGGCACCCCCATCGGCCGGCGCGCGGTTTCTACGCCGAGGCGGGCACAGCCGTCAAGAAACCCAACGCGGCCCGATGCGCACGCCGCCTGGTCACGCCGGCGGGGCCGGTCGCCATGGCAGCAGCCGCGACGTCGTCCGCTGGTACGCGCGGTAAGCCGGGTACTTCTGTGCCGTCAACTCCTCGGTGAACCAGGTCGAGCCCTGGAACAGGAGCGTGAGCAGGACCGCGCCCAGGATCGACCAGCCGAACCAGGCTCCGGTGGCGGCAACCGAGAAGCCGTAGAACGCCCACCACATGGCCTGCTCGCAGAAGAAGTTGGGATGGCGCGAAAAGCGGAAGAGGCCGGACGTGACGAACTGCGGCCCCCCGGCCGTCTTGCGATCGCGCTTGGTACGCTGGAAGCGCCACTGCTGCTCATCGGCCACGGTCTCGCCGCAGAGGAACATCACGAACGCCACGGCCGCAACCGCGTCGAGCGCGCCGAGCGAAGTGCCGCGCGCCAGCCACGCGGCGTAGGCCGGCAGCGTGATCAGGAGCAGGAGGAGGTTCTGGTACGGCGCGATGAACGTCGCGTTCAGGACCTGGAATCGGACGGGCCCGAGCCGGCGCCGGAGCTCCGGCCAACGGTAGTCCTCGCTACCCGCGCGGTAGCCGCCCTTGCGAGCGAAGTTGTACGTCAGCCGCAGGCCCCACAGCATGGCGAGCGCCGCCATGAGGTCGAGCCGCGCGTCCACGAACCGAGCGTGCGCGGCGAAATGCACCGCGTAGCCCACCGGTGCGATCGACCATAGGCGATCGACCTGCGAGTAGTTCCCCGTCACGATCGAGAGGAGCCAGCACGCCGCGGCGAGAACGCCACAGGCCCAGAGTGCGAGCACGAGTGGATCGCTGGCGGTGTAGGTGACGCTCGACATCTGCGCGCTCGGTCCGGGAGCGGTGCCCTATTCGCCGGGCGTGATCTGCTGGAGGCGCTCGACGGCCTCGACGTATTCCTGGACGAGACCATAGATGACGTCGCGCACGGGCCGAACCCGGTTCATCGTGCCGACGATCTGCCCGACCGGGTTGAACATGACGTCCTTCGCCTTGGCCGCGTACCGATGGCCGCGCGCCACCGCCTCGGACGTCACCATGAACTGCAGCGGCATGCCGAGGGGCTTTGGCCCGTCCGGATTCTCCCAGGCCTCGGTCCAAGCGTTCCGCAACATGCGGCAGGGCTTTCCCGTCCACGAGCGCGAGCGGACCGTGTCTCGGCTGGTCGCAGCCAGGAGCGTCTCCATCTGCGCCGGCGGCACGTCGGCTTCCTGCACGGTGAGCCACAGCGAGCCGGTCCACACCCCCTGCGCGCCCATCGCCAGCGCGGCCGCGATCTGCCGACCGGTGCCGATACCGCCCGCGGCCAGCACCGGCGTGGGCGCCACCGCGTCGATCACCTCGGGCCACAGCACGACGCTGCCGATCTCGCCCGTGTGTCCGCCGCCCTCCGTCCCCTGCGCGACGATGACGTCGACCCCCGCCGCCTTGTGCGAACGCGCCTGCTTGACGGAGCCGCAGAGCGCGATGACCAGCCGGCCGGCGCCGTGGATCCGCTCGATGACGTCGGGCGGCGGCGTGCCGAGCGCGTTGGCGATGAGCCGCACCTTCGGGTGCTTGAGCGCCACCTCGACCTGCGGCGTGGCGGTGGCCGCGGTCCAGCCGAGCAGCTGGCTGACGGGCCGCTCGCCCTCCGGCAGCTTGGGAACGCCGTGGTCGGCGAGGATCTTCTCCGCGTAGCGCCGGTGCCCCTCGGGGACCGACGCGAGCAGCATCTCCTCGAGCTTCTTGGGGTCGACCTCGCCCATGCCCTCGTACTTGCCGGGGATGACGATGTCCACGCCGTAGGGCCGGTCGCCGATGTGCTCGTCGATCCACTTGAGCTCGATCTCCAGCTGCTCGGGGCTGAACCCGACCGCGCCGAGGACGCCGAGCCCGCCCGCCTTGCTCACCGCCACGACGACGTCGCGGCAGTGGGTGAACGCAAAGATCGGGAACTCGATCCCGAAGGTCTTGCAGATGTCGGTACGCACGGGTGTGTCTCCTTCCGTCCTTCCCTCGCGTGGGTTACAATGTGTAAAATAGACAAACACATGTTGTCAACCACTCGAACCCGCACGCGACGGCGCGCCGCAGCCGTTCCCTCGCGCCGCCGACTCGCGCCCGTCGACCGGCGCCGCGAGCTCCTGCAGACCGCCGCAACGGTCATGACGCAGCAGGGCGTCGACGCGGTCCAGTTCGCGACCATCGCGACGGCCGCCGGCGTGACGCGCCAGCTCGTCTATCGCTTCTTCCCGAGCCGCCAGGCGCTGGTCATCGAGGTCCTGGAGGACTTCGCGGACGAGATGACGCAGCGCTTCGGACGCAACGTCGCCCGGGATCTCCCGAGCAACATGGCCGAGGCGACGAGCATCTTCGTCGCCGCCGCATGCGACACGATCGCGGCGAAGGGTGCCGGCCCGTGGCAGCTGCTCGACGCGCACGGCCCCGAGCCCGAGATCGCACGCCGTGCACGCGCCATCCAGGATCGGATGATCGCCCCGTGGCACGCGCGCATCGCCGCGGCCACGGGAACGAACGAGCGGCAGGCGAAGACCGTGGCGCGCATGCTCGTCGCGGCGGGACGCGCGGCGCTCGACCTCTGGTGCGCGGGCGCCCTCACCCGCGACGAGGCGGTGCGCGACGCGGCGCGCGGCATGAGTGCCATCCTCGCCGCGTTCACCGTGGCGGGCGACCGGCATGCCCGGCGCGGTACCCCGCGATCGCCGGCGTGAGACCACGCGCCGCGCTCGACGCGGCGGCGCGCGCTACGTCAGCGACGCCCCTTCAGGGTGTCCCAGATCTGGGTGGTCGCGGAGTTCATGGCGGCCCGGTTCGCTTGGCCGAGCGCGCTCGCGGCGAACGCGTTGCTCGCCTTGCCGAACCCGAAGAGCGAGAAGCCGCTCGCCGCCGACTGGCTCGTGAAGCTGCCGTTGGCCACCACGCTGCGCACGATGCGGCCATCGCTCGGGCTCACGATCTTGAGATCGATCGCGACCGACCCCGTGCGGCGGGCCTCCTGGTGCTCGTAGGTCGGGTTCGCGAGTCCCACCGCCGCGCCCGTGACCGTCGCCGGCGTGTTGCCGGCAATCGCGCCCGCGACCCCGAGCGCGGCGCCGAGCGCGCCGAGCGAGCCGCCCGTGCTCGAGCCCGTCGCCTCCGCGATCTCGTTGAACTCCGTCACCGAGCCCTTGATCACGAACGGGCCGACCTCGCCCCGCTTGAGCAGATTCGCGGGCCGCTTCTGGTTCTGCAGGTAGTGCTCGTAGTCGATGACGGAGAAGTTGCCGACGTTGCTGAGCGCAGTCGTGAGCTGGCTCGCGATCGCGTAGCCCATCTGCCCCGAGGCCCCCTGCGGCGGCGGGTTGTAGGCCTGCGCCCTCGGGCCCTCGGGGAGGATCCCCCAGCCGCCCGGCCCCCACCCGTAGCGCACGCCCGGGGTCCGCGGCGCGCCCGGGCTGGGCGAGCCGTCGGCGTCGAAGGTGAGCGGCTCGACGACCAGCACGTACGTGGGGAGCCCCGCCTCGTACGGGATGCGCACCACGTCGACCTGCGTCGATTCCGGCGCGCGATCCGTGGCCCGCACGCTCTGTTTGTCGACGGTCGCGTTCGCGCAAGCGAACAGCGGCAGCAGGACGACCAGGCTCCACATCGTGCGCATGCGCCTCGTCTACCACCCGTGCCGACGCGGGTCCATACGGCAGCGGGCCTTCGCCGGTGTCCCGCGGGGTCTTGACGGCCGCCACGGCGCGGCGGAATCTCCGCCGCCATGACCGGAGCGCTCGTTCGTCCCCTGCGGATCCTCTACGTCGGCCTCGCCGTCGCGTTCGCCACCACTGGCGCGCTCTTCTTCCTCTTCCCCGACGGCACCGTGCGCACCCTCAACGCCGCGGGGGCACCGCTCGGCTTTCCGCCCGCCCCACCTTCCGAGCTGCGCTTCTGGCTCTCGCTCGGGGTCGCGTACATGGTACTGGTGACGCTGCTCGCCGCCGAGACGGCGCGCGACCCGATCGGCCGCACGCACCTGATGCCGATCCTCGCCGCGGGCAAGGCGACCTCGTCCCTCACCTGCCTCGGCTACTTCGCCGTCACCTCGCCCGCGTTCATCTACCTCGTGAATGCGCTCGTCGACGGCTCGCTCGCGCTGCTCGTGCTCGGGACGTGGGCCGTCGTACAGGTGACGGGCGAAGCCGGCGCGACCCTGGAACGTCGCCTGCTCCCGGCCGTCCTCGACGCGCTCGTGCCCCGCGGCGGCCCGTTCGCCCTCGGGGCAGCGGACACCGACCTCGACGACGTGGTCCGACACTGGTTCGCGCGCGCCCATGCTCTCGGGCCGCTCGGGCTGCGCCTGCTCCTCGGCGCGATCGAGTACGGGGCGGTCGTCTTCGAGCACACGCGGCCATTCTCGCGCCTCGACGCCGCGGGGCGCGAGCGCGCGCTGGCCGCGTGGGAAGCGTCACGGCTCGCGCCACGCCGGCAGCTCCTGGCGAGCCTCAAACTGGTCGCGCTCATGCACTTCTACGGGCGTCCAGCCGCATGGCCGGGCATCGGATACGACGACGCCCACCTGCGCGCGCGTCTGGGAGCGCTCGCATGACGATCGACGGCGCCGACATCGGGAAGGACCTGCACGAGCTGGCCGAAGCCGTGGTGATCGGCTCGGGCGCCGGCGGCGCGGTGGTCGCGCGCGAGCTCGCGGCTCGCGGCCGTGACGTCGTGCTGCTGGAGGAAGGCGGCTTCTTCACTCGGCGCGACTTCACCGGCAACCCGCCCGCGATGCTCGACCTGCTCTACCGCGACCGGGGCCTCACGGGCACCATCGGGCGGCCGTTCATCCCGATCCCGCTCGGGCGCTGCGTCGGCGGGACGACCACCATCAACTCCGGCACCTGCTACCGCGCGCCGGACTGGGTGCTCGACGACTGGGCCGAGCGACACGGGGTCACCGGTGCGCGCGAGGGCGACCTGCGACCGTGGTTCGAGCGCATCGAGGTCGATCTCGGCGTGCAGCCGGTGGACGACGCGGCCTACGGCCGCAACAGCCGGCTCTTCGAGCAGGGCGCGGCGCAGCTCGGATGGGCCGGCGCGCGCATTCCGCGCAACGCGCGCGGCTGCGTCGGGAGCGGCGTGTGCGCTTTCGGCTGCCCGCAGGACGCCAAACAAGCGACGCACGTCGGCCACGTGCCGCGCGCGCTCGCCGACGGCGCGCGCCTGTTCACGCGCTGCCGGGTCGAGCGCGTGCTGCTCTCGCACGGGCACGCGATCGGCGTCATCGGCCGCTTCCTCGACACCAGCGGGCGGCCGACCGGTCGCGAGCTGCGCGTGCTGGCACGGCACGTGATCGTGGCGTGCGGCGCACTGCTCACCCCCGCGTTGCTCGAGCGCAGCGGCGTGCCGGACCCGTCGGGCATGCGCGGGCGCAACCTGCACGTCCACCCGGCGGTCCGGGTCGGCGCCCTGTTCGACGAGCCGGTGCGCGGCTGGGAGGAGGTACCGCAGGCCTACAACCTGCACCAGTTCACGCGTGAGGGCATCTTCATCCAGGGTCAGTTCGTCCCTCCCGCGATGGCGGCGCCGGTGCTGCCAGGCGTCGGCCTAGCGCACAAGGCCCGCATGGCACGCTTCGCGAACCTCGCGTCGTTCGGCGCACTGATCTCCGACGAGTCGGCCGGCCGCGTGCGCGCGACGCGCAGCGGCTTTCCGCGCGTCACGTACCAGATGAACGCCGCCGACGCGCGAAGGATGGCCCGCGCGGTCGGCCTCACGGCGGAGGTGTTCTTCACCGCGGGCGCCCGCGAGGTCTACTCGGGCGTCCACTCGCGCGCGGTGCTGCGCGGGCTCCACGACGCGCACGCGCTCCAGCAGGCGACGCTGCCGCCCGCGGAGTTCGAGCTGATGGCCTTCCACCCGCAGGGGACGGCGAAGATGGGCGAGGACCGGGTGCGCGCGGTGACCGATTCGTGGGGCCGCGTCCACGGCACGGGCGGGCTCTGGGTCGGCGACGCGAGCCTGTTCCCCTCGTCGTGCAAGGTGAACCCGCAGATCACGATCATGGCGCTCGCCGCACGGCTCGCCGCACGGGTCGCGGACGAGCTACCAGCGAAGGGATAGCCGCCCGGCGCTCACGCCGCGCCCCACATCGCGGCCAGGCGGGCGCGCTGGTGCACGCCGCCGCCGAAGAGTTGCTCGGTGTGCTTCTGGCGCTTGAAGTAGAGCTGGACGTCGCACTCCCAGGTGAAGCCGATGCCACCGTGGAGCTGCACCGAGCGGTCGGACGCAAAGGCGGCAGCGTCCGAGGCCGCCGCCTTTGCCATACGGGCGAGCCGGAGCGCGTCGGCGGGCTCGTGGTCGACGGCACACGCCGCCGCGTACGTGAGCGAGCGCGCGCGGTCGACGCCGATCATCATGTTCACGATCGGGTGCTTCACCGCCTGGAAGAAGCCGATCGGCCGCTCGAACTGCACGCGCGTGCGCGCATACTCGGCGGTGGTCTGGAGCTGCCACTCGCCCGCGCCGCAGAGGTCGGCGGCCAGCAGCGTGAGGATGGCGGGGAGCGCCGTCTCGAGCGCGGCGGCACCGCATCCCTCCGGAGCGACGACGGCCGCCGCATCGACCGCGACCCCGTCGAAGACCAGCGTCGCCTGATCGCGCGTCAGGTCGACGATGCGGTCGGGCACGATGGCGAGCCCGGGGCACCCGCCGCACCGCCCAGAGCTCGATGCCGCCGCGTCCCCTGCCCGCGACCACGAAGAACCCGACCTTGCGCGCGTCCTGAACGAACGCGGCACGTCCGTGCAGCGTCGTCGCGCCGCCGGCCACCCGCGCCTCGACGGTGCCGTCGTTCGGCTCCCAGGAGCCCGACTCCGGCGTGACCGCGAGCGCCGCGGCCGCGCCCCCGACCACCCGCTCGAGCCAGGTCTGCGCCCCGGCGGCGCGCAGGACCATGGTCGCCGCCAGCGTCGACGAGAGCGGCGACGGGACCGCCGCGCGGCCGATCTCCTCGGCGAGCGCCGCCGCGACGATCGTCTGCATCCCGAGCCCGCCGGCCGACTCGGGGACCGCCAGCGCGGTCCAGCCGAGCTCGACCATCTGGCGCCACAGCGCCTCGTCCCACGGTGCGGGCTGCACTGCGCTCTCGTACGCCTCGTGATGGTCACGCGCGACCAGCGCGCGGAGGCGCTCGACGGGAAAGCTCTCGCGCAGCAGCCGTCGCGCCTGGTCACGGACGAGCTGCTCGTCGGCACCGAATCCGAAGTCCTTCGTCAGGGCCATGCGCGACCGCTCCCCTACTTCGACTTGGGCAAGCCGAGGATGCGCTCGCCCAGGATGTTGCGCTGGATCTCGTTCGAGCCGGCGGCGATCGTCATGCCGTACGAGTTCATGTGGGCGTGCGGCCAGTGGCCCCCGTCCGGCGCCCCGGGGTCCCCGAGGTAGCGGGTGGCATGCGGCCCGGCGATCTCGACGCCGAGCGCCGCGAGGTCCTGGACCAGCTCGGTGATCAACACCTTGCCCTGGAGCGGCAGGCGCATGGGGTCGTCGATCAGGCCCGTGACCCGCATGCGCCGCGCGGTCTGCCGGAGGCCCTCGGCGCGCACCGCGAGCTGCAGCACGCGGTCGCGGACGACGGCGTCGTCCCAGGCCGTTCCGCCCTGGCGCGGCGTGCGCTTCGCGAGGGCGACGAGGGCGCGGATCTCGTCCTCGAGCGCCGGGCCGCCGCCACTGCCCGCACCCTCGGCGGCGCCGCGCTCGTAGGTGAGCGTGGTCATCGCGACGGTCCAGCCCCTGCCCACCGCGTCGAGGCGCAGCGAGTCGGGCACGACCAGGTCGTCGAACAGCACCTCGTTGAAACCCACCTCGCCGGTCATCTTGACCAGCGGCCGCACCGTGACCCCCGGCGCCCCGGCGATCGGCACGACGAAGTACGTGAGCCCGTTGTACTTGTGCTCGCGCGAATGGCGGCAGAGCATGATCATCCAGCTCGCGAAGTGCGCGAGGCTGGTCCACACCTTGTGGCCGTTGATCACCCAGTCGTCGCCCCGGCGCACCGCCGTCGCCTGGACGTTGGCGAGATCGCTGCCGGCACCCGGCTCCGAGAACCCCTGGCACCAGATCTCGTCGGCCGCGAGCAGCGGCGGCAGGTAGCGCCGCTTCTGCTCCTCGGTGCCGTGGACGAGGATGGTGGGCGCCGCCATGCCGAGCCCGATCACGTTGATCATGAACGGGACGCCGGCGCGGCCCATCTCCTGCGAGGCGATGGTCTGGAAGCCCGTGTGACCGGCGCCCCCGTAGGCCTTCGGGTAGTCGGTCCCGACGAGCCCCGCGGCATGACACCGCTGCTGCCACGCGCAGAGGTAGCGCCGCTGCTCCTCGGTGCTCACCTCGATCGGGGCGATCGGCATGCGGAAGCTCGGCGCAGGCGGCCGATTCTCTCGCAGCCAGCGCCGGCAGTACTCGCGGAACTCGGCCTGCTCTCCGGTGTCGCGTCCCTCAGCCATGCGGGCATCGTTTCGCCGGAGCGATGGCCCGAATCAAGGGGGGCCCGCGAAGCGGTACGTCACGGCGACCCCCGCGCCGCCGACGCCGAGCCGGTAACGCCCCGCGAGCAGCACCTGCTCCCGGACGCTCACCACCCGGTCGTCGATGTGGGACACGCCCAGCGCGAGGTCCACCGTCCATGGCCCCGACGTGAACCCGCCGCCCAGGCCGAAGCTGAGGTCGTTGGTGTCGTACAGCAGCGGGGTCATCGCGCGGGGCTGGATCATCCATTCTTCGCGGGAGATCCCAGCGCGCACCTGCGCCGAGGGCAGGATCTGGTACTCGAGTCCGATGCCGTAGCGGAAGGTGGCTCGTGCATCGCGGATGAACGGCTGGTTCAGCATGGCGTTGCGCCGGAACTCCATCTGGCCCTGCTCGAAGTCTGGGTAGTCCGTCCAGCGCGCCTGCGCGGTGAGCGTCAGGCGCTCGGTCGCACGATGCGCGACGCCGACGGTCACGCTGTCGGGCACGTGGAGGTTGAGCCGAACGCGCTCGCGCGTCTCGCCGAGCCGGCCCCCGCCGGACATGAAGACGATCCCCGGGCTCCGGTACGACACGCCCACGGTCGTCCGCGGCCCGACGTCGTACAGCAGGCCGGCCGCACCCGAGATCCCGGGACCCTCGATCTTGAACGCGAGCGGCCCCAGCAGCGTCGGCGTCCGCACGCGCATTTTCCCGACGCTCGGCGCGATCTCCACCCCCACGCGCAGCCCGGGCGCCAGCTCGCGCCCGGCGACCAGGCCGAGCTGCGCGATCGACATCTCGTCGAGGAAGCGATTCGGAATGCCGGCGCTGGGATCGGCGTCGAACTTGAACGACGTGCCGACCGTGCCGTAGAGCCCCGCCCCGACGTACCAGGGCTTCAGCCGATCCGTGCCCACCCACAGCGACGGGGCGATCGGCGTGGCGAGCGACTCCTCGTCGTAGGGGAGGAGGGCATGCTCGTAGCGGCCGGCACTGTACCCGCCCCCGACGCTCATCGTCATCGCCGTGCCGTCGATGTCGGCAACGCCCGCCGCGTTGTGGAACAGGATGCTCGGGCCGTCGGTCGGCATCGCGACCACGTTGCCGGCCAGTCCCGAATCGCGGGTCGCGATCGCGGGCGGCAGCACGAAGCCCGCGCGCGCGCTGACAGCCGCCAGAGACACGAGCAGCCATCCCCCTCCGGCAACGCAGACACGCCGCCACGCTGCGCAGCTCATCGGAATGGGGGCCTCCTTCGGTCTCGCGACATGAATCTGGATTCAGTCTCGTAGATAAGGCTTGTCGTATTGTCAACTCAGTGTTACTCGTGATGTATGCGGGCTGTCGATCCTCGCCGAGCGCGACGGCTTCTTCCCAGAGCCAAATCCGAGACGAAGACGCCCTCGCGCCAGGAGCGCGCCCTCGCGTGGCGGCGCGACCACGTGCTCGAGTGCGCCGAACGCATCTTCGCCCGCAAGGGCTTCCACGAGGCCACGATGCAGGCGATCGCCCGGGAGGCGGAGTACGCCGCCGGCACGCTCTACACGCTCTTCGACAGTAAAGACGACCTCTTTGCCGCGGTCGTGCGACGGCGCCTGCCCGAAATCGACGCCCACCTGCGACAGGCCGCCGCGGCGGGCACGGCGGCGCGCGACAAGATCGACCGGTTCGTTCGCGCCTTCTTCGAGTTCTTCGACGCGCGCAAGGACCTGTTTCACATCTACGTCCACGTCACCGGCGGTTTTCTCTGGAACGTCAAGGCCGAGCTCGGGGACGAAGTGGCTCAGCGCCACCTCGCGCTGTTGGCCTTCGTCGAGCGCATCGTGCGCGACGGCATCCGGCGCGGCGACATCGACGACGGACTCGAGCCCCGCGTCACTGCCGTGGCGCTGGTCGGAACGCTCGTCGCCGTGGCGACCGACTGGATCGCGCAGGCTCCCGACCGCCCGTTCGAGAGCCGGCGCGACGCCACGCTCCGACTGATCACCGCGCTGCTCGACCCTCCGGCTCGGCGCCGGCCGGCGGCGTCTTGCGAAGGGGCCGCCGCGTCGATAGGCAGGAACCGATGGCGGAGCGACACTACGTCCTCGAAGGCCTCTTCGGCGACGACCCGCAGATCCTGAGCCACGTCCCCCACTGCCAGGAGCTGTCGATGACGGCGCTGCACGCGGGACCGGGTGAGGCCACGCTCCGGATCCCCTTCGATCCCAGGCTGGTCGGCGATCCGACGCGCGGGGTCGTCTTCGGCGGCGTGATCACCACCCTGCTCGACCATACCGGCGGTGCCGCGGTGATGTGCAGCCTCGAGACCCTCCGCTCGATCGCGACCATCGACCTGCGCATCGACTACACGCGGCCCGCCACCCCGGGCCGCGACCTGATCGGCCACGCCTGCTGCTACCGCGTCACGACGCACGTCGCCTTCGTCCGCGGCACCGCGTATCACGACGATCGCGACGACCCCTTCGCGACGTTCCTCTCCACCTACATGCTCGGAGCCAACGCGCTGCCGGCAGGCATCCTGGAGACACTGCAGGAGCGGGAGCCGGAGGGCTCGCAGTGACGATCGACGACCTCCTCGCCGGCATCCCGTATGCCCGATTCGTCGGCATCACGGCGCGCGAGGACGCCGACGGGGCCCTCACCTTGATGACCTTCCGCGACGCGCTCGTCGGCAACCGGCGCCTGCCGGCCATCCACGGCGGCGTCGTCGGGGCCTTCCTCGAGATGGCGGCGATCATCGAACTGGTCCACGAGATGGGCGGCGACCGCATTCCGAAGCCGGTCAATTTCAACGTGAACTTCCTGCGCACCGCCGGGCCCAAGAACTGCGTGGCCCGCGGCGAAGTCGTGAAACTCGGCAAGCGCATCGCCCACGTCCGCGTCGTCGGCTGGCAGGACGACCCGCGGCGGCCGTTCGCGTCCGGCTACGGGAGCTTCCTCGTGTAGGACGCCGACCCGAGACGAGTCTCGGCTCGGGCTCCTAGCGCAGGAGGATGGTGCGGAGCGCGTGCGCGGGCACCGGCAGTCGGATCGTGTCGTGGTCCAGGGTGACTGGTTCCGGGGACGGCTCCTCGTCGAGCCGCACGCTCGCGGCCTCGCGGACCGGGAAGCCGACCCGGAGCACTGCGGTCCGCTCGAGATCGGTCGGGTTCAGCACGCGGACGACGATTCCCTCGCCCGTCTCGGCGAGCTTGAGCGCAGAGAGCACGAGCTCCGGGGGCTCGAGGGCGAGGAGGGCGCGTCCTGGTTCGAGGAGCGGCGCGGCGCCGCCGACCACGCCGTGCAGCCCGAGCTCCGCGTCGCGCGCGGCCGCGGGGTCGATGCCCGCCAGCAGCGCGAACCGTGCCTCGCACGCGCCGAGCATCTGCGCACCGGCGGTCTCCATCGCCGGCCCCGCGGGCACGGGCCGCGTGCGCAGGTCGTAGCGCGCGAGCCAGCCGACCGCGCGCACGAGCGTGATCACGATCACGCCATCGGGCGTCACCTCCGCCTCGGGGAGCCCGGGTGCGACGACCGTGAGGTCGTTCGCACCGACCCAGCCCTGGTGCGCGCACGTGGACGGCGCGCGGTGGAGCCAACGCGCGTCGTCGCGCGGCGCCGTCGAGCGTTCGGCGACGTCGAAGGTGGACGCGGCGCGGAACGCCGTCACCGGCCGGCCGGTCGGGAAGCGAAGGCGGAGGCGATGGTCGCACGCCGTGTTGTCGACGCGGACCGTGACGTCGACGCGCGGCACGCCGGGCGCGACCCGCACCTCGGTGCGGAGGACGAGCCGCACCGCCTCCGCCGAGCGCCGCACGCGTGCCGCGTCGAGCGCACGCGGCACGGCGAGCACGCGCTCGACCACGAGCCGCGCGATCCCCGACGGATGCCGCAGGCGCTGCCACGACACCGCGACCAACGCCGCACCGGGGTCGTCGGCCACTGCCTCGAAGTCGTACGCATCGCCGCGGTCACCGTGGTCCTCGACCGCGAACAACCCGTGCCACTCGGCCACGCCGATCCGCACCGCGAGCGTCCCGTCGTCGGCCACCGCGACGCGCACGACGTCGGTCGCGATCTCGCGTCCGCCGTCGACCTCCTCGGGCATCCGCGCGGCCGGAGTCACGCGATAGCGCCGGCAGCCGAGCGCGGGCACGTCCGCGGCGACCAGCTCGAGGTCGAAGGGCGTCTGCCCGGGCAGCCAGCGCGGGCGCGCCGGGTCGCTGGTGGGCACGACGCGCGCCGGCCGCCCGTCGACGAGGAAGCCCGGCGGATCGGACGCGGCCAGCATGAGCGGCGCGACCTCGGGCAGGCCGACGGGGATGCGCATCGCTGGGTAGGCGTCGAGCGGCACGCGCACGACGTCGGTCCGCCCGTGCGGCGACGGATTGAAGACCACGATCTCCTGCTCGAGCGTGCACGGCACGCACCGCTCGACGCCGAGGCCCGCGAGCCGCTCGAGGAGCCGCGCGACCGTCGCCGCGGCCAGACCCTCCGCCTCCGCGTAGCGCGCCGTCACCGCGTCGGCGACCGCGTCGAGCGAGCAGCCGCAGATCGAGTCGTGCGCCTGATTCTGCAGCACGCCCCGCCAGGCGAGCCGCAGCGCCGGACGCTCGTCGGGCGTACCGAGCCGCCGCCCGAGCGCCGCCCAGGGCTCGGCCCAGCCCTCGAGGAGCATCTCGCAACGCCGATTCGCGACCTTGAGCGGCATGCGCGTCGACCACACACCGGCGAGCAGGTTGGCGAGGCGCCCGCCGGTGAGCTCGCCGCGGAACGTCCCGCGCGGACGCTCCGCCGCCGCGACGGCATCCTCGAGCAGGCCGCGCACCACGGGCCCACCCGTCCTCCGCGCCAGCGCCGCGGCCACGGCCCCCGTGTGCGCGTCGGGCAGCATGTGGTCGAAGCCGTTCATGAGCAGCGCCGGCCCGGCGTCCGGCGCCGCGATCCGCTGGGCGACCTCGGCCAGCCGCGCCGCGGCCTCCTCGACGTCCGTCGGCAGGCAGGCGGCGCCGAAGTAGCCCTCGCCGAGCAGGTGCGCGTCGACCGCGCTGCCGTCGGGCGCGACCCAGCGCCACACCCGACCGAGGTCGTCGATCTCGTCGCCGTTGCCGCGCCAGTAGACGAACGTCTCGATGCCGAAGCCGGCGAGGAGCTGCGGGAGCTGCGCGGGGTGACCGAAGGAGTCGGGCACGTAGCCGACCCTGGACACGGGGCCGAGCGCGCCGGCCACGCGCCGCCCATGGAGCAGGTTGCGGACGTGCGCCTCACCCGAGGGCAGCAGCGAGTCCGGCTGCACGTACCACGGGCCCGCCGAGAGCCGTCCCTCGCGCAGCCCCCGCGCCAGCGCCGCCCGCCGCTCGGGCCGGATCGCGAGATAGTCCTCGAGCAGCACCGCCTGGCCGTCGAGCACGAAGCGATAGCCCGGGTCGGCGTCCAGCAGATCGAGGACGCGGTCGACCGCGTCGACGAGCCGCGCGCGAAAGTCCTGGAACGTCCGATACCATTCGCGGTCCCAGTGGAAGTGCGAGACGAGGACACAGCGCACCGAGATCACCTCCGGCCGCCCATTGTCGCACGACCCGGGCGCCACTCCGCAAGCGCCGCGGCCGACGTGGGACCCGAGGTGCACCCGACATGACCGCGGTCATTGACACCGCCGCGCCGCCCACCGTAACTGCCGCCTACTGGAGGAACGCATGCTCTCGTCGATGGACGACTACCCCCTGCACCAGCTCCCCGAGGTCATTCGGCACGTCGGGACCAGCGATCGAAATTTCTACGACCGCTACTACTTCAACCTGCACGGCTCGAGCGACGAGCTGTTCATGATCCTCGGCCTGGGCCAGTACCCCAACCTCGGCGTCCAGGACGCGTTTGCCTGTGTACGTCGCGGCGACCGCCACCTGGTGGTACGCGCGTCGCGCGAGATGGGCGACCGGATGGACACGACCGTCGGCCCCTTCCGCGTCGAGGTGCTCGAACCGCTCAAGCGGCTGCGCGTCGTGCTCGAGCCGAACGAGCACGGCATCGCGTGCGACCTCACGTGGACGGGCGCGATCCCCGCCTTCCTCGAGCCGCGCCACCACGTGCGCAAGTTCGGCCGCGTGCTGTTCGACACGCAGCGCTTCGCCCAGACCGGCTGCTGGTCGGGAACGCTCCAGATCGGGGACGAGACGTTCACCGTCACGCCCGACCGCTGGAAGGGCACGCGCGACCGCTCGTGGGGCATCCGCCCCGTCGGCGAGGCCGAGCACCCGGGCATCCGCCAGGGCGAGGGGCAGATGGTCGGCATGTGGAACTACGCGCCGATGCAGTTCGACGACTGCTCGATCCTCTACATCGTGCACGAGGAGCCGGACGGGAAGCGGCCGATCGAAGAAGCGGTGCGCATCTGGGCCGACCCGTCCCGCGAGCCCGAATGGCTCGGCCGCCCCGAGTACGAGCACACGCTCGTGCCCGGCACGCGCATGATCGAGGCCCCATCGCGCCTCCTGTTCCCGCACGCGCCCGGCGGCGGGTTCGAGGTCCGCGTCGTGCCGCTCACGCACTGCTTCATCACGGTCGGCACCGGCTACGGCATGGACGCCGACTGGCGCCACGGCATGTACCAGGGCCCGCTCGTCGTGCAGGGGCGCGAATGGTCGGTGCAGGAGCTCGCGAGCTGGGGCTGGTTCGGCGTCGTCGATCACGCCGCGCGCTTCGAGATCGGCGACAAGGTCGGCTACGGGCTCCACGAGCACGGCTTCTTCGGGTCGTTCCCGAAGTACGGGCTCTAGCCTACTCGACGCGGCGGTAGACCAGCTCGGGCCCCGACTCCCCGACCGTCGTGAGCGTGTCGTGGTCGTCGGAGAGCGCGTACTCGACGCCTCCCGCGCCGCTCCGGAAGCGGCTCCCGGGCGGACCGAGCTGCACGGTCACGGTCGTGCCGTCGATCGCGAAGTGGCCGGCGAGTCCGGTGTTCCCGAACGGGCCGCCCGACTGGAGCACGGTGCCGTCGCGGAAGAACTCGAGGATCATGTCCGAGAGCGCCGCACGCGCGAGGCCCTGCGCGTCGCCGCCGGAAGCGACGCGCCACTTCCCGGCGAGCTCGGCCCGGCTGACCCCACCCGCCGGGGCGAACGGGAGGATGCCGAGCTTCCAGAGGCCGACGGCGACCACGACCACGACCAGGAGCTTCCGCATGCGTCCACGATTACCACGGAGTTGCGCCTTCGGGCACCAACGCGGATCATGCACGTTCGTGGACGTCCGACTGACGAGGACCGGACGCGCAGCGCACCGGCGCTGGCTCGCGGCGCTCGCGGTCATGCTGGGCGCAGGGTTGGTCGGCCTGCGGGTGGCGGTCATTCTGCTCGACGATCGTCACGACCACCCGCCCGCCGCGGCGCCGACCGCCGTGGGGCTCGGGCCTCAGGGCGCGATGCACCGCCAGCCGGACATCGAGGAGCCGGCCCCGGAGCGCGAAGCGCGCTCGACGTCCGGCGCCCCTGCGTCTGACCCTGCGTCGGCCACACCGCGGGTCGCCACCTCACCGAACGCCGCGAGCACGACGAGCCCGGCCTCGGCACCGCGACGCGGTGCGCGCGGGCACGGCCGCCTCTGGACGCGATCCGGCGCGCCCGCGGTGCACACGGCCGAGACGGGCGACGCCACGACTCCGCTACGCGACGCGGGCACCAGGCACGCCACCGGCACACCGCCCGCCACGACGCCACGCGACGTGCCGCCGGCCGACCCGGCGCTCGATGCGCCAGCGACCAGCTACCCGACGAACGCGGTCGTCGAGATCCCCGAGGTCGGCAAGATCGCGAGCGGGGCCGGGACCGTGTCGTTCTGGCTCGAGCCGGGCTGGCAGACCGGCAACCAGGACGACGCCGCCTTCGTCCAGCTCGGCGACATGCTCCAGGTGGTGAAGAACGTCGACTTCCTGCGCCTGGAAGCGGCACAGGAGAACGGCGTGGCCGGCATCGGCACCGCGATCACCGAGTGGACCGACGGCGAGCGCCACCAAGTCGCCGCGACGTGGAACGGGAACCACCTGACGCTCTACCTCGACGGGCAGCTCGTCAGCCAGACGGATCTCCCCGCGCCGGTGAAGCTTCCGCCGGATGCCAGCCTCTTCGTCGGCTCCGACTTCCCGGCGAACCGGCCGGTCGCGCCAGGGGCGATCGCGGACCTCGCCGTCCGCGGCCGAGCGCTCCGCGCAGACGAAGTGGCCGCGGCGTACCGGAAGGCGACCGAGCAGCCCGCCGCGCCGGCGACGCACTGAGCCGGCGAATCAGTTGCACTCGTTCTCACGTCGCGCCGCGATGATGGGATTCGCTTCGTTCCGGGTAGTGCGCTCCGGGAACTGCGTCGCGTCCGGAGCGGCGGCCGCGGGCTCCCGCCCCGCGGTCCACCGCTGGAGCGTCGCGCGCAGCGTGCCCATGCTCACCGGCTTGCCGAGGAAGTCGTCCATCCCGGCCGCGCGGCACCGCTCGCGGTCCTGCTCCAGCACCGACGCCGTGAGCGCGACGATGGCCACTCGCCCACCCGCCGTCTCGGCGGCGCGGATCGCCTCGGCTGCGGCGACCCCGTCCATCACCGGCATGTGCAGGTCCATGAGAACCAGATCGAAGTGGTCCGCGAGCGCCGCCGTCACCGCCGCCGCGCCGTCGGCCACGACCTCGACCGTGGCGCCGAGGCGCTCGAGCATGTTGCGGGTGATGACCTGGTTCACGGGGTTGTCCTCGGCGAGGAGCACGCGCGCCCTGCGCGCTCCCGGCGCCGTCACGGCGGCACGCGGGACGGCGACCTCCGGAGCCGCCGGGACCTGCCCACGCCCGACTCGGGCCGTCAGGGTGAAGGCGGTGCCCACCCCGACCGTGCTCTCCACCTCCAGCCGGCCACCCATCAACGCGGTGAGCCGCCGCGCGATCGCCAGGCCGAGGCCGGTGCCGCCGTAACGCCGTGTCGTGGACGAGTCGACCTGGGAGAAGCTCTCGAAGACTGCGTCGAGTCGATCGGGCGGGATACCGATGCCGGTGTCGTCGATGCGCAGGCGGAGCAGAACGTCGTGGTCGGTTGCGGTGGCGGTGACCACCACACCGACCCGCCCCTTCTCCGTGAACTTGACCGCGTTGCCCACGAGGTTGAGCAGCACCTGTCGCAGGCGGACCGGATCGCCGTGGAGCCAGCGCGGGACCCCGGGCTCCCGATCGATACCGATCTCCAGGCCCTTCAGCAGGGCGGCGGGATGGACGGCCGCAACCACGTCCGCGAGCACGGACTCGAGATCGAAGTCGATGGCCTCGAGCATCAGGTTGCCGGAGTCGATCTTCGAGAAGTCGAGGATGTCGTTGATGATGGTGAGCAACCCCTCCGCGCTGCGCCGCGCGATCCCGAGCAGGTCGCGGTCCTGCTCGCCGAGCCCCTGCATATCGATCAGGTCGAGGGAGCCGAGCACACCCACCAGCGGAGTGCGGATCTCGTGACTCATCGAGGCGAGGAAATCGGCCTTCGTTCGCGCCGCAATCTCGGCGGCGTCCCGAGCGGCCAACAGGTCGCGGTTCACGTTCTCCAACCGACGGAACGCGTTGATACGCGAGGTCTCGAAGATCACGGTCAACAGGTAGGTGGCGAGGAGCGCGATCGCCGTGCTCACGAGAAGGTGCATCCGCAGCCCCTCGGACGAGAAGGGTTGCGGCATCCCCAGCCCGAGCCGGTCGAGGACCCAGAAGCCGGTGGCCCCGGCAACGACCAGGGCAGTGACTGCCAGGCCACGGCGGCGGCCGAGCAGCAGCACCGCGAAGGTGGGACACGCGGGGACCCATACGAGCGAGGGACTGTTGATGCCGCCGGTGAACCACGTTCCGCCCATGATGCCGCCGGCCACGATCATCACGACCGCGAGGCCGATGAGGAAGACGGCGCGCCGGCTGCGCAGGAGGAAGATGAGCGACAAGCCCGTCAGGGCGCAGGCGAGCGTCATCCAGACGAGGTGGGGAATGCCGAGGAACCAGATCAGGGGGACGCTGGCGAGCCCCGGCAGTCCGAGGGACAGGATGAGCATCAAGATGGTCCATGCGCGGCGAACGGTCTCGTCCCCCTCGCCTTCCAGGCGAGGGGCGAGCCATGCGAGCACACGATGGCCATAGCTGTCCTCTCTGGGCACTCGACCCCCGCGCACCACATCGGCCAGAGGTCGACAATACTTTAGCGGTACGCGGCGCCGTGACGGGACGCCGCGCGCCTGGACCAGTAGGAGCCCGCCGACGGGGGGACTCGAATCCCTATGGGATTGCACCCGGCGGATATCGAACCCGCTGCGGCTGCCAGTTTCGCCAACCCGTTGTGCGAGCCCTGGTGGGAACCCGCCCGGCCCCGCACGCTCTACTCGACGCGAGGGGGTGGGCAGCGTCCCACACACGCTCGGACAGAGCGCCAGCAGCTCATCCTGCCGAACTGCTCCCGCCGCCGGATTGTTCGTATATCTCGCGCCGGTGGCCGATCTTCACGACCAGGACGACGTCGGGACTCTCGATGCGATAGATCACCCGCCAGTCGCCCACGCGCAACCGGCGTGCGCCCTTCAAGCTATACCGAAGCGGCTTCCCGAACTCGATCGGATGTGAGGTGAGCTTCTTCTCGATGGCCGTCCTGACCTGGATGCGAACGGACTTGGCGAGCCGCGGGATGTCTTCGTTCACGACGCTCGCCAGGTACTCGAGCGATAGCTCACCCCCAGGCGTCCGCATGCGAGACGCGCTTCTGCCGACGGCTCAGCCGCTCGTCCGCGATACGCGAGAAGTAGACGTCCTCCTGGTATTCGAGCGCCTGCTCGATCAGGCTGAGGCTCACGCCGGCCACCGGCTGCTTGCGAACCTCCGACAGGCGCTCGAGCGCCTCGTAGACGTCGTCGTCAACCGAGATGTTGATGCGCTTCTTCGCCGTGGGCATGACGACGAGTGTAACACCGGTGCACCACCGCACACAACCCACGACGCCGAACCGGAGGCGAGGCCCTCGAGGGGGCCGCCGCCCCACCGGCCTTCCGCAACGACGTACCGCCCGACCGCACGGCTCAGGTCACCCGTCGAACGGGGTGCTCCTCCGCGCCGCTACGACCTGGCCGCCGCGCTCCGCCCGGCCGCGCGGCCGAAGAACGTGCCGTCGCCGAGCGAGACGCCGCTCACGTAGCCCGACGCCGCGACGCCCGAGGTCGTGCGCCCCGCGGCGTAGAGCCCGGCGACCGGCTCGCCGTCGGGGTCGAGCACCGCGCCGGTCGGGCGCGTGTGCAGGCCACCGAGGGTGAACGTCGCCCACAGCGCTTGGTCGACGCTCCAGTCGATCGCGGCAAAAGGCGGCTGCACGAGCGGCTGGAGGAAGCCCGCGTGCTTGTGGAAGAGCGGGTCCTCGCCCCGCGCCGCGCCGCGGTTGTAGAGCGCGACCGTGCTCTCGAGCGTCGTCGGCGGGAGGCCGAGCGTCCGCTCGAGCTCGCCGACCGTCTCCTCCACGTGCGTCGCCTCCACCCCGTGGACGTTGCGCTCGTAGATCGCGGTGTCGACGATCAGCCACATGCGTCCGTCCTGGCGGAAGAGGCACTCCTGCGCGATGCGGCCCGGGTACGCGTCCTCGTTGACGAACCGCTGCCCGACGGCGTTCACCAGGACGCCGCGCATGAGGCGGCGCGGCGGGATGATCGGCACGGCGACCTCGCCCGCATCCATGCGAATCACGTCGGCTCCCGCGCCCATCGCCATCCGGATGGCACGGCCGTCGTCGCCGTCCTGCCCGAGCTTGTACCGACAGCGCCGCAGCAGCGGGCTGTGGCGAAGCAGCATGTCGCGGTTGCGCACGAACCCGCCGGCCGCGAGCACGACGCCGCGGCGCGCGCGCACACAGCGCAGCACCCCGTCGTGACGCACCACGACGCCGACGACGCGGCCGTCGCGCTCGACCACCAGCGTCTCGGCGCGCGCGTCGCAGACGATGCGCGCGCCGCTGCGCTCGGTCGCGGCCAGGAGGCGCTGCATGAGGAACGCGCCCGCCGCGCCCGGTGTCTGCGGCTTGTGCCCACGCGGCGCCGGCCGCGCGATGCGATCGAACGGGTACGCGTCCTCACCGCCGGAGTAGACCAGGCAGTCGTCCGTCGGCGGCTCCATGAACGGCTCGGGGTAGTGGGTCGCCTTGAACGGCACGCCATGCTCGACCAGCCAGTGGAAGTGCGCGACGCTCTCCTCGCAGAACTGGCGCGTCTTCGCCTCGTCGGCCGCCGGGCCGCAGGCCGCCATGAGGAACGTGAACATCTCCTCGGGAGTATCCTCGAAGCCACAGGCCGCCTGCACCGGCGTGCCGCCGCCCAGGTAGACGAGACCGCCCGAGAGCGCCGACGTCCCGCCCCCGCCACTGGCACGCTCGAGCACGACGACGCGCGCACCCGCCTCCGCCGCGGCGATCGCCGCGCACGCGCCGGCACAGCCGAGCCCCACCACGACGACGTCGGCCTCGTCGTTCCAGGTCGGCACCTCGGCCGCGTCCCGCACCGCCGCCGGACGGACCTTCGCGTGCACCGTCACTGGGCGAGCTCGATCGCCAGAGCCGTGGCCTCGCCCCCGCCGATGCAGAGCGTCGCGACGCCGCGCCGCAGCCCGCGCGCGCGCAGCGCACCGATCAGGGTCACGACGATGCGCGCCCCGGACGCGCCGATCGGGTGCCCGAGCGCGCACGCGCCCCCGTGCACGTTCACGCGCTCGTGCGGCAGGCCGTGCTCGCGCATCGCCGCCATGGCGACGACCGCAAACGCCTCGTTGATCTCCCACAGGTCGACCGTGCCCGCGCTCCACCCGGTTCGCGCGAGGAGCGTCCGGATCGCACCCACCGGCGCGGTCGTGAACCAGCCCGGCTCCTGCGCGTGCGTGGCATGCCCGACGACGACCGCGAGCGGCGTGGCGCCGAGGCGCTCGGCCATCGAACGCCGCATCAGCACGAGCGCCGCCGCACCGTCGGAGATCGAGCTCGAGTTGGCCGCGGTCACCGTGCCGTCCTTGCGGAACGCGGGCTTGAGCCCGGGAATCTTCTCCAGGTCGGCACGGAACGGCTGCTCGTCGCGACCGATGGCGGTCTCGCTTGCCTTCGCCTTCACGGTGACCGGCGCGATCTCCCAGCCGAACGTGCCGTCCTCGTTCGCCCGCCGCGCGCGCGTGAGCGACGCCACGGCAAAGGCGTCCTGCGCCGCGCGGGTGAAGCCGTACCGGTCGGCGCACTCCTCGGCGAACGTGCCCATGAGACGCCCGCGGTCGTAGGCGTCCTCGAGCCCGTCGAAGAACATGTGATCCTGCACCGCGCCGTGGCCGAGTCGCAGGCCACCGCGCACCTTGGGCAGGAGGTACGGCGCGTTGGTCATGCTCTCCATGCCGCCCGCGACCACGACGGCGGCCGAGCCGGCGTGCAGCAGGTCGTGCGCGAGCATCGCGGCCTTCATGCCCGAGCCGCACATCTTGTTGACCGTCGTGCAGCCGGCGCCGAGCGGCAGCCCGGCGCCGAGCGCTGCCTGGCGCGCGGGCGCCTGCCCCTGCCCGGCCGGCAGCACGCAGCCCATCAGCACCTCGCCGACGTGCTCGGGCGCGACACCGGCGCGGGCGAGTGCCGCGCGGATCGCCACGCTCCCCAGCGCCGGCGCCGTCACGCCGGCGAAGTCGCCCTGAAACCCGCCGATCGGCGTCCGTGCCGCACCGACGATGACGACGGGGTCGTCCGTCATGACTCATCCTCCATAGAAGACCTTCTCGCCGAGGTCCCTGAGCAGCAGCACCGCGTCGTCGGGCCGGCCCGCCGGCACCTGCGCGACCCGCGCGCCGGTCACTTCGCCGACGAAGACCGAGTGGTCCCCGCGCTCCACCGTATCGATCAGCGTACACTCGAGCGCCGCGGCGGCGCTCGCGAGCAGCGGCGCACCGTTGCCGCCGCGCGTGACGCGTTCGCCGGCGATCGTCTCGCCGTCGCGCTGCGCGGGCTTGAAGAACTTGTAGGCGACGTCCCCCTGGCTCTTGCCGAGGACGTTGAGCGCGAATCGCCGGGCTTCCTTGATCACGGCGTGGGCCGACGAGTCGGCCTTCACGCCCACCACGACGAGCGGCGGCACGAACGACACCTGCGTCACCCAGTTCACGGTGGCCGCGGCGGCAGCGCCCCCGTCGGCCTCGCCGGTCAGCACGTAGAGCCCGTACGGAATCATGCGTAGGGCGGTTTTCCTGGCGTCTGCATCCATCGACCGCAGCTCCTCCTCAGTTCGCGGCCGCAGCCGCGACCCGGGAGTCGTGCCACGGCGGCGCGGTCCACGGCAAGCGCCGGACCCTTCAGGGACGGAGCTGCGCGAGGACCGCGAGCGCGCGGTCGACGCGCGCGGACACCACGGCGCGGCAGGCATCGAGGCCACGCATCGCCCGCAGCGTGCCGAGGATGCGCCCGGCACGGTCGAGGAGGCGGCGCACCTGCGCGGGCGGCGCTTGGTGGGCGAGCTTGCGCTCGGCCGCGTTCGCCGGGGCGCGGGCCGCACGGAGCCGCCTGCGAACGGCACGCAGGACCTGCTTGGTGACCGACACGTCGCACGGCGGATCGAGCTGCCCGAGCTCGCAGCGGAACCCGGCGAAGCCGGTGAGCGCCGCCGCGCAGCGCTCCCCCGCGCACGTCTCCCCCGTCGTGCAAGCGTCGCCGTCGTCGCAGGCGAAGCCCGACGGGGTGCCGCAGCAGGGCCCGCTGTCGGCCGGGCACGGCACGAGTTCCACGGTCGCGTGGGCCATCGCCACCGGGGCGCTGCGGCCGCGCGCGACCCATCGGGCGTGGAAGTCGGCGCCGGTCGCGTCGGGCGACGTGTCGCGCAGGAACTCCGCGTATTCGCGCGAGGTCGTCTGGTAGTAGAGCGTGACCTCGGCACGCGTGGCCCCGGCCGGGATCGCGTACGTGGTCTCGTCCCAGTGCTGCCCGTCGGCGTAGGTGTAGCCCGCCGGCGCGGCGGCGACGGCGGCAAACGCCGCATTCGTGAACCCGCGCGGCGGAATCCGATTGTCCGAGTGGATCTCGTTGTTGAGCACGAGGTGGAAGCTCGTGCCGGCCGCGAGGCCGCTGGCCGCGGCGACGTCGCTCCCGACGACCTGGTGCGCCTCGTAGATCTTCGTGGTGCCCGCCACGTCGAGCGTCGCGGTGGCGACGTCGTAACGCCCGTCCTCGTGGACGGGCGTCGGGTCGTCGCCGGCGAAGAACCGCACCTGCACCCACATGCGACGGCCCTCCGGATACCCGGTCGGGAGCTTGTGCCCGGTCTGGTTGACGACGCGGACCCGCAGCGTCGCCCGCGCCTGCACCAGCTCGAGGTCCGCCGCCGCGCGCAGCATCGTCTCGGTCTCGGCTGCCGCCGCGGTCACGATCGCCTCGGTGAGGCCGCTCGCCGTCCCGTACGCGTCCAGGATCGCGCCCAGCACCCACGTGTTGGCACCAGCGAAGGTGTGCACCGGCAGGTCGGGCCGGGCAGCAGTGGACACGCATCCCGCCGCACTCGCGGTCGGCATGTGGCAGTCCTGACAGGTGCTCACCGCCACGATGTTCGGCAGCACGGCGGTGCGGGCCCCGCCGAAGCGCCCGTCGGCGAAGACGACGCCGCCGGCCGCGAAGGCGCTCGCCCGCCACTCGCTGAACGTCCGCTGCTCGGGGAACATGTCGTGCGGCTTCTGGGTCGGGTGCGGCGTGTCGAGCGCGTTGAGCGCGTAGTGCCCGTCGGGCTGCCGGGTGAACGTGGGCGTGCTCACGTCGTGACAGGGCGCGCAGGCATCGGCTCGGCGGTGATACGGCGAGACGATCGTGGCGTGCGGCGCGAACACCTCGAAGGGGCCGCGGCGGCGGTCCTGCGGGTCGACGACGTAGCGCCCCTGCCCCGCGTCGACGTCGCACGACCCGCCGGCCCCGCAGTCGGCGTCTGCCGTGCACGCGTGCGCCGCATCCGTACGGCAGGCGCCGGCCGGGCGAGCCCCCGCCACCGCGAGGCCCGCGACGATGGCAGTGTCCTCGGACGGGCTGTCGGCGCGCGTCACCGGATCGACGAGACGGTGGCAGACGTGGCAGGTCACCCCGTCGAGGTCGCCCGAAAGGAGGTCCTCGAATCGCCCGCTCGCCGAACGGCCGGCGAGCCAGCCGATGGGCGAATGGCAGCGGATGCACACCTCGCCGGCGAGCGCGGCGTCCTGGTTGGCGATGCTCACGGCGGCGCGGGTGACGGGATCGCGCGCCGCCTGCGCCATCATGCTGCCGACCCACGAATCCCAGGGCTCGACCGCCTCCGCCGGCAGATAGAGTCCGTGACAGAGCTGGCAGGTGGGCGAGGTGATGAAGTTGTCGAGCGTCACCGACGGCTGCGAACCGGGCTGCACGAAGTCGGCATGCGTGGTCGCGAGCCGTGCCGCGGCGGCCGCGTCTGCGGCGGCGACGCCGAGCCCGAGTACCAGCGCGGCGAGCCACGTCCACCCGCGCCGCACGACCCATCGCCACGATCTCGTCACGCGTCGTCATCGGTACCACGCGGTGGTCCGAGTCTCGAACCCGATCGGCATCCGCCACCCCGCGGCGCGACGCACTCGGGTTGGCCCGCCGCCGGCGACACGCTAGGGTCCGCCGAAGATGCGACGGATCACGCGCCTGGCACTGGCCGCGATGCTCGGCGTCCTGGTCCTCCTCGGGTCCGTCGGTCTGGTCGCCTGGCGCCTTGCCGCGGGGCCCATCCCGCTCGACGTCCTCACGCCCTACCTCGAGGACGCGCTCCGCGGTGAGGCGGGCGCGCCGACGGTCACGATCGGCGCGACGCAGCTCGCCTGGGACGCCGGCGTCCACCGCCCCGAGCTGCGCGCCGTCGACGTGCGCGTCACCGGCCCCGACGGGAACGTGCTGCTGGCGGTTCCCGCGCTGGCGGTGCGCGCGAGCCTGCCGGCGCTGCTGCGCGGCCGCGTGGTGCTCACGACGATCGAGGCCATCGAGCCGCGCCTCGACCTCGTGCGCGGCGCCGACGGCGCAATCGCGCTCGGCACCGGTCCGCGCCTGCCCGGCACCGGGGATGGCGAAGGCCCGTCGCCGCTCGCCCGCCTGCGTCGCCTGACCATCCGCCAGGCCGCGCTCACGCTGCTCGACCGGCCGAACGGCCGTCTGTGGCGCATCCCGCGCGCCGACGTCGAGGTCCACCGCGAACGCGCCGGCCTCGCCGGCCATCTGACCGGCACCCTCGCGACCAGCGAACGTGAGGTACCGCTCGACGTCAGCGCGACCTCACACGGCGCACCCAGGCGCACCGAGCTCCGGCTCCGCGTCCACGGGCTCGTGCCCGCCACGCTGGCGACGGAGGGGGCGGCCGATCCCCAGGATCCGCTCGGCCGCGCCCTGGCGCGGGTCACGCTTCCCCTCGACGCGACCGTCGACCTGACGCTCGACGACGCCCTGCGCCCCATGCACGCCGCGCTCGACGTCGCCGGCACCGCCGGCACGCTCGCCGTGCGCGACATCGTCGGCCTCGACCTCGCCGTCGACCGCGCCCGCCTCGTCGCCCGTGCCGACTCGGGTGGGCTCGTCGTGGACGAGCTCACCCTCGGCCTCGGGGACCTCGCGCTGCAGGCGCAGGGACGGCTCACCGGTCGCGAGGACCCGCGCGCGCTCGAGGTGCAGGCGACGCTCGCGCGCCTCGCCACCGACGACCTCGGCCGCTGGTGGCCACCGATCGCCGTGCCCGCCGCGCGGCGGTGGGTGACGACGCACATCGGCGGCGGCCTCGTGCGCGACGTCCAGGCGCGGCTCACCGGCACCGTGCACACGGGCGACGCGGCCGGCCTCGAAGTCACCGACGTGCGCGCGACGTGTGCCTTCGACGGGCTCACGGTCACCTGGCTCGACGGCATGCCGCCGGTGACGGAGATCGCCGGCACGGCGACGTTCGCCCGCGCCGGCGGCGACTTCGCGGTGACCGGCGGGCAACTCGCCGGCGTCGAGGTCGTGCGCGCGACCGTGCGCATTCCCTGGGCCGCCGAGCCGCCGCGCGTGGTGGTCGACGCCCAGGCACGCGGGCCGCTCGCGAGCGCGCTCGCCACGCTCGACCACGAGCCGCTGCGCCTCGTGACACCGATCGGCATCGCCCCGCAGGCGGTCGGCGGAACCGTCGAAACGCGCGTCGGCGTCGACGTCCCGCTCGTGGAGCCCGTCGAGCCCGCCGTCACCGCGAAGGCAACCCTCGCGGGGGTGACGATTGCGCACTTCATCCGCGACTGGTCGATCGCCGGGGGCAGCCTCGCCCTCGCGCTCGACCCCGACGGGCTCGCGGTCACCGGCGACGTGCGCGTCGAGGGCGTCCCCGCACACGTCGCCGTACGGCAGGAGCGCGGCGAGGGCGCGGGACGGACCATCGAGGTGCAGGGACGGATCGACCGCGCCGGCCGCGTCGCCCTCGGCCTCGACCCCGGCGCGTGGGCCGACGGGCCGATGGACGTGACCGCGCGAGTCGTCCATCACGGCGCGGAGCCCGGGACGCTCGCCCTCGACGTCGGCCTGCGCGACACGACGCTCGACCTTCCGCTCCTCGCGCTCGTGAAGCCGGCCGGCACGCCGGGCCGCGCGACGGCCCGGCTCACGCTCGCCGGCGACGCGGTGACCGCCGTCGACGCCGCCGAGCTGGTCAGCGGCGGGACCACGTTGCGCGGCAGCGCGACGCGCACGCCGGACGGCGAGCGCTGGCAGACGGTCGATGTCCACGCGACGCTCGCGCCGCGCCCGCCCGCGACCAGTCCGGCGCGCGCGACGATCGCCGTCCGGCCGGCCGGCACGACGCATCGGCTCACGCTCGCCGCGGACGACGCCGGCACGCTGCTGCGCGCGCTCGTCGCCGAGGGCGAGGTCGACGGCGGCGCGCTCGGGTTCGACGGCACCGTAGACCTCGCCACGGCCGACTTCCCGTTCCAGGGGCACCTCACGATCGACCGCTTCCGACTGGTGCAGGCGCCGTGGCTCCTGCGGGTCGCCACCGTCGCCTCGCTCGGCGGGCTCGTCGACCCGCTCTCCCGCGACGGCGTCGCGTTCGACCAGCTCACCGCCGACCTCGCGTGGCACCGCCCCGTGCTCACCCTCACCGACGCGGCGGCGCGCGGGCGAACGCTCTCTCTCACCCTCGCGGGCACAAGCGATCGCGACGCCGGCACGCTCGACCTGAAGGGGACGCTGATCCCGTCCTACTTCGGGCTCAACGAGGCGCCCGGGCGCATCCCCGTCGTGGGCGAGATGCTCACCGGCGGCGCGCTGCAAGCCTTCGCGTTCGAGGTGACCGGGCCGGCCGCCGATCCGAAGGTGTCGGTCAACCCGCTCGCGTCACTCGCCCCGGGCGCGCTGCGCAAGCTGCTGCCGTGACCGCGCGCGCGGCCCCGGCGCCGGTCGCCTCCACACCGCCGACCTGGGGGACGCACGGTGGAGTCGCACGGTGGTCGCGAACACCGCGTCGCCGGTCGGCGTCGTGGACGCGAGCACCAACGACAACGCGGCGCGGACGGCCCCGTCGCCGGGAAGCACGGTTGCCGGGAGCCGATCGCACCACAGCGAGAACGTGCGGGTCCGCGCAACGTACCGGAACAGGATCGACGGCGCCGTCCCGCCCCCGTGAACGACCGCGCGGACGGTCGTCGTTGGGCCGACGCCGCGGACCACGATCGCCGCCGCCGGCAGCACGAGGTCGGCGCTCCCCACGTGCACGCGGATGTCACCGGTCGGGACGAAGACCGCGTGGCCCGGAGGGTCGAGTGCACCGTCGATGCGCAGCGATCGCACGCCGCGGCCGCGCGCGAGCGCCCGGGCGTACCACGGCAGGAATACGCCGGTGGCGAGCCCGTCGCGCCCATAGCGGTGCGCCCCACGCGTGCGGCGGCCTTCCGCGGTCCGCCAGACGAACGGCACGGAGGCCATCGTCGTGTCGGTGGCACCGCCCGCGCCCTCGACGCCCACCCGGACGTCGTACGTGGTTCTGCCTCGATCCGCCAGGGAGTCGAGCCCGAGGACGGGGCGGAGATCGAGGTGCGACGCGCTCGCCGTGAAGCGACCCGTGGTCGGGTCGACCCGCACGGACCAGGACGGCATCGCCCGGGCACCGCTCGCCGCGCGACCGTCACCGTCGAGCGTCGTACGGATCAGCTCCGCGCCGGCCAGCGAGAGCGCGAACGACGCCCCCTCGACGGAATCCAGTGGTGCCGCATTGCGGAGTCCGCTCACGGAGAACGTGTCCGCGTCGATGCCGCCGGCGTGCCGGCGCCAGTCGACGGTGAACGCCGCCGCCGTCACGTAGAGATCGGCGTCGTCGGTCACGACGGGTGCGGGGGGCGACGTGCTCTGCACCGCGACGAGCGTCACGGCCGCGACGGGCGACAGCGCGACGCCGCCCGCCGCGACGGGATCCGACACGCGCCACTGGAACCACACGTGCTCGCCCGCCCGCGAACGATCGTCGGGGACCGGCCAGCGGATCGTGCCGTAACCCGCCGCGACGCCCGCGCCGTCGAGCGTCACCGGCCCGAGCAGCGTCTCCACCGGCAGTCGCTCGCCGGCGGGGGCGGAGGACGACACCGCGAGGAAGGCCCGTGCACCACCTAGCGCACCGTGGACTCCCAGGCGGAACTCCGCGTTGCCGAGATATGGGGGCATCACCGCCACCATGCCGGGGGCGGCGCCGCCCGAGCCCGCGCGGCCGGCGCCCGACACGAGCGGACCGTGGTCGCTGCGCTCCGAGTAGAGCACGGGCCGGTCGAAGGGCGCCGTCTCCGCCGCGGCGCGCGGGTCCGTGAGGCCAGTCGAGAGCAGCACCTGGATGTCGGCGTCCGCGGCGGGCGACGGGTTCATCTGCGCGATGATCGGGTCGCGGTTCTCCGTGAAGTGCTCCGTGCCCGGCGCTCTCGCGTAGAAGCGCAGCACGTCGGTCAGCGACGTGAGCCACCCGCCGTGCATGAACGACGCGCGCAGACCGACGTTGCGGAGCGACGGGACCTTGAATCTGCCGCGGTCCGCGGTGTCGCCGGTGATCGCGGCCCGGCCGGCGTCGTCGGCGATGGGCCGCAGCCCGGTGTTGCGGAAGCTGCGATCGGTGAACTCGGGGGCCCGGTGGCAGTCGTTGCAGCGCGACGTCTGGAACGCGTCCCATCCGCGGCGCTGTGCGGCCGTGAGCGCCGACGCGTCGCCGTCCATGAACCGGTCCCACGGGGTCTGGTCGGGGACCAGCGTGCGCTCGTAGGTCGCCACCGCGAAGGCGAGCCGCTGCGCGCTGATCGCCGGATCGCCGAAGGCAGCGGCGAACAGCGCCGGATAGCCCGGGGTCGCGGCGAGCGCCGACGCCACGTCGGCCGGAAGGTCGGTCGCGAGGGCGAGCGGCGCCACGGTCGCGAGCTTCGCCGCCACGTCGGTCCAGGTGCGGCCCTCCGCGGCCATCTCCGTCGCGCTGAGCGGCGGGCCGAGCGACTGGCTCTCGAGCGCGCCGCCCGAGGCGATGGCGACGAGCCCGGTCTGTGGATCCACGAACTGCTCGGCCGCGCGGCCGTCCCAGAAGAGACCGTCGGCGAGCGCCCCGGTGAGCGCCGACGGCGCCGTCCGCCCGGTCACCTGGCGACCCAGTCCGAAGACCGCGTGCGGCACGAACTCGCCCGTGGCGTTGCGGTGCACGACGCCGGGCGAGCCGAACAGGTCGTCGGCGGTCCCGAGGACGCCGTCGGCGCCCGGGTGCCGCGCCCGCCGCGTGTCGGCACCGCCGCGCGACGGCGCGTGACAGGTGCCACACGCGACGGTGTCGTCGGAAGAGAGCTGCTCGTCCCAGAAGAGGATCTTTCCAAGGACGCGCTTGGCCTCCGTGAACGGGTTCTCGACGGGCGCCACCACCGGGGGGAGCGGTGACGCCGGCGCGAGGACGCTGCCCATCGCGGCGATCAGAACCGCGGCGGCGCCGAGGATGCGCGCGCTACCGCGGCGGAAGGTACACATCCGGCCCCTGCAGCGTCAGTTGCTCCGCGTAGACCGTGCCGTCGCTCCCCTCGAACGCGAGGTTCACCCATACCGTATCCGCCAGGCCCGGACCCGCGACGAGCCGGCCGTCCGTGTCGATATTCGGGTAGGTCTGCGCGAGGAGCAGCGGGTCGTAGACGATGGTGGCCGTTGCGTCCGCCACCGCTGCGGTACCACTGGTGAGGAGAACCCCGGGCATGGCGATCGTGTAGTGGACGGTCCCGGTCTGGACTCCGAACGGGGCGTGCACGGTGAGCGGAACCGGTCCCGCGCCCGCCACCACGCTCCACGGCGGGAGTCCCGCCGGCAGCGCCGGCGTGTCCGCGGCGACGACGTACACGTCGAAACCTCCGGCGACGGCGCCGAGGACCGTGCCCGTCGAGTAGGGCGGCGACGTCGGGCCGGCGGACGTCGCCCCGTCGAAGGTCGCCGTGACCGCCACGTGATGGACGCCCGGCGTGCTCACGACGTAGTCCTGCGCCGGATCGTAGAAGTAGCCGATCGCGTTCGCGCGGCCGGCGATCGTGTGGCTCGCACCATCGGGGCCCGTCACCGTGACGCTCACGCTCGCCGGCAGCGTCGGCGCGAGCTGGGCGGAGAAGGAGAAGCGGTCGCCGACCTCGAGGATCGTGCCCGGCCGGGCCGCGAGCGGGACGACGAACGCGTCGATCGGCTGGCCGCCGAGCGTCAGGATCGGGTCGCCGCCGGGTCCCCACTGGAGCGGAGGAAGGACGGACGTGTTCGCGTCCGTCGTCGCCCCACTCGGGAGGTGGACCCACAGGCTCGCGTAGATGCCGTAGGCGCGCACGGCATGCACGCTGTCCCGGAACACGGCGCCGCCGAACTGGAACTTGAAGTCGTTGGGCAGGTCGCCGGCAGCGCCCATGCCCGGCTGGAGCCCGTAGAGCTCGTTGTACCGCCAGTAGGCAACGCCGTTGTCGTCGTCGCTGATCATCTCGCGCACGCGCTCGCCCGGGCGTTCGATGCCCGCGTACGCGTAGCCGAAGCTCACGATGTCCGCGGGCTCCTCGGCCGGGTTGACGCCCGTGCTGGTGGAAAACGCGAGCGGCAGCTCCTTCTTCGCCGCGCGCGCGGCGAAGCTCGGCGGCGGCGCGGTGTGGTCGCCGGTCGAGAAGTAGTTGTTCTGGGTGACCCAGTCGCTCATCGCGGCCTCGACGGCGCCGCTCGTGTCCTCGGCCGTGATCTGCACGCGGGCGGCCTCGGACTCTCCCTGCCAGAGGACGTCGCCCGTGGCCCAGGGCAGGAACGCGTGCGCATCGGTCGGGAAGAGATGCGTGTCGAACCACTGGCGCGCCGAGGCGATCGGCACGTCGTCGGCCTCGTGCCGCCCGTGCGCAATGAACGTGCTGTTCACGGGCGCGACCACCTGGCCCCAGCGCGTCGCCCCCATCCACATCACACCGTCGGGATCGGTGTAGCGTGCCACCGTGGTCACGCGCAGCTCGCCGGCCCCGGTCATCGTCATGGCCGCCGCGTCCGCGGGCGCCGTGAAGGTCCCGTACCGGTTCGCGCGGCCCTGGGTGCGGTAGGTCACGGCCTGCCCCGGGTCGGAGCTCACGAACAGCGTCGCCTCGACGGTCACGTCGGCGGGGACGCCGGGCAGCACCGTGACGCCGGGGTTGAGCACGTTGCCCACCTCGAGCGGCGTCATCGGCAGCACGGCGGGCTCGACGTCGAGCGGCTCGGCGACGAAGACCGTATAGGTGCCGCCGCCCGTGTAGGTGGTGCCGTACACGTCGTCGATGGTCCCCTGCATCACGATCGTGTACTCGCCGTAGGACGGGAACCGGTAGTCGAACGTGCCCGAGCGCGTGCTGAGCTGGAAGACGTCGCCCAAGTGCCCGCCGCCGTTGTCCAGCAGTGGCCCAGCCGACGAGGCCGGGGTGCGACTGGCGGCGCCACGGAACGGCTCGGGACCGAGCTGCTCCACCTGGCCGTCCGGCCGGGTGATCGTGACCGTGAGGGAGCCCGACGGGAACGCGAACGCGTGCGTGGGCACGTTGGCGAGCCGGCGCTCGCCCTGGCTCACCATCGGAACGTACGGCTCCAGGCGATACGCGAGCGGCTGCCCGTCCTTCTTGCTGAGGCGCGGGACGACGAAGCTCCCGGCCTGGGTCGCGACGTGGTTGGCGATGTCGAACGCGGCGGCATCCTCGGCCGCCACCGTCCCCCGGCTTCCGTCGGCGCTGATCACGTCCGTGAGGAGCCCCCAAGCGAGGTGCGGGGTGGCAGGGCTGCCGACCGCGAACGGCGGAAGATACAGCTCGTGGTTGGTGAGGAAGGGGTTCACCTCCCGGCGCGTGCCGCCGAGGGAGCCCGTGAGCCCCACCCCGAAGGTCGACAGCGCCAGCGCGTACGTCCCGGTCGCCAGGCCGCCCGGCAGGTTCATCGTGTACGTGAACGGCGCGGCGTACACGTTCGTCCCCGCCGAGGCGAGCGCGGAGGACACGAGCGCGTCGGCCGCCAGCGCCGGCCCGCTCCAGTGCTCGATCGGCAGGCCGCTCGGCGTGAGGATCGTGGAGAAGAACTGGTTCGCCATGATCCGCGGCCGGCCCGCCGAGTCGTACAGCCGGTGGAGGAGGATGGAGAACTGCGGGGTCTGGGCGGTGAGCGCCGCCGTCGAGTAGACCGTGAGCGTGCCGGAGATCGTGACCGCGCTACCGGAGCGCGTCAGGCGGCCCGCGAGATCGAAGTCGACGCGATCCCCGAAGGTCGAGCCGGCGAGGACGAAGGGCACGCCCGTGCCCGACGGCGTCGTCCACGGCACCTGGCCCCAGGCACCGGGGGCGGAGTTGACCGGCGCCTGCAGCACGTCGCCGCACGCCGGATCGATCCACGTGCCGTTCGTCGGATCGTACTTCACGAGCAGCCACGCCCCGGGCGGGGCGATCACGTCGGCTGCGAAGCTCCCGTCGGACGCCGCGGTCGTGAACGCGTGGTGCGCGCTGTTGGGACTGGCGACATAGACGGGCAAGGCCCCCGGGATCGCTCCCGCCGCCCCGGCGACGTGCGTATAGCCGCTCGCCTGCGCCGTCAGCGTGATCCGCGAGAAGTCGGGCACCACCACGGCCTGCGGGGAGACGTCGTCGTCGCGCGACGCCGATCGCCAGCCGCAGTCCGCGTCGCAGGCGCCCGTGCTCGCCGGTTCGCACCGCTCGCCCGCCGCGGAGTCGAGCGTGCCGTCGCCGCAGCGCGAGCGCGCGGCGGTGAACGCCGTGGGTCGCCGCTTCGGCCGCGCCCGACTCACCTTGAAGGTGCCGGCCATCGTGGCGCAGGTGGCGTCGATCCGTGCCTTGAGCGTGGCCGTCCCCGGGAGGCCCGTGCACGCCTTCCAGGTCACCAGGATCTTGACGGATCGCCTGCTCCCCGTCACGCGTCTCGCCGCCACCGCCGGACACCCGCTCGCGATCGCGACCTGCGATCCCGCGACGCTCACCGCGTCGGCCTCGAGTCCGCCCTCGCGCACGACGAGCGGCGTCGCGACGAGGTAGCGAGCGTCCGGGCACGAGACCGGGTGCCGTTTCGCGGCGCGGGCTGGAGGGGCGCTCGACAGGCTCGCCACCACGGCCGCCGTCACGACTGCAACCAGAAATCTTCCCATCGCACACCTCGGGCGCACCGCGGGCACGTCTTTGCCGGCCGGCAGGCTCCTGGTATCGCCTGTCGGCCACCACGGCCCAGGACTTGAGGGCCTGTGGTCCGAGCTGCCCGATCGTCACGAACCCGAGGCGGGCGTTCCCGCCGCTACCCGCGCCCGTTGGCACGCCGGAGCGCGGTTGCGACCTCGCGGCTGAGCGCCCCGACGGCGCGGCTGAGCGCCGCCACCGACGCCTCGGTGTCGGCGGGCGGCGCGGGTTCGCGCAGCGCGGCCTCGCCGTGTTCGACGATCGTGTGGCGCCGGCCGTCCCGCACGACCCACGCCGCGGCGAAGAGCCCGGTGCCGTCGGTCGCCCGCTCGCACTGCCGAACGTCCAGCTCGACGACCCAGTCGGGCTGCGTCCCATCGAACCAGGGGAAGATGCGAACCTGCGCGGGCCCGAGCAAGACCGAGAAGTTCGCCGCCAGCACGTGCGCGAGATCGTCCGCGAGTGGCTCGGCCCAGCGCGCCAGCTCGAGGTAGTCCACCTGGTTGGGGTCGACCCGGGTGACGATCTCGGCGCGGTCGAGGTACGCGGGCAGGCGCACCGGCCCGACACCGAGGGTGACGCCGGCGAGCGTCGGGCCGCCCGGGTCGGCCGCGGCCAGCGTCGCGAGCGTGTAGAATCGCGAGGCATCGGGCTGCGGGGCGAGCAACGCGCAGCTCGCGAAGAGCAGCGGGGCAACGAGGGCGAGGAGCTTGCTCATCGTTCGTCCTTCGAGGTGGCCTTCCCGCGCACGACCGCGCTGGGGTTGCGTTCCAGGTACTCGGCGAGCGCACGGACCGCCCGCGCCGCGTCTTCGACCTGCGCCAGCGCCTGCCCGAGCTGCCGCGTGATCGGCGAGCCCGGCTCGACCAGATCCCGCAGGCTCTTGAGCGCCGCCTGCGCCTGCTCCGCCGTCGCTTTCAGGCTGGCACTCGCCGGATCGACCTTACCCTGGAGCTGAGCCGCGAGCTTGTCGATGCTTCCCGCGGCACCCTGAAGCTTGTGCAGCGTCGGATCGAGCGACGTCATCGCCGACTGGACGCCGGGCGAGCGGACGAGCTCGTCGACCCCCTCGAGCGCATGCTTCGCCGCAGCCACCAGCCCCTCGATGTCGACGTCCGCGAGCTTGGCGACGAGCTGCGACGCCTTCACCTGCACCTGTTCGAGCGCCGTCGGCAGGGTCGGTATCTCCGCGTACGCGACGTCGGACTCCTTCACGAACCGCGCTGGCGTCTCGGGAAAGAGGTCGAGCTCGATGTAGAGCACGCCGGTCACGAAGCTCTCGGGCCGGAGCTGGGCGCGCAGCCCCTGCTCCACCATGGTCTTGACGGCCTCCTCGTCCATCACGCCGTGCCCGCCCTTCTTCTGGATGCGGTCGAGGTCGATGGTGACGATCACGGGGACCCGCACGTCCTGCGGCCGGCGCGGACGGCGGCTCACGTTGAGCATCACGTCGGTGACCGAGCCGATCTCCACGCCCTTGAACTTGACGGGCGCGCCGGCGCGCAGGCCGTTCACGCTGCCGTCGAAGTACATCACCCACGTCGTGGTCTTGTGGAAGAAGCGGCCCGAGCCGAACACCGCCACCCCGACCACGGCGAGCACCACCGCCCCCACCACGAAGGCCCCGATGAGGCCCGGATTCGCCTTCTTACCCATCGTCCCCCCGGCGCCCTACCCCTCGCCCCGCGTGAGAAACCGTCGCACCTTCGGATCGGTCGAGTGGTCGCGCAGCTCGCGCGGGTCCCCGCTCGCGATCATGGTCCGGCTCTCCGGGTCGAGGAAGACGCTGTTCGTGCCGATCGCGAAGATGCTCGCCAGCTCGTGCGTGACCACGACGATCGTCGCTCCCAGGCTGTCGCGCAGCTCGAGGATCAGGTCGTCGAGCAGGCGCGAGCTGACGGGGTCGAGGCCGGCCGACGGCTCGTCGAAGAAGAGCACGTCCGGGTCGAGCGCCATGGCGCGCGCGAGCCCGGCGCGCTTCTGCATGCCGCCGCTGATCTGCGACGGGTAGAAGTCCTCGAAGCCCTTGAGGCCCACCAGCGCGAGCTTGAGGCTCGCGATCTCCCGGATCTCTCCCGGCGACAGGTCGGTGAACTCGCCGAGCGGGAGCCCGACGTTCTCGGCGAGCGTCATCGCGCTCCACAGCGCCCCGCTCTGGTAGAGGACGCCGAAGCGCCGCAGCAGGTGCTCGCGCGTCGCGCCGTCGGCGCGCGTGAAGTTCTCGGTGCCGTAGAGGATCTCCCCCTTCGCCGGCTCCTTGAGGCCGATGAGGTGCCGCAGCAGCGTGCTCTTCCCGCAGCCGCTGCCGCCCATGATGATGAAGACGTCACCCCGGCGGACCGTGAAGCTGAGGTCGCGCATGAGGACGAAGCCACCGTAGGCCATCGTCAGGTCCCGAACGGTGATGTGCGCCTCGGTGGTCATGCCCGCTCAGATTCCCAGGATGTAGAACAGCACGGCGAACACGCCGCACGCCGAGATGATCCAGATGATGCTGGTCACGACCGCCGCGGTGGTGGAATCGCCGACCGCCGCCGCGCTGCCCCCGGTCTGCAGGCCGCGCAGGCTGCCGGCGATCGCGATCAGCACGCCGTACACCGAGGCCTTGCACACGCCCCCCACGAGGTCGACGATCTTCACCGCGGTGGCCGTCTGCTGGAAATAGCTGACGAACGAGACGTCCAGCATCCCGATGCCGACCGCGGCGCCGCCGAGCACGCCCACGCCGTCGGAGTAGAGGCAGAGCAGCGGCATCATGAGACACAGCGCGATCATGCGCGGCAGCACCAGGAACTCGAGCGGCGCGATCCCCATGGTCGTGAGCGCGTCGATCTCCTGCGACACCTTCATGCTGCCGATCTGCGCGGCGTAGGATGCGCCCGTGCGTCCCGCCATGACGATGCCGGTCATCATGGCGCCCATCTCGCGCACCATCGCGACCCCGACCAGGTTGGCGACGTAGATCGCCGCCCCGAACTGCTCGAGCTGCACGGCACCGACGAAGGCGAGGATGAGCCCGACCAGGAAGCTGATGAGCGTGACGATCGGCAGCGCCTCGACACCGGCCTGCTGCATGAGCACGAAGAGGTCCGAGCGCCGGAAGCGCGCGCGCCCGCGCAGGAGCCTGCCGGTCGCCGCCGTGATCTCGCCCACGAAGGCGAGCACCTCGCGCACCGACGTCCCGACGGCGATGGTCGCGAGCCCGATGCGCTCGAGGACGTCCGCCTCCGCCGCTTGGACCCGCGCGTCCTTCTTCTCCGGCACCGCCTGGGCGAGCCCGACCAGGCGCTGGACGCCGCTCGGCAGCCCCGCGCGGTCGACGGCGATCCCGCGCTCGGCGCACTGCTCGAGGAGCCCGACGAGGAACGCGACCAGGCTCGAGTCCCACTCGCCGAGCGCGGTCGCGTCGAAGACCACGGTCCCGGGAGACGGGCTCGCGCCGACGGCCCGCTCGACCTCGGCCGGTGCCGGCAGCCCGTCGCGGAGGCGCCACGGGCCCGCCATGTGTACGACGAGGCGACCGTCGGGATCACGCCGGAACGCGAGATCACGAGCTTCGGACACGGTCCCCCGCTGGCCACATGGTCGGCGCGCACCTTAGCGCCCGCGGAGGCTCGCCTCAACGGGAAGGCACTCCCCCCGTTGACACTCGCCCCGGCCCGCGGACACTCGGGGACACACTCCACGCAGGAGGTCGACGATGCGCATGCGGAGCTTTGGGGCGATGGTACTGGCAACGATGCTGGCGGGGGGCGCGGTTCCCGCCCGCGCGCAGGCCGACGCGACCTGCACCCGCCAGGCGAAGAGCACCTATGCGGCGTGCCGGGCACAGTGCAAGGACGACTTCCTGAGCGCGCGCTTCACCTGCAAGGGCGTGGACCCGGCGTGCGGCAAGGCGTGCCTTGCCGGGCGCCAGGTGTGCAGCGACGCGATCGACGCCATCCTCGAGACCGGCCAGGTTCCGGGCGGCGCGACGCTCGCCAACTGCCCGACCGGCACCGACGGCTGCAAGGCCGCGCTGCAGACGGCCAAGCAGGTCTGCGGCGCGCCGTGCAACGCCAACCCCGTCTGCGACGCCTGCGTCGACGCCGCACAGGTGCTCGCGTTCCAGTGCCGCGACACCTGCCGCGAGAGCTGGCGCGCGGACGCGGCCGTGCAGGCCCTGCGCCAACAGTGCAAGGCGACGTTCCAGGCCTGCGTGAAGGCCTGCCCGACGCTCTGAGCCTCCGAACCGCCCGGCAGCGTCAGGCGCCGACGAGGCGCGTGCCCGCAGGGACGACGCGCGGGACGGCCCCGTCCTGCTGCACGACGACCTCGCCCTCGACCACGACGCCGGCCGCGAAGCGCACGTCGCCGCGCACCACGAGACGCCGGCAGTGGAGCAGCGACGGGGCGCCGTCGGGAACGCGCGCTTCGAGGTCTGCGACGCGCCGGAAGAACTTCGGGTCGAGGTCCACGAACGGTGCCCCCCCCGTCCGCGCCGGCGACAGCACGACGCGGAAGTCGTCGGCCAGCGTGTAGACGTCGGACCACAGCACGAGCAGGTCGCTCGTAGTCTTGACCGGCACGAAGCGGCTGCGGGGCACGCGCAACGCCTGCGCGCCCTCGAAGACGGAGATCGCCGCGCCCATCGCGGTCTCGAGCTGGAGCACGCGCGGCGAGCCCGGGTCGTCGGGGTCGACCGGCTTCTCGTTGGTGATCATCGGGAGGCCGAGCACCCCGCGGCGCTCGTGGAGAACGCGATCGAGCGTGCGCAGATTCACCCAGAGGCTGTTGGCGTTGAAGTACCTCCAGACGCGCACGTCCTGGAAAGACTCGATCTCGTCGTCGGGGCACTGCGCGACCTCGCGCAGGAGGAGGCGACCGTCCTTGCGCCGCGCGAGGTGGCCGCCCTTGCGGTCGGCCTCGGTGCGGTCGATCACCTCCATGAGGAACGGGATCTGCTCGGCGGCGAGAAAACCGAGGATGTCGAGGTCGAGCACAGCGCCCAGGTTGTCGGCGTTGGAGACGAACGCGTACTCGAAGCCCTGGTCGAGGAGCGTGCGCAACATGCCGGAGGTGACGATCGCCGTGTAGAGGTCGCCGTGCCCCGGCGGGCACCACTCGTGCTCGCGGTCGGCCGGCCACTCGACCGGCGTCAAATCGGCCTTCAGGATGCGCGGCACCTTGTTCTGCAGGAAGTCGGGCGGCACCGCCGAGGGCAGCGCCGGGTAGCGGGCGAGCACCTGCTGCGAATCGGCGCGCGTACGGAAGCTGTTCATGAGCACGAGCGGGAGCCGCACCCCGTGGAGCTGGCGCAGGTGCAGCGTCTGCTTCGCGATGACATCGAGGAACGAGAGCCCCTGCTTCACCGGCAGCAGCGACTTCGCCTTCGTCATGCCCATGCTGGTGCCGAGTCCGCCGTTCAGCTTGAGCACGATGGCACGACCGAGCGCCTCGGTTCCCGCGGCGCGGTATCGGCCGAGCGTGCCGGCGTCCGGGACGTCGTCGACCGGGTCGATCTCGGCCCGGGGGACCTTCCCCTGCACGCCGGAGCGCAGCAGCTCGTAGTAGTGGGCGAAGGTGTCGATCGCGATCTCGGGGAGACCGGCGTCGCGCATCTTGCGGGCGAACGGCGCGAAGGCTGGCGTCATGCGACGAGCAGGAGTAGCACAGGCGGCGCAGGGGGGTCACCACGCGGCCATCGCGCGCGCCGCCGTTGGCATTGGCCCCAGCGCCTGCGCTAGGCTCGCCGCCACCGCCATGACCGACGACAACGTGATCGCCAGAGGTTACGTCACCAACGGCTTCGACGCCGCGATGCAGTTTCGCTTCGTCAGCGCAACGAAGGACGAGATCGTGGTCGAGTTCGACATCGACGCGCAGCACCGCCAGCCGTACGGGATCGTGCACGGCGGCGTGTACTGCGCCGTCTTCGAGAGCGTCTGCTCGACCGGCGCGGCACTGAACGCGATGCCGCGCGGGCAGTCGGTGGTGGGCCTCGAGAACCACACCACGTTCGTCCGCGCGGCGCGCTCCGGCCACGTGCGCGTCACCGCGCGGCCCGTCACCCGGGGGCGCCGCACGCAGGTGTGGGAGGCCGAGGCCCGCGGCGACGACGAGAAGCTCCTCGCCACCGGCCGCGTGCGTCTGCTCTGCCTCGAACGCGAGGCCGAGATCGCGGGCGAGACGGTGAAGACGCCGGGCGCCTGACCACGATCCCCCCGGGCTGGCGTCGCCCGGGCCAGGCGCTACAATCGCGGGCCGTGCCGCTGCTCGCGCCGCTCAACCCCGACGAGCGCACCACCTTCCTCGTGGTCGCGCTGCCGCAGAAGACCCTGCGCAAGCTCGCCGGCTCGCTCGGCACCGCACCGCCCGGCACCCGGCTCGACACGCTGTCCGTCTGGGATCTCGCCTGGTCGCTGGTCGATTACTACGAGAACGACCACGAGGTCGCCGCCACCGTCGACCGCGTGCTGCGCAAGGAGATCGGGACGGCACCGCTCGCGGATGCCGTCGCGACCGCGGGCGGCAGCGAAGCGGTGACCACGCTCCTGCTCGAGTCGCGCGACCCGGCGCGCGATCTCGCCTGGGCGCTGCTCACCTCGGGCGTCGAGACGGCCGGACCGCTCGCCGCGCGCTGCGTACAGACGATCATCGCCGACTACGACCAGGCCGACGCGGCGGCACGCGAAGAGCAGGAGCAGGCAGCCGAGACGCCCGAGCCAGCGGCCGAGGCGGAGGCCGAACGGCTCGCGACCGAGGCGGCCAAGGAGGCCCGCCGCGCGCAGAGCGCCCGCGACCGCGCGCTCAAACGGGTCGACACGATGAAGGAGCGGCTGATCGAGCTCGAGCAGGGCCTCGCGACGGCGCGCCGCGACCTGCGCGTGCAGGCCGAGGCCCGCGAGCGCGTCGAGACCGAGCGCGATCGCCTCACCGCCGACCGCGAGGCGCTGCGCGCGCAGCTCCAGTCGGGCACCGCGGCCGAGGTCGCGCGGCTCGCCGCCGAGCTCGATGCCGCGGCGCGCCGCAGCCGCGCGCTCGAAGAGGACCTGGACACCGCGCGCGACGCCGAGGCCTCGCTCCAGGCACGCCTGCGCTCGCTCGAGGCCGAGCGCAGCACCACGCCGGGTGCCGGCGAGCCCGCGGAGATCGAGCGCGGCGCGAGCAGCGGCGCCACCTGGAGCCTGCCCGTCTTCACCGACGAGTTCTACGACTCGATCCGGCGCTGGGATCGCAAGATCGTCCGCATCACGTTCGAGAAGATCGTCCGCCTCGCCGAGGATTGGCGCCACCCGAGCCTGCGCGCGATCCCGCTCGAGGGCATCCCCGACTACTACCGCATCCGCATCGCCAGCGACGTCCGCCTCATCTACCGCCCGCTCGACGGCGGTCGCGTCGAGATCCTCTCCCTCATCGACCGCGAGGACCTCCAGCGCTACGTGCGCCAGGCGAAGAGCCGGTTGAAGCGCGAGGCCTGATCGTCAGTACGAGACGCGCACGCGCGCGAACCCCTGGTCGTTGGCGTGGTATTGGCCAATGATCGTGCGCCGCGAGCCCGCGATCGCGAGGTAGCCGACCTGCACGCGGACGTGGTCGGTCACCTCGTAGGTGAGCTTGCCGACGGCCGACGTCGCGCCGCGCTCGAGCTCCTGCACCGCCACCAGCTCGGTGCCGAGCCGCTCGCCGAGGAACGTCTTGCGCAGGAGGAAGAGCAGGCGCGTGTCGACCTCGTTGACGAGCAGCGGCCGATCGTTGCCGAGCAGCGCCGTCTGGTCGACCTGGAGGAGCGGCAGCCAGCCGTCGATGAGATAATCCAATCCGACGCCCCAGTTGACGACGTCGCGTTCGGCATAGAGCGGGGCGACGGGCAGGACGATCCGCCGGCCCGCGAGCAGCTTCGCCGCGTTCGGGGTCAAGTGGACCTCGTCGGTGGCGACGGCGATCGCCGCATTCACCAGATCGGGCACGCTCGACGGGATCTCGCGGTTCATGCCGTACGCGGCTTCGGCGCGCACCGTGAAGCCGCCCAGCCGAAACGCGGCGTCGCCGCCGGCCAAGCGGATGCGGCCGAAGCGGGGCGTGAGCCGCGACGCGACGCCGAGGACCGCGAGGTCGCTCACGCCCGGCGTGCCGCCGTGTGCGAGCCGCCGGATCGCGAGCGGGGCATCGACCGTGACGGCGAAGTCGAGCGTCGGCGTGGTCTCGGGGCCATCGTAGTAGCAAAGCCCCCAATCGACCGGGCCCGAGAGGCCGGTGAGCCGCAGGCCGACACCGCCCTCGTCGAGCTGCTGCGGCGGGCGCCGGTTCTCCGCCGCGACCGCCATCCGCAGCTCCGGCGGCGGCAGCCCGGGCAGCAGGTTGGCGGGCAGGTTGATCGAGTCCACCGCCGCCGACGCCGCGGGCGGGAACCAGCGCTCGTCCGGCAGCGGGAAGCGGGTCGGGAACGGCACCGGAACCCACGCGAGCCCGGCCTTCAGGTCCGTCGCCCAGGTGCCCAGGTCGGGCGGAAAGTAGGATGCCTGCAGCGCCGGGATGCCGACCTTGGCGTCCTTCTCGTCGGTGAGGAACGGGTCGGTCCAGCGCCGCGGCGTGAGCACGTCCGTCGGCGAGAAGCGGTCGAGCCGGCCCCAGAAGAACTTCTGCTTGCCGACGCGGACGTCGAGCGCGCGATAGTGAAGGTCGGCGTACGCCTCCTCCACGTCCGTGGCGGGGGAGATGTCCTGGAACGTGTTCCACAGGTCGTCGATCCCGACCCCGCTCGCGTGCTCGGGCGGTCCACCGAAGCGGGTGCGGACGTCCAGATGGAGGCGGACGGCGCGGTGGAGGTCGTCGGTGATCTTGAAGCCGAGGATGCCCTCCGGACGTTGGCGCTGGGTCGCGCGATCGGCGCGGAACACCGCGAGGCCCTCGGCGAACCCGTCGACGCTCATCCGGCCGGCGGGGCCGTCGAGCTGGAAGGCCGGCGCCGCCGTAGCCCGGCACACGAGCACGACCGCCGCGAGCGCTCCCCGGCCCCAGGTCACGGCGGCGGACGGTACAACCTGAGACCAGCGCCGTCCAGCGCCCCCGACGCTGTCACGCCCCCATGATAGCAGGCTGGCAATTGACAAATGACCCCGATGGGCTGGAGGAAGGGCCATGCGGAGAATCGCCGGACGGATGGCCCTCGGGATCGTCGTGCTGCTGGTGGTCGCCGTCGGCGCCAGCGTGCGGCGCGACCTGCCGGTCGAGGCGCTGCGGGCGACGTACGCGAACGCGGACTCGCGGTTCGCGACCGTGGAGGGCGTGCCCGCACACTTCCGCGACCGCGGTCGGGGCCCGGCGGTGCTGCTGCTCCACGGCTCGAACGCGTCGCTGCACACGTGGGAACCGTGGGCGGCCGGCCTCGTCGCCGACCACCGCGTCGTCACGGTCGACCTCCCCGGCCACGGCCTCACCGGGCCCTGGCCCCCCGACAGCGCCCGCGGCTACACGACCGAGGACTTCGTCGCATTCGTCGACGCGTTCGCCCGCGCGCGCGGCCTCGACCGGTTCACGCTCGCCGGCAACTCGATGGGAGGCCGCATCGCGTGGCACTACGCGCTCGCGCACCCCGAGCGCGTCGAACGGCTCGTCCTGGTCGACGCCGCGTCGTATCCCATGCCACCACACGCGGCGCTCGGCTTCCGACTCCTGCACAGCCCGGTGGGACGCGCGCTCTCGCGCTGGGTGTCGCCGCGTTCGGTGTTCGTGTCGACGCTCCAGGCATCGTACGCCGACCCGACGAAGGTCACGCCCGAGCTCGTCGACCGCTACTGGGAGCTCAACCGGCGCACCGGCAACCGCGCCGCGACGCAGGCGCGCTTCGCGCTCCCACCCGCCGACGATCCCGAGCTACCGCGGCTGCGATCGCTCGCGGTTCCGACCCTCGTCCTCTGGGGCCGCGAGGATCACCTCATCCCGGTCGCCCACGGCGAGCGGCTGCACGACGAGATCGCGGGATCCACGCTCCGCATCTACGACGGCGTCGGCCACCTCCCGCAGGAGGAGGCACCGGAGCGGTCGCTCGCCGACCTGCGCGCCTTCCTGGGCGGCGCGTAGCGACGCGTCACGGCCCCTGCTCGGTCACGGCGGGCAGCGCGTCACAATGGGCGGCGAGCGTCGCGTCCAGCGCCGGCGCCTTGCCGAGACGGGGCGGCTTCGTCCGCTGGTGCGCGAAGTCGAAGAGCTCGAGCATCGGATCGGCGTTGGCGTCGCGGCGGGTGAGCGCCGGGAGGTCGAAGCGGGTCTCGATGAAGCGCAGGATCGAGGTGTGGTCGTGCACCGTGTGCGACACGAACCGCCGCCGCGCGTACGGCGAGACCACGACCGCGGGAACCCGGATGCCGTACCGGTCGAACGCCCCGGGTACATCCCCGGATTCCAGCAGTGGCGGGATGGCGTCCGGCACGCACGCCGGCGGCGGCGGCACGTGATCGTAGTAGCCGCCGTGCTCGTCGTAGGTGAGGAAGATCGCCGCGTGCGGCCACTGCGGGCTGCGACCGACGACACTGATCAGGTCGTAGACGAGCCGCTGTCCGACTTGGATGTTCGCCGGCGGGTGCTCGTCGTTCTCGACGTTGCGCGCCCCGACGAACTTCGGATCGACGAAGGCGACCTGCGGCAGCATGCCGCTCTGCGCGTCGGTGAAGAAGCTCGCGATCGGCACGACGTTGGCCCGCCGCGTGTTGCGCACGTACCCGAAGAGCAGCGCCACGGGCAGGTCCGAGTAGTAGACCTTCCAGCTCACGCCCGCCTCGTCGAGAAGGTTGAAGATCGAGCGCTGCGCGAAGTCGTCGGCCAACGGGGGAAAGTCGTTGCGGATGTGCCCGAAGGACGTCCCCGCCAGCAGGTAGAGCCGGTTCGGGAACGTCTGCGAGAGCAGCGCGCTGAAGAATCGGTCGCCGATCGCCCAGTCGCGGTAGAGCCGGTAGTAGAAGGGCAGCTCCTTGCGGGTATGATACCCCATCGTGCGGCTGCCGGTGGCATCGGCCGGGTCGACGTTCACCGCCGTGAAGCCGTCCATCGCCCCGCCGTTCCACGAACGATGCGTGCCGTTCCAGGAGTGATCGAGGTCCGCGACCTCGCACGCCTCGGTCTGGTGGAACGGCCCGATGGGCGTCGCGCCGCCGGTCGGATCGGGGTTGGAGGCGGTGATCGGCTCGCCCTCCGCCCGCCGCTGTCCCATGCGGTGCAGCCGGCCGAAGTAGTGATCGAACGACCGGTTCTCCTGCATCAGCACGACGATGGTCTCGATCGGGATCTGCGCGCCGTGCGGTGCGCCCGCGGGCAGCGTGGCCGCGGGCAGCGCACCGGCCGTGAAGGCACACGAGGCGGAATCCTCGGCCACCGCGGGGGCCGCGGCGGCGAGGGCGGCGAACAGGGCGAGCGCAGCACGCATGGGAACCTCCGCCCCGGTTCCTACACGGCGCCGTCCCGTCCGGCTACAGGATTCGTCAGGGGGAACCGAGCACCGGGCGAGCCGGGGGGGGCGCGCCCGGACCGACGAGCCGCACTTCCACGCGACGGTTGCGCGCCCGGCCGGCCGGGCCGTCGTTCAGCGCCACCGGCCGCTGCTCGCCGAACCCGGCGGCGAATGTGCGCACGCGGACCGACGGGTCGATCACCGCGAGCTCGCGGGCGACCCGTGCCGCACGCGCGAGCGACAGCTCCAGGTTCGATGGGAACTGCGCCGTGTGGATGGGCACGTCGTCGGTGTGGCCGACGACGTCGATCCGGACGTCGGGCAGCGTCCCGACCAAGCGCACGATCTCGCGGAGCGCCGGCTCCGCGCCCGGCAGCAGATCCGCGCTGCCCGAGGCGAAGCCGATCGTCTCGTCGAGCGTGAGCACGACGTCGTCGACCCCGCTCGTCACCGCGAGCGCGTCCTCGCGACCGGTGTTGGCGACGAACGCGCGCAGCGCCTCGGCCGCCGCGGCGAGCGCAGGCGGCGGAGCCGCCGGCGCTGGCTCGGGGGCGGGCGCGGGCGCCGGCTCGGGCACCGCCGCCGGGGCCGGCGCGGTCGCGACCGGCTCCGGCACCTCGGCCAACAGCCGTTCGCCGAGCGCACGATATGCCTTTGCGGTCGCGGCCTCGTCCGCCTCGGGCTCCCGCTCCACCGCCGCTCGGTGCTCGACCGCGGGCGGCGGCGCCACGGCGCGCCCACCCAGCACCGACGCCACCAGGACGAAGGCAAACAGCTGGAGAACCAGATCGCTGAACGTCACCAGCCAGCCGGTCTGATCGTCGTCGGGCGGCAGCGGCGCGAGGACGATCCGGCGCCGCGCCTCAGGCCGCGCGGACATGCACGCCCTCCCCCAGCGGCGCCCCGGCATATGCACGCAGGACGCGTTCGACGCGGCTCGGGTATTCGCGCCGCTGCACGAGCAACGTGCCGGCGATGATCATCTCCTGGCGCAGCACCTCGCGCGCGAGATGGCTCTGCAGGCGAGTGGCGAGCGGGAGCACGACGACGTTGGCGAGCACCGCGCCGTAGAGCGTGGTGAGCACGGCGATCGCCAGGCCCGGCGCGACCTTCGCGAGGCTCGCGTCGACGCCGAGGTTGCGCAGCAGGAGCGCGAGGCCGATCAGCGTCCCGATGAGGCCGAATGCCGGGAAGAGTCGCCCCAGCGTCAGCACCACGTGGCGCGCCGCCTCGATCTCGCCCGTCTGGCCGCGCGCCTCGCCGAGCAGCACGTCGGAGACGTCGTCGCCGTCGCGCGCCTCGAGCACGAGCACCAGCGCCTGGCGGAGGAAGGCGTCGTCGACCGTCGGGATCGCGCGCTCGAGACCGAGCGGGCCCTCGAGGCGATGCGCGCGCGCCAGCCGGCGGAAGGTCGAGATGAGCGGGTCCGCCGGCGGCGCATCGCCGAGCGCGGCACGCAAGTGGTGCCAGGCAGCCGCCATGCGCTCGCGCGGGAACGTGAGCCAAGCGACGCCGAGCGATCCGCCGACCGTGATGAGGAGCGACATCGGGTCGACGAACCCGGTCACCGCCGCCACCAGCGTGACCAGCACGCCGACCACTCCGGCCCGTCCCGAGCGGCGGACCATCTCCAGCACCTCGCGCAGTCCCATGGGACCGGTCGGAGCACGGCCGGTGCCAACGGCCGGCCACGCCGGCCGGTGCCCCGGGACGCCGCCAGCCGGCAGACTCGGCCCACCCCGGGCCATTCCTGCCCGGTGGCGCGCGCCCTGCCCGCCGACCGAGCTCGACCAGGACGCTTGACCGACCCACTCGGATCCGGTTGGCCTGCCCGCGTGCACCTCGACCCCACCGTCACGCTGATCGGCCTCGTCCTCACGACGGCCGCCGTGCCGCCGTTCGCGGTGGCCAAACCCGCCGTCTGCGACCCGCCGCGCTACGTGGTCACCGAGGGGGTCGCGCGGCTCGGCGGGGCGCCCCCGGCGCCGGTCGTGCTCGCAGTCACCGGACGGCGGGTCTCGCTCTCGGGAGGCTGTCGTCCGACGCGTGCGCGCCGCCGCGGGACGCGGATCGTCGCCACCTGGGCGCGCTGCGGCTCGCTCTCGACGCTGCGGCTCGACGCCCGGCTCCCCGCGACCTGCGACACGATCACCGGCACGTTGACCGCGAAGGACGCCGCGCCGATTCCGTTCGCTGCGGCACCGTCGCGCTGCGGCGACGGCGTGGTGGACGCCGGTGCCGCGGAGCAATGCGACGCGACGGCGTGCGCCGACGGCGGTGTCTGCGCGGCGTGCTCCTGCGGCGCGGCGGCGTGCGCCGCTTCGGCGGTACCGAACGAGGGCTGGATCCACGTCCCGGTCGGCACCGACATCCACTACGCGCACAATCCGCCCGCGTCCGGCCCGCACTACCCGATCTGGGCACGATACCGCGAGCACACCGCGACGGTTCCGCGCGGCTACTGGGTCCACGATCTGGAACACGGAGCGATCGTGCTGCTCTATCGACCCGACGCGGGCAGCGCCGTCATCGACGCCATGCGCGCCGCGTACGCGGCGCTGCCGCCCGATGCCGCCTGCGGGCACGAGCGCGCGCTGCTCACGCCCGATCCGCTCCTCGACCGCCCCTTCGCGGTGGTCGCCGCCAACTCGGAGCTGCGCTGCGACGTCGTGAGCCAGCAGGCCATCCTCGACTTCGCCACCGTCCACCGCGGCCACGGGCCCGAAGACGCCTGTGCCGACGGCTCCTATCCCTGAGGCGAGGGTCACGCCTCGCGACGACCGGTGACGAACGGCAGCGTGCGGTCCAACCCCTCGGCGAACGGCAGCGGCGTCCACCCGAGCTCGGCGCGCGCGCGATCCGCGGCCGGCCGCCGCTCGGACTCGAGGAAGACGAGCTGCCCGCGGGGGATCAGCGGCCGGCGCCCCGTGAGCCGCGCGACGAGCTCACCCGCTCTCGCGACCAGATGGGCCGCGAAGCCCGGCATGACGCGGGGCACCTTCGCGCCCGGCACGCGCCGCGCCACGGCCTCGGCGATCGCGACCAGCGTCTGGTACGACTCGCTCAGGATGTAGCGGCCGCCGACCGGGGCGCGCTCCTCGGCGAGCAGATGCCCGGCTGCGACGTCCGCGGCGAAGACCACCGGCATGCCGCCGGGCAGCAGCATCGGAACCTCGCCCCGCACGAGCTGCGCGACGAGGTCGTTGAGCCCCGGCGACGCCGCGTGCGTGGGCCCGTAGACCGCGGACGGGTGGAGGAACACGGCGCGCAGGCCGCGGTCGAGTGCTGCCGTCACGACGCGATCGGCCTCCTGCTTGGAGCGCTCGTACGCCGTCGGTTGGGGCGTCGTGGCGAGCTCGCGCTCGTCGAATTCCTCGCCCGGCCGCGATGCGAACACGTCGATCGTGCTGGTGTAGACGACGCGCTCGACCCCGGCGGCGAGCGCCGCCGCGACCATGTTGCGCGTCCCGCCGACGTTGACGTGCGTGAACGTCGCCGGGTCGACGAGCCACTGCTCCGGCAGCCCCGCCGCATGGAAGACGACCCGCACCCCGTCGAGCGCGGGGCGCAGCGTCGCCGGCTCCGTCACGTCGCCGAGCACCAGCTCGCAGCCGCGCGGCAGGAGGCGCCGCCCCCGCTCGATCGACCGCACCAGCGCGCGCACCGAGCGCCCCCGTGCGACCAGCGCCGCCGCGATCGCCCCGCCGACGATCCCCGTCCCGCCCGTGACGAGCACCCGATCCACCGGCCCGGGGTTAGCATGCGGGTACGGCCGAGGACCAGCCGTCCGCGGCTCGGCGACCGCGGGCGGAGCTGCTACATCGCAGGGGTGACGCACGGCGCCGGCATCGTTCGCACCGCGCGCCGGCCGCCCGGCTGGCGCGCGCCGGGCCCACCGCCCGCCACACCGCCGGACCGTCCCGACCTCTGGCCCCGCGCGGGCGAAGACCTCTGCTGGCTGTCCGGCGATTGGCGGATCCTCCAGCGCGTGGGCGGTCACCGATGGTCGCTCGACGACCTCGTCACCGCGTGGTTCGCCGCGCGCGAGGTCGCCGCCGCACCGCCGGTGCGCCTGGTCGACCTCGGCTGCGGCATCGGCACCGTGCTCCTGCTGCTCGGCTGGCGCTTCCCGACGACGCGTGGCGCGGGCATCGAGGCCCAGGCGGTGAGCGTCGAGCTGGCGCGACGCTCGATCGCGTGGAACGGCGCGGACGATCGGCTCGCGGTCCGCCACGGGGATCTGCGCGACCCGGCGGCGCTGTCCGACGTCGGCCCCGTCGAGTTGGTCACGGGCACCCCGCCCTACCTGCGCCCGGGGACGGCCACCGAATCGGCGCGCGAACAGTGGGGGCCCTGCCACGTCGAGCATCGCGGCGGGATCGAAGCGTACGCCGCGGCGGCCGCCCGCCTGCTGGCGCCCGGCGCGCCGTTCGTCGCGTGCGAGCAGACGGCGCAGTGGGAGCGCGTCGCGGTGGCGGCCGCCCGCGCGGGGCTCGGGGTCGCGCGGCGGATGGACGTCGTTCCGCGCGACGGCAAGGCAGCGCTGTTCTCGGTCTTCGCGCTCCGCGCCGGCGCGACCGCGCCGTGCGTGGAGCCCCCGCTGGTCGTCCGCGACCGCGCGGGGCGACGGACCGCCGCCTTCACCGCGATCCGCGCCGAGATGGGCCTGCCGCCCTGATCACGTCGCGGTGGGCAGCGGGCCATCCCAGAGCCCGAGCTGCTTCCACCGCCGAACCGCGAGCGGCGTCACGAGACCGAGCTCCACGCACAGCTCGCGGACCTTACGGACCGCGGCCTGCGTACCGGCTCGGTGCGCCGGGTTGCGCCGGAACGCCGCATCGAGCACCGGCCGCGGGATCGCGTACTCGCGGATCACCTGCACCGACGGCTCCAGCATCCGCCGCGACATCTGCGAGAGCAGGAACGGGGTCCGCATCGCCAGCATGAAGCGCTCCCGTTTCGAGAGCCGCGGGACGCGCTGGCGCAGGAAATGGCGCGCGAAGCAGAGGTGGCGCGCCTCCTCGGTCATGTGGATCTGCGAGATGCGGCGCACGATCGGCGGCCCCCAGCTCTTCTGGAGCTGCACGCGCTGCACGTGGTCGATCGGATCCTCCCCGCCGAGCACGAACATGAAGAACAGCTCGGGGAACGAGCGCGCGAGCCGCACCACCAGCGTATTGGCGAGGACGCGGTGCACCCAGGGCATGCCATCGACGGCGAGGCCGGTGCGGTTCACGAACTCCTGGAACATGAGCGAGTGCTGCCCCTCCTCGATCACCTCGTGGTAGACGTAGCGGAACTCCGGCGCGCCGTTCGGCAGTCGCATCGCGAAGTCGAGGAGCCCGCGTTGCAGCACGTTCTCGAACTGCACGCCGACCTTCATGAGCGTCGCGAACAGGTGGATCGAGAGCCGGCGGCGGGTCGGCGCGTCCTGGCTCTGGTACCAAGCGGTCCCACCGAGGGCGAAGACGCCGAGCCCCTCGTCGGCCGGCAGCTCCCAGCGCGGGTCGCCCGGGTCGACACCGAATTCGGGGTCGTCCCACGGCACGTCGGCATACGCGTCGAAGTGCTTGGCTACCGACTGGCGGGACAGTCGCGCGACGAGGCCCGCGTACGTCTCGCGCTCGCGAGGTGCTTCCTCCGGGGGCGGGAAGACGAGGACATCGCCCGCGGTCGTCGTGCGGTTCGGCATCGGACCTCCTCCGGGCCCAGCTACTCGCGCCGCGAGTTACGGTCAAGCCTGCCGGTATCGTCAGTCGGAGCCGGTCGCGAGGTAGCCGACCGCCGACGCCGGGTGGCTGAAGGCGAACGTCGACCCGACCCCCGAGCGGCTGGACACCGAGATCGTCCCGCCGAGGACGTCCGTGAGGCGGCGCACGATGTGGAGGCCGAGGCCGACGCCGCCGAATCGACGCGTCGAGGAGCCGTCGACCTGGCGGTACATGTCGAAGATCGTGCGCAGGTGGTCGCGCGAGATACCGATGCCGGTGTCGGCCACCTCGATCGTGAGCACTTCGGCGGCCCAGCTCGCGCTGACGGTCACGCTCCCCCGCGACGTGAACTTGAGCGCATTGCCGACGAGGTTCTTGAGCACCGTCTTGACCTTCACGCGGTCGCTCAGGACGGTGAGCCCACGCGTACCGCGCCAGGTCAGCGTGACACCCGGCGCCCGCAGCGGCGCCAGCTCGTTCTCCAGCTCGGCGAACAGGCCCTGCACGTCGACGCACTCCCGTCGCACCTCCTCGCGTCCGGTCTCGAGCCGGCCGAGGTCGAGCGTGTCGTTCACGAGCCCGAGCAGCTCCACGGCGCTGCGCCGGATGCGCGCGAGCGCATCGTCCTGGGCCTCGGTGAGCGGGCCATACGCGCGCTCACCGAGCATCTCCGCGTACCCCGTGATCACGTTGAGCGGCGTGCGCAGCTCGTGCGACATGGTCGCCACGAACTCGGTCTTGAGGCGGCTCGCCGCCTCGAGGTCGGCGATGAGGCGCGCGTTCTCGACCGCGATCGCGGTCGCGTCCGCGATCCCCGTCGCGAGCCGCCGCTGGCGCTCCGAGAACGCCCCGGTCCGCTCGCGATAGCCGTGAATCTGCGTGCCGACGACCTTGGTCCCGCAGCAGATCGGCGCACACAGCGCGGACGACGCCTCCATGCGCCGCAGCACGTCCGGCGGGATCACCGACTGGCCGTCCCGATCCGCGATCTCGAGGAGCTGACCGGGCCGCACCATCCGCACCATCGGATAGCGGTCGATGCCAAACTCCAGCGCGGCGACCTCGGTGCGAATCTCCGGGCGGACCCCGACCCCGGCGACGAGCCGCGTGCTCCGCCGTTCGGCGTCCCAGAGGAAGGTCGTGCTCCAGTCGCAGCCGAGCGCCCGTACGGCTACCGTGTTCACGCGCTCGAGCATGTCGGGCTGGCGCAGATTCGCGCTCAGCACCTGGCCCACCTCGGCCAATGCGGCCGCGACTTCGGCCGCCTCCTCCGCGCACCGCTTCGAGGCCGCAAGGTCCGCCTCGGCGCGCTTGCGCTGAACCACGGCCCCGAGCTGCGCCGCCACGCCAGCGAACACCCCGACGAGGCGCTCGTCGTGCGGCTGGGGAAACCGAACGAAGAACTCGAGCACCGCCACGACCTCGGCGCCCGCGACCACCGGGAGGGCGATTCCGGTGCGGAGGCCTACCGCCCGCGCGGCCTCGGCGCGCGGGAAGCGCGCACGGTCGAAGAGGTCGCGTTCGGCCTTCGGTTGCGCCGTGAGCCACGCGCGGCCGGGCAGACCGACGCCGGGCGCGAACGCGAGCGCCTCGCTCGCGGCCCGGAACGGCTGCAGGTCGTCCTCCGCCGACCACGCCGGGCCGCAGACGAGCGCGGTGCCGTCCGCGCGCGGGAGCCACGCTTGGCCATAGGTCCACCCCGTCGCTTCGCACACGCGGCGGAGCACGACGCGCAGCGCGGCATCGACGTCTTCCGCCGCGCTCACCTCGAGGGTGACGGTCTGCAAGAGCCGTAGCTCGTCCTCCATCCTCCGGCGTTCCCGTCGCGAACGCTCGAGCGCGCCGGCCATCAGGATCGAGGCGATGAACACGACCGCCGCGGACACGCCCGCATAGCCGAGGCCGTCGAGTGACGCGAACGTGAGGGCCGCGGTCAACCCGCCGGACGCGGCGAGGATGGCTACCGCGACGATCTGCGGCCCCATGCCCCACGGCACCAGCGCGGCCGTCACCACGCTCATCGCCACCGACAGCAGCGTCCCGCACTGGGTGTTCGCCGACAGCGTGTCCGAGACGACCATCACGGCGAACACGGCGGTGATCGCGAGCAGCGTGATCCCGGTCGCGCGGCGCCGGGTCCGAGCCCCGCGCAACGCGACCAGCGTCGCCCCGACGACGAGCGCGTGCAGGGCACCGAGCCCGTAGAGCGGGCCCAGGAGGTCCGGGTTGAGGTGCCAGTCCGCGATCGCGAAGAGCACGACCGCCGCGAGGATGGTCCAGCACCCCACGCGAGCACGCTCGACGATGAGCGCCGCGGTCTCCGCGTCGAATGACGGCGGCTCGGGCCCCGAGGGGGGAGAAAGCGGCATGGTCGCGTCGGGCGACATCTTGCTGACACTCCGGCTTCGCGCACCCCCGCGTCCACGCGTGGCCCACGACGGGCGCGCGCGGTGCGCGGGCGTTCACACAGCAACCGCCATGCCACGGCAGCCGCTTGGTACCCACCATGCGGAGTGCTCTGCATCTGCGCGATCATCCGCAATCGAAGCGTGCGCACGCCTCCCTGCGACCAAAGTCCGATTTACTCTCGCGGCGGAATCCCCTAGAAGCGGCGCACGGCATCCCCTGTGTGGGGTGCCGGGTCCCCCCGGGTCAAGATTGGGACGGTGGGGTTGGGAGGTGCCTGGGGTCAACGAGGAGCCGCATCGCAGCAAGGCCATCAGATCGCGCAGTACCGACGACCTCGTCCTGACCGGACTTGATCGTCCCCACTTCTCTCTCGGCTCTCCACTCCTCTCGTCGTCACGCTGATCCTCCGCACGGTCCGCTCTACGCGGCCGTGTCGCCGTTCGAGCCACCCGTGCGCCTCGTGAGCCACGGGCTTCGTTCCTTGCTGCGAGTCGATCCGCCCCCGGCTTCCGGCCGGCCGGGTCCTCGGCACGCACCGCGCGTGCGTGCCGCGAAGCAACAAGGAGTGAAGCGTGGTGTGGAACACGGTATCCAGGCGTGAGACGGCCGTCGCCTCGGCGCGGCTGTGGTACGGGCTCGCGGTTCTCTCGCTCGCCGCCGCCCTGCCGGCGGTCGCGGACGCATACTCCGTCCGCGTACGCTGGCGGCCAGCGACCGACGCCACCGTCACCGGGTACAAGATCCGGGTGCGTCCGGTGGCCCAGACGACGGCGACGGTCACCAACGCCGGGAAGCCCACCGTCGCCGCGGACGGCACGATGACCTACACGGTCTCCGGGCTCGTCGTCCGCACCGACTACGCCTTCACCGTGACCGCCTACCGCGCCACCGGCGTGGAGAGCGCCGCCTCGAACCAGCTCCAGAGCGGCTACGCGCAGGTGGCGCCGCTCGTCGATTCCGACGGCGACGGGCTCACCGACGCCGTCGAGGACGCGAACCTCAACCGCACGGTCGACGCCGGCGAGAGCGACCCCACGCGCACCGACACCGATGGCGACGGGGTGGGCGACAAGACCGACCTCTGCGAGGGAACGGCCACCGGCGCAGCCGTCGACACCAACGGCTGCGCGTGCGCGCAGAAGTCCTGCAACGACGGCAATCCGTGCACCACCGACTCCTGCAGCGGCGCCGGAGCGTGCGCGCACGCCGCGGTCGCAAACGGCACGTCCTGCGGAGACGGCAATCCCTGCAACGGCGTGGAGACCTGCCAGGGGGGTACGTGCAAGACCGGAACGCCGCCCGACTGCGACGACCACGACGCCTGCACGGTCGACGCCTGCGGCAGCGGCGGGTGTACGCACACGGCCAACGCGACCTGCACCGGCGCCTGCGGCAACGGCGTGATCGACACCGGCGAGACGTGTGACGACGGCAACCGCATCGCCGGCGATTGCTGCAGCGCGAGCTGTCAGGTCGAGGCGAGCGGCTGCGATCTCACGCACCTCGGCACGATCATCGCCGCCGTCACGCACCCCACGGGAACCGGGAACCCCGATCCCGAGGTGATCCGGGACGGCGACCGGCCACCGGTCGGCACGCAGGACGCGAAGCGCCAGTACGACACCTGGAACGGGGCCAACACGGCGGCCGAGGACTGGATCGGCTACGCCTACGTCGCGCCGCAGCGCTTCAACCGCGTGGTGTTCCAGGAGGGCAAGCGGACGAATACCGGCGGCTGGTTCGAGACGCTCGCGGTGCAGGTGCGGCGCGATGGGACCTGGGCGATCGTTCCCAACGTCACCGTCTCGCCGGCCTACCCCGCCGCCAACGGCAGCATCGGCTTCCAGACTTTCACGCTCACGTTCCCCGCCGTCAGCGGCGACGCCATCCGTCTCTATGGGAAGCCGGGAGGAACGGACGACTTCATCTCGGTCGCCGAGCTCGAGGTTCGCGGGGGCGTCGCGGCCGGCGTCGACCTCACCGCCGCCGGCTCGATCGTCGCGCGCATCCCGGTGCCCGGCGGCGGCGGCAGCACGAACCTCGAAGTCCTCCGCGACGGCGTCACTCCGCCGGCGGGCAGCACCGACTCGAAGCTACAATACGACAGCTTCCACGGGCTGCCGCCGCTCACGGAGGACTGGTTCGGCTACACCTATGCCGCGCCACGCACCTTCGCACGGGTCGTCTTCCAGGAGGGCAGACACTTCGCGGACGGCGGCTGGTTCACGACGCTCCGGGTGCAGGTGCGCCAGGCCGGCGCCTGGGTCGTCGTCCCGGGGCTCGCCCTCACGCCCGCCTACCCGTTCGTCAACGACACGGTCGGCTTCGAGACCTATGGGCTCACGTTCCCGCCGGTGACCGGCGATGGCATCCGGATCGACGGCGCCCCCGGCGGATCCTCGGGCTTCACGTCGGTCGGCGAGCTGCGCGTCTTCGGCATCGTGGGCACGGTCGCACGGACCACGGTCTCGCCTCCGTCCGATCCCGGCACCCCGGACCCCGAGCCCACCGCGTCCGGCCCGTGCGCGAGCTCGACCACCGGGCGTGGCGCGATCACCGGCACGCACCTCACCCTCCACGCGGCACGACGCGGCGGCTGGCAGCTCACCGCACGAGGCCACCTCGACGCGGACTTGGGCCCAGTCCCCACGGACGTCACGATCGACCTCTGGGCCGCCGACGACCGCTCCGTCGCGCGGCTCACGATTCCAGCCGCTTCGTTCGCCCGCGCCGGGCACGCGTGGGTATACCGCGCGGCGCGTGGCGCGGTGGCGGGCCTGCGCCGGCTCCGTCTCACGACCCACGGCAGCACCGTCGCGGTGTCACTCGCGGCCACGCTCACGATATCCGACGCGCCCCCGGCGAACCTGACGTGGACGCTGGAGGCCACCGGCCACTGCGCACGCTCGAACGCGCTCGCCTGCACCGACGCGAGCCGCGTCTGGCGCTGCCGGTAGCCTCACCGATCGCCGTACACGACGACGCTGCGAATGCTCCGGCCCTGGTGCAGGAGATCGAACGCGCGGTTGATGTCCTCGAGCGGCATCGTGTGCGTGACGAAGCGGTCCACCTCGAGGCGACCCTGCATGTACCAGTCGACGTACTGGGGGAGCTGCGTGCGCCCGCGCGTCCCGCCGAAGGCCGTGCCGCGCCACGTGCGCCCGGTGACCAGCAGGTACGGACGGGCGTGGATCTCCTCGCCCGCCCCCGCCACCCCGATCACGATCGCTTGGCCCCACCCGCGGTGGGTGGCGAGCAGCGCCTGGGCCATGACGTCGACGTTGCCGATGCATTCGAAGGAGAAATCCACCCCGCCGTCGGTGAGATCGATCACCGCCGCGGCGACGTCGGGGATCGCACTGGCGTCGAGGAAATCGGTGGCGCCGAGCTGGCGCGCCATCGTGAACTTCGCCGGGTTCACGTCGATCGCGATGATGCGGCCGGCACCCGCCATCACCGCGCCCTGGACGACCGACAGGCCGATGCCCCCGAGCCCGAAGACGGCCACCGTCGCGCCCGGGTGGACCTTCGCCGTGTTGAGCACCGCGCCGACGCCGGTCGTGATACCGCACCCGAGCAGGCACACCTTCTCGAGCGGCGCATCCGACCGGATCTTCGCGAGCGCGATCTCCGGCACCACCGCGTACTCCGCGAACGTCGACGTGCCCATGTAGTGGTGCAACGTCGTGCCGCGGTGAGAGAGCCGGCTCGTTCCGTCGGGCATCACGCCACGGCCTTGCGTGGCGAGCAGCGCGCCACAGAGGTTCGTGCGCCCGCTGGTGCAGAAGCGGCACTGCCGGCACTCCGGGACGTAGAGCGGGATCACGTGGTCGTCGGGCGCGAGCGACGTCACGCCGGGTCCCACCTCGACGACGACGCCCGCGCCCTCGTGGCCGAGCACCGCGGGGAAGAGACCCGACGGGTCGCGGCCGCTCATCGTGTACGCGTCGGTGTGGCAGACGCCGGTGGCGGCCAGTCGCACCAGGCACTCGCCGGCCCGCGGTCCCTCGACGTCGATCTCGTCGACGACCAGCGGCGTCTTCGGCTCCCAGCAGATCGCGGCCCTCACTTTCATGGCGCTCGACGCTACCAGGGGCGCCCCGCCGCACACCAGCCCGCACCGGCGATCACGCAGCAGGTTGACACGCGCACGTGGCTCGGGGGAATCTCGATACCGACCTGGGGGGAGAGAAGGACGAGGACACCGAATGAGGAAGACTCACACAGGGATGGCCGCGCTGGTGCTGGCCGCCGCGATGCTGGCCGGCACGCCTGCGGCGCAGGCCACAGCGGTGAAGATCAAGAAGGCCTTGACGGCGACCGGCATCGACCCGAGCGCCGCCGGCAAGATCAAGGTGACCGTACGCCAACACGGCGGGACGAGCGGGAAGCTCGACGTGCTCGCCAAGCACCTGCGCCCAGACGCCTCCTACGCCGTCACGGTGCGCGGGGTGCGGATCGGTACGCTCGCGACGAACGGCGGCGGCAACGGCAAGGCGCGCTTCCGTTCCGTTCCCAAGAGTGCTCTCGATCAACCGCTCGGCGTCGACCCGCGCGGCGAGCACCTCGCGGTCGACGACGACGGTGACGAGGTCCTCGAAACCGAGGTCGACGACGACGGCCTGGATCCGGACCACGTCCGTTGCTGCCTTGCCGGCCACGAGGAAGACGGTCCCGAGTGCGAGGACATGACGGCAGACGCCTGCGCCGCCCACGGTGGGACGAACCTCGGTGCGGGCTCGTGTCTGCCCAACCCGTGCGGTGACTCCACCGGCGGCGCCCTGATCCAGTGTTGCAAGAACGACGACGACGAGCAGGAGTGCGACCTCACGACCGAGGTCTCGTGCAGCCAGCACCACGGCGTCGACATCGGGGCGGGCTCCTGCGCGCCCGAGGCCTGCGGCCCGGGACATCCAGGCGAGGACGAGATCCGCTGCTGCATCGCGGAGTCCCATCACGGCCACGACGGCGGGGGCACGGAGGTCGGGTGCGAGCACATGACCGCCGACGCGTGCATCGCCGCTGGCGGCTCCAACGTCGGCGCGGGCTCCTGCGAGGACGACCCCTGCTCGAGCTCGCCGAGCGGCGCGTTCGTGGAGTAGCGGCGTTGGGTCTTTGACCGCGGGCACATTCGTGCGCTAACCGACGGGGGAGCCGGAGCGATTCGGCTCCCCCGTCGTTCATGGACCACACGCCCGGATTCCTCCGCCTCGTCGCCGACGCGAAGACGCGCATCCGCGAAACCACCTGCGAGGCCGTCCATCGCCGCCTCGTCGCGGGCGAACGCTTCCACCTCGTCGACGTGCGGGAGGACCACGAATGGGCGCAGGGCCATCTGCCCGGTGCCGTCCACCTCGGCAAGGGCATCATCGAGCGCGACGTCGAGCGCACGCTGCCCGACCTCGGCGCCGAGATCGTCCTCTATTGCGGCGGCGGCTACCGCTCCGCGCTCGCCGCGGAGGCGCTCCAGCGCATGGGATACCGCCACGTCGTCTCGATGGACGGCGGCTGGCGGCAATGGGGCGAGCTCGGATATCCGGTCGCGCGCGAGTGATGCGCCCCCTGGCCGCCCTCGCTCTCGCGCTGGTCGCGTTCGCAGCGGCCCCGGCCGCGGGCGATCCCCCACGCCCCCGCGACCTCCCCGAGGCAACCGTCGAGCACGTCGCCGACGGCGACACGGTGACCGTCCGGCTCGGGCGGCGCCGGATGCGCCTGCGCCTCATCGGGGTCGACACGCCCGAGCTGCACGAGTCGGCGAAGCTCGACCGCGACGTCACCCGACGTCACGCGAGCCGGCGTGCCATCCAGGCAATGGGCGACCAAGCCGCGCGCTTCACGCGCGGGCGGCTGCTCGGCGCGCGCGTCGGCCTCGAGTACGACGTCCAGCGCGAGGACGGCTACGGGCGAACACTGGCGTACGTGTGGCTCGCCGACGGCACGCTCTGGAACGCGGAGCTCCTGCGCACGGGTATGGCGCGCACGCTGACGGTACCGCCCAACGTCCGCTACGTCCGTCTCTTCACGGCGCTGCAACGCGAAGCGCGAGATGCACGCCGAGGGTTCTGGCGCGCCGGCGGCCCCTGGTCGTCCGAGACCGCCGCGCCTTGCGCCAGCATGGGGACCACTCCACAATGCCCGCGTCGGAGGAGGAACCCCAATGGAGCGCATCGAGTTCACCCGCGACTGCGAAGCGGTGCAGATCCCCGCAGGCAACCCGGTGACCCTGGAGAAAGGGACCACCGCGTTCGTCACACAGTCCCTGGGCGGCACGTTCACGTTGCAGGTGCCGGCCCACGGCGGGCTCTTTCGCGTCGCGGGCAAGGACGCCGACGCGATCGGCAAGGAGCCACCCACGGCGCTCGACGAGGCGGCGCTCGGCGGCGGCCTCGAGGAGCAGGTCTGGAGCGCGCTCAAGACCAGCTACGACCCGGAGATCCCGCTGAACATCCTCGACCTCGGCCTGGTCTACGACATGCAGATCACGGCGCAGGACACCGGCGCACGCGTCGGCGTCCGGATGACGCTCACGGCCCCGGGGTGCGGCATGGGCACCGCGATCGCCGCCGACGCGCGCCAGAAGATCCTCGGCCTTCCGGGCGTGACCGACGCCGAGGTCGCAGTCGTGTGGGATCCCCCGTGGACGCCGCAGATGATCTCGCCCGAGGGCCGCGAACGCCTCGGTATGGCGTAACCCGCGCCGCCCGCGGTCCGGTCGTCCGGCGGCCTCGCTAGACTCCCGACGACACCACCGCGGCGCTCATCTCGCCACCGTCGTCACCACCGTCATCGCCGCCGTCGCCGGTGCTCGGCGAGCCGTTCCCCTCGCCGTTGCCGCCGGCCTCGCCGGTCCCGCCGTTGCGGCCACGACCGCGCCGGCGTCGGCCGCCACGCCGGCGCCGACGCCGCTGGGCGCCCTCGGCCGCGGCGACGGGCTGGCCGTCGGCAGGCGCGTCGGCCTGATCGTCGCTGGTGGCCATGGGCTCGCCCGCGTCCGCCTCGGGTTCGATCGGCTCGGCCGTCGCCACCGACATGGCCGCGTCGGCCAGGCGGATGAGACCACCGGGAGCGACGGTGAGCTCCTTGATGCGGTGGATCCGCGTAATCAGCCGGGGCGACCCCGGCGGACGCCGAAAGCCACGCGCCTTGAGCGCGTTCGAGAGCGCGTCGAGGCTCACGCCGTTCGGTGACGCCGCGAGCATGTCGTGGACGACGCCGAGGATCTCGTCGTGCGGCGCGGTGTGCGGCTCGATCGCGGGCCGCTCTGCTCGCGCGCTCGGCAACGGCAGCTTGGGGGGACCCGACGCCCGCAGCCCCCCGCCGTCGCGCCATCCCCGCCGCCCCCGTCCGCCACGACGACTGCGTCGTTGGGGCTCGCCACGCGGCTCCTCGACCGGCGCCTCGCTCATCACACCCGCGAGCGCGCGGTACGAGAGCCGGCGATACGTCACGCCAAGGCTGGCCGCGACGTCGCCCACCGCGTCGAACGCCTGGTCGTCGGTCACGATCGCGAGCGCGTCCCCGGCACGCGCCGATGCGAGCCAGCAGCCGGCCGCGACCGCGATCCGGAGATCGCTCCAGTCGCGTACCCCGACCGCGGGGGCGCTGTGTACGAGCTGCGCGCCGCGGCCGGCGAGCAGGCGGGCCGTCTCGTTGCTGACCACGCGCCAGTTGCCGACCGCGATCAAGTCCGTGCGCCGGTCGATCCAATTCAGCTCCAACGCCTCGAGAACACGGCTCACGTGCTCCGGACGACTCGAGTTCTCGACGTCGAAGAAGACGCCGTGCCGGCGATCGGGCAACGGGCGGACCGGCACGGCCGCTGGCATTCGCGCCGCGAACTCGGGCTCGGGTCTCGCCGGCGGCACCGCGGGCTCGTGCTCGACCAGCGCCGGTTCGGGCGCGACGGCGACGGGCACAGCCACGGGTTCCGCCGCGGCGGTCGCTTCCAGCGTCGATTCGACGGCCTCGACCTTGCGGGGCCGACGGGCCCGGGAGGAGGTTCGGCGCGGCGCGCGGGGCTTCGAGGGTCGCTTGGGTGTGGTCACGATGGGGGACGCATATCATGGGCCCGCACGGACTTCAGCCTCGGGACCGGGCCGCCCAGATGTGACACCCCGGCGTCGGCCACCGTCACCGTTTCGCCGCCCCACCGCGAAACTTCCCATATCGCGTGCCCTTCCGGCGACGGCACCGCCATTGCTTTGCAGTTCCCGAATGGGTCCCCAGCTGCCGCCGCCGGCTCGGCAGTACGGCACCCGCGACCTTCCGGTCTTCAACCGCTGGAACTGCATCACGCGGATCCGGGCAGCGGTAATCGTCGCGGTGTTCGCCGTCGTGGTGGGGTCCATCAACCCCGGCACCATCAATCTCCCGGGCGCCCTCGGCACTTGCGCGTTCCTCGCGAGCTTTTCCGGCGGCGCACTCGCGCTGCCCGAGCGGTACCGCGCGACGCTCGGCTTCTTCCTCGCGCAAGCCACGGTGGACGTGGCCGCCGCGACGGCCGGCATCTACACCGCCACGAGCGGGGCCCCCGCGCTCTTGCTTCACGCGATCTACGTCGTGATCATCGTCCCCGCCGCCCTGATCTCCGTACCGGTGGGGCTGCTGATCGCGCTCATCTCGACCGGCGGGCACGCGCTGCTCCTCGGCCTCGAGTCGGGCTTCTCGCCAGGCACGTTCGTGAGCGTCGGATTCCTGGTGCCGGTGTTCCTCTATCTGCTGTGCACGCAGCAGTCGTTCTTCTACGGTGGGCACCTTGCCGCCAAGAACCGAGCGCTCGCGACCCTCTACGACCAGCTGGCGGCGAATGAGCAACGGCTCGCCGCAGAGGGACGCCTCTCCGCGGCGGTCGCAGAAACCGCCCGCACGCTCTCCGCCACCCTCGACGCGGCCGAGCCGCTCGTGCGCCTGAGCGACGCGATCTGCCAGCGCCTCGGCGCCGACTGGAGCGCCATCTGCGTGGTCGACGCCGCCGGGCGTTTTCGCCTGCGCGGCGTAACGGGATCCGGGGGCGACCTGACCGAGATCGGGCGAATCGACTTTCCGCTCTCGAGCTGGCCGGGGCTCGCGGCGCTGTCGGCGCAGCGCATCCGCGAGCTGTCGGAGTCGGAGCTCGCCCGCCTGCCCTCCATCTTCACGGGCGGCCGCCCGCTCACGAGCGGCATCCTCGCCGCGCTCTACCGCGACGGGAGGATGGTGGGCTTCGTGGCGGTCGGGTTCGGCGCACCCCTCGGCCTGGCGCGCGAATGGGCGCTCAACCTCCTCGCCGGCATCGCCGAGCACGCGACCGTCGTGCTCCAGAACGCGCGCCTGCTCGAGGAGGTGCGCGAGGCCGCCGCCATCAAGTCGGAGTTCGTGGGCGCCGTCTCGCACGAGCTGCGCTCGCCCCTGAACGTGATCCTCGGCTACCTCGAGATGGCGCTCGATCATGCGCTCGGTCCCCTGACCTCCCAACAGGGTGAAGCGCTCGCCCGCACACAGCGGCAGGCGATGGCGCTGCTCGAGATGATCACCGCGCTCCTCGACCTCAACCGCTTCGAGGCCGGCCGTCTGCCGGTCGAGTCAGCGCCGGTGCCGGTGGCGCCCCTGCTCGCCGAAGTGATCGAGCAAGTGCCCGACGGCTGGCGACGACCCGACGTCGAGCTGCGGGTCGACCTGGACCGCGCCCCCCATTCGATCGCGACCGACCGCGGCAAGCTCAAAACCGTCGTCCGTAACCTCGTGCACAACGCGCTCAAGTTCACCGACACCGGCCACGTCACGCTCGCCGCGGAGCCCGCGCCAGGCGGCGGACTCATGATCACCGTGGCGGATACGGGCCGTGGCATTCCGGTCGAATCGCTTCCCCACGTCTTCGACATGTTCCGGCAGGGTCCGGGCGCCACCGGCGGCGGCGTCGGCCTCGGGCTGCACATCGTGCGCCGGTTCGTCGATGCGCTCGGCGGCACCGTGACCGCCGCCAGCGCTTCGGGCTACGGGAGCTGCTTCACGGTGACGCTCCCGGACCGGGTTCCAGGCACCGCCGAGCCGGCCCGGGCCGCCTGAGCCGCCACGGCGGGGATTGACTCGCATTTCGCGAGCCGCTCTACAGTCCTGCACCGACATGACGGGATGGAGGGGCACGCCGATGTGGACGATCGCACTCGCGGCCGGCGCGCTGGCCTTCGGCATGGCGGCGGCCGTCGCCGCCGATTTCCCGCAGGACGTTTCGCAGGCGCTCCGGACCGCGTCGTACATCTACGTCGCCACGCAGCGGGCCGACGGCAGCCGGAGCAAGATCGTTCCCGTGTGGTTCACCACGTTGGACGACGCGGTCTATTTCACGACGGCGCCGACCAGCTACAAGGCCAAACGGATCGCGAAGGGAAGCCCCGTCTGGGTGTGGGTCGACAGCGAGCAGGGCCCCCACTTCGAGGGCAAGGCCGAACTCGTACACGATCCCGCGCTCGCCACCCGCATGGGCGACGCCTACAACCGGAAGTACTGGATCGCGTGGCTCGGTCTGTTCCGCCCGCGCGCGGACCGCGTGCAGTCGGGGAAGACCGTGATCGTGAAGATCACGCCGAAGGGCTAGCGGTCCGACCGGCGGACAGCGCTCATCGCGCCTTCGGCACCGGGTCCGCCACCACCTCACGCGTCTTCGGATCGTAGCGGATCGCCAGCTCGCCGCGCGCGATCGCGAGAAGCCGCTCGCCGATCAGCTTTGCGCGCCAGCCGTGCACGAGCGGAAGGTGGTCGCCGTCGCCGTTCTCGGCCATGCCGGTCGCAAACCCCACCAGGCCCTCGATGTCGCGCGTGCTCGCGATCACCTCCGGTGCGATCTCCTCGGCATCGGCCGTGACCTGCACCGCCGCACGCAGGAGCGCCGCCAGCCCGGTCGGCGGCGGGTTGCGACGCACGCGCTCGGGGCGCTGCGGCCACTGGTCCTTCGGGCATTCGATCCCCGCGCGAACGGCGGCGAGGAGACCCTTCCCGTGCCGGCTCACCGTGCCCGGCGAGAGTCCGCGCACGCCGCGCAGCTCGTCCATGGTCTCGACGGGACGCGCGGCGATCGCGGTCAGCACGACGTCACCGGCGACGAAGTGCGGCCGGATGTCGGCGCGCCGGGCAGTCTCTTCGCGCCACGCCGCGAGCGATCGCAGGACGGCGAGATCGCGGCCGCCGAGACGCTGCCAGCCCTTCACGCCGCGGTAGCGCTCCTCGTCGGGAACACCACCGTAGCGCTCGGGCTCCTCCAGCGCGCGCAGCTCCTCCGTCACCCACGCCGCGCGGCCCCGCTTCTCGAGCGCACCGCCGAGCTGATCTTGCAGCGGCAGGAGGTGCAGCACGTCCTCACGCGCATACACGAGCTGCTCGTGCTTGAGCGGCCGTCGCGTCCAGTCGGTGTAGGTCTGGTCCTTTCGGATTCGCACCTTGAGCACGCGCTCGAGCAGCACGCTGAGCCCGATCTGGAGGCCGTAGCCCAGGAAGGCGGCCTCGACCTGCGTGTCGATCACGCCGCGCATGGGCTCACCCATCAGGACGGCCATGATCTCGAGGTCCTGTCCGCCGCCGTGCAGGACGACCGGTATCTCGGGGGCTCGCAGCAGTGGGAAGAGCGGCGAGAGGTCTTTGAGCGCCAGCGCGTCGACGATCGCCACGTCCTGGTCGGTGGCGATCTGCACCACACCGAGCATGGGGCGGTAGGTCCGCTCCCAGACGAACTCGGTGTCGATGGCCAACCGGCCCGCGGCACGCACCTCTGCGACGAGCTCCTTGAGCGCGGCCGGGGTGGTCACGAGGCGAGGAGCGTCCGACACCGTGCGGGCCCAGGTACCCTGCCCGGGACCCGGCCGCAACCGCCGGGGCTCGACCCGACGCGGGGACCCTGGTAATCCCCCCCGGCCATGGCGGACGAGACCCTGGCGGCCTTTCGGCGCGAGCTCCGATCGTGGCTCGAACAGCACGTCCCCGACGACCTGCGGCCCGAGCACGCCACCAAGCTCGCGGAATCCGACCGGGTGCGCCGGCTGCGGGCCTGGCAGAAGACCCTCGCGCAGTCCCGGTGGGTCGGGATCACCTGGCCCCGGGAGTACGGAGGCCGCGACGCGGGCATCCTCGAGCAGATCGCCCACGTCGAAGAGATGGCGCGAGCGAGCGCGCCAGAGACGATCGGCAACCTCGGCATCGGGATCGTCGGGCCGCCGATCATGGCCTATGGCACCGAGGACCAGAAGCGACACTTCCTGCCCCGGATCCTCGCCTGCGACGACCTCTGGTGCTGCGGCTTCTCCGAGCCCGGCGCCGGCTCCGACCTCGCCTCGCTGCGCACCGAGGCCGTCGTCCACGACGACCACTTCGTGGTCACGGGCCAGAAGGTGTGGACCACCCTCGCCCACCACGCCGACTGGTGCATGGTCCTGTGCCGTACCGATCCGGGAACGAAGCGCGCCAAGGGCATCTCGTGCCTGCTGGTCGACATGAAGAGCCCCGGCATCGAGGTGCGGCCGCTGCGGCAGATCACCGGCGAGGCCGAGTTCAACGAGGTGTTCTTCGAAGGCGTCCGCGTCCCGCGCGAGAACCTCCTCGGCACGCTGCACGAGGGATGGCAGATCGCGATCTCGGCCCTGCAGAACGAGCGCGGCATCCTCTACGTCGTGGGCATGCAGATCGCACTCGCCGAGGCGCGCGACAAGCTGATCGCCTTCGCCCGCGAGCGCGGCGCGGGGAAGAACCCGATCTGGCGCCAGCAGCTCGCGGACATCCACCTCCGGACGGAGGCCTTCCGGTTCACCTGCCAGCGTACGCTCGACCGGCTCCTGCGCGCCGGTTTTCCGGGCCCCGAGTCGGCGATCATCAAGGCGACGTGGACGGAGGTCGTGCAGGACATGCCGCGCCTCGGCATGGAGATCCTGGGCCCGTACGGGCTCCTCTACGACACCCCCGACGCGCGCGGCGAGGCCGGTGGCGACCCGACGCAGGGCTTTCAGAAGGGGTATCTCACGGCCCGCGCGGCGAGCATCGCGTCGGGGACGAGCGAGATCATGAAGAGCATCGTCGCGATGCAGGTGCTCGGCCTGCCGCGCGGGTAGCCGTCGGCGCACGCGGCCGCGCAGCGCAGGGAGCCAACTTGACTGACTCGGTCGGTCATGGCATTGTCTCCGTCGTGATGGCTCGGCGAATCCCGGACGACCGTTTCGAGCAGCTCGTCGAGTGCGCCACCCGGGTCTTCATCGAGGAAGGCTACCGCCGCACGCAGATGGCGGACGTCGCCAAAGCGATGGGCGTCGCGAAGGGAACACTCTACGCTCACGTCGAGAGCAAGGAGGCGCTCTTCGACCTCGTCACGCGCTGCGCCGATGGCGACGAGTGGCGCAGCGCCCCGCCATCCTTCCCCGTCCGCACCCCCAAGCCGGGCGCGACCCTCCGCTACGTCCGCACCCGCCTCGCACAGAACCGGGTCATTCCGGCGCTCGCGAACGCACGCGCGCACAAACCGGGGACAAACGCCCCCGAGGAGCTCGAGGCCATCGTTCGCGAGCTCTACGCGCAGCTCGCTCGGAACCGCTGTGGCATCAAGCTCCTCGACCGCTCCGCTCGCGACTACCCCGAGCTTGCGGCCCTGTGGTTCGAGGGCGCGAGGGGCGGGCTCCTCGCGCAGTTATCGAGCTACCTCGAGGCGAGAATCGAGCAGGGCGCCCTGCGTTCGGTGCCGAACGTGAAGGCCGCCGCACGGCTCATTCTCGAAACGACCGTCTACTGGGCAGTGCATCGCCACTGGGATTCGCGGCCCGACCCCATCCCGGACGACGTCGCCTGCGACACGGTGGTCCAGTTCGTCGTGCGGGCCCTCGCAAAGGAGTGACCGCGATGCATGCGAGCACACCGTCCCGTCGCGACGATATCGACTGGCTTCGTGTCGGCGCGACCTACCTGTTGTTCGTCTTCCACGGCGCGATGGTCTTCAACCCGGCGCCCTTCTACCACATCCGGAATGCAGACCTGTCGCTCGGGATGCTCGTCCTCTGTGGCTTCATCGGACTCTGGCAGATGCCGCTCTTCTTTCTCCTCGCGGGCTGGTCGACCCAAGCGTCGCTTGCCGTCCGCGGGACCCGTGGCTACCTCCGGGAGCGCGTCTGGAAGCTGCTCATCCCCCTCTGTGCCGGCGTCGCGCTCTTTGGTCCCATCATCAAGTTCATCGAGCTCAAGAGCGGCCTCGACCTGAATCACGCGGGGCTTCGCGTGAGCACCGAGCTCCAAGAATCCTTTCGCATGGTCATCCCGTCGCCCCTCGCCGTGGCGCCGCCGTTCCACGAAACGTTCCTCGAGTTCCTGCCTACCTTCTTCACGCGACTCGATCGTTTTTCCTGGTCCCATCTCTGGTTCATCGCGTATCTCTTCACCTTCTCGCTGCTCTATCTGCCGCTGATCGTATGGCTCGGCCGTCGAGCGCCCCGCCTGAAGCAACCAGGTGTCCTCTGGGTGTACGCACCGGCCGTCCCCCTCGCGGTGATCCAGCTCACCTTGCGCGAGCGCTGGCCGGGAATTCAGAACCTCTACAACGACTGGGCGAACGTCGCGTACTACAGCGTCTACCTGCTGGCTGGCGTCATCCTCGGCAGCCAGCCGGCGCTCGAGCGAGTCGTCCACCGGGAGTGGAAGCGGGCGCTGCTCGTCGGTGCGGCCGTCTCGGGCCTCCTGCTCTCGGCGCTCCTGCGCCTGTTCACGGCGCCGTGGGTGGTGCTCGCCGGCTCGGCTCTCGCCGGATGGTGCTTCGTCATCGCGCTACTCGGACTCGGGCGCGCATTTCGGCCCTCGGCGCGCCTCGAGCTCGGCTATCTCCGCGAATCGGCGTTCCCCGTCTATATCCTGCACCAGGTCGCCATCGTGCTCTCGGGCTACGCCATCATCCAGCTGCCGCTGGGCATCGGAGCGAAGTTTGCGCTCATCCTCGTCGCATCCGTGAGCAGCACGCTCGCCGTCTACCACTTCGTGGTGCGCCGCTCGACGGTCATCGGCGTGTGTTTCGGCACCAAACCCAAGCTCTGCCCATTACCACCGCGGCCAGGCTCCATCGCGGCGGCAGGGATCGTCCTCGTACTGGTCGCGAGCAGCACGGTCCTCGCGATGCCGGGTCTCCAAGCCCGGTCGGGGTACGAAACGCCGAGGGGGGCGCCGCCAAGGTCGATATCCGCGCGTGGCGAGCCAGCCTCCTGACCCGGCCGCGCGCTACTCCGCGACCGGCCGCCAGCGCCCGTCGCGCAGCACCAGGCGACGGCCGCGGCGGCCGACGGGCCCCGGGATCGCCGGGTAGTCCATCGTCGGCTCGGCACCGGCGAGGACGACCTCCGGGCTCGCCGCACGGACGATCCGCGCCCGCGCGTCGGCCACGACCGCGTCGACCGACGCGAAGCGCGCGAGGTCGTCGAGCGTGAGCACCGTCGGCGGAATGAGCTGGATGCGACCCTCCTCGTAGGCCGCGAGCGCCGCGCGCGGCGTGAACCAGGCGCAGCTCACCGTCTCGGTGCCGTCGACGATCGCCTCCTGCCCCTCGGGAAGACGTCCGACGAGGAAGCGCGTGTCCCACCGCCGCGGGTTCATGCGCGGCGTGATCCAGCGCGCGAAGTAGTGCAGGGCATGGGTCGCAGGCCGGAGCCCGGACTCGGCCAGGAGCCGGCCGAACGACTCGCCCCGGTGTAAGCGGGCACGGAGCGCGTGCACGTCGTCCGGCAGCGGGCCGACCAGGGGTGCGCCGCGGCGCTCGGCGAGCAGGATGCCCACCTCCTCGAACAGCTCGCGCACCGCCGCCACCCAATAGCGTAGGGCGTGCGGCGGCCCGTCGCCTTCTTCGGATGGCGCCCAGCGCTGCTCGCGCGGCAGCTCCGCACCAGGCGCGTCCTCGTCGCCGGGGTCGACGACGCCGCCCGGAAAGGCGTGGGCGCCCGGGAACGCAATGCTCCCATGGCGCTCCAACAGGAGCACCGAGAACGCCCCGTCGCCCCCGGCGTCCTCCCGCAGGAGAATCACCGTGCTCGACGGGAGCGGAACGGCGGGCTCGCGATCGCCGGGCATGGGGCGCACCATCGCCCCCGGTGCCCTGCGAGTCAACGCGGGCTGCTACGCGACTTTGTCGACCCGATGGCCCCTATCCGGCTCCGGCGGCGCGGGTGCCACCTCGCCCGCTGCCTCGATCTGCTTGACGGCGTCGCGGCCCTGCGTCTCCTGAACCTCCTGGGCCTTCTTGAGCGCGGCGACGCTGGCGTCCGACTGTTTCGACGCCGCGGCGGCGGGCTCGAGGGCGGGATCCTGTCCGGTCCCAATGGCGTTGGTCATGGCGAGACCTCCCTGGCTCTGGTTGTCGGCAGGTCGGCGCCGGAACTTGAGCCCGGACCTGCATTGGCGCGAACGCCTTGCTAAGCTCCCCAGCCGATGATCGAGGTTCGTGACGTCACGCGGCTCTACCGCCGCGGGGTGGACGTGGTCCATGCGCTCGAGCATGTGAGCCTCCACATCCCGGCCGGGCAGTTCGTCGCCCTCATGGGCCCGTCGGGATCCGGCAAGTCGACGCTGCTCAACCTGCTCGCCGGCCTCGACCAACCCGACGGCGGCGAGGTCGTCGTCGCCGGTCAGGCGCTCTCGCGCCTCGACGAAGACCAACTCGCCGCCTGGCGCTCGCGACACGTCGGCCTCGTGTTCCAGTTCTTCAACCTCCTCCCGGTGCTCACGGCGCTCGAGAACGTCGAGCTGCCGCTGCTGCTCACGGATCTGTCGCGGTCGGAGCGCCGGCGACGCGCCGAGGTCGCGCTCGGGGCCGTCGGGCTCGCCGCCCGCCTGCACCACCGGCCGAGGCAGCTCTCCGGCGGCGAGCAGCAGCGCGTCGCCATCGCGCGGGCGATCGTCACCGACCCCGACCTGCTGGTCGCCGACGAGCCCACCGGCGACCTCGACGCGAAGAGCGCCACCGACGTCCTCGGCCTCCTCCAGGAGCTCAACCGCGCCTTCCGCAAGACCGTCGTCATGGTCACGCACGATCCGCGCGCCGAGCGGTTCGTCGACCGCATCATCCGGCTCGACAAGGGCCTCCTCGTCGACGCCGGCGAGCGCGTGGCGGCCGGATGACCTGGACGCTGCTCGTCTGGCGCAACCTCTGGCGCCACCCGCTGCGCACGGCGCTCACGACCTTCTCGATCGCGCTCTCGATCTTCCTCGTGTGCGCCGTGCTCACGCTGCCCGACACGCTCAACCGCATCCTCGACCGCGCCACCTCCGACGTCCGCGTCTCCGTGCACCACAAGGCGGGCCTCACCTACTGGCTGCCCGCCGCCTTCATCGCCAAGGTCCGCAGCGTGCCCCACGTCCAGGTCGTGAACCACTACTCGTGGTTCGGCGGCATCTACGACGAGCCCAAGAACATGTTCCCCAACTTCGCGATCGATCCGGATACCGCCGCCGAGATGTGGCCGGACTACCACATCGACCCCGAGGCGCTCGCCAAGTTCCGCAAGATCCGCAACGCCGCGATCGTCGGCTGGCAGACGATGCGCAAGTTCGGCTGGAAAGTGGGCCAGGAGATCACGCTGAAGGGCACGGTGTTCCCGGTCGACCTCACCTTCCAGATCGTCGGCGAGATCCCCGCCAGCGCCCCGGGCAACCCGGTGGTGATGTGGTTCAACTACAAGTACCTCGACGAGTCGCTGCTGCCGCGACCCGGCTATCCGCGCACGGGCGCGCCGGGCGTCGGCATGATCTGGGTGCGCGCCGACTCACCCGCCAACGTCGACGGCGTCATGCGGGCAGTCGACGACCTGTTCCGCAACTCCGAGGCGGAAACGGCCGCGGAGACCGAGAAGTCCTTCTTCAAGGGCTTCACCGACACGTTCGCGGGCCTCGTCCGAATCATCCTCGCCGTCGGCTTCCTCGTGGTGCTCGCGGTCGTGCTGATCGCGGCCAACACCAGCGCGATGGGCGTGCGCGAGCGGCTCGGCGAGATCGCCGTGATGAAGAGCCTCGGGTTCCAGCGGCGGGCGATTCTCGGCGTGCTGCTGACCGAGTCGACCCTGCAGGGCTTCGCCGGCGGCGTGGTCGGTGCCGGCACGGCCTACGGCATCCTCACCTGGCTGCGCAACGCCGGCGTGACCGGCGGGGACCGGCTCCTGGGCCCGCTCTCGAGCTTTGCGATGACGCCCACGATCGCAGTCGAGGGCGTCGCGGTGGCGATCGTCGTCGGCTTCGTCGCCGGAGCGGTGCCCGCGTGGAACGGCGCGCAGCTCAACGTCGTCGAGGCCTTCCGCCGACTGTTCTGATCGGATGGCGATCCCACTCCAGTACCCGGTCCGCAACCTCTTCGTGCGCCGCTGGACGAGCGCCTTCACCGCGGGCGGCATCGCGCTGGTGGTCGCGGTGACGATCCTGCTGGCGGCGCTGGTGGGCGGGCTCAAGCACATGCTGGTCGCGACCGGCGAGCCCGACAACCTGATCGTGATGCGCAAGGGCTCGACCAACGACGGCTCGAGCTTCATCACCCGCGACGCCGCGCAGGCCGTGCGCGTCATGACCGGCGTGGCGCAGACACCCGAGGGACAGCCGATCGCGTCGACCGAGATCGTGAACCAGCCGTTCATGCGCACGCGCAGCGGCTCGCGTGAGAACGTGCTCGTCCGCGGCGTGGCGCCGGACGCCGCGCTGCGCGTCCACCGCAGCGTCCACCTCGCCGCCGGCCGCTTCTTCCAGCCCAAGATGGGCGAGGTCGTCGTCGGCCGCGGGGTCCTCGCGCGCTACGCGGGCGTGGCGCTCGGAAGCCCGATCGAGTTCGGCCGGCGCCGCTGGACGGTGGTCGGCGTCTTCGACTCGGGCGGCACCGCCTTCGACAGCGAGATCTGGGCCGACGTGCGCGACGTCCAGGACGACACGCGGCGCACCGGCTACTCGAGCGTGCGGCTCACCGTCGCACCCGGCGCCGACCGCCGCTCCCTCATCGACCGCATCGCCGCCGACGCCCGCTTCGCGCTCGAGGCCAAGCCCGAGGAGGATTACTACCGCGAGCAGGCCGACACCGCGAACTCGCTCTACGTACTCGTGCTGACGCTTGCGGTGATCATGGCGATCGGCGCCACGTTCGGCGCCGCCAACACCATGTACGCCGCGGTGGCGGGCCGCACCTCCGAGATCGGTACGCTGCGTGCGCTCGGCTTCGGGCAGGGCGCGATCCTCACCTCGTTCCTGGCCGAGTCGCTCCTGCTGGCCGGCGGCGGATTCGTCACCGGGCTCGCGCTGGCGGGCCTCGGCATCTTCGCGGTGAACACGCTGCTCGCCGGCGTGGCCTTCGGGCTCATGACGTTCAGCGTGGCGACCGTCACGCTGGCGCCGTCGAGCGGCGGGATCCTGCTCGGGCTCGGCTTCGCGCTGGCCATCGGGCTCTTCGGCGGCCTCGCTCCGGCGTGGCGGGCGGCGCGGCTGCGCGTGGTGGACGCGCTGCACCGAGCGTGAGGGGGGGGGAGCCCGGACGGGAGCAGCACGGCCTTCGATGCCTCCACCTCCTCCCGCACCTCCAGGAGGACCGGGGCCTCGTCGGCTCGTGCGTTGGCCCGCACGACCAGCTTCAGCACCCGCCGGGCACCCTCCCGCAGATCCGTACCCACGGTGCATCGCTGGTAGCGTGGAATCCTGCGCACCGCCTTGTAGGTCGGCAGATGGTTGGTCTGCGCCACCAGAACCGCCTCGCGGCGGGCGGGCTCACGCCCGCCCGCCATCGGGGGTGAGAAGCACGGCCGCTACCATATCGCCGCGCCGCCCATCCTCGGACCACGAGCGAGCGCGCACGAGCCGCAGCACGCGATCGACGACCCGTTCGACCCCGCCCGTGACGTACCACAGGGAAGCGACGGCGTGTCTCGCGATAGCGCGGCGCTTCTCGGCTGACAGGACGCGTTGCTCTAGTCGCCCGGCTCCCGCATGATGCGGCGCCACCATGGTCGAGCCGACAATCGAGTCCAGGCCCGAGCTGGCCGCGCTGCGCCTCGAGCGCCGCGACCTCGCCCCCGCACGACGGCGGCGCCGCGGCACGTGGATCGCGGCCGGCGCGGCGCTGGTGCTCGTCGCCGCGTTCGCCTGGCGACAAACGGCCGCCAGCCGTGCCGTGGCGGTCGAGGTCGTGCAGCCGACGGTCGTGTCCAGCGCCACCCCGGGTCAGGCCGCCGCGGTCCCCGTGCTCTCCGGCGCCGGCTACGTCGTGAGCGCCGACCGCTACATCGCCATCGGCGTCACGGTACCCGGCCGGATCGAACGCTATCTCGTCGAAGAAGGCGACCACGTGAAGGCGGGCGATTCGCTGGTCCAGCTCGATGCGCGGCAGTACGAGGCCGCGGTCCGGCGCACGGAGGCGGCGCTCGCGAGCGCGCGGGCGGCTGCGGAGCTGCGCCGCGCCCAGCTCACGCGCGCCGAGCAGCTTCACGCGCAGGGGGTGGTCGGACGCGAGGAGCTCGACGTCCGCCGGGCGGAGGCACGCGCGGCAGACGCCGCCGTCGGCCAGACGGAGGCCGAGCTGGCGAAAGCTCGCGTCGACCTCGAATACACGACGCTGCGCGCGCCGCGCGGCGGCGTGATCCTCTCCAAGGTGAAGGAGGTCGGCGAGATCGCGGTCCCGGGCGGCTTCTCGGGCTCGGGCGACCTGATCCGCATGGCCAACCTCGAGGATCTCCGCGGCCAGGTCGACGTCACCGAGAGCGAGCTGGCCAAGGTCGCAATGGGCCAGCGCGCCGAGGTCATTCCCGACGCCTATCCCGACCGCCGCTACGGTGCGCACGTCGTCAAGATCTACCCGCAGATCGACCGGCAGAAGGGAACGCTGCGGGTCGAGGTGCAGATCGAGAAGCCCGACGAGTACCTCTGGCCCGACATGAGCGCGCGCGTCACGTTCATGAAGGAGATCGAGGCGACGGTTCGTGGTGCGCTCCTCGTGCCTCGCGGGGCGGTGCGCGAGGACGCGGGGACGTCCCTCGTCTGGGTGATCGACGGCGACGTCGTGCGGCGCACACCGGTCACGCTCGGCGGCACGTACGGCGACCGCGTTCAGGTCACGGCCGGGCTGACCGGCACCGAGCGTCTGGTCGCGAACGACGCCGCCGGGCTGCGCGACGGCCAGCTCGTGCGCACGCCGCCGCGCTGAACGCTCCGCGACCTACTGTCGGCCGACGAACGTCTCGAGGGTGCGCGCCCGCTGCGGGCTGCGCAGCTTGCGCAGCGCCTTGGCCTCGATCTGGCGGATGCGCTCGCGGGTCACGGCAAACCGCTGGCCCACTTCCTCGAGCGTATAGTCCGACTTCTCGCCGATGCCGAAGCGCAGGCGGAGGATCTGCTCCTCGCGCGGGGTGAGCGTCGCGAGGACCTTGCGGGTCTGCTCCTCGAGCGAGAGGGCCATGGCTGCATCGGCCGGCGAGAGCGTCTGGCGGTCCTCGACGAAATCGCCGAGCGAGCTCTCCTCGTCGTCGCCGATCGGCGTCTCGAGCGAGACCGGCTCTTTCACGATCTTGAGGACCTTGCGGACCTTGTCCGCCGGCATCTCCATCTGCTGCGCGATCTCTTCGGCGGAGGGCTCGCGGCCGTACTGCTGGACCAGGTAGCGTGACGTCCGGATGACCTTGTTGATGGTCTCGATCATGTGGACCGGGATGCGGATGGTCCGCGCCTGGTCGGCGATGGCGCGGCTCACCGACTGGCGGATCCACCAAGTGGCGTACGTCGAGAACTTGTACCCGCGCTGATACTCGAACTTCTCGACCGCACGCATCAGCCCGATGTTGCCCTCCTGGATGAGGTCGAGGAAGCCGAGGCCGCGGTTCGTGTAGCGCTTGGCGATCGAGACCACGAGCCGGAGGTTGGCCTCGATCAGACGCCGCTTGCCCTCCGAGGCCTTCACCTCGCCGCGACGGATGGCACCGAGATGCTCGCGCAACGCCTCCGGGGTGAGGTGGAAGTCGCGCGTGGACTCCAGCATCTCCCGCCGGGCGTTGCGGATGACCTCGGCGGCGTCGAGCACCTGCACCGCCGGGACCTTGAACACCCGGGCGGCCGCGCGGCTCGCGTCCTTGTCCTCGCCCCGGAGCCTGGCCGCATGCTTCAGGATCTCCGCGGCGGGGTGCCCGAGCCGGTCCTCCCAGCGCTTGATCTTGAACTGCTCGTCGTCGATCTGCTTCTGCGCGGCCTTGAGCTTCTCGACGATGGTGTTGATGTGCTTGGCCCCGATCTTCGACTCGAGCAGGGTCTCGCGCACGTTGGCGGCAATGGTCTCGAGGCGCTTCTCGATCGCCTCGCGGCGCTTCTTCGAGGTCCTGGCCTTGCCGTACTCTTCCTGGAGCTTCTCCCGCTCGGTCACCTGGCGGCGGAGCTTGCCGGCCTGCTTGAGGAAGGCCTCGGTCCGCTTGTCCTCTTTCCCTTCGGCAACCTCGGCCGACTGGGCGGCGTCCTGCTCGTCGTCGCCGAAGACGTGGCGCGCATCGACCTCGCCGTGCCGGGCACGCTCGCCCAGGTCGAGGACGTATTGGAGCGACACCTCGAGGGCGAAGACCCCCTCGCGAACGTCCTTCTCCCCCGCCTCGATCTCCTTGGCGATCGCGACCTCCTCCTCACGCGTGAGAAGGGGGACGTTGCCCATCTCCTGCAGGTACATGCGAACGGGGTCGGCGGTCTCGCCGGGCGCCCGTTCCACCTCTTCCTGCTCGACCGGCTCCTCGACCCACTCGGCCTCGGCCTTTTCGGTGGGCTCCTCCGGCAGCGGGGTCTCGTCGACCGTATCGACGTCGATGTCCATGTCGCCCAACATGGACACGACCTGATCGATGTCCTCGGGACCGGTCGCCTCTGGAGCTCCACCGGACGCCGACCGCGACGGACGCGGCCGGGATTCCTGCGGGCTCCCCTTCTTGTCTTCGGCTCGCTTTGCCGTCCGCTTCACTGAGGGGCCTCACCCGGGTATCCGATGCCGGCTTCGACGGCCGTGGGGCCGGGGAAGTCCTGCTCGGATACATTCAGATGTGCGAGAATTCGCTCGCGTGGTTCGACGGCCGCGCGGTAGGATCGGAGGGGAGCCACGCGGCTTGGCCGCGCAAGATAGCCTCGGGGTCCCCCCACGTCAAGGGAAATCGAAAGACCGCTCGGGCGAGCGGCTCCCAGCTGCATCGGTCTTGCCGCGATACCACTCGTCACGCTGGCACGTGCCCTGCTTCCCACGAACCCGCGGGATGCGCCATGATCGGCGTGATGCCGCCGGCCGCGACCCAGTCGTCCTACGTGCCCGCCCTGGGCCTCGACTGGCTCACGCGCTTCTACGACCCGCTGCTGCGCGCCACGCTGCGCGAGGACGCCTTCAAGCGACACCTGATCGCCCAGGCTCACATCGAGCCTGGGCACGCGGTGCTCGACCTCGGGTGCGGCACCGGGACGCTCGCGATCCTGGTGAAGCAGGCCTGCCCGCAGGCAATCGTCGTCGGGCTCGACGGCGACCCGCAGGTCCTTGCGATCGCACGCACGAAGGTGGCGACCGCGGGCGTCGACGTCGTAATTTGCGAGGGGATGGCGTTCGCCCCGCCCTTCCCCGCTGCCAGCTTCGATCGCGTGCTGTCGACGCTCGTCCTCCATCACCTCACCACGGCCGAGAAACGCACCGCGCTGCGGGCCGTCCGGACGCTGCTGCGTCCCGGCGGTGAGCTGCACGTGGCCGACTGGGGCCCGCCACAGAACGCGCTCATGTGGCTCGCATCGCGCGGCGTGCAACTGCTCGACGGAGCCGACCGCACCGAGGCGAACCTCGCGGGCCGGCTGCCCACCCTGCTCGCCGACGCGGGCTTCGCCGACGTCGCCGAGACCGAACGCTGGATGACGGTGTTCGGGACGCTCGCGTTCTACCGCGGTGCGGTCCCGGCCTGAGCGCCCGCCTTCGCGCGGCGCTCGCGCTCGCGCAATTCGACGCGACGGATCTTCCCGCTCGGGGTCTTCGGCAGCTCGGCGACGAACTCGACCTCGCGCGGATACTTGTACGGCGCGGTGACGCGCTTCACGTGCTCCTGCAGTTCGCGCACGAGCGCGGCGCCGGCCAGGTGGCCCTGGCGCAGCACGACGAACGCCTTGACGATCTCGCCGCGCGTGGCGTCGGGACTGGCGACGACCGCGGACTCGACCACCGCGGGGTGCTCGAGCAGCGCGCTCTCCACTTCGAACGGCCCGATGCGGTAGCCGGCCGAGATGATGACGTCGTCGGCACGGCCGACGAACCAGAGATAACCGTCCTCGTCGCGTTTCGCGCGATCGCCGGTGCGGTACCACTCGCCGCGCCGGCAGGCGGCGGTCTCCTCCGGGCTCTTCCAGTACTCGCGGAAGAGCGACGGGGGCGCGCCGCGCAGCGCGAGGTCGCCGATGTCACCAGGCGCGGCCTCGGCGCCGTCGTCGCCGAGCACCCGGAGGTCGTGGCCCGGGAATGGCTTTCCCATCGCCCCGGCACGGATCGGCATGCCCGGGAGATTGGCGGCAAGGATGGTCGACTCGGTCTGGCCGTAGCCGTCGTGCACCAGGAGGTCGAAGGCGTCGTGCCAGGCGTGGATCACTTCGGGGTTGAGCGGCTCGCCCGCGCCCACGCAATGGCGCAGGTAGGGCAGCCGGCGGCGCGCGAGGTTCTGCTTCACGAGCAGCCGGTACTCGGTCGGCGGCGCGCAGAAGGTGGTGATCTCGTAGCGCGCGAGCAGGTCGAGCTCGCGCTCCGGGTCGAAGCGCCCGTCGAACAGGAACACCGGGACGCCGAGCATCCACGGGCCGAAGATGACGCCGTAGGCCGCCTTCGCCCAGCCGGTGTCCGAGGTCGTCCAGTGGAGGTCGGTGCGGCGCAGGTCGAGCCAGTACTCGCCGGTGTAACGGTGCGCGAACGGGTACGCGTGCGTGTGCAGCACGGCCTTCGGGTCCTTCGTCGTCCCCGACGTGTAGAAGCAGAGCGCCGGCTCGTCGGTCCGCGTGCGCGCGGCGACGCCGGTCCCCGACGCCCGCGCGCACACGCCGTCGAAATCGTGCCAGCCGGCGGGGGCACCACCGAGCGCGATGCGCACCGGCAGCTCGGCGCCTTCGCCGAGCGCAGCGTCGACCTCGGCCGTCTGCTCCACCGTCGTGACGATCGCACGCGCGCCGCTGTGCCGCGCACGATACGCGATGTCCTTCGCCCGCAGCGACGCCGTGCACGGGATCACGAGCGCCCCGAGCTTGAGGGCCCCGACGATCGTCGCGTGCCACGCCGGCACGCGCGGCAGCATGACCATCACCGGGTCACCGCGGCCAACGCCGAGCCCGGCGAGCGCGTTCATCACCCGGTTCGACGCGGTCTTCACGTCCCAGAACGTGAGCCGTGCGGTGTGACCGGCCTCGTCCTCCCAGTAGAGCGCGACGCGCGACCGGTCCGTCGCCCACGCGTCGACCAGCGCGCCGAAATTGAACTCCTCCGGGACCTGCCACCGGAAGTCCCGCACGAGGTCGTCGTACCGGCGTCGAGGGCGCGATCATGTCTTTCCCTCCGGCCCCGGCGGGCGGAGCCTGGATGTACTTCGTGGACACCGGGGAGTGGTCGTCCGCGTCGATGCAGGCTTCGATCACCACGAAGCCGTCGATCTCCGCGGCTTCCGCGAGCGCGGCCCGCAGCCCATCGGCGCGCGTCACGCGGAAGCCGCGCCCGCCCCAGGCCTCGGCGAGCCGGGCATACGGCCACGGCGGCACCGCGAGCAGATCCGTGCGCGGCACCACCGGCCGGAATATCTGCCAGCCGCCGTTGTTCACGACGAGGACGATCGGCGAGAGACCGTGACGCGGCGCCTGCGCGATCTCGGGCCCCGTCATCTGGAACGCGCCGTCACCGCAGAGGACGAGCGGGCGCTGCCCGCTCCCGAGCTGCGCGCCGAGCGCGCCCGGGACCCCGAACCCCATCGACGCGTAGAACCCCTGCGCGAGGTACGCCCCGCCGCGCGGCACCCGCACGTCGAGCCCGGCGAAGAGCATGTCGCCCGACTCGGCGACGACCGCGTACCCACGGCGATCGCGCAGAAACCGGTTGACCTCTTGGAGAATCTCGGTGACCCGCAGCGTGGGCGATGGCCGGGAGGCCGGCGGCAGGTTGTCGCAATACCGGACCCGCTCGCGATGGCGGCGCAGCCGCGCCTTCAGCAGGCCGCGCACGAAGTGCGGGACGTGCACGTCCGTGTACGTGTGGAAGCTCACGTCCACGCGCCCGTCGACGGCCCACACGGACCGGTCCCGACGGATCTGCGGCGCGCGACCGCCGAGCTCCATGTCGGTGAGCGGCGTGCCGAGGCTCACGATCAGGTCGGCGCGGTCCACCCGGCGCACGATCGGCGGCGGCGAAATGCGCCCGATGTGCACCCCCATGTGGAGCGGGTGGTCCATCGGGAAGGCGCCTTTCGACAGCGCGTTCGTCGCCACCGGCGCGCCCATCTTCTCGGCGAGCGCCTGCACCTCGCGTTGGATGTTGTAGCGGTAGGTCTCGATGCCGACGACGGTGAACGGCCGCCGGGCAGCGTTGATGCGCTCGGCTGCCTCCCGCACCGCTTCGTCGACCTTGCGCTCGTCCGAGCGCTCGAAGTGGAGGAGTCCGTCCCACTCGAGGAGCTCGCGCGGCACCGGAACGCGGCGCTCGACCATGTCGCGGTGGATCTCGAGGTAGCCGGGTCGCTGCTCCCGCCAGACCGTGTCGACGACCCGGTGCACGATCTCCGCCGCGGTGCGTGGGTCGTCGAGGACCGCCGCCGCGCAGGTGACCTCCCGGAAGATACGGTACTGGGACTCGACCTCCTTCGCCTGATGGTGGATGAGTGAGACGCGCCGCTCCTCCTCGCCCGGACCACCGCTGACGACGAGGACCGGCACCCGCTCGGAGAACGAGCCGGCGACCGGGTTCACCATGTTGTGCCCGCCGGCACCGTACGTGACGCAGGCGACGCCGATGCGGCCGGTCGCCCGTGCGTATCCGTCGGCGGCGAAGCCGACGCCCGGCTCGTGTGAGAGCGTGACGACGTCGAGCCCGCGCGGCTTGGCGAACCGCAAAAAGAGTCGCAGGACGAGGTCGCCGGGAATCCCGAAGAGGTGCGTGACGCCGATCTTCTGGAGGTAGGCGACGACGAAGTCGCCGAGCGGCATCGAGGCCCGCACGGCCTACGCGAAGAACTCCGCGACGTCGCCGCAGGCGAACGTCACGTCGGTTTCGGTCCGGCCGCGGTGCACCCGGAGCGTCACCGACTCGCCCGGCCGCCGCGCCCAGAGCCGGCGGTAGAGCGTCGCGCGGTCCGCAACGTCTTGGCCGTCCACCGCGAGGATGACGTCCCCCATGCGCAGCCCGGCCTGCTCCCCGGGGCCTCCCGGGAGCAGCCCGGCGATCACGACGTGATGGTTGAGCATCTGGCAGAAGATCCCGAGCCACGGCCGCGTGCGCATTGCCTGCCCGTCGCCGCTCGCGAACGCGTCGCGGGCGTCGCCGTAGCACTCGGCGGGAATCGCGAGGGAGAAGCGGCCGATGTCGTTCAGGTTGAGCGAGACGACGCCGACGACCGTCCCGCGCCGGTCGAGCAACGGCCCGCCGCCGAGGCCCGGGTTCATCGCGCTCGCCATGACGGCGCGGTCGAGCACGTACTCCCAGTTCGCGTCGTAGGGGCCGAGGTAGGTGACGTTGCCGGTCGACACGCGGGCGCCGTCGGGGCCGACGCTCGCGAGGATGAACACGTCGTCCCCGAGCTGGAGGTCGGTCGAGCGGCCGATCGGCAACGCGGGCACCCCGCTCTCGGGCAGCCGCAGCAGCGCCAGCCCCGAGACGACGTCCCAGCGCACGACCTCGGCAACGTGGCTCGACTGATCGAGGAAGACGACGCGCACCTCCCGCGCGCCGAGCACGACGTAGCTCACCGTGAGCACGAGGCCCGCGGAGTCGACGACCGTACCCGAGCCCATGCGCGTCGTGCCGAGCACCGACGCGGACGGATGCGTCTCGGGGATCTCGGCCTGCACGTGTACGAGCGCGGGGAGTGATCGTCCCAGGAGCGCGGTCGAAGCGTTCACCGCGGACACGCTAGACGCTGCTCACCGGGGATTCAAGGGTTGCGGGCGACGCGGGATCGCCGCTATAGGGGGCCGACATGTCGCGCCGTCCCGCGCCGCAAGCCGCGTGACCGCCGGACGCCGGCGCGCCGCACTCCTCGCCTGCGTGCTCGCGGGTGCCGGCGTGCGCGGCGCGCGCCTCCTCGAGGCGCCCTTCCTCCACGCCGACAGCCCCGCGCTGCTGCGCATCGCCCGCGACGAGATCGGCGCCGGCCACTGGCGTGCGGCGCTTGCGGGATACTACCCGCCGCTCTACCCGGCGGCAGTTCGCGCGGCCCACACGCTCGGTCTCGAGTGGGACACCGCGGGGCGCGCAGTGTCGTACACCGCCGGTGTCGCGACCGTCGCCCTCGCCGGCGGCCTCGGTACTGCGATCCTCGGAGACGGGGCCGGCATTGGAGCGGCGGCACTGGCGGCCGTGCATCCCGGCCTCGTCCACGCGAGCGCCGAGGTGCTGGCCGAGAGCCTCTACGCGGCGCTGGTCGGTCTCTGGGCGCTCCTGGTGCTCCCGGGTGCGGCCCCCGCAACGGTGCGGCTCGCGCTCGGCGGCTTCGTCGGCGCCGTCGCGGCGCTCGCCCGCGCCGAGGGGATCGCGCTCGTGCCGCTCGCCGCGCTGGCGGGCGCGTGGGGTGCCGCGAGCGGCGCACGCCTGCGTCGCGCGCTCGTGCCGCTCGCCGCCGCAGCGCTGGTCGCGCTCCCGGTCGTGCTCGCGGTGCGTCTCGACACCGGAACGTGGGCCGTGTCGGGGAAGGAGGCCCCGGTCGTGCTGCGCAAGTACGGGGTCGCGGCCGGCGGGATCGCCGCCCTGCTCGTCCACCACCCGGGGGCCTTTCTCGCGGTGTACCCACGCGCCCTCGCCCGGCAGATCGAGTACGACCTCGGTGCGACGCACTGGGTGCTCGTCGTGCCGCTCGCGCTCGGGCTCGCGGCCTCGGTCCCGGCGACCCGGCGCGCGCGCGGCCTCGTGCTCGCGACGCTCGCCGTGTTCACACTCGGCATCCCGATCCTCGCACCGGGCAAGCGATACGTCGTGCCGCTCGTCCCCCTGCTGCTGCCGTGGGTGACGCCGGGGCTCGCACGTCTCGCGGCGGCCGCGCGCGCCGGCGGGCTGCCGGCCGCCGCCCGCTACGGCGTCGCGGGTGCGGTCGTCGCGGGGCTCCTCGCACAGGACCTGTGGCCACCGCAGCGCGACGAGGAGGCGTGCTACCGCGACGTCTGCGCGTTCGTCGCGACCCGCAGCAGCACGCCGCCGCCGGCCATCCTCGCCGACGACGGGCGGATCGCCTGGGTTTGCGGCACGCGCTTCGCGCTGCGCCCGCGCGGCGCCGACAAAGCGGCGCTCGGCGCAGCGGCGCGGGCCGCGGCGGCGGGGCTCGTGATCGTCCCGGCGGGCACGCCCGCCGGGGACGCGTCCGGCCTCGTCCGGCTCGGGACCCGCTGCAGCGGACCGCTCGCGCTCGACGTGCTCGCGATCGCACCGACCGGACCGTGATCCCCGCGCGGCCGACGCCCGGACCGCGGGGGGCTTGCACGAACGAGACGATTGGTTTAAATACTTAAACACATTGACCCGAGCACCCATGGCGTCCCGTCGCACCACCGCTGCTGCCGAGCCCCCCGCAGATCTGCTGCACGATCTCGCGCGCGCCCTGCAAGCACTCGGCGATCCCGTCCGGCAGCGCATCCTGTTCCTGCTGGGCGGGCGCTGCCGTGAGGCCAACGTGGGGGAGCTCGCTGCCGAGTTCCACCTCACGAGGCCGGCGGTGTCGCACCACCTGAAGGTGCTGCACACGGCGGGGCTGGTGACCGACGACAAGCGCGGCCGCGAGCGCTACTACGGCCTCGACGGCGTGCGCCTCCGACGCCTGCTCGACCAGCTGCGGGCCTTCCTCGACTGCTGTGGGTGCTGCTGACGGAAAAGGAGGTTCCCGATGTCCGAGCTCCATCCCGACACGATCCGCGTCGCCGTTCGAAAGCGGTACGGCGAACGAGCGACGTCCTGCTGCGGGCCCGACCCCGCCGCGGTGGCCCGCGCGATCGGCTACGGCGACGCCGAGATCGCGGCCGTGCCGACCGGCGCCAACCTCGGCCTCGGCTGCGGCAACCCGACCGCGCTCGCCACGCTGCGTCCCGGTGACACCGTCCTCGACCTCGGCTCCGGCGCCGGCTTCGACGCGTTCCTCGTTGCCGCGGCCGTCGGCCCCGCCGGCCGCGTGATCGGCGTCGACATGACCCCCGAGATGATCGCGAAGGCCACCGACAACGCCCGGCGGGCCGGCCTGACCAACGTCGAGTTTCGTCAGGGCATGATCGAGGCGCTTCCGGTGGAGAGCGCCACGGTCGACGCGATCATCTCGAACTGCGTGATCAACCTCTCACCCGAGAAGGCGCGGGTCTTCCGCGAAGCCCACCGCGTGCTCAAGCCGGGCGGACGGCTGCTCGTGTCCGACATCGTCCTGAACGCCCCGCTCCCCGAGGCGCTGCGCACCAGCATCGAAGCGTACGTCGGCTGCGTCGCCGGCGCGGCGCTGCGCGACGACTACCTCCGCCTGCTCGCCGACGCGGGCTTCTGCGACGTCGAGGTCGTCCGCGACACCGATGCCAGTGCGTTGATCGCGGGCGCCGACTGCAACGATCCGTTGGTCGCGGACATCCTGAAGGCGGTCGGCGGCCTCGAAGGCGCCCGGCAGCTGGCAACGACCGCGGCCAGCATCGCCGTCTCGGCGCGGAAACCGGGCTGAGCGAAAGGACTACGCCGGATCGAATCGCCCGACGCGGTCGTGGCACGACGCGTGACCGGGAAGCCCGACGGCCTCGCGGGTCGTCAGCGACTCGAGCACGTCCCGGTCGTCGGGGGCCGACGCCAGAAAGCGGCGCCCGTCGGCGAGGCGGCCGATGACGAGCCCGACGAGCGGCGTCCCGTCCCGGCCGTAGACGACGGTGTACGTCTCGATCGTCGCCGCGCCGCTCGGCTCCATGCAGAGTACGGGCTTCGGGTCCGCATCGACCAGCCGCTGCGGAGCCGCCGGGTCGGGCCGGCGCCACGGACCCGCCGGCGGTGCGGCGGAGTACACGCCGATCGAGTGCTTGGTGAGGAACCAACCGAGCGCGCTGACGAGCCCGGTGCTGCCACGGCGATCGCGTACGCGGTCGAGCATCGTGACGATGGCGTGCAGCGAGTAGTTGTTGCCGGGGCCGCCGAAGTACGGCAGGCCGCCGGTCACCGTGAGCGGACGTGGATCGTCGCGCGGGATGCCGAGCATGTCGCGGCCGATCTGCACGGCCGACGGGAAGCAGCTGTAGAGGTCGAAGTGGTCGACCTCCCCGACGTCGAGCCCCGCCATGGCGAGCGCGGCCTGCCCCGCGGCGCGGATCGCGGGCGAGGTGTGGTAGCTCACCCGCTCCGACACGTACCAGTGGTCGTGCGCGTCCGCGACGCCGCGCAGATAGACCCAGCGCTCCTGCGGGATCCCGAGCGCCCGGGCGGTCGCCACGGACGTGACGAGCGCCGCCGCACCCTGGTCGACGTCGATGATCGCGTTCATCCGCTTCGGGTACGGGAACGCGATCATCCGGTTGTCGGGCGTCACGGTGGCGATCTCTTCCGCGGTCCGCGCCTGCGGGAACCACGCGTGCGGGTTCTCGGCCGCCACCGCCGAGAACCGCGCGCAGAGCGCGCCCAGCTCGTGGCGGTGCTGCGCCAGGCTCCACCCCCGCGCGGCCCGGATCGCATTCTCGAAGAACGGATAGATCTGCACGGGCAACTGGAGGTTGTGCGTGAGCTCGTAGTCGTTCGTACCGAGCTGGGTCCCGCCCACGCTGGTCGCGTGCTCCCCGGCGTGGCTGGCCCACGCCAGCCGCGCCTGCGTCCGACGCGATCGCGCGAGCGTGTAGACCGCCTCGGCCCCGGCCACGAGCGCCAACCGCACCGTTCCCGCCGCGACCTGTCCCGCGAGCTCGTTCACGATCCATTGTGGCGAATTGCCACCGATCGTCGTGTACATCTCGCGCGTCGGATGCGCGCCGACACGCTCGGCCAGGAGTCGGGGCGCGTTGCCGTAGTCCCAGCAGAACACGTTGACGACGGCGATCGTATCGAGCCCGTGGAGGATCCCCGGACCCGAGCCCGCGTTCACCGCCGCCCGCCGGGCCGCCTCCGCCATGAGATCGAGGGGCTCGAGGGCCCCCGCGGGGTCCACGTCCCGCTGCGTGATCTGTCCTCCGCCGATCAGGATCGGCGTCGTGTCCTCGGTCATGCGGTAGTCTTACCGCAACCGGTAGACCGCGCGCACCTCGTTGCCCGTCCCGAGGTACTCGAGCCGCTCGCAGAGCCGCCGCACGAGCGCCATGCCGCGACCGGACCGCTGCTGGACGGCATCGAGCGCCGCCTCGGCGACCCCGAGCCGCCTGTGGTCGAAGCCGGGGCCGGTGTCCTGCACCCAGACCTCGAGCAGGGACTCGTCGGCCGTGACGTGCGCCTCGACGACGACCATCACCGCCCCACTCCGCAGCGCCTCGAGCCGCTGCTCGCGTAGCTCGACGTACCGCGCAAACCCGTCCGGCTCCGCCTTGAGCGCCGACTCGAGGCCGAGGACACCGTGGTCCAGCGCGTTCGTCAGCAGCTCGGCCACCACCAGACCGAACTCGGCGCGATGCTGTCGGCCGACCCCGAGCTGCTCCAACCACAAGATCACGACCGGAAGCACGTCGGCGCTCGCGAGATTCCCGCCGCCGACGTGCAACGCCAGGCGGCTGTCGCCGGTCGCGGCCGGGGCCTCGGCCGGCGCCGGCGCCGGCCCGGCCTCCAAGAAGCTCGGGCTCGTCCCGCACGCGACCCGCAGCACCGACACGTCGTCCTGGCCCACCTGCCCGAGGAGGTGGCGCTGGACTCGGGCAACGAGATCGTCGAACCGATCGGTGGTCCCCACCTGCGCGAGGGTCGAGAGGATCGCGGGCAGGCCGAGCTGCTCGCCGGCCACGTTCTCGGCCTCGCTGAGCCCGTCCGACCAGAGAAAGAACTCGCCCGGCTCCGTCCAGGAGTAGCTCTCGGTCGTGGTATCCAGCCGATCGTCGCCGAAGATCCCGAGGGCCGGATGCCGCGACTCGAAGCGACACAGCACCACCCCGCTGCTCGCGACGAACACGGCCAGCGGGTTGCCGCCGTTCCACACGCGAATCGTGCGCTGGCTCTCGTCGATCGCGGCCACCGTCGCCGCGACGAATCGCCCGAGCGGCAGCAGGGTCTTCACCTGGCTGTTGAGGCGCCGGATCAGCGTCTCGATCCAGAAGCCCTTCTCGGTGAGGTCGTAGAACGCCTCGACGACCGGCATCACCGAGAGCGCCGCGCCGAGGCCATGCCCCGTCCCGTCCGCCAGCAACACGTGCAGGACGCCGGACGGCGTGCGAGCCGCGCAGACCACGTCGCCGCTGAACTCGAGCGCCGGCATGATCCACGCCCGCACGGCGCCCCCGTTGAGGCGATCGACGCGCACGAGACGCTCCATGAGGTGGCGCCCCAGGCGTTGTTCCTCCTCGGTCTCCGCCCGGTAGCGCGCCAGCGCTTCCGCGTGATCGCGCAGCGTCTGCTGGAGGTCCGCGATCCGCGCCATCGCACGGAGCTTGGCCGCGAGCAGCACGGGATCGACCGGCTTGATGAGGTAGTCGTCACCGCCGGCATCGAGACCACGCGCCTGGTCCCGGCTCTCCGACGCGCTCGACAGGAACACCACCGGTACCCACCGGTCGCCGCACAGGCGCCGGATCTCGGCGCAGGCGTCGTAGCCGTCCATCACGGGCATCGACACGTCGAGCAGCACGACGTCGGGCTGCTCGACGCCGAAGCGGTCGACGGCCTCGCGGCCATTCGCGACCACGATCGCCTCGTGACCGAAGCGCTCGATCATCCGGCGGACCGTGACCAGCACGATCCGATCGTCGTCGGCGCAGAGGATCCTCAGACGACGAGTCACGGGGCCCCCAGGCGTCCGCGTCAGGTGATGCGGAAGAGCTTCTGGAAGTTCGCGATCTCGAGCACCTTGCGGACGGAGGGCGGGCAGTTGATGAGCGCGATCTCGCACTTCACCGCGTCGGTCCGCTCGCGCACCAGCAGCAGCATCCCGAGCGCCGAGCTGTCCATGTGCGACACCTGATGCAGGTCGATGTCCAGGCTCTTGACGCTTTCCCCGCTCAGCACCTGCTCGTAGCCGGCACGGAACTCGCGGTGCGCGGTGAAGTCGAAGCGCCCCTCGAGCGCGATGGTCCCCTTCCCGGCCTGCACCTGGGTCTTCACGTTGATCGCCATCGACCGACTCCCTCGTCCTCCGGCACGCTCACGCGCGCGGCGCGCTCACGACCTCGTTCTTGAACGGCGCTACCGCGGCGATGGTCTGCGCCACCAGCCCGGCCGGGACGCCCAGCGCCTCGAGGGTCGCCTTGAGGTGGCCCGCCATGAGGTCGAAGTGGCGACTCTCGATCCGCAGGTTCTCGTGTGCCTTTCGCATCGACGGCCCCCGGTAGATCGCCGGTCCGCCGAGAGCCGTCGTGAGGAACTGCTCCAGCTTGCGGCGTTGGATTCCCATGTCGACGCCGAGGAAGAACGACACCAGCTCCCGGTCGGCGAGCACACGGCGGACCAGCTGATCCACCGCCGCGCCGATCGCCGGCGCGCCGCCAAGCTGCGCGTAGAGGCTTTCGCCCGCCCGCGTCCCCGTGGTGCCGGTCACCATGTCGCGCACACGTGGAGCACGACGGGGGTATCGGCCAGAAGGCGCCGACACTTGAGGAGGCGTCCCGCACCACCCAGCAAATCCGCCACCGCGATGGTGTCAGCTCGCTGACCCGACCGGCGTCGAGGCGCTCGACGCGATCGCAGCAAACGCTCCGTGTCCTCGGCCGCCGCGAGAAGCCGCAGGGCAATCTGATGGAGCACGCGGGGGGCTTGCGCACTTCAATACCTCGTGCCAGGCGGTACCGCGCCGCCGGGGCAACCTGGCGAGGTCGACGTATGGGGGGGTACCGGATGAGACCGACGCGATGGAGGATGGTGGCCTTGCTCGTGCTGGCGCTGGGAGGCACCGCGCGGGCCGACGACGCGGCAACCGAGCGCATCAAAGCGCTCAGCAGTCACTTCAGCTTCACGTTGAGCGACCGAATCCGCGGCGAGTTCGTGGATTGGTTCCGTCCGCCGCAGGGTGTCACGGATCCGGGCGCCAATCGGTACAACTTCTTCGCCAACCAGCTCCGATTCGGGATCAAGAGCACGTGGCCACACGTGACGGTCTACTCGGAGCTGCAGGACGTCCGCCTCGCCGGCCTGCCCGACGACGCGAGCCTGGCGCCGCCGCAGGGGAACCTCGGTCCGGGCGCGCTCTACTACGCGAACACGCACGGGCTCGACAAGGACACGAGCCAGGGTGAGACCATCCTGAAACAGGCCTACGCCACGCTGGCCGACCCGCCCGGGGTCGACGGCCTGGCGCTCACCGGCGGCCGCTTCGAGTACAGCGACGCGCTCGAGGTCATGCCGCAGGACCCCGCACTCCAGTGGCTCAAGAAGGCCCGGCTCGGCGAGCGCCTGATCGGCCCGTTCGGCTACACGCACTACGGGCGTGCATTCGACGGGCTGCGGCTCGTGTACGACCAGCCGCTCTTCAACATCACGACGATCGCGTTCCGTCCCACGCACGGCGGGTTCGAGGCCAGCGGCACGCGCGAGATGGGCAACGTCGGCATCGCCGGGATCACCGGGACGCTCAAGAAGATCGAGGAGCTGGCCCCGATCGACGTGCGCGCCTTCTACTTCTACTACCAGGACCGCCGGTTCGCCGATCACACCGATCCCAAGAACAAGCCGCCGATCAAGGTCGACAACCGGCCGCTGCCCGATCGGGTCGCCGACACCGACAGCCTCAACATCCACACCTTCGGCGGGCACGCGATCACGGTCATCAACGCCGGCCCGGGCCGCGTCGACGGGCTCGTCTGGGGCACGATCCAGACCGGCAACTGGGGCCGGCAGAACCACCACGGATGGGCCTATGCCGTCGAGACCGGCTATCAGTTCCCGGATCAGCCGTGGTCACCGTGGCTGCGCGCCGGCTACGACTACTCGTCCGGCGACCACGACCCGACCGACCACAACCACGACACGTTCTTCCAGATGATCCCGACCGCGCGCATCTATGCGCAGTTCCCGTTCTACAACCTGATGAACAGCCAGGACACGTTCACGCAGCTCATCGTCAAGCCGCACTCGCGCCTGACGATGCGGTTCGACTACCACTGGCTGCGGCTCAACTCGGACAAGGACCTCTGGTACGCGGGCGGCGGTGCCGGCAACGACGACATCTTCGGCTTCTCCGGCATCCCGGCCAACAGCCACCACGAGCTCGCGCACCTCGTGGATCTGGGCGCGACCCTGCAGATCTTCAAGCAGGTGAGCGCGTATGCGTACTACGGTCACGCCTTCGGTGAGGGCGTGGTCAAGAAGACGTTCAGCGGCAACCAGGGCAACTACGGCTACGTCGAGCTGGCGTACCGGTACTGAGACGGTCTCCGGTCCGGGCCGCGCGCTTGACGCGGCCCGGACCGCTTCCTAGGCTCGCGCGCCGATGGCGCTCGTGCCTCTCGCCCTCCGCCAGCCGCCTCTCGAGGTGCTCGCGCGGCTTGCGGGCGAACCCGACGCGGTCCTGCTCGAGGTCCCCGACCCCGAACGGCCGGCCGTGCTGCTCGGCTGCCGGCCGGTCGCCGAGCTCCGCATCGCCGCGAGCACGGCGGACCCGCTCGCCGCGGTCGCGGCGTTCGTCGCCGCGACACCGCCGTCGCCTCCCGACGTGCCGTTCCCGCTCGGTGGCGGCGTGATCGCCGCGCTCGCCTACGAGCTGGGGCACGCGACCGTGGGAGCGCGGCTCCCGGCGCCGCGCGCGTCCGCCGAGCCCCTCGCCGTGCTGCGGCGCTACGACCCGCTCGTCGTGCTCGACGTCGCCCGCGGGCAGTACCATCTCCTCGCGAGCGAGCACGCCGCCCTGTGCGCGGCGTGGCTCGAGCGGCTCGCCGCACCCGCGACCGTCCCACCGACCGGCCCGCTCGCGCACGCCCCACTCGCCGCGCGCCGCCTTCGCGCCGACTATCTCGCCGCGGTGGCCCGCATCCACGAGTACCTGCGCGCGGGCGACGTCTACCAGGTGAACCTGACGCAGCCGTTCGCGACGCCGCTGGCCGCGCCGGCGTGGGTGCTTTACCAGCGGCTCGCGACCGAGCACCCGGCGCCGTACGGCGCGTACCTCGATCTCGGTGACCGCCAGATCGTCGCCAACTCGCCCGAGCTCCTGCTCCGTCGCCGCGGCGCCCGCATCGAGACCCGGCCGATCAAGGGCACCCGCCCGCGCGGCGCCGATCCGGCACGCGACGTCGCGCTCGCCGCCGAGCTCGCGCGCGATCCCAAGGAGCGGGCGGAGCACGTGATGATCGTCGACCTCGAGCGCAACGACCTGGGGCGCGTGTGCGCCTTCGGGTCGGTCGCGGTCGAGGGCTTCGCGCGCGTCGAGACGCACCCGACCGTGCACCACCTCGTCTCGACCGTGACCGGGCGCCTGCGCGACGACGTCGGGCTCGCCGAGCTGCTGGCCGCGACGTTTCCCGGCGGCTCGATCACCGGCGCTCCCAAGCGACGCGCCATGGAGGTCATCGCCGAGCTCGAGCCGTGGCCACGGAGCTTCTACACCGGCGCGCTCGGCCTGATCGACCCGCGCGGCGACCTCGAGCTCGGGCTCCCGATCCGCACCGCGATCGTGCGCGATGGCGTCGTCTGGTGGCACGCGGGCGGCGGCATCGTGGTCGACTCGGACGCCGAGCGCGAGCTCGCCGAGGCCTGGCTCAAGACCGCCGCGCTGCGCCTCGCGCTCGGCGGCGACCTCCGCACCGGGGGCCAGTGCTCGTCTGGCTGAACGGTCGGGTCGTGCCCGGCGAGCGGGCTCGCGTCTCGGTGCTCGACCGTGGCCTGCTGCACGGCGACGGCGTGTACGACACGTGGCGCACGTACGGCGGCGAGCCCTTCGCCGTGCCCGCGCACCTGCGCCGCCTGGCCGAGGTCGCGCGCCTCATGGCACTGCCCGCTCCCGGACCGGCCCGTGACTGGGAGGAACGCACGCGCACGCTCGTCCGCCGCAACCGCCTGCCCGACGCCGCCGCACGGCTCACCATCACGCGCGGTGCGCGCGGGCTCGATCTGGCACCCCACGGCGATGCGCCGGCGACCCTGCTGCTCACGGTCCGGGCACTTCCGTCCGACCTCGGCGTCCGCCAGGCTCGCGGCATCAGGGCCGTCCTCCTGCCCTTCCCGCGCGACGCGGACGGCCTCTGGGGCAACCGGAAGTTCGTCGGCCATCCGAGCGCGGTGCTGGGTCGCCTGCTCGTCGCGCGCCGCCGCGCGGCCGAGGGGCTCTACGTCACCGAGCGCGGCGAGGTCACCGAGGGCACGACGTCGAACCTCTTCGTCGTCGAGCGCGAGACGGTCGTTACGCCGCCGCTCGCCGCGGGCATCCTGCCCGGGGTGACGCGCGACCTCGTGCTGACGCTTGCGCGCCGCGCGGGGCTGCGGGTGCGCGAGGAGCGCCTCACGGTGCGACGGCTACGCCGCGCGCACGAGGTGTTCGTCACCGGCTCGTCGATCGAGGTGATGCCGATCGTCCGCCTCGACGGCCGCGCCATCGGCACGGGAGCGCCCGGAGCGGTGACACGCCGGCTCCAGGAATGCTACGCGCGACGGGTCGCGGCGGCAATCCGGCGCTGAGCGTTCGACCGGCCCGCACCGGGCGTTTTGCCGGCCGGGGAGAAAGCTGTTAGCGCGGGCCCTGGGGCGCCTGGCGCATGGAGGTGCGGGGATGACGCTTTGGAAGCAGCTGTTCGCGGTGAAATCGGTCGACCTGCTGCTGGCCGAGCTGGCCGGTGAGCATCGGCTGCGGCGCGTGCTCGGGCCGGTGAGCCTGACGGCGCTCGGCGTCGGCGCCATCATCGGCGCGGGCATCTTCGTGCTCACCGGCCTCGCCGCGAACGAGAAGGCCGGACCGGCCCTGATGCTCTCGTTCGTGGTGGCGGGCACCGGCTGCGCGCTCGCCGCGCTCTGCTACGCCGAGTTCGCGGCGATGGTCCCGGTCGCCGGCAGCGCCTACGCGTACGCCTACGCCACGCTCGGCGAGCTGTTCGCCTGGATCATCGGCTGGGACCTCATCCTCGAGTACGGCGTCGCGTCGAGCACGGTGGCGCACGGCTGGTCGCACTACTTCCTCGCGCTCCTCAAGACGTTCGACATCACCCTCCCGGAGGCCTGGACCAACAACCCGATCGGGTTCCATCCCGACACACACACCTGGTTCGTCACCGGTGCCGTCTGCAACCTCCCGGCGGCCCTCGTCGTGCTGTTCATCACCGTGATCCTGGTCGTGGGGATCCGCGAGAGCGCCCGCTTCAACGCCGCCATGGTGATCCTCAAGGTCGCGATCGTGCTGTTCGTGATCGTCGTCGGGGCCGGCTACGTGAAGACCGAGAACTGGCATCCGTTCCTCCCCTACGGGTGGGCCGGGGTCTTCAAGGGCGCAGCGTACGTCTTCTTCGCCTACATCGGCTTCGACTCGGTCTCGACGCACGCGGAGGAGGCGTGCAACCCGCAGCGCGACGTGCCGATCGGAATCATCATCTCGCTCGCGCTGTGCACGGTACTCTACATCCTGGTCGCGGCGGTGCTCACGGGGATGGTCCCGTACCACCAGATCGACATCCACGCGCCGGTCGCGAACGCGTTTGCCGTGCGCGGGCTTCCGGTCGCGACGTTCATCATCTCGGTGGCCGCGGTGGCGGGCATCACCAGCGTCCTGCTCGTTTTGCTGCTCAGCCAGGCCCGCGTCCTCCTCGCGATGGCGCGCGACGGCCTCATTCCGAGCAAGTTCTTCGGCGACGTCCACCCGCGCTTCCGGACGCCGCACAAGGCGACGATCCTCACCGGGGTGCTGGTCGCGGTGATCGCCGCGCTGGTCCCGCTCGACATCCTCGCCGAGCTCGTGAACATCGGCACGCTGATGGCGTTCGTCATCGTGTGCGCCGCCGTGATCGTCATGCGGCGCACGAATCCCGACCTGCCGCGCCCCTTCCGCACGCCGCTCGTGCCGCTCCTCCCGGTCCTGGGCATCGTGGCGAACCTCGGGATGATGTGCGCGCTGCCGTTCGAGAACTGGGTGCGGCTCGTCGTCTGGCTCGCGATCGGCCTCGCGATCTACTTCGGCTACGGCCGCCACCGAAGCCACTTGGCGCAGGCGCTCGCCCGCGAGCTGGCCCTGGGCGGCGCGTCCCCGGGCGGGCACGCCAGGCCGTAGCCCGGCCACGCGGGGAGAAGCGCGCGTGGCCAGGCTACGGAAGCGCGACCAAGCGTAGGATCGCGTAGCCGCCGACCCCAGCGGCCAGGCCGGCGAGCAGCGGGGCACGTTCGGGCCGTCCGCCGAGCTGCATGACGACGGCGCCGAGGCCGAAGAGCCCTCCCAGCGCGCCCAACGCCGCCGACAGCCCCGGCGGCGGCGGCTCGGGCGAGACGAGCCGCGAGTCGAGCATCAGCCAGAGCAGACCGCCGGCCGCGAGCGCCGCGGCAACCGCGCGCAGGATGCGCACCGCGTGGCTCCCTAGTAGAGGAAGAACGGCGCCACCAGCATCCCGAGCGTCATCCCGACGCTGAGCGCGGTGACCCCCACGCGGCCGGCGGTGTCGGAGGTCGACTCCTCGCCCTCCAGGTTGCCCGAACGCCCGTCGACCTCGCCGTCGGAGCCGAGCTCCGGCTCCCCGACCCTGATCCCGACCCGATCGGCCGCCTCCCGTTGCTCGGGGCTCAGCACGTCGGCCAGCGCGTGCTCGCCGTACGGGTCACCCAGGTGCTGGGCACCGAAGGCCCGGTCGTCCTCGTGGGCGGCGCGCTCGAGCGCGCCGCATGCGCCGAGAACGAACAGCGTCGCCAACCCCACTCCCGCCAAGGCCGCCATCCCCGCGTGCCGCCGCATGGCTCGTGAGTATAGCCCGCCCCACCGCCAGCGGCCACCCCCACGCCGAGCCCGGTCGCCCGCCGCCGCGGGGCGGGCAGTCTGGGCCGCGCGAACGCTCACAGGCCGAGCTCCCGCGCGATGATCGTGAGCTGGATCTCGCTCGTGCCCTCGGTGATGGTCATGAGGCGGGCGTCGCGCCAGAAGCGCTCGACCGGGAACTCGGTGATGTAGCCATAGCCCCCGAGGATCTGGATCGCCTCCCAGGTCACCCGCTGGGCCATCTCCGACGCGTAGAGCTTCGCCATCGCCGCCTCGCGCATACAGGCCCCCTGATCGAAGAGCCACGCGGCGCGCCACATCATCGTGCGCGCCGTCTCGACCTCCATCGCCATGCGCGCGAGCTTGAACTTGATCGCCTGGAACTTGGCGATCTTCTGCCCGAACTGCTCGCGCTCCCGCGCGTACTGCAGCGCGGTGTCGAACGCCGCCTGGCCGATGCCGATCGACCGCGCCGCGTGCGTGATGCGACCGCCTTCGAGCGTGCCGGTCACCTGCTTGAAGCCGCCCTCGACGCCGCCGAGCAGCGCGTGCGCCGGCACCTTCATGTCCTCGAACGCGAGCGCCGCGGTCTCCGAGGTGTGGTGCCCGAGCTTCTTCAGCTTGCGCGACACGTGGAAGCCCGGCGTCGCCGTGTCGACGATGAACATGCTGATGCCGGCGCCGCGGCGCGACCGGTCGGTGTAGGCGGCCACCATACAGTAGTCGGCGATGTTTCCGTTGGTGATGAACATCTTCGAGCCGTTGATCACGTAGTGGTCGCCCTCGCGGACCGCGGTGGTGCGGATCGACGCCGCGTCCGATCCCGCGTCGGGCTCGGAGAGCCCGAGGCTGCCGAGCTTCTCGCCGCGCAGCGCCGGCACGAGATAGCCCTTCTTCTGCGCCTCGGTGCCGAACTTGAGGATCGGGATGGTACCGAGCCCCACGTGCGCCAGCAGCGCGGCCGCGAATCCGGCGTTCACGCGCCCGATCTCCTCGATGAGCAGGCAGCGCATCACCATGTCGCCGCCGCTGCCGCCGTACTCCTCGGGGTAGCCGACGCCGAGGTAGCCGAGCCGGCCGAGCTCGCGGAACAGGTCGAGCGGGAACTTCTCCTCGGCTTCCAGCTGTTCGACCCGCGGCGCGAGCGACTTCTCGGCGAAGCTCCGCACCGCGTCGCGAAACGCCTCCTGCTCCTCGGTCAGGCGAAAACCCAGCATCGACGGCCTCCTCGCCCGGAATCTATCAGCGGCGCCCGCCGTCTGCTATGCCAGCGGCGATGGCGGTGGCGACGGTGGAGGGGATCGGGGCCTTCGCGGGTCAGGCGGTCACGCTGCGGGGATGGCTGGCGAACCGGCGCTCGAGCGGCAAGCTCCACTTCCTCCAGGTCCGCGACGGGACCGGCACCATCCAGTGCGTGATGGCGAAGGCCGAGGTGCCGGCCGAGGTCTTCGCACGCGCCGATCACCTGCCGCAGGAGTCGTCGCTGGAGGTCACCGGCGTGGTCCGCGCCGACGCACGCGCGCCGATCGGCTTCGAGCTGGGGCTCACCGACCTGCGCGTGGTCGCCGAGAGCGCCGAGTACCCGATCACGAACAAGGAGCACGGCGTCGCGTTCCTCCTCGAGCACCGCCACCTGTGGATCCGCTCGTCGCGCCAGCACGCGATCCTACGCGTGCGCGCGGAGGTCATCCGCGCCTGCCGTGAGTACCTCGACGAGCACGGCTTCGTCTGCTTCGACGGGCCGATCCTCACCCCGGCCGCGTGCGAGGGTACGACCACGCTCTTTCCGGTCGACTACTTCGGCGAGCCGGCGTTCCTGACCCAGAGCGGCCAGCTCTACGGCGAAGCGGGCGCGCTCGCACTCGGGAAGGTCTACTGCTTCGGTCCGACGTTCCGCGCCGAGAAATCGAAGACGCGCCGCCACCTCACCGAGTTCTGGATGGTCGAGCCCGAGATGGCGTTCGCGGGGCTCGCCGAGGACATGGACCTGGCCGAGGACTTCCTCGTGCACGTCGCCCGTCGCGTGCGCGAGCGGCGCGCGGCAGAGCTCGCGGTCCTCGGTCGCGACCTCGCCGCGCTCGACCGCATCCAGAAGCCCTTCCCACGCATCACCTACACCGAGGCCATCGACCTGCTGCGCGCCAAGGGCGTCGCGATCGCGTGGGGGGACGACCTCGGCGGCGACGAGGAAACCACGCTGTCGAGCCAGTTCGACCGCCCCGTGCTGGTCCACCGTTACCCGCTGGCGAGCAAGGCCTTCTACATGAAGGCCGACCCGGCCGACGCGCGCCTCGCGCTCTGCGTCGACGTGCTCGCGCCCGAGGGCTACGGCGAGATCATCGGCGGCGGCCAGCGCGAGGACGACCTCGCCGCGCTCGAGCGCCGGATCGCCGAGCACCAGCTCCCGCCCGACGCCTTCTCCTGGTACCTCGACCTGCGCCGCTACGGCTCCGTGCCGCACGCAGGCTTCGGGATGGGAATCGAGCGCTGCGTCACCTGGCTCTGCGGTCTCCACCACGTCCGCGAGACCATCCCGTTCCCCCGCATGCTGGAGCGGATGTACCCTTGACCGACCCCGGGCCCCCATCTATGAACTCGCGATTCATGACGCTCCGGGCTGCGGCCGCCACGCTCCACCTCGCGCTCCTCGTCGCGGCGACGCCCGTCGGCGGCGCCCCGCGCCCCGCCCCGACGGCCGCCGTCCAGGGCTACGACTCGGCGCTCCTGCGGCAGATGGCCGAGGCGCAGCGCACCCTCGGCGAGCAGGTGCAGGGGATCAGCGATCGCGTCGACGCGATCACCGAGCGGCTCGCCGAGCGCAAGGACGACACGGCCGGCGTCGAGCAGGAAGTGAAGGCGCTCCGCGAGGAGGTGAAGGGTCTCTACGTCGAAGACTCGACCCTCAAGCAACAGATCGACAGCCTCCGTGAGGACGTCCAGACGGTGAACTCGAACGTCTCCGGCTTCCGGACGTTCTCGGGGTTCTTCATCGCCCTGATGCTCGCGGGCCTGGTCGTGATCTTCGTCCTCACCGTCCGGCGCTGAACCGGCGCACGGTTCCGAACGGGACCGTCATCGCCGCGTCGCGCGGGACGACGGGCGCGACTGCTACCGCCACACGGTCTGCGACTGAGGGGTCCTGCGCCCTCCCATCCGCACCGCTGCCAGGACGACCACGCCCAACGCCGCACCGAGCGCGTTGGCGACGACGTCGCGCAGGTCGTAGACGCGCCCCGGCACGAGCGCCTGCAGCAGCTCGTCGCTCCAGCCGATCCCCGTCGCGACGAGCACCGCGGCGACATAGCCCGCCGCGCCGTCGCCGGCGATCAGGACCACCGCCCGCCACGCGAGCCACGCCGCGACGCCGTACTCGGGAAGGTGCAGGCGTTCGATCCGCTGCGATCGCAGCCAGACGAGGCCGAGCACGTACCCCGCGCCCGCGATCCCCAGCAGCCCCCACGCGCCCCACGACGCCCGGCGGTAGGCAAACCCGCGCGCGAGCACGACGATCGCCGTCGCCGCGAGGACCCAGGCGCCACGTCCGACCATCCACGCGCCGACGGGCGTGGCCAGCACGGCGTTGGCGACCCGCGGCGCAACGCCCAGCGTCGTCCAGATCGCGCCCGCGTACGACCCGAGTGCGATCCAGCGACCGATCACGGCGTCGCGCCCCTCAAGCGTTGCCGAGCACGACCACGCACGCGACCGCGCCCGGCCCGCCGACGTTGTGCGCGAGCGCGAGCTCGGCGTTCCGCACCTGGCGCGGCCCAGCCTGGCCGCGAAGCTGCGTCACGCATTCGTGGATCATGCGCACGCCGCTCGCGCCGATCGGGTGGCCGAACGACTTGAGCCCGCCGCTCGGGTTGATCGGGACGTCGCCGCCGATCGCCGTGCGCCCCTCGTCGACCAGCTTCCCGCCCTGCCCCTTCTCGCAGAAGCCCAGGTCTTCGATGTTCGCTATCTCCGTCCACGTGAAGCAGTCGTGGACCTCGGCGAGCGAGACGTCGGACGGCCCGATGCCGGCCATCGCATAGGCCTGCTTCGCCGCCGCCTGCGTCGAGCGGAAGCCGAGGTAGTCGAACGTCGGGTCGAAGAACGGCCGCCCGGTCTCGACCGCGAGGCCGACGCCCTTCACCGTGACCGCCGTCCCCTTGAAGCGCGACGCGAGGTCGGCACGGCAGAGGATCACCGCCGCGGCACCGTCGGTCGTCGGGCAGCAATCGAAGAGGCCGAACGGCGAGGCGATGATCGGCGCCTTCAGCGCCTGCTCGACGGTGATCTCCATGCGCAGGTGCGCGAGCGGGTTGTCCTTGCCGTTGCGGTGGTTCTTCACGGCGACGCGGGCCAGCGTCTCGCGGCCGAGCCCGAAGGTGTGCATGTACCGGTTGGCCGCGAGCGCGAAGAGGCCGGGTGCCGAGTTGCCACGCGCGAGCAACGGATGGCCGAAGCGCGGCAGCCCGCGGCCGCCGCGGTCCTTCAGCTTCTCCGCCCCGAGCACGAGCACGACGTCGTAGAGGCCCGACGCGATCGCGATGCAGCCGTTGCGAAAGGCGTCGGTGCCGGTGGCACAGTAGTTCTCGACGCGCGTGATCGGGCGGCCGAAGAGCTTGAGTGCATCGGCGAGCGCGGTGGCGGATTTCCCGCCACCCGCGCCCGGGATGTACGTGCCCAGGTAGGCGGCCTGGATGTCGGCCGGGTCGATGCCGGCGTCCGCATAGGCCTCGAACGCCGCGTCGCAGATGAGGTCCTCGTACGTGCGGTCGTAGCGGTCCCCGAACTTCGTGCACCCGGCGCCGATGACGGCGACGCGATCCTTCATCGCCAGGACTCCCCCGTGGTCAGGCCGGCCGGGCCTTCCAGTAATAGTTGCGGTTGCCGAGCCCCTCGCCGATGCGCCGGTAGGTGAGCACGACCGGCGTGCCAACCGCGATCTCGCCGTCGGCCGCGTCGGTCGTCTGCACGTACACCCGCCCGCCGCCATCGAGGTCGACGATCACCATGCCGACCGGGTGCTCGAGCGTGGGCGCGATGGTGTCGATCGTGTAGGTGAAGACCGTCCCGCGCTTGGCGAGCTTGTGCTCCGTCATCCGCTCCTGCGCGCGGCAGCCCGTACACACCCGCGCCTGCGGATACTGCACCAGGCCGCAGGCCTCGCACCGGCTGCCGTAGAAGCGGACGTCCTGCCGGAGCTCCCGCCACTCGAGCATGGTCGTGTACTGCTCCCCGGGTCCGGGCGTAGGCGCCTCGAATGGGAGCACACCGCGGTTGCGCAGGTAGACCGGGTAGGAGAGCGGGATGCCGCTCGCGAGCGCCTCGGCGAGTGGGCGCGGACGCGCCGCCGGAAGGTGCTCCGTGGCGCGGAAGACGAGCGCGTCGGCGCCTTCGCCGTATGCGGCGACCACGACGAAGTCGCCGGGCCGCACGGTCTCGAGGGCCTGCGAGAGCAGAACCAGCGGGTCGGGAGTACCGAGCACGCCGGCTTCGGCAACCAGCGGCGCGACGAGCACCTTCGCGTCGACCCCGATCTTCTTGGCGGCCTCGGCCGCCGCGCGCGCGTCGGGGGCACCGAGCGCGAGTCGCGCCACATTGGCGGGTGGGATCTCGGCCTTGCGCAGCGCCGTCGCCACCGCCTCCGCGACATCGCGCGCGTAGCCGTACGTGCTGCCGAAGCGCATGTCCGAGACCTGCACGTAGCGCTGCTCGTCGGTGCGAAAGACGTACGTGAACTCTTCGCTGACCGCCGCCGAGGAGACGAGCTCGGCGATCACGCCGTCGCACCCGACGAGCGCGGCACACGCCCCGTCGCCGAGCAGCGCCTCGACGTCGGAGCCGGGCTCGGCGAGCCGGACGTCGGCCGCCACGACCAACGCGCCGGTGAGACTTCCGGCCCGCACGCCGTCGAGCGCCGCACGCAGCGCCGTCGTCCCTGCGCGCACCGAGCCCCCGAAGTCGGCGACGGCGACGGTGCGGGGAAGATCGAGCGCCGTGGCCACCATGCTCGCGATCTGCTTCTCGCGATATGGAGCACTGGTCGTAGCGAGGTAGAGCGCGTCGATGCCGGCCGGCGCCGCGTCGCCCACACAGGCCAGCGCGGCGTCGCAGGCGAGCGTGAGCGCGTCCTCGTCGATGCCGGCGCAGGTGCGCAGACCGGCGGCGCGGCCGCCCCACGCCTGGCCGAGCTGCGCACGGTCGAGCCGGTGGCGCGGGAGGTACGGGGCGATGCGGGTGATGCCGACCATGAGGGGCCGCACCTTAATACACGGCCGCCGGCCGAGGCCAGCGCCCCCGGCTCGCCCCTCGTGCGGCACCGTGGTAGACGCCCGCCATGCCCGGGGCCCGTCTCCTCCTCGCGTGTCTCTCGGCGCTCGCCATGGCAGCGCCGGCACGGGCACAGAGCGGGCCGGCGGCGTCCCCGTTCAAGTACGCGGTGTTCGGGGTGGAGCGCGTGGTGCTCGAAGCCCACGTCCGGATCGAGGCGGGCGACGTGGGCGCCAACCTGGGCACGGTGCGCCTCGGCCCCGGGACGCGGGTCGCCGGGTCGGCGGCGGCGTACTCCGTGCGCGTCGCCCCGGGTGTCGTGGCGCGCCGGCTGTTCTGCCTCTTCCTCGACGGCCCATCGAAGTCCTTCTGCCGCGACGTGACGATCCCGCTCGTCACCGAGGCGCTCCCGCTCGTGCAGGTCCTGCCCGGAGCGAGCGAGGTGCGCGTGCCCGCGCGCGGGTTCACCGCGCCACTCGAGCCGGGTGCGTACGGGACCGTGCAGGTCGCCGCGCACGGCAATCTGCTCTTCAAGGGCGGGCGCTACGACGTGCGCGCGATGCGTCTCGGGCCCCACGCGCGCGTGCTCTGCCAGACCGAGTGCGACCTCGCGGTGGGCGGACGCATCCGCCTCGGCGCAGACGCCGCCGTGCGCGCGGCGGAGACGGCGCACCCCGCCACGTTGCACGTCGAGGTCGTCGGCGGGTCGCACGGCCCGGCGTTCCGCGCCGGCCCGGGCAGCACCTTCTCCGGCGTCGTGTACGCACCCACCAGCGACGTGATCCTCGGCGCCGGCGGCCGCTACCAGGGCAGCTTCATCGGCCGGCGGGTGCTGGTCCGGCCCGGCGCCCACGTGCGGTTCGGCACGTGATGCCTCGCATCGGGTCGCTCACGCTCGGGGGCCGGCCGCGGATCGTGGCCGCGGGTGGCGAAGCCGACCTCGAGGCGCTGGCAGCCGCGCGCGATGCGGACGTGCTCGAGCTGCGAGCGGACCTGTTCAGCACTCCCACGCCGGCGGCGATCGTCGCGGCGCTCGGACGGCTGCGGTCCGCGGGCCGCCCGCTGCTGCTCACCGTGCGCGCCGGCGCCGAAGGGGGGCGCGCGATGCCGGAGGACCAGCGGCGCGCGCTCTACGAGGCCGGCTTGCCGCACGCGGACGCCATCGACCTCGAAATCGCCTCGCTGGCGCTGGTACACGACGTCGGCGACCGCGCGCGTGCCCAGGGACGCACGCTGCTGCTCTCGGCACACTTTCTCGCGGCCACGCCCTCGCGCGTCGAGTTGCTGGCGCTGGTCGATCGCGGCGGCGCGCTCGGTGCCGACGTCGTCAAGCTGGCCGCCTACGCCCAGGACCTCGACGACGTGCGCACGCTGCTCGGCGTCACCCTCGCGGCGCGGGACCGTGGCGTCGTCACCATGTCGATGGGGGAAGTCGGCGCGCTCTCGCGCGTGTTCTTCCCGGCCGCGGGATCCCTGCTCACCTACGGCTGCGTCGGCGCGCCCACGGCGCCGGGCCAGCTCCCCGTCGCGGAGCTGGCCCGGCTCGTGCATCGGTTCTACCCGGCCTGACCCCGCGTCAGGGCGTGCGGCGGAGCTGATCGAGGTCCTTCTGCAGCTGGCCGGAGATCGCCTGCAGCGCCTGACGCGTCGTCGGGTCGACCTGCTTCTTGCCAGCGGCGGATCGCAGCCGCGCGTTGAACGACTTGAGCGCGCCCACCGCGCTCTTGAGCTTCGACTTGGCCTTCTTGCCCGTGAGCGCGTTGGCGAGGTTCACGTTCTTGAGCGCGCGGCCGATCTGGTTCGACAGCACCGTGTTGCCGGGTGCCGTCGTCCCCCGCCCCGCGAGCAGGTCACCGAGCTGACCCAGCCGACACTGCGCCGACGGGATCGACGCCTCCGCCGTACACGCCAGCGTGGTGGTCGTGCTGGTCGACGTCGTGGTGGTGGTCGTGTCGGCCGCACCCGCGGCCGCGGTGAGCGCCAGTCCGACCGCCGCGAGCCATCCGACCGCCGTCCGCCTCCTCACATCCGAATCCATCTGTCGCTCCTTTCCCCCTCCCGCGAGCCGTCGAGCATAGCAGACGCGGCCGGTGCGTACAGGGCGCCCGCGCGTCAGCCGTGGCGGAGACGAAGGCCCGGCAAGCGGTTGAGCGCGGCCGCAACCTCGAAGCGCCGGGCCCGCGCGCGATCGCCGAAGCCGGGCGCGGTGATCGCCTCGAGCCCGGACGCGGCGATTCGTGCCTCGAGCAGGTCGAGCACCTCCGCGACACTGCGCCGCCCGTCGCAGGTACCCGCGAGCGCGAGTAGCGCATCGCCGATCATCCGGCACTGCGCGGGATCGACGAGCTGCGCGAGCGCCGACACGTCGACCTCGGTGTCGCCGACCTCGATCGCATTCGTCCGGCGCGCGCGCACGCGCAGCGGTCGGCCGCCCCGATGCGGCTCCAGGCTCACCGGATCGACCCGGCGCGGCGCCGCCGTTGGCCACGGACCCGGCGCCTGCGGCGACGCGGCACCGAGCGGCAGCGCCGCCGCGACCGCACGCGCCGCGGCGGTCACGTCGGCGGGCTCGTAGTCGGTCATCCGGATCACGCGGTCGGCGACGTCGAGCCAGTCGCCCGCACCGCCCACGACGAGCACCGAGGACACGCACCGTTCCGTCGCGAGCTGCCGCACGCGGTCGAGGAACGGGGTGATCGGCTCCGCCGTCCCCGGGACGAGCCGGCGCATGCGCGCGTCGCGCACCATGAAGTTGGTGGCCGCGGTGTCCTCGTCGACCAGCAGCGCGGTGGCACCGGCCTCGAGCGCCTCGACGATGTTGGCCGCCTGCGACGTGCTGCCCGAGGCGTCGTCGGTCTCGAAGCACTCGGTCGAGCGGCCGAGCGGGAGGTTGCCGATGAACGGCCGCAGGTCGACGCCGCGCACCGGACGTCCGTCCTCCGCTCGCACCGACACCGCACCACCGACGGTGACGCAGCGCTCGCGGCCGTCGCCCGGCACGTGATCGTAGACGCCGCGCGCGAGCGCATCGAGGAGCGTCGACTTGCCGTGATAGCCCCCGCCCACGATCACCGTCACGCCCGCCGCGATGCCGAGGCCACGCAGCCGGCCCGCGTGCGGCGCGTCGAGCGTGCAGGCGAGCGCGTCGGGCACCGCGAGCGGCACGCCGCCGTCGAACGGTCGGTCGTCGCTGCCCGACCGCCGTGCGAGTCGGCTTCCCTCCGCGACGAAGGCAACGAGCCCGGACGCGGCGAGTTGCGCGCGGAGCGCGACCTGGTCCTCCACCACCGCGACGTGATGCTCGAGCGCCGGCGCATCGACCGCCCCCACCGCCGCGTCGAGCACGCGCGGCAGCCGCTCCGCCAGCACCGTCGCCGCCTCGCGCCCGAGGATACGTCGCCCGGCCGCGGGAAGCCCGACCGTGAGGCGGAGCACCAGCGCGCCGTCCGGCAGGACGCGCACGGCGGTCCGTTCGAGCACCTCCTGCCCCACCGCGGCGACGTCCACGAACCCGCTCCTCCCACTCCCACCGCCCTGGCGCCCGCCGAGCGCCGCGGCGAGCGCGCGATGCAGGAAGTCGGCCGCCGCGCGGCGTGCGTCCGCCGTCCGCCGCGCCGCCTCGGCGAGTCGCGGCACGCTCGCCGGCACGTCGACGCGCAGCCGGCTCGGCGACGCGAACGGATCGCCCTGCACGTGCTCCAACGTCAGCCGCCAGGGCCCGACGACGAACGTCCTGCCGCGCAGGTCGCGGTACGCGGGATACGGCCGGCCGTCGATCCGCTGCAGCTCCGCGCGGAGGTCACCCATCGCCGCCGGCCTACCGTCCTCTGAGCCCGACGGCAAACCGTGGTCAGCAGCCGCGTGCGTCGAGTCAGCACGCTGACATCCTCACCCGAGCCAATCCCCGCCCCCGATCACGCGCGCCGGCACACGGCTTGCTCCGACACGGTGCTGAACCGATGCGCATCCTCCACGTCGGCCATCCCGCGGTGGTGCCCGCGCTGCGACGCCTGGGGCACGAGGTCGTCGCCGCGGCAGAGGTCGCGCCCGAGGTGGTCGTCGCGGGTCGCCCGTTCGACCTGGGCGCCCTGTGGCGCCGGCTCACGCCCGCGGCCGACCTGCTCTTCGTCGCCGACGCCCTCGGCCGCCAGCCCCTCGGCGTCGGCGTCGAGACCATCACCGCGCCGCGCCTCTACTGGGCGATCGACGTCCACCTCAACTTCTTCTGGCAGCGCCACTATGCGCACCTCTTCGATCTCACGCTGGTCGCGCAGCGGGACTACGTGCCGTTCTTCGCCGCCGACGGCATCCCGGCCCGTTGGCTCCCCTGGGGCGTCGACGAAACCGTCTTCCGCGACCTCGGCATCGCCCGCACGCACGCCGTGAGCTTCGTCGGGCTGGTCGATCCCGTCACGCGCCCCAAGCGCACGGCGATCATCGAGCGGCTCCGCCGCCGGATGGCGATCGCGACGTTCGGCGAGACGCTCGCCCGGCGACTGCCGCCGGGCGACGTCGCGTGGGTACTGTCGCAGACGGCGGTTGCGCTCAACGAGTGCATCCTCGGCGATCTCAACTTCCGCGTCTTCGAGGCGATGGCCTGCGGCGCGATGCTGCTCACCGAGCACATCGGCAACGGCCTCACCGACCTGTTCACGCCCGGCGTTCACCTCGACGTCTTCGGGCCCGACGACCTGGAGGCGAAGGCGGACCACTACGTCCGGCACGCGGCCGAGCGCGCACGCATCGCCGCCAGCGGCTCCGACGAGGTGCACCGGCGGCACACGATGACCCACCGCATGGCGGACGTCGTCGCGCTCGTCGCGGACGGCATCCCGCGTCGCGACACGCGGCAGGACGCGGCGCTCCACCTGGGTCTCGCCGCGCACGGGATGGCGGTCCGCGGCCTCGTCGACCCCGAGCCCGCGTGCCGCGTCGCCATCGAGCGGCTGCGCCCCGCGCTGCTCGAGGACGGGCGTGCGGAGGCCGGCCTCGCAGTCGGTGAGATGCTCGCCTGGGTCGGGCGCGACGAGGGCGCGCTCACGATCCTCGGAGCGAGCCGCCGAATCGACCCGGGCGACCTGCGGGCGTGGCTGCTGGCCTCGCGCATCGCGCTGCGCCGCGGCGACAGCGTGACCGCCACCCGTCTCGCGCACGAGGGCCTGGCATCCGCCCGTCACGTCTCGAGCGCGACCCGCGCGGCGGCCGAGGCGGCGCTGCCCGCCGGGATCGACCACCCCGCGTGCCTGCACGCCCTCGGTGTCGCGCTGCGCGAGGCGGGTCACCCGTTCACGGCGGGGCTCGTCCGGCAGGTCGGCGCCGACCTGCCGGCGACCGCGCTCGAGTACCACACGCGCGCCTTCGAGCAGGATCCGCGTCTGGCGGCCGCGGCCACCGAGGCGGGCGCCGTGCTCGAGGCCGCGGGCCTGCCCGAGTTCGCCGTCCAGTTCGACGCCGCCGCCGCACGCCTCGCCCCCGAGGACCACGCGATTCGCGACGCGCTCGCGCGGACGCTCGCCCGCAGCTATCGCGGGCCCGCCGCGGTCGCGGGCGCCGCGACGCGCCCCGCGCTCGTGTCTTGACAGGGGCGCGCGATGTGGCCGACACTCGGTTCTCCCGCATCGCGGGCCCGGTCCCGAGGGAGGAACGCTCATGGACGAGTGGATCGAGGAAGATCTCGCCTGTCAGGCCGGCGTCGAGGCCGACGCCGCCGAGCGGGTGCTGGACCGGCGCATGCTCCGCCAACCCATCTGGCGGCTCCAGCCGCGCACTCCGCTGTCGCTACCCCCGAGCGCGACGCTGCTCGAAGCGATCCACCTCATGCGCAGCGCCCGCGTCGGCTGCGTGCTCGTGGTCGAGCGCGACCGGTTGGTCGGGATCCTCACGGAGCGCGACCTGCTCCTCAAGCTCGACCGGCCCGACTTCGACCAGCACGTGGCGGAGCTCATGACACCCGACCCCGAAGTCCTCCGGCCCGGCGACCCGATCGTGTATGCGCTCAACAAGATGAGCGTCGGCGGCTTCCGCCACATCCCGCTCGTGGATGCGCGCGGCCGCGCGGTCGGCATCGTCTCGGTGAAGGACATCGTCGACTACCTGGTCGAGTTGTTCCCCGACGAGGTGTTGACGGTGCCGCCCGACCCGGCACGCGCGGGCGTGTGGCACGGGCGCGACGGCGGCTGAGGCGTCTCGACGCGCGGGCTGCGGGGTCAGGCGGGACCTCGGAGCGCCTGTCCGAGGCGGAACGCCCGCGCGATCGAGGGCGGTGCCGGCCCGCCGAGGACCCGAAGCGGAGAGGTCGCGCCTGGCCCCGCAGACCGCGCGGTAAGGCGTCAACGAATCAGGCGACCGTCCAGGTGTCGCCGCGCTTGAGCAGGGCGGCCAGATCGGGCGCGCTCTTCTGGCGCGCCGCCTCGAGCTGGGCGGCCATCGCCCGGTCGTAGCTCGGGCGCTCGACGACGGTGAAGACGCCGATCGGCGTGGGGAACGCCGGCGGGCCGAGGCGCGAGAGCAGGTAGCCGAGCGACGGATTTGTCTCGTCGTGGACGAGCAGATCCTTCTCCGTGACGCCGTTGCCGAGCTGGACGACCTCGCACTGCCAGCCGCGCAGACGGATGCCCCGGTCGCGGTCCTTGCCGAAGACGAGCGGCTTGCCGTGCTCGAGCACCAGCACATGGTCCCCCTTGAGGGCCTTGTCGGTGATGTCGTTGAAGGCACCGTCGTTGAACACGTTGCAGTTCTGGAGAATCTCGATGAACGCCGCGCCGCGGTGCGCGTGCGCGCGACGGAGGATGTCCTGCAGGTGCTTGGCCTCGACGTCGACGCTGCGGGCGACGAAGCTCGCGTCGGCCCCGAGCGCGAGCGCGATCGGGTCGAACGGGTGGTCCACGGAGCCGATCGGCGACGACTTCGTGACCTTCCCGAACTCCGACGTCGGCGAATACTGCCCCTTCGTGAGCCCGTAGATGCGGTTGTTGAACAGGAGGATGTTCACGTCGATGTTGCGGCGCAGGATGTGGATCAGGTGGTTGCCGCCGATCGAGAGGGCATCGCCGTCGCCGGTTGCCACCCAGACCGACAGCTCGGGGCGGGAGATCTTGAGCCCGCTCGCGATCGCCGCCGCGCGGCCGTGGATCGAGTGAAACCCGAACGTGTTCATGTAGTACGGGAACCGGCTCGAGCAGCCGATGCCCGAGACGAAGACGAAGTTCTCGCGCGGCACGCCGAGCTCGGGCAGGACCTTCTGGACCTGCGCCAGGATCGAGTAGTCCCCGCACCCCGGGCACCACCGGACGTCCTGGTCGGTGACGAAGTCTTTCCTCGTGAGCGTGCTCATGCGGACCTCTTCTGCGCGCCCCGCTCCTCGAGCAGCTTCTGGGCGCGGGCGACGATCTCCGAAATCTTGAACGGCCGGCCGTGGACCTTGCCGAAGCCCACTGCGTCGACGAGGTACTCGGCCCGCACGAGGCGGACGAGCTGCCCCAGGTTCATCTCGGGAACGAGCACGTGACGGTAGCGGCCGAGGATCGCGCCCAGGTCCGCCGGCAACGGATTCAGGTGGCGGAGGTGCACGTGCGCGACCTTGCGGCCCTCGGCCTGGAGCTGGCGAGCCGCTTCCCGCAGCGGGCCGTACGTGCCCCCCCAGCCGAGGACGAGGAGATCGCCCTGCGTGGGGCCGAAGACCTCCGTCGGCGGGATGTCGCGTGCGATACCGGCGACCTTCCGGGCGCGCGTGCGGGTCATCTGCTCGTGGTTGAGCGGCGCGTAGCTCACGTTGCCGGTGAGCGCGTCCTTCTCGAGGCCGCCGACGCGGTGCTCCAGCCCAGGCGTGCCCGGGATCGCCCACGGGCGTGCCAGGGTCTCCTCGTCGCGCAGGTACGGGAAGAAGCCCTGCGGATCGGTGCGGAAGTGGACCGGGATCTCGGGCAGCGTCGCCGGATCGGGGATCAGCCAAGGCTCGGCGCCGTTGGCGAGGAACCCGTCCGTCAGGAGGATCACGGGCGTCATGTACTTGACCGCGATCCGGACCGCCTCGAACGCCATCATGAAGCAGTCCGACGGGGTCGCGGCGGCGAGTACCGGCACCGGCGCCTCGCCGTGACGGCCGTAGACCGCCATGAGGAGGTCGGTCTGCTCGGGCTTGGTCGGCATGCCGGTCGACGGCCCCGCACGCTGGACGTCGACGATGACGAGCGGCAGCTCCACCGCGAGCGCGAGCCCCATCGTCTCCGCCTTGAGGTTCATGCCGGGGCCGCTGGTGGTCGTGACCGCGATCGCGCCGCCGAACGCGGCCCCGAGCGCCGAGCCGATGCCGGCGATCTCGTCCTCGGCCTGAAAGGTGTAGACCCCGAAGTGCTTGAGCCCCGAGAGCTCGTGGAGCACGTCGCTCGCGGGGGTGATCGGGTAGGTGCCGAGGAAGAGCGGCCGACCCGCCTTCTGTGCCGCCGCCACCAAGCCGAGGGCCGTGGCGGTGTTGCCGGTGATGTTGCGATAGACGCCGGGCGTGATGGCCGCCGGCTTGATCTCGTACGAGACCGCGAACAGCTCCGCCGTCTCCGCGAAGGCCCAGCCGGCACGCAACGAGCGCAGGTTGGCCTCGACCAGCTCGGGCGTCTTCTTGAAGCGGTCCTTGATCCACTGCTCCGAGGGTTCGATCGGCCGGTGATACAGCCACGAGACCATCCCGAGGCAGAAGAAGTTCCGGCAGCGGAACACGGCGCGCGACGAGAGACCCAGGTCGCGCAGCGCCGCGGTCGTGAGTTTGGTCACGTCGACCTGGAAGAGCTGATACTTGGCGAGCGAGCCGTCCTCGAGGGGGCTGGAGGCGAACTCGGCCTTCTGCAGGTTCGAGTCGTTGAAGCCCTCGCGGTCGACGATGAGGATGCCGCCCGTCTTCAGGTCGCCGAGATTCATCTTGAGCGCCGCGGGGTTCATCGCCACCAGCACGTCGAGATCGTCCCCGGGCGTGAAGACCTCGTGCGACGAGAAGTTGAGCTGGAACGCGCTCACCCCGGCGAGCGTGCCGGCGGGAGCGCGGATCTCGGCCGGGAAGTCGGGCAGCGTGGCGAGGTCGTTGCCGGCCAGCGCGGTCTCGGCGGTGAACTGCATGCCGGTGACCTGCATGCCGTCGCCCGAGTCGCCCGCGAAGCGGATGACCACCCCTTCGCGCGACTCGACGCGCTTCGATCCAACTGCCCTCTCTGACATCCGATCCTCCTCGCCCGCCCTGTCGGGGCGGGACGTGGTGTCGAGAACCATCCCTGTTCCTGCCGGACGGACCTCTCTGGCAGAGGTCGCCTATACCGCGTCCGCACGATCGTCAACGCGGCAGAATGACGTACCGGCCTGGCGAAGCAAGAGGCGTTCGGGTAGCGCAAATCCCGTCACGGGCTCCCGCAGCGAGCCGGCCATCACCCCGAACGGCCACCACACCAGCTCCGCACCGACGATCTCCATCTCCGCCGCGGCATGCCGGTCGATCCCGGTCGCGATGAACCGGGCGAGCGCGGCCGCGTCCTCGCGATCGAGGTGCGCGCCCTCCGCCTCCACCCGCTCCTCCCCCGCGGCCGGCAGCGTCGCGCCGGAGCGCGAGAGTCGGGTGGCCAGGCCGAGGAGGAGCGCGAGCCCCCGGTAGCGAAAGGCCGGCACGACGATCCGCTCCGGCAGCCTGGACGCACCGCGCACGCCGACCATCCACATCGGCAGGTGACGGACCGGGCCACGCGCGGCCGGCGGCGCCTGCGCGATCGTGCAGGCGATCGGCATCAACCGATCGCCATCGACCTGCCACGCCCGCCGGCAGCTGCCGCAGAGGAAGACGACGTGCGTCGGCTCGTCGGCCAGGTCCCAGCCGCAGTTCGGACAGACGAGCGGTCGGAAGCCGACCGTCACGAGGTCGGCGCCGTCGTTGCCCGCCAGCCGCGCACGCAGGTCCGGCGGCACTTCGGCCACGGCCACGTTGCCGGAGACGCCGTCGACGAGCCCGATCCGCGGCGAAGCACCATCCGCGAGCGTCACCGCCCAGAACGGGAAGTGTACGAGGGAGAGGACACGCGCCACCACGGCCCGGTGGACGAGGCGGCGCGGATCTGCGGGACGCAGCGCGTGGGCCAACGCGGCGGCCGGCGCCATGTCGGCGGCGACGATGTGCCCCGTGGGAGCAAGGGCCTCGCGCCGGAAGAGCTCGAGCCGGAGCACGCCCGGACGCACCCCGAGCGAGTAGAGCCCCAGCCCGTCCCACGCGCAGGCGAGGAAGTTGCGCTCGATCCAGCGCTCCTCGAGTTCCGGCAGCACGTGCGGGTCTTCCGGCTCCTCGGTGCGCGGCGTCCGCTTCCCCGGTGGCGGCTCTGGTCGCTCCCAGCAGAACTCCTGCGCGGTGAGACGGTAGTACGGCAGAAAGCAGAGCAGCGGGTCGCGGGGGCGGGCCGCGAGCGCCCGCGCCGCGGCGAGCGCACGTGCGGAATCGACGTGCGGCGAGACGTGGTACGCGAGCACCTGCCCACGACCGGTGAGCAGCAACCGCGAGCCACAGTGCGCACAGCGCACGCTGCTCGCGCCCTCGTGGAAGTCGAGCGGCGCCGAGCAGGTCGGGCAGGCCGTCGCCACGACCAGTGGGGACGGAGACATCGGCACCCTGCGCTCAGACGGGCCCGCCGCCCGGGCCCGCGACCTTCTCGCCGCAGCTCGTGCAGAAGCGGGTACCCGGCGGGAGCGTCGCCCCGCACTTGCCACAGGCGTGCTGCGCGGCGCCGAGGTCGAGGCCGCAGGACGCACAGAAGCGCGCGTCGGCCGAGACGTTGCGATCGCAGCGCGAGCACTTCCGGATCACCACCATCTGCTGGCCGCAGTGGGCGCAGAAGCGGCTCGTGACGGTGACGTCGCCATGACACGCCGGGCAGGCGACGACGCCGCGCTGCACGACCTGGTCGAGCGAGAGGTGCTCCGTCCGCCCGCCGAAGAGCATCCCGGGCAGCATCACGCCGAGCCCCGCACCCACGCCCACCCCGAGACCCGCGGCGCCCCCGTTGCCGCCGTTGCGGGCCGCGTCGCCGAGGGCCGTCGCCGCCTTGTACTTGAGGTACGCTTCCAGGTCGCCGACCGCCGCCATGCCGGTCCGCTCGTCGAGGACCCGCTGCACGTCTTCGGGGGGCGTGATCCGGTTGACGTAGAGGTCCACCAGCTCGACGCCGTACTTCTGGAAATCCTCGACCAGGCGGGCCTTCACCCGAACTGCCAGCTCGTCGTAGTGCTTCGGGAGGTCGAGCAGCGTGTCGACGGACTCGCCCAGGAAGTCGTTGAGGCGCGAGACGATCACCTCGCGCAGGTAGTCCTCGATGTCGGCGGTTGCGAAAGTCGCCTGCGTGCTGCCGACGATCTGGTTCACGAACAAGAGCGGCTGCGTGACCCGCATCGTGAACGCGCCGAACGCCCGCAGCCGGACGAGGCCGAGCTCGCGGTCGCGGAAGGCGACGGGGTCCTTCGTTCCCCACCGGAGCTGGGTGAAAACCCGCGTCGAGACGAAGTAGACCTCGCAGCGGAAGGGGCTCGTGAACCCCCACGGCAGGGAGAGCACCTTGGTGAGCACGGGCAGGTTCGCCGTGGCGAGGGTGTGCCGCCCGGGACCGAAGACATCGAGCCCGCGCCCACCGCGGAAGAACACCGCCGCCTGGTTGTCGCGCACGACGAGCTGCGCGCCGAGCTTGGTCTCTCCCGACCCCTCGGACGGGACGCGGTGGACGATCTCCTCGCCCCCACCGTCCACCCACTCGATGACCTCGAGGAATTGCGACATGCGAACCCCCTCGCTCGACTATCGGCCGGGGAGCCGCCGCGCTTGAGGGGAGTCAGCGCCTCGTCGCGGCGACGGCGCGGGCGAGGCGGCGGAAGCCTTCCTCGATCTCCTCGGGCGTGAGCGCGCAGAAGGGGAGGCGCAGGAAACGCTCGCCGTCGGCGGGGTTCGGAAAGAAGCCCCGGCCATCGGTCAGCCCGAGGCCGAGCTCGGCCGCCCGCTGGCGCAACGCCGCGTTGGTGACACCATCGGGGAGCGTGACCGAGACGAAAAAACCGCCTTCGGGCTCGACCGCGTGGGCCTCGGGCAGGTGCGTCCGCAACGCGGCGAGCGCCGCATCGAGCTTGGGAGCGTAGAGCGCCCGCAGGCGCGCGTGCTGCGGCTCGAGGCGGCCGCGGCGGCAGAGCTCCCACACCGTCGCCTCGCCGAGCAGGTTGGGCGTGATGTAGGTGTCCTCGGCCACCTTGGCGACACGCGCCACGGTGGCGGCGTCGGCGATGAGGTAGCCGACGCGCAGGCCCGGCGCGACCTGCTTGGTGAACGAAGAGAGCTGGAGCGTGCGGTCCCGGGCAATCTCCCCGTAGGCCGGGAGCTGCGCGCCACGGTAGCGCAGGTGGCGATACGCGCCGTCCTCGACGATCCGCACGCCGTGGCGGGTACAGAGCTCGACGACCCTCTCGCGCGTCGCCCGCGTGGCGGTCACGCCCGACGGGTTCTGGAAGTCGGGAATCGTGTAGAAGAACTTGGGCGTTGTGCGGCCGAGCGCCGCATCGAGCGCGGCCAGGTCGGGGCCGCTGGTCGTGAGCGGGATGCCCACGACCTCCACCCGGTGGCGGCGCAGCAAGGTGATCACGCGGTCGTAGGTGGGAGACTCGACGAAGACCGCGTCGCCCGGCTCGAGCAGCCCCCAGCCCATCAGGTCGACGAGCTGCAGCGAACCGTTGCCGAGCAGGATCTGGTCGGGCGTCACGTCGTGGCGCGCGGCGAGCCACTCGCGCAGCGGCGCGAAGCCGAGGCTGCTGCCGTACTGCAGCACCTGGACGGCCAGCGGGCTGCGAATGGCGGCCGCGGCACAGTCCGCGATCTCGTCGGTGGCGAAGCTGTCGTCGGCAGGAATGCCGCGCGTGAAGGCGATCGTCTGCTCGGCAGGAATCATCGTCAGACCCGCTATAACCCACTTCGTGCGGGGCCGCACCCGAATCGAGGTCACCCGGCGCGCGTGTGTCCCGCCGGTTGGAGCGTGCGCGCCAGGTCCATCGCGAAGCGGGCAGCCTCGTCGGAGCGCAGCGTGGCAACCGTCACGCGGATCGCCGGCGGCGTCCGCAGGCGAAACCGCGCCCCGCCGCGCACCGCCCAGCCCCTCTCCGCGAGCCCCGCCACGACCCGCTCCTCGTCCGCAACCGGCACCCAGACGTTGAGGCCCGAGCGGGCGTGTGCCGCGACGCCCTGGTGCGCGAGCGCGGCGACCAGCGTGCGCCGGCGGCGGGCATAGGCCGCCGTCGCCGCGCGCAAGAGCGCCTGCGTCCCCCGATCCGACCACAGCCGCGCCACCGCGGTCTGGAGCAGATGGCTCACCCATCCCACGCCGAGCCGCTGGCGGCCCTCCACGCGCGCGACGGTCGTCGCATCGCCCGCCAGCACGGCGACGCGAAGATCCGGTCCCAGCCACTTGGACACGGACCGCACGACCGCCCATCGTTCCCGCCGGCCGCCGAGCGTGTGGGCCGGTTGGCCCGCCACCGCGCCGACGTGATCGTCCTCGATCACGAGCAACTCGGGCGCCCGCTCCAAGACGCGCCCAAGCGCGCGCACGCGCTCGACGTCGAGCGCGGCGCCCGTGGGATTCTGGGCGCGCGGCGTCACGATCAGCGCGCGGGCCCCGGCGCGCACCGCCGCCGCCAGCGCGTCGGGCCGCGGTCCGGCGTCGTCGACCGCCACCGGCTCGGCGACGAGCCCGAGCGCCCCGACCAGATCGAGCACGCCGACGAACCCCGGGTCCTCGATGGCCACCCGATCGCCGGGCCGCAGCCATGCGCCGAGCACCCGCTCGATCCCGTCGAGCGCGCCGCCCACGACGCCGAGCGCGCCGGTCGCAATGCCGTCCGCCGCGAAGCCGCGTGCGGCCAGGGCGAGCAGCGCGGGATCGTTCATGGCTTCGCCGTAGAGCCGCGGCCGCACCGGGCGCGCGATCGCGAGCGGCGGGAGCAGCGCCGGGTCGGGATTCCCGTCGGCGAGGTTGCGCAGGTGCGCGGGCACCGGCGCCGGCGGCGGCACCGCGAGCGCCGGCCGCGGATTCACGCGCGTGCCCCGCCTCCCCGCGGCGGAGAGCAGACCGCGCGTCCGCGCCGTGCGATAGGCGGCGGCGACCGTGGCCGGGCTTACGCCGAGCGCTGCGGCCAGCGCCCGCACGGTCGGCATCGCCGCGCCCGGCGCGATCCGGCCCGCGCGCACGGCATCCTCCAGGCTGCGCGCGATCGTGCTTGCGCTGTCGCCAGCGAGGCCATATTGTACTTGTACCTTCATGTGTTTGTACTAGAACATATCGAACCGCTGCGCAAGAGGAGCCTCCCATGGATACCTTCGTCCCCACCGAGCGTACACGCGTTCGCCGCCTTCCGGCGCGCGCCACCTACGACCGCGCCACCGTCGAGGCGATCCTCGACGAGGGTCTGGTCTGCCACGTGGCCTTCCTCGACGGCGACCAGCCGTTCGTGCTGCCGACCGCCTACGCCCGCGTCGGCGACCGCCTCTACGTGCACGGATCGGCCGCGAGCCGCATGCTCCGCACGCTCGCCGGCGGCGTTCCCGTCTGCGTGACGGTGACGCTCCTCGACGGCCTGGTCCTCGCCCGCTCCGCGTTCCACCATTCGATGAACTACCGCTCGGTGGTGCTTCTCGGCCGGGCGACCGAGGTCGTCGATCCCGACGAGCGTCTGGCCGCGCTCACCGCGATCGTCGACCACGTGGTCCCCGCGCGCAGCGCCGAGGTCCGGCCGCCCAGCCCGAAGGAGCTGCGTGCCACGCGCGTCCTCGCCGTGCCGCTCGTCGAGGCATCGGCCAAGGTGCGCACGGGCCCGCCGCTCGACGACGAGGAGGATCTCGGGCTCGCGTGCTGGGCGGGGGTGATCCCGCTCGCGCTCGCGCCGGGCGCGCCGGTGCCGGCTCCCGACCTCGGCGCGGGCGTGACGCCCTCCGCCGCCGTGCGCGCACGCGCAGGCCGGTCGACGTGACGCCGCTCAGCGCGGCGCGCGCGGCAGCGAGATCTGAAACGTCGTGCCCGGGTCGGCGGCCATCCAGGAGATCGTCCCGTCGTGCGCCTCGACGATCTCCGTGCCAGCGCGAGGCCGAGGCCGATCCCGTCCCGCTTGGTCGTGCAGAAGGGCGTGAAGAGCCGCGCGCGAACGTGCGGCGCCACGCCGGTCCCGTGGTCCCGCACGCGCAGGACCACGCGCGCGGCCTCGACGACGACCCCGAGCTCCACCACGGCGCCAGGCGGCGACGCATCGATCGCGTTGTCGATCAGGTTGCCGAGCGCCTGCCGGAGCTTGTGCTTGTCGAGGAGCACCAGCGCGTCGGCGGGCGCCGTCACGCGAACGCTGACCCCGGTGCGGCGTGCCCGGGGCAGGCATTCCGCGACGCACTCCTCGGCGAGTGCCACGACGGCGTGCGCGTAGAGGTTGAGCGCGCGGTCCTCACTGAAGCGCCGCAGCTCGTCGATGACCCGGTTGGCTTCCTCGACGCTGCCGAGGATGCGCTGCGCGTGCGCCCGGACCTGCGCCCGCCAGCCGGCGACGTCCTCGCCCGCCGGGCCCGGGTCACGCGCGAGCAGGTGCGCGAACATGCCGATGACCCCGTGCTGGCGACCGATCTGGTGGAAGATCGTCGACGCGGTCTGGCCGATGGCGGCCAACCGCTCGCGACGATCGAGCTCCTCCCGCATCGCCGCCAGCTCGAGGCGGCGGCGCTCGCTCTCGACCCTCGTCTGGTTGAGCCCGTGGAGGATCACGTGCAACGCGATGGTCGACAGGCTCGCCACGACGAACGCGGCAAGGCCCCCCTCGCGGTACGCGAGCAGCAGCGCCGCCACGACGGCGACGTGGAGGATCCGGGTCGCGAACAGGGCCTCGAGGCCGAGCGCAGCCGCAAAGCGCCCCTGCACGCGCGCCTCCGCCATCTGCCCCGCGATCGGGATCGCGCGGACCCACAGCTGCGCCCCCAATTCCGCCGCCGCCACGCGGCCGAAGAACCCCCACGCCTCGGGCAACGCCCACGCGAGCGCGACGCGCACCGCATGACCGCTCAGGTAGACGAACTGCCGCAGCAGCCCGTCGATGTGACTGCCCGGCGCGGACGGCAGCCCGCGCAGGCGCCGCAGCGCCTCGCCCGCGAGGCCCTTCGCCTCGACGATCTGCATGCCATCGAGGGCGGCGACGAGAAAGAATCCGGCCGTCGCGGCCACGAACACGACCGGCAGGATCATCGGCCCGAGCACGTAGGCGGCCGCCGCGGCGCTCCACGTCACGGGGAGATAGACCTCCACGCCCTCGGCGAGCTGGATGCAGAACGGCCACTCGGCCGTGAGCAGCACCGTGAGCACGACGTAGGCGAGCACGTCCCCGCTCCGGAAACCCGCGAAGCCGACGAGCGTCAGCGGGACGTTCAGGAACCGGAGCCACGCGAGGCGGGGGGGCACCGCAGGAAGCGCCAAGCGACCTACCGGTCGACCAGCCCGGCGCGCACGGCAAGGACCGCGGCCCGCGTGCGGTCCGACACCTCGAGCTTGCGGAAGATCGCGGCCACGTGCGACTTGACCGTCTCGTCGCTCACGGAGAGCCGCGTGGCGATCTGCCGGTTGGTCTCGCCCGTCGCGAGGAGACGCAGCACCTCCTCCTCGCGGACCGACAGCAGATCGAGCCGCGGGTCGCGCGCACGACCCCGCCGCGCTTGGAACTCGCGCAGCGCCCGGGATGCGAGCGCCGGGCTCAGCGACGGCTCGCCGGCCAGCACGCGGCGCAGGGTCTCGACCATCTCGGGGATCGGCGTGTGTTTGAGGACGTACGCGCGCGCCCCGGCCTGCGTCGCGGCGAACAGGAGGTCCTGGTCGGCGAACGCGGTGAGCATGACGACCGCCAGGCCCGGCAGCGCCGCCCGCAGGCGGCGGGTGACGTCGACCCCGCTCTCTCCCGGCAGCTCGACGTCCATCAGCACGAGATCGGGCGCCGCGGCGGCGACCGCGGCCGCATCGAGGCGCCCGTCGGTGAACTGCGCGGCCACCGTGAAATCCTCCTCGGCGTCGAGGCATCGCACGAGCCCCTCGAGAAAAATCGGGTGGTCCTCGACCACCACGACGCGGTACGGCGCCGCCGCAGGCATCGGCGGACTATCCCGCCCCCCGCCCACCGGCGTCAACCGAGGTGGAATTCCATGTGGAATTCCGGCACCCGAGATTCCCCCGGCGGGAGCGCTCCGGTAAGGAGGGCCGGCGATGATGCGCGGCGCCGGTCCGATCCTGCTCGCCTCGGTCTGTTTCGGCGTGATGGCGGTGGCCGTGCGCTGCGTCGGCCCCGCGCTGTCCGCGATGCAGATCGCGGGCATCCGCTTCGTGGGCTCCTTCCTCGTGCTGCTGATCGGGAGCCGCGGCGGCGGGCTCGGACCGCGGACGGCCTCGATCGGCGCGCTCGTGCTGCGCGGTCTCATCGGGGCGGCGGCGATCGTCTGCTACTTCGTCGGCATTCGCGACGCCGGCGCGGCAGTGGCCACGCTCGTGCAGAACACGCACCCGGTGTTCACGGCGCTCATCGCCGGGACCATCCTGCGCGAACGGGTGACGGTGCCGGTCCTGGTCGCGCTCGTGCTCGATCTGGCCGGCGTGGCGATCGTGATCGGGCCGGGCGCACGCCTCGGACCCGACGTCGTACGCGGGGCGCTGTTCGCGCTCGGCGCCGCGATCCTCGCGGGCGGTGCGGTGACCACCGCGGGGCTCCTGCGCCGGACGGAACGGGCGTCCGTCATCACGCTCTACTTCATGGCGGTCGGTGCGCTGGTCACCGCGCCGTCGCTGGTCGGGGGGGTGCCGCCCCTCTCGACCCCGGTCGTGGCCGCGCTCGCCGTGATGATCGTCACCTCGGCCGTGGGACAGTGGCTCCTCCACCACGGGCTCGGCTTCACGACGCCGACGACCGGCAGCCTCGCCGCCGCGGCGAGCGTGATCACCGCAGCGATCTGCGAAGCCGCGTGGCTCGGCGCGGTGCCCGCGCCGCACACGCTGGTCGGCGGCGCCTTGATGCTCGCCGCGGTCTGGCTCGCGTCCGCCCGGGCGTGATAGCCAACCGCCATGGACCCGAAGGCCGCGGCTCGCGAGCGCCTCGACGCGGCGGGGGACGCCTTGGTCGCCCTCTCGCACCGCATCCACGCGCGCCCCGAGATCGGCTTCGAGGAGGAGCATGCGGCGGCCTGGCTCGGCGAGCACCTCGACGCGGCAGGGTTCCGCGTCGAACGCCGCGCCTTCGGTCTGCCGACGGCGTTCCTGGCCCGCGCCGGAACGGGCCCGCTGCACGTGGCGATCTGCGCCGAGTACGATGCCCTACCCGGCATCGGCCACGCGTGCGGCCACAACCTGATCGCCGCGATGGCGGTCGGGGCCGCGGTCGCCGCGGCCCGCGTGGCCGACGACGTCGGGCTCACCGTCACCGTCGTGGGCACCCCCGCCGAGGAGAACGGTGGCGGCAAGATCCTCCTCGACCGCGGCGCGTTCGCCGGCGTCCATGCGGCGATGATGGTCCACCCGGCCCCGGTCGACGCCGTCGAGCCCGTGTTCCTCGCGCTCGAGCAGTTCGACGTGCGGTTCACCGGCCGGGAGGCACACGCGTCCGCCTTCCCGGAACTCGGCGTCAACGCCGCCGATGCGCTCACCGTGGCACAGACGGCAATCGGCCTGCTGCGCCAGCACCTGCGCCCGACCGACCGCGTGCACGGGATCGTCACGCACGGCGGCGACGCACCGAACGTCGTCCCGGCACACACCGCGGGCACGTACATGATCCGCGCCCGGACGCTCGCCGACCTCGCCGACGTGCGCACCAAGGTCCAGCACTGCTTCGAGGCGGGCGCGCTCGCCACCGGCTCGACGCTCGACGTGCGCCCGAGCCACCCCCTACGCCGAGGTGCGCCACGATCCGGCGATCGCCGCCTGCTACCGCCGCAACGCCGAGGTGCTCGGCCGCCGCTTCCCGGACCTCGGGCCGGCGCTCGAGCGCGGCGCGGGCTCGACCGACATGGGCAACGTCTCGCTCGCACTCCCCGCGATCCACCCGCTGATCGGCATCGACTCGCTGCCGGCCGTGAATCATCAGCCCGCGTTCGCCGCCCACTGCGTGACGCCCGCCGCCGACCGCGCGACGCTCGAGGGCGCGCTCGCGATGGCCTGGACGGCGATCGACCTGGCCGCCGACCGGCCGCTGCGCGACCGGCTGCTCGACGGCGACGACCACCCCGCACCCGCCTACGGCTCGCGGCAGAGCACGAAGTAGTTCTCGAGGTCCTTGCCGTGCTTGGTCGCGCGGCCGATCAACACGTGCGCCGACACGCGGCGCAGGTAGTCCACCATGTCGCGGTACACGAAGTACGAGAGGCCGGCGTCGTTCGGCGTGACCGGCGGCCAGCCCGGTGCGCCCTGGGGTGGGACCTCGCGGTAGTCGATCGCGGCGCCGCGCGTGGCGTCCTCGTGCACGACGAAGTAGCCCGGCCCGACGACGCGCACGAGCCGCTGCTCGTTGTAGCCCCAGAGCGTGCCGTCGCCGCGCGCCGGACGACAGAACCGCTTCTGGAAGCGCGTGAACGCCGGCAGCGAGTTCTTGCCGTGCCAGATCACCTCGCGCAGGGGTCCCGCGTCGCGCGGCACGAGCTGATCGAGGGTCACGCGCGGCGCGTCCTTCGCCGCTTCCCAGAGCCGGCGCTGGACCCCGGCGCCACCGAGCGCGCGAATCGCCTCGAGCCGTTCGGCGTGGGAGAGGCCGTCCAAGAAGGCGCGGATCGCGGCCGCGTCGGGCGGCTGGGCTTCGAGCAGCTCGCGGAGTCGTCGCGCGGCAGTCGCCATGGGGCGGGATGATACGTGCCGCCGCGCGCCCGGTGCAATCCATCGTCGTTCGTGGCATGGGCAGGAGCGAGCCGCCGATGAGCCGTCTCACGACCCGCATCCTCGCCGCGACGATCGCCGCCATCCGTCCGCGCGGCCACGGCTTCGACCAGCCGATCGACGCCGACGTGCTGCGCGACGTCGACCGCTTCTTCCCCTACCTCCCCGCGCCGTTGCGGCGCTCGTTCCCGCTCGGCCTGCTGCTGATCGAGCTCGGTGCCCCGGCGCTCGGTGGCGGGTGGCGCCGCTTCACGCGCATGCCGCCCGCCGACGCGCAGCGCTACCTCGAGCACCTCCACACGCTCGGCGGACCCTTCGCCGCGCTCGTGCTCGGGCTGCGCACCCTCGTGTTCCTCGCCTTCTATCAGCACCCGACCGTGCTCGCGCACCTGGAGGTGGACTGGGCCGGCCGCGCCACCGCCCTCACCCGCCGTCGCGCCCAGCTCCTCGATGAACGTCCCGCCTGAACGCGCGCTCACGTATCCGAACGTGACGGTCGGCGCGGCCCTCGGCCGCGCCACGACCTGGACCGCGGACGCCGTCGTCGTCGGCACGGGCGCGGGCGGCGCCACCACCGCCGCCCGGCTCCGCGATGCGGGGCTCGACGTGCTCCTGCTCGAGGAGGGCGGCCTGCACCGCGTCGAGAGCTTCTCCACCGATCCGGCGACGATGATCCAGCGCCTCTACCGCGACGCCGGCACGTCGATGATCTTCGGCAGGCCGCCGATCCTCTTCGCCGAGGGCCGCTGCGTCGGCGGCTCGACCGTCATCAACGGCGGCATGTCGTGGCGCACACCCGCCAAGGTGCTCGAGCACTGGGAGCGGGACCTCGGCCTCGACGGCACCGGACCGCAGGCGATGGAGCCCTACTTCGCCGCCGCCGAGCGCATCCTGCACGTCGAGCCGAACGCCGAGGACACGTTCGGGCAGAACACCCACCTCTTCGCCGCCGGCGCCCGCGCCCTCGGCTGGCCGCTGGCGCGCGCGCCGCGCAACATGCGCCGCTGCGTCGGGCTCAACAACTGCGCGCTCGGCTGTCCGACGGGCGCCAAGCAGGCCATGCACGTCACCGAGGTGCCGCGCGCGCTCCACGCCGGCGCGGCGCTGGTCACCGACGCGCGCGTCGAGCGCGTGCTCTTCCGCGGCGGGCGCGCGGCGGGCGTGCGCGGCTGGCTCGTCGGCGCGCACGGGCGGCGGCGCCACCGCTTCGAGGTGCGTGCACCGCTCGTCGTGCTGGCGGCGGGGGCGCGCCACACGCCCGGGATTCTCAAGCGCAGCCGGCTGCGCGCGCGCCAGATCGGCCGCGGGCTGCACACGCACCCGAACGCCAAGTGCGTCGGCATCTTCGCGCAGCGGATCGACGCGTGGGCCGGCACGCACCAGGCGTTCCACATCCACAAGTTCCTCGATGAGGGGATCCTCATCGGCTATGCCGCAGTGCCGCCCGGGCTGCTCGCCGGCGCGATTCCCGGCATGGGGACGGAGCACGCCGAGCGGATGGCGCGCTACAACCACATGCTCACCGCGGCGCCGCTCGTCGAGGACGAGGGCGAGGGCCGCGTCGTCATGGGTCTCGACCGGCAGCCCTACCTGGTGCAGTCGCTGCTGCCCGCCGACGTCGAGCGCATCCACCGCGGCGTCGCGCTCACCGCCGAGCTGCTCTTCGCCGCCGGCGCGCGCGAGGTCCTGCTCCCGTTCGCCGACCTGCCGCGGCTCGGCGACCCTGGCGAGATCGCGCGCGTCCATGCGCGGCCGCGCGTCGCCGACACGATCGAGCTCATGACCGTCCACATCATGGGCACCGCCCGCATGGCGACCGACCCGGCACGCGGCGCCACCGACGCCGCCGGTCGCGTGCGCGACGTCGCGGGGCTGGTCGTCGCCGACGCGAGCCTGCTGCCGTCGTCGATCGGCGTGAACCCGCAGGAGACGATCATCGCGCTCGCGCTGCGCAACGCGGAGCGGTGGCTCGACCGGCGGTGAGACCCGGCCGGGATGCGCGCTTCAGTTGACCAGGACGATCTTCCCCGATGCCTCGGCAGCGCCGATCATCTCGTGCGCACGCTGCGCTTCGGCGAGCGGCAAACGGGCAGCGATCACCGGTCGGACGCGATGCGACGCCAGCATCTCGACGAGCGCGGCGAGGTCGGCGCGGTACCACTCGGGGCGCTGTGCCCGCAGGCGATCGACGTTGTACCCGGCGACCTGCTTGTTCACGTCCATCATCGACAGCGGCGCGAAGCGCGGCATCTGCACGACCGCGAGCAGAGCCTTCCGCAGGTCGCGCCGGCCGCCCGTCGTGGCGGCAGAGAAACCGTAGCCGATCAGCCGGCCGCCGCCGCGCAGCGCCTGGTAGGAGCGGCGCCATTGCTTGCCGCCGACCGCGTCGAAGACCGCGTCGACCCCGTCCCCGGTGAGCTCGCGGATGCGCGCGACGAAGTCGGTCGCCTGGTAGTCGATGGCGACGCCGCCCAGCGACTCGACGAGCGGGTGCTTGCGGCGCGAGGCGGTGCCGTACGTCTCGAGCCGCGCGAGCCTGCCGAGCTCGAGGAGCGCGGTACCGACCCCGCCGCCCGCGCCGTGGATCAGGATGCGCTCGCCCGCGGTGAGGCGCGCCATGCGATGCACCATCTGGTACGCGGTCAGGTAGTTGAGGACGAGGCTCACGGTCTCGGCGGGATCGAGACCGGCCGGCGCCGGGACGAGGCTGGCCTCGGGGACGCACACGTACTCGGCATAGCCGCCGACCCGCGTGAGGGCGACAACCGGCTGCCCGGCGCTCCACCCCGGCGCGTCGCCGTCGACCACGCCGGCAACGTCGTAGCCCGGTGTGAAGGGGGGCCGCGGCGTGCCGGGGTACAGGCCCTCGCGCATCAGCACGTCCGCGAAGGCGACGCCCGCCGCCAGCACCTTGACGCGGACCTCGCCGGGCCGCGGCACCGGCACGGGCTCCTCGTGGAGGCGGAGCACCTGTGGTCCACCCCGGCGGCAGACGATGATGCGCTTGTGGGTCCGGCTCATCGACGATCCGGGGAGTCTTGTACGCGACGGCCGACGCCGCGTCGATGGCTGCGCAACACGCGCCGCGTCCGGGCCTACTGCATCCGCACGTAGACGATCTGGTTCGCGTGGTCGTGCGAGGGCGACGGCGCGTTGGCCGCGATGTCCATGTTCAACGTGTCGCCGGAGCCGAGCGTGCCGCCCTTGAGCGTCGCACAGGTCGACAGATCGACGGTGAACGTCAGGGTGTTGGCGGGGTCGGCAGGCACCGACGGGGCACCGTCGGTCGCGTGACCGCCGGCCGGACCGTCGATGATCGTCAGGTTGGCGTCCGCGCTGGAGAGCGCGGCAGCCGGACACTGCGGAGACGTCGCCGCACCTGGCGGTCGACCCGGCACGTTCGGCACGTTCGCCTCGTAGTCGAGGCCGCCGATGTCGATGTACCCCTCGCCTTCGCCGGCGTCCGAGATCGCCCGCCGCTGTGGGCGCCACAGCGTCAGCGTGACGACGTAGTGGCCGCTCCCGTCGGCGGCGAGCGGAATCGGGTTCGCCTGCGTCCCCGGGGCGGCGGCAGCCGCGGGATACGTGATCGTCCCGGAAGCACCCGATCCGTCCTGCCACGACTGCACGGCGGGGGTCGTGGTGAACACGAAGTTGAGCGACTCGGCGACCTCGCTCACCATCCCATCACTCGTCTGGCGCAGGATGAACGTGTCACCCGAACCGATCTGCCGGCTCGTCGCATGCGGGTCGAGGCGGAACTCGCCGGTCGCGTTGAGCGGCATCGTGCCGATGCCGTCGCCGTCGGCGTCGCAACACCCGGGGAACGGGGTGCCGGGTCCCGGTGGCCCGGTCGTGGACTCGACCTGCCCGGTGCCACCGGCCGAGCAGTAGGCGAGGTGCCCGCAGTCGAGGTCGGTGGCGGCCGGGACGTTCAGGAGAACCAGGCTGAGGCGGTCGGCGACGACCTGATCGATGGCGGCGTCGGTGACCGCAGCCGCGTCCGCGTTGACGGTCTGGTCGACGGTCAGAAAGAGCTGCGAGAAGTTGGAGAACGTCGGGGGGAGCGGCTCGCCGCTCGTGGTCCGCGCCGCGCTCGCCGGCGAGCGGTCGAGGGCGTTCAGCACCAGATCGCCGTTCGCGTCGATGTCGAGCGCATCCGGCACGCCGTCGCCATCCTGGTCGAGACCCGGGCCGGCCGAACTCTGCGCCGTCGAACGCACCAGCCCGAAGTTGCGCCCGTTCCCGAGGGGGACACCGCCCACCGCCTGCGCCACGCGTTCCGCGTCGCGAAGTCGCGCCGGCACGCGCGCGCGTCCATAGCCACCGAGGATCTTGATGCGGCCGAGCTTCGCTCCGGCGCGCACGCCGATGATCGCGCGACTCGCCGAGCCGCCGACCACGATCGGGCCCGCGTACTTTCCATTCCCGTCGCGAAGATGGAGCGTCACGCGCGAATCGGGCGGGACGATGCGGAACGATCGCGCGGCCGACGTGGTCGCCTTGCCGTTGTATCCGATCGCGATCACCGAGTAGCCGGCGCCGGGGAGCTTCCCGGTGATCGGACGCACGCCCGACGAGGCCGCCCCGGTCGAGGCCAGGAGCGCAGCGACGACGAGCAGCCATCGAAGCGACCGGTGATGCATGGGTTTCATGTCCCTCTCACGATCGGCCGGGTGCGCCCGAAACTTGAGGCGACACCGGTGGAACGCCGGCCGGCGATCCAGGATGTGCGCGCCTGATGACGCGCGTCGGCACGGGGCCCGAGCGTGCCTCCGTCATCGAGCACCCCCTGGCGCTGGGGTCGTTTCGAAGCTGGGGCCGCCTCGCCCGCAGCAGCGACGGCATCGACCCAGCGACCCTGCCGCGGCCCCTGGCCGCCTCGTGCTCGACGCTGCGGACGAGCCCGCTGCGGACTCTACGAGCGCGTCGTCGACCGTACCACGATCCATCCCTCCCCGGTCTTCCTCCTCGGTCACTGGCGGACCGGGACGACCCACGTGCACAACACCTGCGCGGGTGCGTTGACACACGAGTACCGGGAATGGGAATGTCCGCAGCTTCGTCGCGACCGGGAACCGCCCGGCGCGCGACACGGGAGGTCGGCACATGAGAAATCGGTGGCACATTCTTGCCGTTGCACTGCAGCTGGCACTGGTACTCGGGCTGCACGTCGGACGTGCCGGGGCGCTGACGACGGAGACCTACCTCTTTCGCGACTCGTTCGCGCCCATCGAAGGTGCCGGGAACGTCCTCGTCCCGGTGTCGAACAAGACCGCGACCATCGTCACCAGCGGGCCGAACTTCGTGAACGGCACGTTCGTCACGGAGAGCATCAGCGCGTCCGCGTGTGCGTCGACGCCGACCGTGCGGGCGTGGTCGTTCCCGATCAGCGGCGGGCTGCGGCACGCCAACGCGACACCGAGCGTCGTGACGGGCTCGTACTCGATCTCGATGCTCTTGCGTTACAACCCCATGGACACGGGGTACGCGCGGCTCATCGACTTCTCCAACTCCACGCAGGACACCGGCATCTACAAGCTCGGCAACGGCGTGAGCTTCTATCCCGTCGGAACCTACGCGGCGGGCTCGTTCGTGCAGAACCAGGACGTCTTCGTGACGATCACGCGCAACGCGGGAACCAAGCTCGTGTCGCTCTACATCAACGGCACGCCGTCGGGGACCTACACCGACACCGGCAACCTGTACGCGCCGAGCGCGACGGCGGTGTACTTCCTCATGGACAACACCACGGGCAGCGCGGCGATCAGCGAAACCGACCCTGGGGTGATCGCGTACCTCCAGGTCCGCGACACGGTGATGACCACGCAGGAGGTCGCCGACAGCTTGGCGACGATCTGCGACGCGGTGTCGTGCGGCGACGGCCTCGTCGCCGGGACCGAGGCCTGCGACGACGGCAACGCGACCTCCGGGGACGGCTGCTCCGCCAGCTGCGCGGTCGAGGAGTGCTGGCAGTGCAGCGGCACACCGTCGGTGTGCGCGCCGCTCGATGCCGGCACCGCCTGCACCGACGACGGCGATTCCTGCACCGACGACGTCTGCGACGGCGCCGGCATCTGCGGCGTGCCCGTGTGCGGGACCACCACGTCGACCACCACCATCACGACGACGACCACGACCCAGCCCACCGGGTGCGGCGGCACACCGGCCGCCGCGACGTTCGATTCCGTCGCCTGTCGCGTCGATGCGCTCCTCGCCCGCGTTCGCGCCGAGCCCGGCCTCGGCAGCTTCCAGTCGAAGCTCGCCAAGAACCTCGAGCAGGCGAAATCGCTGACCGCGAAAGCGCGCGGGCTCGGCAGCAGCAAGAAGGCGCGCACCCTGCTCAAGCAGGCGGCCAAGGCGCTCTCGCAGTACGTGCACCGCCTCGGCACCCAGGCGGCGCGGCGGAAGATCCCCGACACGCTGCGCACGGAGTTCCAGAAGGCTGGCGCGAACATCGCGCCCGACGTGCAGACCTTGCGCTCGCAGGTGTAGGAGCCCGAGCCGAGACTACGGCGTGGCTCGGGGGAGGACGCGAGCGTGTCGCGTCCGTGGGACGCGCCGCCGGCATGCCGCGGCCAGCACAGCTGGCGCGGCAGACGAGATACGCTCGATGAAGCGACGCGTCCCTCGCGCAGGGCCGCTCTTCTCACATCTTCCGCTTCGCGTAGCGGGCGCCGGTACCCGTGGGTTGCAGGGTGCCCACGTCCGTGGGAACACGGGCACCAAGGCGCACCCATGGTCGGCGGCTCCAAGACGTTCCTCGCCATTCCCATACTGGTCGGGCTTCTGGTCGCGGGCGGCACCGTGGCACGTGGTGGTCCGCCCGCGGTGCCGCGCGCCAAGGCCAAGCAGTGTCGCCGGGCCTGCGACGGGCTGATCGCGGACTGCGTCGGCAGCGCCTCTGCCAACGGATTCGGCGATTTGCGCAAGGGCTGCCGAAAGGCAGTGCTCCAACGGTGCAAGCGAGAAGGGACCGGCGCGTGCGCGACGTACTGCGGAGACGATCGGATCGACGGCGGCGAGTCGTGCGACGGCGCGAACCTGGGTGGCCAGAGCTGTGTCGCACGTGGCTTCCCCGGCGGCACGCTCGGGTGCACGGCCCTCTGCACGTTCGACGAAAGCCGGTGTCAGCCGATCGCGTGCGGCGACGGCGTGGCCGAAGCCGACGAGGAGTGTGACGGGAACGACCTCCGGCACTTGAGCTGTGCCAACGTCGGGTTCCTCGCCGGCACCCTTCACTGCGACGCCTCCTGCCGGTGGGACACGAGCGGATGCGCGACGTCCCGGTTCGTCGACAACGGGGACGGCACGATCACGGACGGTCAGACGGAGCTGCAGTGGGAGAAGAAGACCAGCGACGTCGTCAGCTGCTTTGCCGGCTCGATCCACTGCGTGAGCGACACGTACACCTTCCCCGACGCGTTGTCGGACTTCATCCCACGCGTGAACGCCGCAGCGCTGGGGGGCCACCAGGACTGGCGCCTCCCCTCGTTCGACGAGCTGGCGACCATCTTCAACTGCATCTCGGGGACCACCTGCATCGACGCGGCGCTCGAACCGAACGCCGACGACGACTACTGGAGTGGGCAGTACTGCTGTTGCCCGCTCGGCGTCAGCGCCAGCGGCTACCGCTTCGCGGTGCCGGGCGCCAGCTTCTGCGCCGCCACGAGCTTCGCGAAACGGGTGCGAGCGGTACGCGGCACGGCGAAGGCGCCCTGAGCCACGGGCACCGCGCGACCGCAACCGACAGCGCCCCTCGGGCTCAGTCGACGAACGCCCCGCTCGCCGAGGAGATGCACGCGATCGGAGCGACCCCGGGGTAGTCGGCGACGAGCGTCCCCTCGTCGACGCGATCGACGACCGCCGCGGGATTCGCGATCGCGTCCGCGAGCCAGTCGCGCACCGTCACGCCGCCCGCCGTGACGGTCGTGAAGCGCGAGTCGGTGCGCAGGATCGTGTGGTACGACGCCGTCTGCGCGGGCAGCCAGGCATGGATGCCGTTGAGCCCCCGGTTGGTGCAGTAGGCCGCGCGCGCGGCGTTGATCCAGCCGGCGGTGCTCGTGAAGAACGTCGTGCCCACCTGCCCGTCGTCGACTTGGTTGGAGATGTTGAGGATCTGCTGGTCGGGTACGGCCTTCAGACGCACCGACGTGGCCGCCTGCAGCTCCGGGCCAACGGCACAGCTGCCGCTCAGGCAGTACGTCGGCAGGACCGTCTTCGTCAGCCACGCGAACGACGACGGCGGTAGGCTGTCGATGACCACGGTGCCGAACGAGCGCACGCTGAGGGCAGTCCCGTTGTCGAGCGCCAACCCCGCGTCCGGTGCCGCCGTCGTGTGGATCCAACGCAGATCGTCGAGTACGTAGTGATAGTTGTACTGCACGCCGAAGGCCCCCGCGGACTCGCCGCCGAGCAGCACCGTCATGCGGTCGGGCCGGTAGCCCTGCGCGGTCGACTGCTCGAGCACGTTCCACAGCGCGCCACGAAGGTAGCGCAGGGCCGCGCGCGCGTTGAGCGCACCGTAGCGGTTGACCGTGAGGCTCGTGAACACGCTCTGGCCGCCGCCACCGATGTGCACGTCCTGGGTGCAGTACGGCAGGAAGATCTGCGTCCAGTCGGCGAACGGGTTGACGAGTGGGTTGTTCGACATGTAGCCGCCGGTCGGCTGCCCGTTGTCGATCGCCTGGAAGAGACTGGTGGGAACGCTGGCACAGGGCGCCGGACCGGTCTCGGTCAGGCACACCCCACCGCCCTCGAAGTCGACCACCACGTGATCCAGCAGCGCGACATCCGGCGACAGCTTGAGCCAGAAGGCGTAGGGGCTGCCGTCGCCACAGAGCGCACCCGACGACGACGACAGCGTGATCTGCGTCCACGTCCCCAGCGCCGGCAGCGTGCTCACCTTGCCGCAGTCGAGCGCCAACTCGTCGCCGCCGTTGGCGGTCGTCGTCATGCACTGCGCCTGCGCGCTGGTCCGGTGCGCGTAGTCGGCGGTGGTCATGCCGAGCGTGGCCGGAAGGTCGGGACACGCGGCCGTCACCTTGCGGACCATCTCGGCCTCGGTCGCGGCGACCTTGGCATTCGTCCTCGAGACGGGACAGCTCCCGATCGTCGGCTTGTGCAACCTCTTGAGGCAGCTGCTGTAGAGCCGGAGTTGCAACGGCAACATCCTGATCGCCTCTTTCGCCGCGGTGCCGAGGCACGTCCGGGTGGCCGCCCCGGCCGCCGCCAGCACGGCCCCCTGCGGCCCGCCGAAGGTCCGGGCCGCGATCGACGCCGGCTCGCCCGTGCAGGACTCCTTCAACCGAGCAACCAGGTCGGATGGCGTCGCATGGGTGCCATAGCCCGCCGCCTGCACGACGGTCGAGCTGGGACAGTGAGCCAGCACCTTCTGCTCGAGTCGGGCGAGGTGCGTGGCGACGTCCTCGTCGCCGGGGGCACAAGGGCCGCCGTCGTCGAGGTAGCAGTGCCGCATGCGCTCCCCGACCTTGCGGACACAGGTGCCGAGCCCCGCCGAGGCGGCCGCCTCGCAGCGCTGCTCCTGGGAGGTCGCGCCCGCAGGCGCCGCTGCGACGGCCAGGAGCACGGTGAGGACGACGATCGTGCGCATCATGACCGAGCCGCCTACCGCGCAGGCGCGCTCGGCGTCAAGGCGAGTTGCGGCGCTCCGGTCGGTGCGCCGGCCACGACCGCACCGCCCGCACAACGGCGCGCGCTGGTTTGACCCTGGGCCGGAGCGCAGGCGACAATGTCCGCAACGCGTGCAACACCACCACGACGGCCCGCCCATGTGGGCGCTCATCGAGCGGATCGCCGACCTCGAGCGGCGCACCGGGGCGCTGTACGGCCGCTTCGCCGAGGCCGCACAGCACCTGCCACCCACCGCGGCGTTCTGGCGCGAGATGGCGGCCGACGAGGAGCTGCACGCGCTGCTGGTCACCGCGGCGCGTGAGGTCTTCCCTCCCTCGATGGCAGCGCCGGGGGGCGACTGGGAGCGCCAGCTCGCCGCGGTGACGACTCTCCTCGATCGCGTCGAGGACGAGGCCCGCGCCGGGATATCCCCCACGGCCGCGCTCGCGCGCGCGGAGGAGATCGAGCGCTCGGAGCTGAACCTGCTCACCCGCCTCGTGCTCGAGCGCGCCGGCGTCGACTTCTCGCGCCTCGTCCCGCTGGCCGGCGACTGGTTCGACGATCGGCACCACGCGCGCCTCGCGCGCGCACGCGCCACCCTGGCCACCGCCGCCACGGCGCCAGGGGTGGTGTCGTGACCGTCGCCGTCCCCGTCGCGCTCCTCGAGAGCCTGCCCGAGCCGGCGTTCGCCATCTCGGTCGACAAGCGACTGCTGACGATGAACGGCGCGGCAGCGGCGCTCACGGGCCTCGACAGTGCGACGGCGCGCGGGCTGCCCTGCCACGAGGTCCTGCGCTGCGACGCCTGCGGCGACCGCTGCCCACTCGACGTCGCGCTCGAGCGCGACGAAGCGGTGTCGACCTTCAACGTCGCGCTCACCGGGCGCCAGGGCCGTGAGCCCGTCCGTCTGCACACGGCGCCGCTGCGTCTCGACGGCCGAGCAGAGCCCGTGGGCGTCCTCGAATGCGTGCGGCCAATCGGGCACCTGGTCGGCCTGTTCGGCGCGCTCCGCACGAAGAGCGATCTCGTCGAGCGCGAACGCAACCGTACCCAGGCCGTGCTCGACAGCATCGGCGACGGCGTCGTCACCCTCACCGCCGACGGCACGGTGGCGGCCGCGAACCGCGCCGCCGAGCAGCTCCTCGGCCGCGGTGAGCGCGATCTCGTCGGCCGGCCGTGTACGGACGCCCTCGGCTGCGCCGGTGGGCGGTCACCCACCTGCCCCGCCGTCCGCGCCGCCGCGGAGGGCGGCGTCGTCACGGACTTCGAGACCGACTTTCGCGATCGCGCCGGTCGTCCCCTGCCCGTCCGCATCAGCGTCGCACCGCTGCGCGACGAGCACGGGCGCGTCACCGGCGCGATCGAGGCCGTCCGCGACCGCCGCGCGCTCGCCGCGCCCGCGAGCGACCCGTCGAGCATCCTCCTCGGCACGAGCCCGCACATGCGGCGGGTCGCCGAGCTCGTTGCGGCGGTCAAGGACAACGACGCCACGCTCCTGCTGGAGGGAGAGAGCGGCACCGGCAAGAGCCTTCTTGCGGAGACGATCCACCGCCTCGGCCCGCGTGCGAAGAAGCCGCTCGTCACGGTGCACTGCGCGGCGCTCCCGGAGGGGCTCCTCGAGAGCGAGCTCTTCGGCCACGTGCGGGGCGCGTTCCCGGGAGCCGCGCGCGACATGGCGGGCCGGTTCGAGGTCGCCGACGGCGGCACCGTGGTCCTCGACGAAGTCGGCGACCTGTCTCCGACGATGCAGGCAAAGCTCCTCCGCTTCCTCGAAACGCACGAGCTCGAGCGCGTGGGAAGCGCCCACACGGCACGCGTCGACGTTCGCGTCATCGCCACCACCAGCCGCGACCTCCACGAGGCGGTGCGTCTCGGCCAGTTCCGCACCGACCTCTACTACCGGCTGCACGCCCTCCCGATCGCGCTGCCGCCCCTGCGCGAGCGCCGCGGCGACCTCCCCCTGCTCGTCCAGCACCTGCTCGGGCGGCTCGGTGACCGCGGCATCGGCGTGCGCACCGCGAGCGCCGACGTCATGGACATGTTCCTGCGCCACGCGTGGCCGGGCAACGTCCGCGAGCTCGAGACCACGCTCGAGCATGCCGCGGTGTGCGCCCGCGGGAACGTGATCGATGTCGACGCGCTGCCGCGCAGCTTCGTGCGTCCGGTGCTCACCGAGCCGCTGCCGGCGCGCGTCAACGACGTCGAGCGCACGCTCGCCGCGCTCTCGCAGCACGAGGGCAATCGCTCGCGCGCGGCGCGCGCGCTCGGCGTCAACCGCACGACGGTGTGGCGGCGGCTGCGCCGGTTGAAGAAGCCGCCGGGTCCCGTGGGCCAGGCGTGAGCGCGACGCCCGGGCTCGTGGCGAGCGACCCTGCCGCGGCCGTCATCGTGCTGCACTGGGGATCGAAGGCCGATACGCTCGCCTGCCTGCGCAGCGTCGCCGGCTCGAGTGTTCCGCCACGCGCGTTGCTCGTCGTCGACAACGGGACGGGGGCGCTCGCACCGGCCGAGGTCGCGGCGGCGGCACCGGGCGCCGAGCTGATCGCGCTGCCGGAGAACCTGGGCTTCACCGGGGGCAACAACGTCGCCATCCGCCGCGCGCTGGCGGCGGGCGCCGAGTGGGTGGTGCTGCTCAACAACGACGCCGTGCTCGATCGCGACTGCCTCGGTGAGCTGGTGCGCGTCGCGCAGAGCCGCTCGCGCGTGGCGGCGGTCGGCGCGAAGGTGCTGTGGGGCAAGGATCCCTCGCGGCTGTGGGTGGCGTGGGGCCGGCTCACGTACGGCGCCGCGCTGGTCGAACGCGTCGGCAACGGCGTGCCCGACGGTCCGGCGTTCGCCGCGGTCCGCGAGGTCGACTGGGTCCCGGGCTGCGCGATGCTCCTCGCGCGCGCGGCGCTCGAGGACATCGGGCTGCTCGACGATCGGTTCTTCGCGTACCACGAGGACGTCGACTGGTGTACGTCGGCACGCGCACGCGGGTGGCACGTGCTGTTCGCCCCGGCGGCGCGCGTCGTACACCAGGGCGAGGGCAGCCTCGCACCGCGCGGGCCGGCGAACCCGGTCCGCTACCTGGCGGCGCGCAACACGGTGCTGTTCGCGCGCAAGCACGCGCGGCCGGGGCAGTGGCTCCGCCTCGCGGTCACGATCACCGCGAGCCTCCCGCTCGAGCTCGCGCGGCGCTGGCGCCACGGCGAGACGCGCGTCGTGACGTTGCTCGTCCGCGGGTACCTCGACGGCCTCCTCGGGCGGGCGGTTCCGGTGCGGGCGCTCGGGCTGCAATAGGGAGCCGGCACGGCGGCCTCAACCCGGGCGGTTGCCGCCGCAGGGCGGGACGAGACCCGGACGGCGAAAGGCGTCGGCGGAGAGGCGCGGGTCGTCCGGGCACGCCGCGCGCACGTGCTCGTCGGCGAGCGGCTCACCGCCGAAGGAGTAGGCCGCGCTGTACGGAAGCGTCCAACGGCCCGTCGGACGGAACTCGCCGAAGCGGACCGTCGCCTCCCGGAGCCCGAACGGCGGAACGACGAGCGGCCCGGAGGCCCACGCGAGCAGACCGCCGGCATCGAAGCCCAGGCGGTAGCGCGCACCGTCGTCGGCAAAGACCGCCTCCAAGCCCATGGCGAGCCCGGGAGGCAGCGACGCGGCAGCCAGCGGTGCGAGCTGGACGCCGGGCAGCAGGAGCGCGTCGAGGTTCACGACCGCGGTGAAGCGCGCGTGGCTGCGCAGCGGCGCCGCCTGCTCGGCCTCCGCCGCCACTTCGCGAACTCCCATGAAGCTCCGCATCGTGGTCCCGTCGAAGAGATAATGATTCGGCTCTGCGTACGTGGCGATGGTCCACGCATACTGGTCGGGCACCATGAAGGCGGTGCGCCACTCCCAACTGCCGAGGGCAAAGCCGGCATGGACCTGCGCGTCGACCTCGCGCACCAGCGAGTGCAGCGGCCCGCCGCGAGCGCGCACCGCCTGGACGATCAGCGGCCGCGGCGCACACCCGAGCGCGAGCAGTGCGCCGAGAACGAGCAATCCGCGCGCTGGCACCCGGTGGCGCGTTTCACGTACACTGGAAGTCCACCGCTCATGCGAACTCCTCTGCTGCTGGCCGCCGTATCGCTGCTCGCGTGCCGACATCCGGCTCTCCCTCTCCCGCCGCCACCCCCGGTCGCGGCCGACCCGGCGCCGCCCGCGGCAGAAACCCGCGACGTCGACCTCGACGACGGCTTCATCCACGTCCAGCTCCAGATCCCCGCCCAACCTTCCGGCCCGAAGCCGGCCGTCATCGCCTTCATCGGCGAGGGCAGTGCGCTCCTCGCCTCGGGCGCGGTGACCGTCTCATACCGCGCACGCTGGGACGAGAACAAGCCGAACAGCCAGCCGCCGTCCGAGCGGACGGTCGGCAAGCTCATCCTGGCGTCGCCGTCGGCGCAGGTGCTCGGGCGCAAGTACTTCGAGCACGTCGCGGCGACGGCCACCAAGGTCCTTCCGCGCGTCGTCGACTACCTCGCGACGGTCCCGGAGATCGACCCCGGCCGCATCGCGATCACGGGCGGCTCGACCAACGGGTTCATCGCGCTGCGCGCGGTCGCCAACGACCCGCGTCTCGCGGTGGCCGCCGTCGAGTTCACGTGCGCCGACTTCCACGCCTTCCTGCGCTGGTCGCCCCTCGGCATGGAGGGACGTCCGCTGACGCTCGACCGCGGCTACGACCGCTGGCTGCGCGAACAGTCGCCCATCCTGCACCCGGAGCGCCTCCTGCACGCCGCCATCCTGCTCGTCGCCGGGACGGCCGACCAGTACGTCCCCATGCGCTGCGTCGATTCGACCGCGCGCGTCCTGCGCGAGGCGTACACACGGGCGGGTACGCCCGAGCGCTTCGCGCTGATCGTCTTCGAGAACCAGGGACACGCAATCGCGGAGCGGGAGCGACAGCCGGCGATCGACTGGCTCGTCCGCTGGCTGGCCCTGAGCCCGCCGGCCGCGCCGGCACGCTGAGCAGGGCGAGCCGGCCGGCAGACGTCACGTCGCTTCGACGCGCGCCGCCGCCCACACGACGGCGAGGAACAGCCCGAGCAGCGACAGCACGATCACCGGCACCGGGATCGACGGCGGCAACGGCACGAACACGACGAGCGTCTGCACCACGACGAGCGCCGCGACGAGCCGGGTCGCCGTGCGCCGCGCGAGACCCGCGGGCCGGCAGCGCGACGCCCAGAACGCGACCGCCGAAGCGAGCAGGCCCACTTCGACGACGTAGGCGAGGACCGGCCGGTTCCACAGCGCGAGCCCGAGCCGCTCGGGCCCGAAAGCGAGCGGGAGGTCGGGCCGGTGAACGACGAGGTCGAGCACCCAGTGCGACGCCACCGCCAGCGCGAGCACGATCGCGCCGCCACCCGCGCCGAGCACGAGGCGTCCGAGCACGAAGGCGAGCGCCGACCAACCGACCGCCGCCAGCAAGCTGTGCGTGTACGGCATGTACACGAGGTCGAGCGGATTCGACGGCAGCCCCGGCACGATTCGCACCTGCTCGACGCCGAGCAGCACGAGCAGCCCCCACGCGATGTCGACGAGCTGCACCGCGGCCACGAGCGTCCAGAGCGGGACGCGCGGCGCGATCCCCTTGGCGACGAACGCGGGCGCGTAGTGGCCGACCAGCATGGAGCCGACCCTCGCACGGCCGGGCGGGTCGGCGCCAGGCCGTCGCCGCCTTGCAGAAGCGCGACGACCTGCTAGCCTTCGCGCCCACCGGCGACTGGAGCTGGAGAAGGAACGGGCCCGGTGGCCCGGCCGGTCTTCAAAACCGCGTCGTCCCTCCTCGCGGGGGACGGAAGGTTCGACTCCTTCCCTTCTCCGCCATTTCTCGGCTCTGGCCGCACCCTGGCGTGGCGCTGGTGCGTGAGACGCGGCGGCCAGGCAGGGACCGAGCCCGGATGCGGCACCCTTGACCCGGGAGATGGCACCGCCGTACGCTCCGGACTCCGTCACGACAATGGGAGGCCACATGACGCCGCCGCGACTCCGACTGCTCCTGCTGGCGTTCCTCTTGGCCGCCTTGCCGCACCCCGGGCGTGCGACCGTCAACCTCACTGGGTCATGGATCGTCGAGGTATTCGGAAGCCTCGTCCCGGTCACCATCACGCAGAGCGGTACGTCGCTCACGTACGGGACGGAGGACGGCGATCCCTACACCGGCACCATCGATTCGGCGAGCGGCGCCTTCTCGCTGGTGGGCACACCGTACCCGGGAGGCATCCTCGCGGTACCGATGGGATCGCTGCCCTACGGGCCGTCGCCGGCGCCCTCGGGCCACGGGATGGTGAGCGCTGATGGCAACACCTTCGACGCCATCTTCGTTGAGTACTTCATCAAGCTCACTCCACCCATCAACTCCTCCATCTTCCCGTGGTTCGGCATCGACCTCCCCGCCCGCGGCGCCCGCAGCGCCCTCGTCGTGTGCGGCGACGGCGACGTCGATCTGGGCGAGACCTGTGACGATGGGCCCGCCAACGGCACCGACGGCTGCTGCTCCGCCACGTGCCACCTGATCGACGCGGACTTCGACGGCGTGTGCGACGGACACGACGACTGCCCGGCCGTCTATGACCCGGCGCAGACCGACCCATGCCACCCCGCCGGCTCACTGCGACTCTCGCAGGCACGGATCCGACTTCGCAACGGGCACGTGCACCTGCGGGGCACGATGGACGCCAGGACGGTCGCGGCCGGCATCGCCGCCGTCACGGTCCAGCCGACGAGCAACGCCGAGCAGGCCGTGGCCTGCGTCGACCGTCCTCCGCAACGAAGCACGTGCAGCGCAGGGATCGGAGGCCCGACGCTGCGCCTTACGCCCGCACCAGGGAGCCTCGATTGGCGCTTCATCCTCGACTGGCGCCCGGGTGCGGGCACCGGCCCGGTCACCGGACCCGTCTCGCTGACGCTCACCGACCCGACGGGCGCCAGGCGCACGGACGACCTCCCAACCTGCGTCGCGACGCCGTCGCGGCTCACGTGCCACGAGTGATCGCCACGCGGCGGGCGAAACGTCCGGTCTGCGTTCCCCGGAAGTAGCGGCGCCCTCAGCGCGCTGGCGGCCAGCCCGCCACGAGCCCTCGCTGCTTGCAGAACGGCTGCGCGGCGATCGTCTGGCCGCTCATCGCCACGGCCTCGGGATCGGTCGCGAGCCAGGCCACGACGGCGGCCGGCACCGCCGGCGGCGCGCCGCGGTAGTGGCGCACCAGGTCGCTGTCGTCGCCGAAGAGGACCTTCTGCGCTTCCGTCAGGATGAGTCCGGGCTCGACGTTGTACGCTCGGATGCCACGGTCGCGCAGCTCGACGTGCAGGATGCCCGCCATCCGATGGAACGCGCCTTTCGACGCGCCGTACGCGAATCCCCACCCGCCCTCGCCCGCCGGCCCAGGGGGATCGGCAAGCCCCGCGTTGGACGTCACGTTGACGACGACGCCCCGGCCGCGGTCGAGCATCGCGCGCACGACCCGCTGCGTGAGGTGGATCTGCGCGAAGACGTTGCCCTCGAACACCGTGCGCACCATCTCGTCGGAGAGGTCGAGCAGGCGGTCCATGAGGCCCGGCCCCTGATAGATGCCGTTGTTCAGCAGAAGGTCGACGTGGCCCCACTCCCGCAACGCCCGATCGACCGCCGCGTCGATCGAGCCCCGGTCGAGCAGGTCGAGGCGGATCGGCAGCGCCGCCCGACCGCGCCGGCGGATCTCCTCGGCGGTGACGCGCAGGCTGCCGGGCATCGCGCGCTCGCCCGACTGCGCGAGGCTGGGACCGTAGTCGTAGCGCTCGCCCTCCTCGACCGTGCGCGCGGTGACGACCACGTCGTAGCCGACCTCGGCGAGCGCGAGCGCCGACGCCTTGCCGATGCCGCGGCTCGCGCCGGTGACGAACGCGACCTTGCGCTCCATGGGCTTACAGGCTCGGCAGCTCCGCGCCGAGGCGGGCGAGCTGCCGGCCGGCCCCGCCCAGCGCCAGCTCGATCTGCTTCGCCCACAGGAAGTAGCGGTGGATGGGGTAGTCCACGTCCGCACCGATACCGCCGTGGAGGTGCTGCGCGGTGTGCACGACGCGCTGTCCGGCGGTACACGCCCACCACGTCGCCGTGGCGATTTCGCCCGCGGCCGGGCGGCCCTCGCCCACGCGCCACGCCGCCTCCCAGAGCACCGAGCGCATGGCCTCGACGTCGATGTAGGCGTCGGCGGCGCGCAGCGCCACGCCCTGGAAGCTGCCGATCGGTCGCCCGAACTGCTGGCGGGTCGCGGTATACTCGGCCGTCAGGCGCACGGCCTCCTCGGCGACGCCGAGCTGCACGGCGCAGAGCGCGAGCGCGGCCCGCGCCGCGATCCAGTGGACGATCGCGGCGCCCTCGGCCGGCGTGCCGAGCAGGTCGGTGCCATCGACCCGCGCCCCGGCGAGCGTCAAGCGCGCCAGCGGCTCGCGGTTCGTCGCGCGCTGCCGCTCGCAGCTGACGCCGGACGCCGCGGGATCGAGCAAGAAGACGCCGACGCCGTCGGCGGTGCGAGCGGGCACCAGGACGCGCTCGGCGAGCCGGCCGATCGGGACGCAGTGCTTCTCGCCGTCGAGACGCCACGCGGCGCCGTCGCGACGCGCCGTGGTGCGCGGGCGCATCGGATCCGATCCGCCCTCCTCCACCAGCGCGGCGCTGAGCAGCGTCTCACCGGCGGCGAGCCGCGGGAGATACGCCGCCTGCTGCGCGCCGCTGCCGAACGTCGCGATCGGCAGCGCGGCCAGCACGACGGCCGGTACGAGCGGCACGGGCGCCACGCGGCGACCCGCCTGCTCGAGGACGAGGCACAGCTCGAAGAGCCCGAGGCCGCTGCCACCGACGCGCTCCGGCAACGCCGCGCCGAGGAGACTCGCCTCTGCCAGCCGGCGCCACAGCTCGCGATCGATGCCCTCGCTGCCCGCCTCGACCTCCAGCAGCCGCTTCGGCGTGACGTGATCCTGGAAGATCCGTTCCGCGAGATCCCGAATCGCGCGCTGATCGTCGCTGAATGCAAAGTCCATCGATCTTCCCTCACCGCGGGACGCGCGGCATGCGCAAGCCGAGCATGGCGACGATCTCGCGTTGGATCTCGTTGACGCCGCCGCCGAACGTGTTGATCTGGCAGAGGCGATACTGCTGCTCCAGCTCGCCGTGCAGCGCGGCACCGGGCGAGTCCGCCTGCAGCGCGCCGAGCGGCCCGACCACCTGGAGCAGGAGGCGGCAGACCTCGATCACGCACTCCGTGCCGTACACCTTCGCGGCCGAGGCGCGCGCCGGGTCGACCTTCCCCTGCTCCAGCTCCCACGCCATCCGCGCGTTCATCACCCGCATCGCCTTCAGCCGGCAGTACGCCTCGGCGAGCGAGGTCTGGACCCACGGCTCTTCGATCACGGGCCGGCCGTCGGCGTCGAGGGTGGCGCGCGCCCACGCGAGCGTCGCGTTGTAGAGCCCGAGCGCCTTCACGCCGAACGCCGCCAGCCCGATGCGCTCGTGGTTGAGCTGCGCGGTGATGAGCTGCCAGCCGCCGTTCACGGCCCCGACGGTCATGGCGACGGGGACGCGCACGTTGTCGTAGTAGGTCATGTTCGTGCGCATGCCGCCGACCGTGTGGATGGGTGCAACCGAGAACCCGGGGAGCGTGGTGTCGACGATGAGGATCGTGAGGCCCTTGTGCTTCGGCGCCTCCGGATCGGTGCGCGCCGCGAGCCAGACGAAGTCGGCCCCCTCGGCGCCGCTGGTGAACGACTTGGTGCCGTTGACGACCCAGTCGTCGCCGTCGCGGACGGCGGTGGTCGCGAGCGACGCGAGGTCGGTCCCCGCGCCCGGCTCCGAGTAGCCGATCGCGAAGTGGATCTCGCCGCGCAGGATCCCGGGCAGGAACCGCCGCTTGTGCTCGTCGGAGCCGAGCGCCATGAGCGCGGGCCCCACGGTGTTGAGCGTCACGAACGGGAGCGGAGCGCCCGCGAGCAGCGCCTCCTCGAAGAAGACGAGCTGCTCGCTCGCCGAGCGGCCCTGGCCGCCGTACTCCTTCGGCCACCCGATGCCGAGCCAGCCATCCCGGCCCATCTGGCGGATGAGCCGGTGGTAGACTTCTCCGCTCTCGATGCCGCGCGTGGCCGCGCGCGCTTCCGGCGTCATCAGCCTGTCGAAGTACGCGCGAAGCTCGGCGCGCAGCGCCGTCTGCTCCGGGGTCTCGTCGACGAACATGTCCCTCCCGTCCCGTAGTCGCGGTCCGGTCCCGAGGCCGCGACGGGGGACTGCTAGCGGGTATCGATCCCAGCGGCAAGGCGCAGCGCATGGGACCAGTGAGCTTGGCCGCGCACGGGGGATTGCGCTACCGTTGGCCCCGTGGCACCCGAGTGCGCCCCCGCGATCCTCGTCGTGGACGACGAGGCGGCGAGCGTCGACCTCCTGCGAATCACGCTCGGGCGGGAGCACACCGTCCACACGGCGACCGACGGCCCGACCGCGCTGCGGCTGCTCGAGGCGCATCCGGAGATCGGCGTCGCGATCATCGACCAGCGCATGCCCGGCATGACCGGCACGCAGCTGATCGAGCAGATGGCGGCGAGCCATCCCGACATCGTCTGCATCATCCTCACCGGCTACACCGACGTCGAGGCGCTCATCCAGGCGATCAACGCCGGGCACGTCTACCGCTACCTGACGAAGCCCTGGCACAAGGACGAGCTGGTGGCCACCACGCGGCAGGGCGTCGAGGTGTACCAGCTCGCGCGCGAGAACCGGCGGCTGCAGGAGGAGCTGCGCGTGGCGAATGCCCGCCTGCAAGCCGAGAACGTCCGGCTGCGGCGCGAGGTGCGCGCATGCTACGGGTTCGACCAGATCATCGGCACCAGCGCGGCGCTGCGGCGCGCGCTGGATCTCGTCGAGCGCGTGGTGCCGCGCGACTGCACCGTGCTGCTCCTCGGCGAAACCGGCACCGGCAAGGAGCTGGTCGCCCGCGCGATTCACTACAATGGCCCGCGGGCCGAGCGCCCGTTCATCAGCGAGAACTGCGGCGCGATCGGGCCCGACGTGCTGACGAGCGAGCTCTTCGGGCACCGGCGCGGCGCGTTCACCGGCGCCATCAACGACCGCAAGGGGCTCTTCGAGGCAGCCGACGGCGGCACGATCTTCCTCGACGAGATCGGTGACTGCCCGCCGGACTTGCAGACTCGCCTGCTGCGCGTGCTCGACCAAGGGGAGATCCGGCGGATGGGCGACAGCCGGCCGACGCGCGTCGACGTCCGGGTGATCGCCGCGACCCATCACGACCTCGAGCACGACGTGGCCGAGGGCACGTTCCGAAAGGACCTGTTCTACCGCCTGAGCGTCGTGGGCATCACGCTGCCGCCGCTTCGGGAGCGCAAGGAAGACATTCCCGCCCTCGTCCAGTCGTTCCTCGACCGGCACGCCCGTGGCCGTCCCATCCGGGGGGTCACGCCGGCTGCCCTCGAGGCGCTGGCCGCGTACGACTTCCCCGGGAACGTCCGCGAGCTCGAGAACGAGATCGAACGCGCCGTCACCTTGGCCGACGACGATGGGTACATCACCGGGGATCTGCTCTCTCCCAAGTTCAACGGGGCGGGCCCCGGCGTTCCCGCGCCCAACGGGCCGCTGCGCCAGGCCCTCGAGCGGTACGAGGCACAGCTGATCCGCGACGCGCTCGCCCAGCGCGACGGCAACCAGACCCGGACGGCAGCCGACCTCGGGCTCTCCCGCCGTGCTCTGATCGACAAGCTCCAGAAGTACGGGCTGCGCACCACGCACTGAGCGCGCTCCGCGCCGGTCGCGGCCGCCGGGCGCGCGTGGCAGCTCCCGGCGCGGTGTGCAGGCAGCCGCGCAGCTTCGATCCGCGCTGTGCGACCACCTGCACGACGGCATCACCGTCCCGCCGCACGCCTGCGCTCGGGATCGCCTCCCCTGCCGGTATGGTTCCTGCACTCCGCGCACGGCGGTGCACGCGCCCAAGCAGAGGAGGAAGCCGCATGGCGACTGGCTCGCTTCGAGTCCCCTGGGTGAGCAATCGGAGGAGACCGCGTGGTCTGGGCGCAAGGGTTCGCGCCTTGGCCGCCGTTGGAGGTGTGCTCGCGGCCGTCGCCGCGGGAGCGCAATCGTTCGAGCCGGCCCTCGACCTCACCACGCCGGGGACCCGGGGCGACAACGCCGACGTAGCAACCGACGGACGGGGAAACGTGGTCGTCACGTGGTGGATCGACAACGATGACAGCCCCTTCGGTCGTGACGCGGACGTGGTGCTCGCGCGCTCGACCGATGGCGGCGCCACGTGGAGCGCGCCCGCGCTGATCGACCCCGCGGCTGCCAGCGACTCGGTCGGAACCGGCGAGGTGTTGCCGCGCATCCTCACCGACGGTCAGGGAACGTGGCTCGCGCTCTGGGTGCGCTGGCTCTCTGCGGGGCCGTCGAACCCGGACGGAGTGTTCGCCGCGCGCTCGATCGACGCCGGCGCGACGTGGTCCCGGCCGGTCCGGCTCGGCGCGGTGGGCGACGCGGGCGGACAGCTGCTCTCGAACAACGGGCGGCTCGCCGCCTGCAGCGACGGCCGCGGCACGTGGCTGGTCGTGGTCCCGCAGGACGGCGCGGCGCAGATCGCACGCTCGGTGGACGGCGGCCAGACGTGGGGAACCGAGGCCGCGCCCACGGGGTTGATTGCCCTTGCGAGCTGCGAGCGGCGGCCCGTGGGGCTGATCGCGACCGCACTGGACGGGTCGACCCCGAGCGAGCTGCGGGCGGTCAGGGCGGGTGCGGATGGCCGCTTCGCGGGCTCCGCGAGCGTGCTCATCGACCGCCGAGAGAGCTTCAACGACCACGCCAGAGCGACGCTCGCCGCGGATCCCGCCGGGCGGCTGGTGGCGACCTGGCGGGTGGACCAGCAGATTTTCGCTGCCAGCTCTGCGGACGGTGCGACATGGTCCCCACCGACCGCGTTGCCCACCCCGAGCGGCTTCGTCTTCAACGGCGCCGCGCCGTTCGTTGCCAACGGCGGCGTGGGCCGGTGGCTGATCCTCTGGGGCGGGCCGAGGCCACGGGACAACGTGCTCGCGTCGACCGACGGGCAGACGTGGGCGCAGACCGGCAGCCGCGATGGCTGGTACCATGCGGTGACGCCTGACGGTGCCGGGGGCTGGATGGCCGTCTGGCAGACGAGCCTGACGAAGCAGGTCTTCTTCGCTCACGCCCGGGGCGAGGCCGGGCCGCCGCCGACCGGCCCCTGCGAAGGTCTCCGGTGCAGGCTGCAGGAGACGCTGGCCACCGCGTGCCCGGGAGTGAAGCTGCCGGCGCGGCTGCGGAAGGATATCGAAGGGCTCGTTAATCTGGCCGAGCGCGCGGCCGCCGCAAACACGGCGAAGCAACAGAAGCTGCTGGCGAAGAGGGTGCAGCGGCGGCTGAAGGCGGTCCGTGCCGCGATCGCTCGTCACGGACGCCGCCGGCATCCGAAGGTTCCCGGGGCGTGCGGCCAGGCCCTGGTCGTCACGCTGTCGGCGGCTTCGTGAGGCGGCCCGGGAGAAGCGGGAGAGGCCTGCGCGGCTGATCGCCGGCAGGCCGTTTGCGCGAGGAACCGCACAACGGCGAGGCGAGCCGTGCAGCTGGCTGCACACTGGTGATGGCAGGTCGGCGTGACCACGCCTCGTGGGTAGCCAGGCATCCCGGAGTCTTGATTCGGCACGACGGCTGCATGCGGCCGACTCCGAGGGGGGTGCATTCATGCGAATGGGGCGCGTGTCGAGAACGGGGGCGGACCGATTCGGAAGCGTTCTTGATATCCCTGCGACCCGTCGGCGCGTCGTCTTGATCGCGCTCCTGCTTCTGGTTGGTCATGTCCCAGCGCCCGCGGCACGCGGTGTCCCCAAGGGGACCGCCTGCCGGCTCCAGTGCAACGACGCGATCGCCAACTGCATCCACCAGGGCTACAGGCCGAAGACCTGCAAGCGGGAGGTGCTCGCACTCTGCAAGCAGGGCAGCCGCATCTGCGACCAGCCGGCGCTTGTTTGCCAGCCAATGACGTCGACGACGATGACCTCCAGCACCCTGCCCCCTACCAGCACCACCGCGACAAGCAGCACGTCGACCACCAGCACAACGGTCGCGGGGCACTGCCCGTCCACTGGCGGTCCCTGTGAGCTCTGCGTGTTCGCCCACTGCTGCAGCGATCACCTGGCCTGTCAGGCGGACACGAACTGCACCTGCCTCAACGAGTGCCTCATGCACAATCTTCCGGCCGTTTGCGACACCGAATGCGGCGGCTTTGGAGACGCTTATCAGGCACTCCAGCAATGCGCGGCGAATTCCTGCTTGGCTGCTTGCCAGTAGGAGCCAAGGGGGCTGCAGACATGCCGAAGCTGCGAACATGGATGACCGGGGCGCTCGCAGGAGCCGTCGCCGCGGGCTGCCTGCTGATCGCGCCCGGTGCCTGGGCGGCACCGGCTGCGTGCACCGGTGGGCGCTATCTCCTCGACCGAGCGCCGCTGGCGGTCGGGACCGCTCTTCCCGGCCTGACGACGGTGTCGCTGTCCAACGGTGCCGTCGAGCTCGACGGCGCATGTCCCGCGGTGGAGGCATCCACGCTCAAGGGCGTACGTGTCGGCAGGCAGTCGGTCACGAGGCTTCGGGCGGTATGGCGAGGCTGCGGAGCGGTCAGGAAGCAGGTCGGCCTGCGTGCGAAGATTTCCAGCGACTGCCGGAGGATTCGCGGAAAGATCAGAGTCGGCCGCCAGGGAGCGAGGCGATCGTTCACGGGGCACCTCTCCGAGTGCGGAGACGGCATCGTCGATGCCGGCGGCGGCGAGACCTGCGATCCGAACGCGTCGTCCACGGCGTGTGGAGAGCTGCAGGCCTGCGCCGACAGCTGCACGTGCACCGATCTCATCCAGGCTTGTGTGCCGCGAGCACAGGACGGAAAGCCGAAGACCTCGGAGGTCACCAAGCTCGAGCGGATCCTAGCCGACGCAAACCGATCGCCGAGCGTGCTCTTGGGGGCGTATCTTCGGATGGCGAGGCGGTTCACGCTCGGCTACCCGGCCGCGGATGCCCTGGAGGAGAGGGTGTTTGCCGCCCACGCCCGCCTCTCGGCGTCGGGAAAGGGCATCCTCGGCTGCACGCTGGCGAACTTCGAGCGGTTGCCGGCATCGGTGCGCGAGCGACTGGTGCCGGCGGAGCTGTCGATGCCAGCAGATCAACCGTTGAGCTTGGAACGCATCAAAGAGCTGTGGCTCCGCGACACGGCCCGGCGAGTTTCGCTCGACCTGACCGGTGACCCAACCTGCGCAGAGGGAGAACGCCCCGGGACACGCCGGCCGAGGACCCAGTGCGACATGGATGGCTGCGTCGACGTCGTGCAGCCGGTCGTGTGCCGATTCGAGGAACCGGACCCCCGACCCGACGTCCGCACGGGGCAGCAGGTCCCGCTTCTGTCGTTGGCGGAATTCCAAAGGCACGAGCTGGAGCAGACGTGTGTGCTCGACCAGAACAACGTCCAGCTCTGTGACAACCAGATCGTCCAAAGCTCCGTCGACTGCCCTGGGCGGGCGATGAGGAACGGCGTCGAGTTCCTTTGCCTCGCGGTGCCGCGCGTGCGCGCGGGCAGTGCCGTCGTGCTCGGCGGATTCAACTTCGCCAGCACCGGGGCGACGGTCACCCTCACACCGAAGGGTGGCGGGGTGTCGCGATCCGTGGACGCTGCGGTGTGTGGAGACAGCACGCCCCACCTCGAGTCGGCGGCGGACTGCACCGTCCACGATCACCTCACGTTCACCGTCCCGGATGTCCCCGAAGGCATCTATCGCATCCGGGTCGTCGTGCCCGGCGCCGATCGCCCCTCGGCTGAAGAGTATATCTGGGTGCTGCCCCCGACCGCGACGCGGTACGGCATCTCGACGGAGAAGGTCCGCTGCATCGAGGAGACCGACGGCCCCGGCGACGACGAGGTGGGTATCCGGTTCCGGAGCGTCCCGATCCTGTCCGACGGCTCGCTCGGAGCGATCCGGCAGGAGCAGTTCCTTTGGGATGGCGTCGAGTCGGACGCGGACAACGACAGACGCCTGCAGCTCTTTGCCGGGGCCGACCTGAGCGTGCTCGCGATCTCGGTGCTCGGTCACGAGATCGACAGCGACCGCGCGTACCGGGAGATGACGACCGAGTTCGATGAGGCCTTCGAAGAATACCTGTCGAGCATCGAAGGAGTCCTCTTGGGCCCGGTCCTCCACGATACTGGTCAACTCGTCGGGGCTGCGATTGGCGGGCCGGTTGGGGCGGCCATCGGTGCGCTCGTCGGCGACGCGATCAACGCGACCATCGGGGTCTTCTATGCGCTCTGGGCTCCGCCAGACCTCATCATAGAGGACACCCTGACGTTCACCGCCGAAGACCTGGCAACGCTCACGAAATCGGATCTTCCCTTACCGCAGCCGATCCCACCCTATCGCACGCCCCATCAGATCCGCGTCGAAGTCCAGGGCCAGAACAAGCTGCCGGGCGAGTATCGCGAGTCCCACAAGTACACGAGTGACGATGAGGGGAGTCGCTATCGCATCAACTTCGAGGTCGAACGCCTCCCCTGAGGACGAAGCGGGCCATGAACGCGATTACGATGGTGTTCGGCGCCGCCCTCGTCTCGGCGTCGACGGCGATCGCCCCACCCCCGGTCGTCGGCCAGTGCGTGAATCCCGCCGGATGCGCCACGTGCCCCGACGGCGTCCAGTGCGCCGGGATCCGGATCTGCGCCACCGGCCGGCTCGTGCGGGTCGGCGTGCGCCTGCAGGATACGACGGGGACCGGACGCGGGGCCGTGCGAGTCACCGGCACGTTCGCGCCGCTCCCGGGCGGCGCCGGCAGCGAGTCGGCTGGCGAGCCGGTGCTCGGCTCGCGACGGCGTGCGATCAACCCGCGCCCGGGCTTCACGACGAAGGTGACGCTGCGACCGAATCAGCGTGGTCGCGCGCTGCTCCGTCACCTCGGCAGCCTACGGGTGCAGCTCGTCGTCGAGGTCACCGACCGGCTCGGCCGCACGACGACGGCGACGCAGATGATCGGGCTGGTGGCTCCGTGACGCGGGCCGCGGTGACGGTCATGGGCCCGCCGGATCGGGCCGGCACGGGCATGACGACGCCGCGCTATCCCGAATGGCACCGCCCGGTGGTCAGGCGGGCGACGCCGCCGACGAGCGCCCCGACCACCGCCCCGGTGGTCACGTTCCAGGCCATTCACGTGAACCCGCACCCCGGCGTGGCCAGCGCGATCAGGCCGACCGGCAGCATCAGCGCCGCGCCGCACAGCGGCCCGCGAAGCCACCACGCGCGCGGCCAGACCGTCAACCCGACCGCGGCGCCGATCGACAGGCGCGCCGCATAGAAGCCCCACACCGCGATGGAGCCGTCGATCTGCAGCAGGGTGAACTTGGCCGGAATCGGCCCGTGGACGAACCGCGGCAGCCAGCCGAGCAGGAGGCCCAGCACGGCGCAGACGACGGGGTACGGCACGCGACGCACGAGGCACGAATGATCGCACGCGGCTCCGGACGGGACCAGGCCGGTGCCACCGTCGTGCTCCAGCTCACCGTCACCACCGCCCTCGTGCCGCCCGCGGGTGTTGCAGGTGTTGCTTTTGTTCGCGCCGCGCCCGCCGTGTTAGCCGTCCGCTCTATGCAACGGCGGAGAACGGCTAGGTTCCTACAGGGCGGCGTCGTGGCGTTGGCTGTGATTGCCGCCTTCCCATCCGGCGGCCGCGCCTCTTGCGACGTCCTGCCCTCGCCCCCCCTCAGCTTCCACGGCGCGCTCGGCGCCGTCGATCGCCCGTTCGCCCGCCCGGGCGACTGGCTGCTCGTCACGCTGGACGCGCGCTGCGACGGGAGCTCGCCGGGCTTCACCGCCGCCTCCGCGGCTCACGTCGTGACGATCGTCTTCCGCGCGCCGCAAGGCGAGCGGAACGTCGTCGTGCTCGCCGACGACTGCGCGGCGGTCGAGACCCAGCGGCAGGCATGCGCCGCCCGCAGCGGCGTGAGCACGGCGACCTGCGCCGTGGCGCGGCGGGCGGTGCCGGACGGCGCGGGCGGATTCACGGAGCTACCGGAGATCCTCCGGCTGGACGACCGCCAGCTCCGCTTCCGCTTCCCCGACTCCGATCCAACGGTCGCGGCGCCGGCCGAGGGCCTCGGCCTCACGGGCCCGGCAGCGGTCGCGGTCACGACGGCCGGCGACCCGCTTCCCTGCCAGCTCGCCGCCGAGCCGTGCCGCAGCCAGACCGGCCTGCTCGCCTGCATCGACACGCTCGCGAGCGACGCCGGCGGGTGCTCCGGGCCGGCCGATCCGACCTTCCCATCGTTCACGGCCCTGCCGCCGTCCAACGACTACGAGGCGATCTGCAGGCCCGATCCGGCGACGACGTCGCCGTGCGACGGCACGCAGGACGAGATCCGCTTCACCGTGGACGCGGCCGGCAACGTCCTCGTTCCCGTCGACTGGCGAGGCGTGCTGTTCCGCGAGGATCTCGTGCCGGTCCTGCGGCTGGTCCGGGCCTCGAGCGCGATCGAGGCGTATCCCGGCCGCGGCGCACCGATCCGGATCCCGGACCTCGGAATCCTCAAGTCGTTCTCGCCGGGCGGCAAGCCGCTGCCGCCGCTGTTCGACCCGCTGAGCGAGCCGGGCACGAGCGGGCCCGTCACGTTCTTCGGCAGCGCGGACGCCCCGGAGACCGTGCTGCGCATCGCACGCCACGAGCGCGCGGTTGGCCAGTGCAGCGGAGGATCCGACGCCGGCCTGCCCTGCCTGGCCGACGGCCAGTGCCCGGGCGCGACCTGCCGCGCGCCCGCGTGCACCGGCGGGGAACGCGCGGGTCTGCCCTGCGCCACGGACGGGGAGTGTCCCGGCGGGGAGTGCGGGCCGGGGCTGTTCGACTTCGGCACGCGCCTGGCCTTCGGCCGCGGCCCCGTCGTCCTGCGCCAGGGTGCGTGCATCGGCGGCGCGGCGGCGCTCGCCGCCTGCGCGGCCGACGGCGAATGTCCCGGCGGCCAGTGCGGGCGGTTCGACCTGACCGCGCTCGATCCGGTCCCGCTCGACGGCCTCAACCAGAGCGAGGCCTTGAACGCGTTCGTGCTCGAGGAGGCGCTCGAGAACCGGGACCTCAACGGCGACGGGGACGTGCTCGACCACGTCGTGCGCCTGGGCGACCGTTCGACCGGCACGACGCGCCCGATCGGCGAGGGCGGCGCCGAGGGGCGCGCCATCGCGCGCATCCAGCGCCCGCCCTTCAGCTTCCCGGCGCTGGCGCTCGAGGGCGACGTGCTGGCGTTCCTGGAGCCGGAGCCGCTCCAGGGCGGCGTCGACCGCAACGGCGACGGCGACGTCGCCGACACGCTCCTGCGCGTCTTCCGGCTCGACGGCACGGAGGTCACGGCCGGTCTCGCGAACCTGCTCGCCGACGGGGCCCCGCTGGTGAACGGGCGGCCCGTCGTGGTGTCGGGCGGCAAGGTGGTGTTCCGCTCCTGGGAGGCGGCGCGCGCGCGACAGAAGACGGAGCGCGTGAACGTCTCCTCGTCCGGCGTGGAAGCCAATGCCTTCAGCACCAGCACCGGCATCTCCGCCGACGGCCGCTTCGTCGCGTTCGACAGCGACGCCGACAATCTGGTCCCGGGAGACACCAACGGCACGGCCGACGTGTTCGTGCGCGACCGCGTGCGGGGCACGACGGAGCGCGCGAGCGTCAAGTCGAACGGCGAGCAGAGCAGCGGGTTCAGCTACTTCCCGGCCGGCGGGAGCGGGCAGCTCTCGGCCAACGGCCGCTTCGTCGCCTTCGGCAGCGATGCGACCGACCTCGGCGCGGTGGACCCCGACAGCATCGAGAACACGTTCGTCCACGATCGCCTGACGGGCGTGACCGAGATGGTCGCGCTCAACTCGCAGGGGGTGCCCGGCAACGGCCTCACGCACCCGGTGGGCATCTCCACCGACGGGCGCTTCGTCGCGATGTCGAGCTACGCCACCAACCTCGTCCCCGGGGACACCAACGGCGCCGTGGACCTGTTCGTGCGCGACCGCGTGACCGGCATCACCACGCGCGAGAGCGTGGCGTCGGACGGCACGCAGGGCAACGGCCACAGCTTCGGCGGCACGCTCTCGGGCGACGGCCGCTTCGCCGCCTTCTACGGCGTGGCCACCACCCTCGTTCCGGACGACACCAACGGTGACGGCACGTTCAGCATCCGCACGGACCCGGGGCAGGACGTCTTCGTGCGCGACCGCCTCCTCGGCACGACCGAGCGGGTGAGCCTCGACTCCGACGGCCGGCAGTCGCTCGGGCGCTCCAACGACGCGAAGATCTCGCTCGACGGCCGCTCCGTCGCGTTCGACAACGGCGGCGCGCTCGTGCCGGGTGACACGAACGGCGCCTGGGACTCGTACGTGCGCGACCGGATCGCCGGCACCACGGTGCGGCCGAGCGTCGACTCGAGCGGGCGCCAGGGGCACGCCCCCAACGACCCGCTCTCGATCGGGAGCTTCGCGAGCGTCGTCTCCGGCGACGGCCGGTTCGTCGCCTACTACGCCAACGCCGGCAGCTTGGCGGGCGAGGCGACGACTGAGCGTCTGGAATTCGCCGAGATGTTCCTCCACGACACCGTGACCCAGATGACCAGCCGCGTCTCGCTTGCCGTCGACGGCGGCCGGCCGAACGCGCACTGCGGCTGGCCGTCCGGCATCTCCGCGGACGGCCGCTACGTGGTGATGTGCTGCTGGGCGAGCAACCTCGTGCCGAACGACACGAACGAGACGCTCGACGTCTTCGTCCGCGGTCCAGACCTCGGGGACTGCGGCGCCGACCTGACCGGAGACTGCGACCTCGCCGACACCGTCCTGCAGGTCTTGGACACCGCGACGGGCGCGGTGCAAACCCTCTGTCCCGCCGGGCAGACCGCCGTCGCCGGCGGGCGCATCGCCTTCCTGCGGCCGGAGGCTGCGGGCGACGCGCCCGGCTGCCCGCCGCTGCCGCCCCACGACGCCGCCGTGGCGGACGGGCGCCAGGTGGTTCACTTCTGGGACGGCGGAGCCGTCAGCAACCTCGACCGTGCGGCCACATGGGTCGGCCTGTCGGACTGGTGGCTCGCGGCGCTCGTCGACGAGTCGGCCCAGGGCGCCCGGGATCTGAACGGCGATCGCGACACGGCGGACACCGTGGTCCAGGTCCACGCCGCAAGCGGCAGCGGCAGCTGGACCAACCTCGGCCGGGCGGCGGACTTCGCCGATCTCCGCGACCGCTTCCTCGCCTTCCTCACGCCCGAGCGCGCGCAGGGCAACGCCGACCTCAACGGCGACGGCGACGCCGAGGACCGCGTCGTCCACGTCTTCGAGGCCGGCACGGGGTCGCCGGTGCGCAACACCACCCAGGCCGCCGAGGAGCTCGTCGTCGGCCCGAAGGGGCTGGTCGCCTTCCGCACCCGCGAGGCGGCCCAGGGCCGGCGCGACCTGAACGGCGACGGCGACACGCGCGACGACGTCCTGCAGGTCTGGGACCCGGAGACCCGTGGCACGCTCGCCACCGGCCAGGCGGTGACGCCGTGCCGGCTCGAGGCCTGCGATCCTCGCCTGCCCTACCGGGTGCTGGACGACACGGTGACCTTCCTCACGCTCGAGGCGGACCAGGCCGCAGATCTCAATCGTGACGGGGACCAGGATGACCTCGTCCTGCAGATCCTGAACGTGCGACAGGCCATCGACTCCGGGACGAGCAGCGGGGCGATCCACACGCTCGCCGCCACCACCGCCGGGGTCTGCACCTCGACCGGAGCGGCGTGCGCGACGAACCGCGATTGTGCCCAGGGCACGTGCTTCGTGCCGCCCGGCGGGTGCATCCGCGACACCGGCGTCGCGTGCGTGCCGGCCCCCTCCGTGGCGCTCGGCACTGCCGGTCCGTGCCCGGCGGGCCAGTTCTGTCAGCCGCTGCTCGGCCAGCCCGGTGCCGGCATATGCCGCCAGGTCGAAGGCCCCTGCCAGAGCACCGCCGAGTGCACCACCGGCGCCACCTGCAGCCTGGACGATCGGACGTTCAACCGCATCGTCAACCCGCTCCTCCACCAGGGAGGGGGCGCCGTGGTGTTCAGCGGCGCCGGCCGGTGCGTCGAGACGACGGGCTCCCTCTGCACCGTGCGGACCGACTGCCGCCACGGGGAATTCTGCGACGGCGGCTACTGCCGGCGCGAGCACGGCTCGTGCACGACGAGCGCGGACTGCCCGCCGGCGGCCGCCTGCCAACCCGAGATCGCGACGCAGACCGCGGCGGACAGCGACGGCGACGAGCTGCCGGACGCGATCGACAACTGCCCGACCGTCCCCAACATCCGCCAGGAGGACGCCGACGGCGACGGCCACGGTGATGCGTGTGATGCCGAGACGTGCGGCAACGGCGTCCGCGAGGGCGGCGAGGCCTGCGACGGCGCCGACGCGGGCGCCTGTGCGGGCGGGTGCTCGCGCTCGTGCACCTGTCCCTGCGCCACCGTCCTCGACGGCCCGCAGGGGCCCGTGCGACTAGAAGCCGACGGGGGGTCGAGCCGGCTCACGGCCCACCTGGTCCTGCCGCTCGACACCTACGACGACCAACCCGTCTCGGTGCGGGTGGACGGGCCGACGCGGACGCTCGTGGCGCGCGACCTCGGCCGGCTGCCACGGCTGAACCCACGCCACTGGCGCTTCACGACCCGGGCGCCGGGGCTCCGGCTGGTCGACTTCGCGCAGCACGGGCGCCCGGGGTCCGGCGTGCTCTGGGCGGACATCTGGGCAACCGATTGGGCGAGCCCCGCCGGCTCGCCGGAGCCCCCGGCCACCCTGGTCGTGACCATCGGCGGCCGTTGCTTCGCCGCGCCGGTCACGGTGCGGGCCCGGGGTGGGTAGAGCAGAGGAGAGCGATCCATGCAGCGTCGAGCGACCATCGTCCTTCTGACCCTGGCGGTACTGAGCCTCCGTGATCCCGTCGCGGCGCGGCGCAAGAAGCCGCGGCCGACGCCCTGTTCCGGACGATTCGTGCTCGACGCTCCGCTCGCCGTCGGCGGGTCAGTGGTCGCCGACGCCATCGAGATCACCGACACGTCCGTGATCCTCCCGGGCTGCGGCGAGGCGACCGCCACGCTCAACGCGACGCGCAAGGCCACCACGGTTCGCGCCCGCTGGTCCACGTGCGAAGCGCTCGGCGGACCGGTGACCTACCGCGGGAAGATCATCGCCGCGTGCGCGCGTCTGAAGGGCGCCGTGGTGGCGAGACGGGCGAGGCCCCGCAACCATCCGCTGAGCGGCCACCTGTCGTCGTGCGGCGACGGCGTCGTGGACGCGGGCAGAGGCGAGCAGTGCGACGGTGCGGCGGGGTGCGCGGCGGGCATCGCGTGCAGCAAGTCGTGCTGGTGCCGAGAGCCGGGGCGAAGCGTCTACAACGTCACCTACACGCCGGAGACCGCCGTCATTCCCGAGTCCGTGGTGGACCAGAAGCTCCTGCGCACCGAAGACGCGCGCTACGTCTTCGCGTCCTCGGCGACCGAAATCCAGGCCCTCACGCCGGGCCGGGTGATGCTCCTCTCGGGGCTGGCGCTCCGCCGGGTCACCGGCGTTCAGACCGTCGGCAGCGAGATCCGCGTCGACACCGAGGCGGCCAACCTCAACGACGCGATCGCCGACGGCGTGGTGGAATGGGACCACCCCTTCGAGCTCGATGCCGCGCGAGCCAACCTGGCCGTCGCGATGCACCGGCGCGGCGCGCTGCGCGGCTTCGACGAGGGAACGACCTTCGAGGCCGACGGCCCGAACCTCCATTACGAGGGCACGATCGCCGGCGTCAGCGTCTCGCTCACGTTGAGCCCGGGCGACGAGCGCATCGACATCGACGCCGAGTTCAGCAAGGGCGACGGGGCGCTGGGCTTCAAGTGCACGGCCAAGGGCTGGGTGCGCGGGGCCCGCATCCTCGGCCGCGTGCTCTACGAGAGGCGGGTCCTGCGCGACATGCGCCTCGACCTCTCCGGCCTCGAGGGCGAGGTGACGCTCGGGGTCACGGCGGTGCGGATCAACAGCGACAAGCTGAAGCTCGCCGTCCCGCTCAGCTTCCCGTTCCCGATCATGGTCGGACCGGTCCCGGTCGTGGTCACCATCGGCGCCAACGCCAACGTCGTCCCGGTGCTCGCGCCGAACGCCTCGAGCGACATGGAGTACAAGGTGACCTTCAGCATGGACCAGGGAGTCCACCTCGAAGCCGGGACGCCCCAGCCGCTCGGCATCCTCCGCAACGAGGGGCTGACGCTCGAGCGCGCTACGACGGCCGGCCTCATCCCCGTCGCCATGGCGTTCGGCCTCGAGCTGCCGTCGGCGCGGGTGAGCGTGTTCCAGAACGCCGTCGCCTTTGCCGCTCTCATCACGTCGATCCAGGGGTATCTCCAGCCGTTGATCAGCCAGCCCTGCCAGGACAGCGGCGCCGTCATCCGCGGCGTGCTCGGCTTCAACGTGAGCTTCCTCGGCCTCAATCGCAGCGGCGAGAAGGAGCTGTTCAAGAAGGAGCGGTTCACCCACCGCATCGGCACGGACGTCTTCCCGGGGCACTGCCCGTAGCTTCCCCTGGCGCCCGTGACGCTCACCCTGGCCAGACGCCTCGGGGGTGCTCCCGGCCTCCCGTCATCGCGGCTTCCGCGCCGGCTCTATTACGTTGGATGGAGCGAGCTGCTTGGGGCCGTGTTCGCGGCGGTCTTCGGCGCGGGGATGCTCGCCGCCGAGTACCCCTTGGTCGTCGATGCCTGGCGTCTCGCGCGCGACGCGCGGACGTGGGCGGAAACCCGGTGCACCATCGACCACCTCGCGAAGGTACGCGCGCGCGGCGCGGTCATTGGGCTGACCGGCGGGTTCCACTTCGACTTCCGCGGCGCCCGCTACGTCGGCTCGCGCCTGGCGGTCAGCTCGCGCCTGGCGCGGCCGGCCGCGCTCGCGGCGCTCCATGCGCGGCTGGATGCCGCCCGGGCTCGACACGAACCCGTTCCTTGCTACGTCGACCCCGCAGATCCCCGCCGCTCGGTCATCGACCGGGACCTGCGGGCGACCGATTTCCTGGGCGCGGCGGTGTTCTTCGGTCTCGGGTTCTCGTTCCTGTCTCTCGGCGCCCACGTCGTCAGCGAAGGGCTGCGCCGGCGGCGCGGACAGCGGAGCCGTGCACCGGCCCTCGCATCCGAACGCCCCTGGGAGCGTGAGCCGGAGTGGGTTGCCCAGCGGTGCTTGCCGAAGGTTCCCGCGCCGCGTTTTGCGCTCATCTTCAAGGTGCTCCTCGTTCCGACGGCGGTCGCGGTTCCGTTCGTGTTCTTCGCAACGTCGCAACGATGGCAGGCGGCGGCGAGCGTGGCGCTGGCGGTCGTCTTCGGGATCGACGTCCCCTGGCGGGTCTACCATGCCCTCATCCGGCGCCGTCTCGCGGGCGACGTCCTGCTCCTGCTCTCGGCACCGGTCTTCCAGCCCGGCGACACCGTGCGCGCGGAGCTGTCGCTTCCCGCGCGGCACCTGACGGGGCGCGAGCTCGTGGCGCGGCTGGTCTGCTCGCGCGAGGTCTCGAGCGGCGGCCGCTTTCTCCATCGGCTGGGACGCGTCGACCTCGGCGAGGTGGAACGCCGGGTGCCGCTGGAGGAGTGGGCGCGGCGGTCGTCTCACGCCGCCCGGGTTCCGTTGGAGATCACGGTACCAGCCGATCTCCCGGGAACCGGGCGCGATCGCGACAGCGGCTTGGAAACCTACTGGCAGCTCGAGGCCACCGTGGATGACGCGCCCGGCTTGGGCTTCGCCACGGTCTTCGACGTCCCGGTCTTTTCGACGGAGGGGGGATGATCATGAGGGCAACAGTGAGCCGTGCCAGCGCCAGGCTTCTTCTCCTCGCGCTCGCCTGCGTCGGAGGTTGGAGCGGTCGAGGGGCAGCAGCGACGCCGGCCCGGGGTGACGTCATCTTCATCCTCGACGCGTCGGGCAGCATGTACGCGAGGCTCGACGGGAAGGAGAAGATCGCCATCGCCAAGGACGTGCTCGTCAATCTGGTGCGCGACCTGCCCGACGATCTCGCCCTCGGGCTCCAAGTCTACGGCCACCGGCGGAAGGGAGACTGCAACGACATCGAGATGCTGGTGCCCGCCGGCGCGGCCCGGAAGGAGGCCGTGATCAAGGCCGTCCAGGCCCTCAACCCCAAGGGTGAGACTCCTCTTGCCGCCTCGGTGGCCGCGGCGGGCGAGGCGATCAAGGCCAGCGAGCGAGACGCGACGGTCGTCCTGGTGAGCGACGGCAAGGAGACCTGCGCCGGCGACCCGTGCGCCACCATCAAGAGCCTGCGCGAGCAGGGCATCAACATGCGCCTGCACGTGGTCGGCTTCGCCGTCGCGGAGGACGAGAAGCAGCAGCTCACGTGCATGGCGGACGCCGGCGGGGGCCGGTACTTCGAGGCGAAGGACGCCTCCGAGCTCGCGCAGGCGCTGGCGGAGGTCAAGACGGTCGTCGTCGAGGAGAATACCCCCGCATTGCCCCCATTGTCGCGTGCCGAGATGTCCACGAAGGTGGCGAGCACCGACCCGCTCGCACCGACGCCGATCGCCGCTGGCGAGATCGTGAAGGGGCGCCTGGCGGACATCGCCAAGGGGGGCAAGCGGCATTACTGGAAGGTGGCGACGCCGCCGGGCCGCTACAAGCTCGTCCTCGACGTCCGGCGAGCCGACGAGAAGCGGAGCAACGTGCAGGCGGAGGTGAGTGTGCTGGCCCCCGACGGCCGGAAGAGCGGCAAGGCCATCGCGATCAACGAGGTCGAGGAGCGCTACCGTGCGGTGGGCGAGATCGACGCCGAGCTGCGGCCCGATCTCGTCCTCCAGGTCGAGAACCGCGAGAGCATCGTCGACTACTGGATGGCGCTCTATGCTCCGGGAACCACGGTTCCAGTGCCGTTCTTCACCGCCGCCCCGCCGGTGCTGCCGTTCGCGCCGGGGGCGCCGGTCAGCGCGCTTCTGGATCCGGAAAGCGCGGCGCGAGGCGCTGCGTACTACGTAACCGACCTCGACGGCACCGACTACCGGCTGCGCTTCGGCCTCGCGCGCACCGACAACAAGCGGTCCAACGTCGCCGGCGACGTCGACGTCTTCGATGCCCTGGGGGCGCGACTCCTCCGCAGCGCCTGCCGGATCAACCAGGTCGACGTTGCCGCCGGCTGTGTGGCGAAGATCTCGCTCGCCGAGCCCGCCAAGGTCATGTTCCGCGTTCGCGGAATCCACGCGGCCTACAGGGCAACCCTGAGCCTACAGCCATGGACGCAGGAATGAGGGGAAGCAATCACCTCGCGAAGGGACCGCCGTGCGACTAGTGCACGGTCACAACGCCACCGGGAGGCGGACACAGAATGCCGTGCCGAGCTCAGCGTGCTCCTCGAGCGTGACGGTCCCCCCCTGAGCCTCGACGAGCTCGCGCGCGAGTGCCAACCCAAGCCCGAGGCCCCCGGCGTGCGGATTGCGCGTGAAGAAGGGCTCGAAGACGCGGTCGCGGTCCGTAGCCGCGATGGCGGGCCCGTTGTCGGCCACGACGACCTCGACGGCCGGCGGAAGCCCGAGGCACCCCGGGACGGTCCCGGCGCTCACCCGCAGCACCGGATCGGCGACCTGCACGAGCGCATCGAAGGCATTGTGAAAGAGGTTGACGAACACACCCGCGAGCGCCTTCTCGTCGGCGCGGACCGCCGGGAGCAGGGGGATGTCCAGCGTGACAGCCGGCGGGTGGCTGGTGGCGCGAGCGACCAGATCGACCGTAATCCGCAGCAACCGTCCGAGGTCGACTCGCCCGGGCTCCAAGCCACCGTCGGATCCTCGAGCGTAGCCGGCGAGCTGCTCCGTCAGGCCCTCGAGGCGGCGGGCGCCCTCGAGGCAGACGCGGATCAGGGTCTCCGCGTTGGCAACCGCGTTGCCGATGTCGGGATCGGCCGGATCGCCGAGCGCCCGTACCCGCCCGGTGAGCAAGGCGACCTGTGACTCCAGATTCTCGAGGCTGCCGATGATCAGGCTGAGGGGTAGCCGCAGCTCGTGCGCGACCTCGGCCGTCCGAACCCCGAGCCGGCTCAGCCGGGTCAATCGGGTCCGGTCGCCGGCGGGATCGCTCGGTGGCTCCCGGGGACCGTGCTTCATCACGAATCTTGCTCCCGCACGGGCATCCCGAGCGTCTTGCACGCGGCGTGCCGCCACAGAATCGACCCGTTTCTGTGGACACCGGCGCCGCTCTATAGGGGGGATGGTGACCAAGCTGTGAAAGAGGCCGCACACCGTCGAAAGCCGCTGCGCGAAGGGCTGCACGGCCGGGGAGCCGCATGAGCCCGGCGCGGCCGGTCGCGCAGGTGGTGGCAGTCTGTCGGCGCTGGCTCGGCCCGCGCTGGCTCGGGGTAGTCGCGTTGCTCGTGGGCCTCCCGCTGGCCATCGCGGCCGCGGCCCGGAGCATCGACTGGGTCGGGGCGACGTTCCCGGGGTTCCTCGCCATGGAGAACGCCGTGGTACCGACCGTGGCCGGCGTGGACTGGCCACCGGACAAGGGCCGTCTCTTCCACGCGCAGGTCGTCGCGGTCGACGGCGAGCCCATACGATCCAGCGTAGAGCTCTACGCGAAGGTGGCGCGTCAGCCGGCCGGTACGTCCTTCCGCTACACGCTGCGGAAACAGGGTGAGCCCTTCACCGTCGACCTCCCGTCACGGCGCTTCTCCGTGAACGACTGGGTGCAGGTCTACGCAATTCTGCTTGCGGTCGGCGTGCTCAGCCTGGGGTCCGCCGTCGTGGTCGGGTTCCTGCGGTCCGATACCCGGCCGGGGCTAGTCTACGCGATCAACGGCCTGGTCGGTGGGCTCTTCGCGCTCCTCGCCGTCTTCCTTCATCACCCTGGTCATCCGTTCGCGACCCGGGCCTATTTCATCGCCGAGACCCTGTTCCCCGCGACCTTCGTGCACCTGGCCCTGGTGTTTCCCGTCGATCGCCTCGGCACCGGCCGCCGTTGGTACGTGAGCCTGCTGGTTCCATACGGCATCGCGGCGGCCCTCATGGTGGCGAAGCTCACGCAGTTCTTCGCCGACCCCCCCAAGCTGTTCGCGCTGCGTCTGACGTACCTTCTCATTGCCGTGGGATTCGTGGTGTTCGTCGTGGCCGCGATCGCCGCGTACCGCGGCGATCCCCACCCCCTCGTCCGTCCGCGGCTGCGTGTCGTGCTCTTCGGCGTGATCGCGGGATCGAGCCTCGCCTTCGCGATCTTCGTGGACAATGCCGTCGGCGGCCGGGTGCCGCTCCAGTTCGGCCTCGTGCTCGTCCCAGCCTTCTTCCTGAGCGTGGGGTACGCGATCGTGAAGCACGATCTGTTCGACGTCGACCGCATCGTGCGCCAGGGCTTCGTCTACGGCACCCTGAGCCTCGTCGTCGTCGGCACGTACGCCCTCATCGCGCTCGTCCCGGCGAGGTATCTCCCCTCCGTCGCTCCCAGCCTTCCCTTCCCGATCGGCATCGCGTTCGTCCTCGTGATGGTGGTGGCGCTCGATCCCCTCCGCCGGCTCGTCCAGCACGTCGTCGACCGGGCCTTCTACCGCTCGCGGCTCGATTACCGCCGCACGATCGAGCAGGTGAGCGCGATGCTGGCCACACTCCTCGACACGCCCGAGATCGTCTCGCGCGTCACCGGCGTGATCATGGAGGCGATGCAGCTCGAGGGGGCCGCTCTGTGTCTCCTGCCCCAGGCCGGCGAAGCGCCGGTCGTCTGGGCACACGACGCTCGAGGGCGGATCCTCCGGCGCGAAGGCGGACCGGAGCTGATCGCGCTGGCGCAGTACCTCACCGCACATGGAGCGTCGCGGGCACCCGAGGTACGCACCGCCGACCCGAGGCTCGCGGACGATCTGCGCGCCGCGCTCACCGGCTGGGGCTGCCAGATCGCCTTCCTGCTGGCCATCGGTGGACGGTCGGTCGGACTCCTCCTGCTCGGTCCGCACCGGTCCGGGCGGCCGTTCGACTCGGACGACGCAGCCTTGCTGCGGACACTGGCCCACCAGACGGCAATCGCCCTGCACAATGCCCACTCGTACGAAGCGTTGGTCACGCTCACGCGAGAGCTCGACGTGCGAGTGCGCGCGCAGACGGAGGAGATCCGAACGGCCCACGAGCGCCTGCGCGTCGCATACGAGGACCTGCAGCGGGCGCAGTCGCAGCTCGTGCACTCGGAGAAGATGACCGCCCTGGGCCGGCTCGTCGCCGGGGTTGCGCACGAGCTCAACAACCCGGCGAGCTTCGTGCACGGCAGCCTCGAGAATCTCGCCGAGTACCTGGAGACGTTCGTCGTCCTGCTCGAACGCTACGGTCAGGTCACGGCAAGCGATCCCGGCGAGCGCGCCGAGCTCGAGGCGCTGCGGGACCGGTATCGGCTGGACTATCTGGTGCGCGCGGCTCCGGAGCTGGTGCGCATCTGTCTGGAGGGATCGCGGCGCATCATCGACATCGTCGCAGACCTTCGCACGTTCGCCCGGGCGAACGACAGCTCGCGTGTACCCACCAGCGTGCACGAGGGGATCGATGCGACGCTGCGCCTGCTCGGGCCCCGGCTCGGCCCGGACGTCGTGACCGTCAACCGCAACTACGGGGAGATCCCGTTGGTCACCGCGAACCCCGGCGAGCTGAACCAGGTGTGGATGAACCTGCTCGTCAATGCGATCGACGCGCTCGAGGAACGGGGGCGCGGCACGATCCGCATCGTCACCCGGTGGCGCCCCGCGGCCACCGACGGCAGCGCCGGTGTCGTCGAGATCGCGATCGAGGACGACGGCCCCGGTATCCGCGCAGACGACCTGCCGCACGTGTTCGAGCCGTTCTTCACGACCAAGCCGGTCGGGCGCGGCACGGGCCTCGGGCTGAGCATTGCCTACGGGGCCGTGCGCAGCCAGAAGGGGGACATCGTCGTGCGCAGCGAGCCGGGGCGCGGGACGACGTTCCTGGTGTCGCTGCCGGTCGACGGGGCCCGGCGCGCCGACGTCGGGGAGTCGCGGTGACGGTGCCCGCGATTCTTCTCGTCGTCGTGGCCTCGGCTCTGCTGCACGCGCTGGCGTTCGCCCCCTGGCACCTCTGGCCGCTGGCATGGTGCGCGCTGGCGCCGTTCCTGTGGGTGGTCGGGCGCTCCACGCCCGCCCGCGGGGTCCTCGCGGGCCTCGTGTGGGGCAGCGTCGCGATCTGGGGAGTGGGCGGCTGGGTCGCCCCGGCGATCGCCGTCTACTACGAGCAGCCGCTGTGGTTCGGGATCGCCTTCTGCGTCGTCGGCTGCATGCTGCTCTGGGGGTTGCCCGCCGCCCTGTTCGGCGGGGTCGCGAGCTGGTTCGCCGCACGGACGGCGCCGCCGCTGCGGCCGGTTCTCCTCGCGGCGCTGTGGGTGTGCAGCGAGTTCCTGCGCGCCCGGCTCGTGACGGGAGAGCCGTGGATGCAGCTCGGCTACGCGCTCACCGACGTTCCGCTTCTCATGCAGGCCGCGGACCTCGGCAGCGTGCCGCTCCTCTCGTTCGTCCTCGCCCTCGTGAACGCGTCGTTGGTCGAGCTGGTCCGTCCCCGCGGGCGGTCGCTCGTGGTCCTGCTCGGAGCACCGCTCCTCGCCACGGGGGCGCTGCTCGTCTACGGCGGCTGGCGCCTCGCGACCCCGTTCGAGTCGCGACAGCCGGTGGCGATCGCGGTCGTCCAGGGCAACAACGCGCTCCGCACGCAGTGGCGGCGGGAGTTTTACGGCGACACCCTGGAGCGCTACGTGACGCTCTCGCGCGGCGCGGCGGCACGGCGTCCGAGGCTCCTCGTCTGGCCCGAGAGCGCCGTCACCTTCTTCCTCGGCGAGGAGCCGGCGTATCGCAGCCACATCGGACGGCTGCTCGAAGGGCTCGACGCGCAGCTCGTCGTGGGCGGACCAGAGCGCCACCGCGACGCCGACGGCTGGCGGCATCTCAACTCCGCGTTCCTCATGGACCGGGCCGGCGGCGTGCTGGCGCGGTACGACAAGGAGCGCCTCCTGCCGTTTGCCGAGTTCTTCCCCCTGCGCTTCCTCGCCTTCCTGCGACGCCGGTTCGAGCAGGTGCGGAACTTCGCCCCCGGGGACGGCCAGGCGCTGCTGCCCACGCCCGCAGGCCGCGCCGCCGTCGTCATCTGCTTCGAGGCCATCTTCCCCGAGCTCGTGCGCGAGCGGATGGGGCGCGGCGCCGAGATCCTCCTGAACCTGTCGAACGACATCTGGCTCGGGCCGCGGGCCGGGCCCGAGCAGCATTTCCAGATGGTGGTGCTGCGAGCGGTCGAGAGCCGGACGTGGGTCGTCCGGGCCACGACGACGGGGGTGTCCGCCGTCATCGATCCGCATGGCCGGGTGCGGCGCCGCGCGCCGCGCGGCGAGCCCGCGGTGCTGACGGACGACGTCGGTCCGGTGGCGGTGGAGACCGTCTACGAGCGCGTCGGTGACGTCTTCGCCTGGGCGTGCATGGCGGGCGTGCTCGCCGCGGCGGCGGTGCTCGCCGCCCGCCCCCGGGACGCGGCGTAGCGTCCCGCCGGGCGACCCCATTTGGTCGCGCGGCGCCGGCGCCGACTGTGCGGCCGGGTGCACTCCAGTGCGCGGGATTCCGCACGGCCGCCGACCCGTCCCGACCGGATCGGCCCGATCCACATGGCCGACGCCGTGCCGCCGCCGGTGCACGGATCTTGCTGTCGCGTCCCGGCAGGACAGAGGGCGGCCGCCGGCTGCCCGCAGGGAAGGGAGGAGTGATGACATTCCGGATGCGCAGTGTTGGGGCAGCGCTCGTCGCGCTGCTCGGGAGTTCTGGGGTGATGGCCGAGACCGACTTTCTCGTCGGCTACAAGCTCAGCAAGGCCCCGAAGGTGATCGGCGCCGCCACGGCCGTCAGCGATGCCCTGGCCGCGCAGTCCTGCACCTTCGGCAAGGCGCAGTACCTGCTCGTGGCCGGCGAATTCGCGAACGGCGACGACCCCCGCGGCGGCGTGCCCGGGCGCTACGTCTGCTTCAAGGCGAAGTGCGACCAGAAGCCCACGCTCCCCGTGCCGCTCGACACGCAGATGGGCACGTTCACGGCGACGGCAATTACGACGAAGCTCATCTGCGCGCCCGAAGGGCCGGCGTGCACGGGGACGCAGGTAGGCGGCTACTGCTGGTACCTGGGCGCTGCGGCGGAGAGCTGCACCCAGACCTGTGCCGCGGCGGGCAGGACGTACAGCACCGCCACCGAGAGCTATGCTGGGAGCGGTGGAACGGAAGCGAACTGCAACGCCGTGCTCGATGCCCTCGGGGTGCCGGCGGCGCCCATTTCATCGGGCTTGTGCTCCAACCCGTTAACCTTGGCGCCCCTTCCTGCCGAGTGCAGCTACGCTCAACCTATCCCGCCATACGCTGCGGCCCGAAATCGCTGCACGAATGTTCCCGCCGATCCGAACGCCGCGACCCCTTGGGCACAGCGTGCCTGTGCCTGCCAGTAGCCGAGGGGACTGCGGGTAGGTAGCAAACTGGCTCGGCGCGGCGACCCCAGGCGAGCGGCCCTCTTCCCGGGTGGTAGTCGCCGCGCCGGACGGGCTCGTGTCCGTCGTGTCGTGCGCTGCATACGCCCTCGCTGACCCCCTCTTGACCCGGATTCTCGGACGGGCAAGCGAGCGGCATGCTGGCGATGCGTGACCGGCCCGACGCCGGTGTAGGTCCGGCTCGCCCCGGCCGCATTCGGCTGCGCGTCTACCTCGTGAAGCCGTCCAAGTACGACGACGACGGGCGCGTGTTGAGCTTCCGGTTCGGCGTCCTGCCGGGCCACACGCTCATCGTCCTCGCCGGCCTGGTCGACGCGTGGGCAGCGAGCCGACCGGCGCTGGACGTCGAGACCGTGCTCTGGGACGAGGTGGTGGACGGCGCCGTCGGTCCCGGTGCGGTCGCGTCGGTGGTCGCGCGCGCCGCGCGTGACGGCGTCCTCCTCGCGGTGGGGCTCGTCGCCGTGCAGACCAACCAGTATCCGCGGGCGCGCGACATCGCGCTCCAGTTCCGCGCCGCGCGAGTTCCCGTGCTGATGGGGGGCTTTCACGTCACCAGCCACGCGCCCAGCCGGGAGTTCCTGGCCTCGGTGGGTGTCACCACGGTCATCGGCGAGGCCGAGACCACGCTGCCCGCGCTGCTGGACGATCTCGTCGGGGGGCGCCTGCAGCCGAGCTACCGGGTGGCGGACGGGATCGTCGCCCGCACGGGAACGGCCACGATCCTCGTACCGCCCATCGCCGAGGCCCCGCTGCCCGCCGTGAGCGGCCGGTACCTTCGGCGGTTCCTCAATCCGGCCTTCGCGTCGATCGACACCTCGCGCGGCTGCCCGTTCGTCTGCTCGTTCTGCTCCGTGAAGAACGTCATGGGCCGCACCATGCGCAGCCGCGATCCGGGGCGCGTGCTCGCGTGGATGCGGGAGGCCTACGATCGCTTCGGCATTCGCGACCTGCTGGTGGTGGACGACGATTTCTACCGCAGCCCGCGCTGGCGCGAGCTGCTGCGCGGCCTCATCGGGCTTCGTGCCGAAGGCCGCCCGCTCTCGCTGCTGGTGCAGGTGGACGTCGAGGCCGCCCTCGGCCCTCGTCGCGCCGGCGGCGGGAACGGCTCGCCCGAGTTCGTGACGCTGGCCGCCGAGGCCGGCTGCTTCCAGGTCTTCGTCGGTCTGGAATCGCTCGATCCGGTGAACCTGCGGGACGTCGCCAAGGTGCAGAACGTCGCCTCGACGGACGCGGAGCAGGTGAAGGAGCATTACGCGCGGGCCGTCGCGCACTGGCACGCGGCCGGAGTGGCCGTGCACGCGGGGTACATCATCGGCCTTCCGCACGACGACGAGGGCTGCGGGCGGCGGGCTGCCCGCGACCTCGCCGACATCGGCGTGGACCTCGCGTCGTTCTTCGCCTACACGCCGTTTCCGGGCACCGAGGACCACGCCGCCGCCGTCGCGCGGGGCGAGATCGTCGACTTCGATCTGGACCGCTACGACTCGACGCACTTCGTGCGGCGTCACCCGCGGCTCGGCTTCGATGCGCTGGCACGCGAGTACGCCGACGCCTGGCGCACGTTCTACACCTGGCGCAGGCTGGCCCGCACGCTCTCCACCTGGCACCGCGTGGACGGCCTCGGCATGGCGGCGCGCTCCGGCATGGTCTCCCACACCGTGTACTACACCTACGCGCGGCGGCGCGGATGGCACCCGATGCTGGGGGGCGTCTGGCGACGGCGGACCCGCGTGCGGCGGGAGGTGGTGACGGACGCGCAGGCCGCGCGCCGTTGGCTCGGGTGTTGATCGGCTTGCAGCGGCCTGCGGCGCGTGCGACGCCTTCCCCATGGCGAACACGATCGGGATCGTCCCGTTCTGGAAGCAGTACGACCGCAAGGCCGTGCTCCGCACGGCGCAGCTCGCGGAGGACCTCGGCTACGACTCCGTCTGGGTGCCCGAGGCGTGGGCGTACGAGCAGTTCCAGCTGCTCGCCGAGATCGCGCTGCACACGAAGCGCCTCAAGCTCGCCACGGGCATCGCCAACGTCTTCAGCCGCTCGGCCGGTCTGCTGGCCATGAGCGCGGCGACGCTCGACGAGATCTCCGGCGGGCGGGTCATTCTCGGCCTCGGCACGAGCGGGAGGGTCGTGGTCGAGAACTTCCACGGCGTGCCGTACGACAAGCCCCTCACCCGGCTCCGCGAGACGGTCGGCATCCTGCGCGCCCTCTGGCACGGCGAGCGGTTGCAGCCGGAGATGAGCACCCTCTTCGACGCACGGCACTTCAAGCTCGAGATGACGCCGCTGCGCGCCGACATCCCGATCTACGTGGCGTCGCTGCAGGACCGGGCGATCCGCGAGGTGGGCGGGATGGCCGACGGCTGGGTGCCGACCTTCTGGCCCTACCGCCATCTGGGGGACGGCATCGCGCTGCTGGCCGAAGGGGCTCGCGCGGCCGGCCGCGACCCCGCGCGGATCGAGGTGGCTCCCTTCATGGCGATCGTCCCGCTCGACGACGTCGCCATGGCGCGCGCCATGATCAAGCCGCTGGTGGCCTTCTACGTCGGCGGGATGGGTGTCTACTACCATGCGCTCTTCTGCCGCTACGGCTTCCGGGAGAACGCGGACCTCGTGCGCGATCTCTACGCGAAGGGCGACCGCCGCCAGGCCGCGGCCGCCGTCAGCGACGACTTGATCGACGCGATCGCGATCTGCGGTCCCGCGGCCCACTGTCGCGAGCGGCTCCAGGAGTGGCGGGCCCATGGCGTCACCACGGCCCTCATGAACCTGCCAACCGGTGTCCCGCTCGAGGTCACCGAGCAGCTGCTGCGCGCGATGGCACCCAGCTCCCAGCCGAACGGCTAGCGGCGCGCTGAGGAACGCATAGCAGCCCCGACGGGGGCCGTGGGTTCGCCCGCCGCGAGGTAGGGCCGCGGGGCCTCTCGTGCGTGGCACCGCGCCGAGAACGGCCGGCCCCGCGGGGGCCCCTGCTCGCGGCGGGCGAACCCACGGCCCTCCGGCGCGACCCAGACCCCGTTCTTCGGCGGGCGTGGTGGCTGCGCGGCGCCTCCCGTTCCAGCCCGCCTCGTGACGTCGGAACCTGAGCGGCGTAGCATGCCGCCCGCGTGCCGGCGCCCCCGTCCCGCTATCACCCCGACGCCGCTCCCGACTACGGGCATCGCTTCCACGCCGGCAACGTCGGGGACGTGTGGAAGCACTGCGCGCTCGTCGAGGTCCTGCGCCTGGTCTCGGCGACGCCGGCGCCGGTGCGCTACCTGGACACGCACGCCGGCGAGGGGCACTACCGGCTCGCGCCCACCGGCGAGTGGAGCGAGGGCATCGGACGCCTCTGGGCCGCCGGCGCGGTTCGGGACGATGCCGTCGCGCGCTACGTCGCGCTCTGCCGGAGCCTGGGCGCCGGGGCCGAGCGCCCCGAACGATACCCGGGCTCGCCGGCGCTCGCGCGGGCGGTGCTCGGACCGAGCGCACTGCTCGCCCTCTGGGAGCGCGACCAGACCGCCTTCGCCCGCCTCGCGGCACACCGCGCCGGAGACGCCAACGTGCGCCTCACCCAGGGCGACGGGTTGCACGCGATGGCGGACGAGGTCCGGGCGGCGGAGACCGGGGCCGGCCCGATCGTCGTCCTGATCGACCCGCCGTGGACGCAGAAGGCCGACTGGACGCACGTCCCCGACGCGCTGGCCGCAGCGGTGCGCGCCTCGACGCGCGCGTGCCTCGTCCTCTGGTACCCCGTGAAGAGCCTCACGCGGCCGAATGCGATGATCGCCCGGCTCCAGGAGGCGGGCGTGTCGGGCGCGATCGCCGAGCTGATCACGACGCCGCTCGACCACAGACGCCACCGCCTGAACGGCAGCGGCGTGCTCCTCGTGCGGCCGCCGGCGGCCGCCATCGCGGCGCTCGCCGCCGCGGCACCGGTCGTCGGCGAGCACTGTGCAACGCCCGCCGGGACGTGGTCGCTCCGCCTGCTGTCGTGGACGGCTCAGCGCCAGTAGGTGCCGGCGAGCATGGCCTCGAGCGTCGCCCGGTGCATGATGAGGTCGTCGACGTCGTCGGGCATGGTCGCTTCGCCGAAGTGGATGGCCCGGCGCTGGATGCGGCTCATGATGATCCCGTGCCGCAGCGCCGCGTACATCGTGTAGAAGTCGAGGTCGCGAGGCGTGTGCCCGGTCAGCGACGCGTACGTCGCGGCGATCTCGTCGCGCCGCAGGAAGTGCGGCATGCCCGCGAGGCCCATGTTGCCGGCCAGGTCCTCGAAGAAGCGGTGCATGAAGATGAGCCACGCGAGGTCGAGCTCCCGCGGACCGAGCGCCGCCATCTCCCAGTCGAGCACGGCGACCGGCTCGAAGTCGCGGTAGATCACGTTGCCGATCCGGGCGTCGCCCCAGCTCAGCACCGTCGGGCCCTCGTCCTTCGGCCAGTGCGCCTCGAGCCAGTCGAAGCAGCGCTCGATCAGCGGCGAGCGAACACCGCCGGCGACCCACTGGTAGAAGTCCCACTGGCTCGCGACGTGGCGCCGGAGCGCGGTCGGCTCCGACCGCGCGGAGCGGAGGAAGTCGAACGTCCGTTCGGCCTGCGGGATCCCGTGCAGCGTGGCGAGGACGCCGACCGTGGACGCCTGGAGCCGAGCCTGGTCGGCGGGCGAGGCTTCGCTGACCCAGCTCCCGAAGTTGTAGGGCATCACGTCGGGTGGAACCTGCCCGGTGACCCGCTCCATGACGAAGAACGGGACGCCGAGGGGGCCGGTGTCGGACTCCGACCAGTACACGCGCGGCACCGGCACCGAGGTGGCGGCCGCGACCTCGCGCATGACCCGGAACTGGCGCTCGAGGTCGTAGACCGGGAACACGGGCACGCTCGACTGCTCCGGCGCAAGGCGCGCGACGAGCGGCACGGCCCGCGGGCCAGCGCCTTCCCGCCACGTCGCGTCGAACAGGACCGTCTCGCTCGACATGCCGTTGGCGGCCGGGACTTCCAGCGACGACACCCGCGGCTCCGCCCCCGCCGGGAGCTGGCGCGCGATCCATGCCTCGAGGCGCGCCTGCATGTCCGTGACGTCGCGCCGCGACGCCTGCGGCCGGGCCGCCGCGCTGTTCTGTGCTCCCAGTCCGTCCTGATGGTCCTGCACTCGGTCCTCCTCCGTGGTTCTTGCCATGCACCTCATACGCGCGTCCAACGGGGCGGTATGAGGGCCGTCATGTCCGGCCCGTGGTAGAGCATCCGCCGTGCGGAACATCGTCCTGCTCGGGATCACCTCCCTCCTGACCGACGTCGCGAGCGAGATGGTGTACCCGCTCGTCCCGTTCTTCCTCACCGTACGGCTCGGCGCGAGCCCCGCCGTTCTCGGCGTGATCGAGGGGCTGGCGGAAAGCGTGGCGAGCCTACTGAAGGTGGTCTCCGGCCACGTCTCCGACCGATTGCACGACCGCAAGCGGCTCACGATCGCCGGTTATGCCTGCTCCGCGCTCGGCAAGCTCCTGCTCGCGCTCGCGGCGGGATGGGGCCTGGTGCTGGGCGGGCGCGTCGTCGACCGCATCGGCAAGGGCATCCGCACCGCGCCGCGCGACGCGCTCGTGGCCGACAGTGCCGACGACGGCCGGCACGGCAGGGCGTTCGGCCTGCATCGGGCGCTCGACAGCCTCGGCGCCGTCATCGGGGTGGCGCTCGGGTATCTCTTCTTCACCCACGGGACCGGCGATTACACGCGCGTGTTCCTCTGGTCGCTCGTGCCCGCCGTGATCGCGGTGGGGCTGCTGCTCTTCGTCCGCGAGCCCGCGCCGCGTGCGGCCGCGGCCGGCGCACGCCCGTCCCTGCGCTGGCGCGCGCTGCCCCGGCAGCTGCAGTGGTTTCTCGTCGTCACGTTCCTGTTCACGCTCGGCAACTCGTCGAACGCCTTCCTTCTGCTGCGCGCGAAGGCCCTCGGCTACACGCCGGCGACGGTGCTCCTGCTCTACCTGACCTTCAACGCCGTGTATGCGCTCGCGTCCTACCCCGCCGGCTGGCTGTCGGACCACGTCGGCCGCAAGACGCTCTTGGTGAGCGGCTACACGTTCTACGGCGCCGTGTACCTCGGATTCGGTCTCCTGCACCCGCCGCACTCCGGGCTGCTGTGGGGGCTGTTCGCGCTCTACGGCCTGTACATGGGCGTCACCGACGGCGTCGAGAAGGCGCTGGTGACCGACCTGGCGCCGCCGGCGCTGCGTGCGACCGGGATCGGACTGCATGCGACCATCGTCGGCATCGGCCTGCTCCCGGCCTCGTTCGTCGCCGGCCAGCTCTGGGACCACGTCGGGCCGGCCGCCGTCTTCTACTTCGGCGGCGCGATGGGCATGATCGCCGCCGCGGGCCTGCTGCTCCTCTGAGCGAGCGTCGCGACGAGGCGACCGAGCGCCGCGTCGGCGCCGGGATCGTCCGGCATGCGCAGCGTGATGCCGGTCGCGAGGTCGCCGTACCACGCCTGCAGGATCGGACCGATCTCGTCGTACGTACCGCTGGGCACGAGCTGATCGAAGAGTGTCGCCGGCACGGCGGAGGCGAGATCCTGCCAGCGGCCCTCGCGGACGAGCTGCTGGAGCCGCCGGCCGATCTCTCCCCAGCCGTAGAGGTCGAGCGTCGGCCAGTACTGCGGGGTCGAGTACAGGAAGCCCAGGTGCGCGAGGATCTGCTCCCGCTCGCGCGCGACGGCGGCCGCATCGGCACCGCAGGCCACGAACGTGCTCGCCAGCAGCCGCACCTCGGCCGGATCGCGGCCCACGCGCTCCGCGCCGGCGCGGAGGTGCGGCCGCACGACCTCGCGCAGATACCGCGGGCTCGAGTTGGTGGGATGGGTCACGAAGCCGTCGGCAATCTCTCCGGCGAGCCGCGTCATCCCCGGGTTGACGCCACCGAGGACGACGGGGATCTCGCCCCGGGCGATCGGCGCGGGCCGGAAGAACGGCTGCATGCGGCTCAGCCGATAGCTCTCCGACTCGTAGCGCAGCGGTCCTCCGCCCTGCCAGCACGACCACACGGCGCGCAACGCCCCGACGTAGTCGCGCATGCGCTCGACGGGCGGCGTCCACGCGACGCCGAACCGTCCCTCGATGTTGCCCCGGACCTGCGACCCGAGCCCGAGCTGGAACCGGCCATCGGAGAGTGCCTGCAGGTCCCACGCCGCGTACGCCGTGGTGGTCGGGCTGCGCGGGAACGCGACCACGACGCTCGTCGTCACCGTGAGCGTGCGGGTGTGCTCGAGGGCCAGCAGGGCGGTCAGGAAGCCGTCGTGCGTCGCCTCGGGTATCAGCAGCGCAGAGAAACCGAGCCGCTCGACCCGCTGCGCGTACGCCGGCACGTCGCGCAACGGCAGATGCGGGTCGTTGAGCGCGGCGTAGACTTCCACCGGGCCTACGACATCCCGCCGGTGACGTTGAGGTCCTCGCCGGTGACGAACGAGGAGGCGGCGCTGGCGAGGTAGAGCACGGCGCCGACGATCTCGTCGGGAGCGGCGACGCGCTTCTGCAACGTCTCGCCGGCAGCCGCCTGCGTGAGGCCCGGCAGGTTGCGCTCCGCGCCGCGCATCATGTCGGTGTCGAACGGCCCTGGCGCCAACGCGTTCACGCGGACGTTCATCGCCGCCCACTCCTGCGCCATCACCTTGGTGAGGATGCGCAACGCCGCCTTGCTCGAGGTGTAGACGCCAACCCCGGGTCCGCCCGTGTACGCGCCCACGGTGGTCACGTTGATGATGCTGCCGCCACCCGCCGCCGCCATGCGTGGCGCGACCAGGGCCGCCAGCCGCATCGGCCCCTTGACGTTCACGGCGTACAGCTTGTCGAAGAACTCGCTCGTCACCTCCGTGATCGGCACGGGCGCCGGACTAATGCCGGCGTTGTTCACCAGGACGTCGACCCGTCCGAATCGGCCGTACACCGCGTCGACCAGCGCCGAGATCTGGGCCCAGTCGCCCATGTGGCAGACGACCGGCAACGTCTCGCGGCCGGTCGCCGCCGCGATCTCCCGCGCCGCCGCCACGCACGCCTGCGCCTTCCGGCCGGTGATCACCACCGCGGCGCCAGCGCGGGCCAGGCCGAGGGCCATGGCCTTCCCGAGGCCGCGCGTCGACCCCGTCACGATGGCCACCTGGTCCGTCAGGTCGAACAGGTCACGCATGCGACGTCCCCTCACGCCCGCTCGACCACGGTCACCGCCTCGAGCGCCGCGAGCTCGTCGGCGAGGCACTCGACCAGCGCGTGCAGGTCGGGAACGGCATCCCAGTCGGAGTTGATCCCCCAGTGCAGCCCACCGGCGTAGCTGAGGATCGCAGCGCTCACCGCCTGGTTCGCGAGCAGCGGGATCACCGGGTAGCACTCGAGCGCCGGCGCGCCCAGCAGGTGCAGCGGGAACGGCGGGCCGGGGATGTTCGTCACGATCATGTTGCCGGACCACCAGCGGGTCGCGCGCCGCACCACCGCCGAGAGCGCTGCCGCGTTGGCCCAGTTGGAGAGATCCTCGAACACCTCGGTGGCCTCGACCTGCCGGGAGGCCTTGAGCGCCTTCATGGTCTCGGCCACGTGACGGACCCGTCCTCGCGCGTCGGCGATCTCCAGCGGCAGGCGGGCGAGCATCGGCACGACGCGGTTCCCCTCCATGCCGCCGCCGAAGATCGGGCGCGTGTTCACCGGAACCACGACGCGGAAGTCGAGGTCGCCGACCGGTACGCGATGCGCCAGGAGATAGCGGCGCAGCGCCCCCGTCACCAAGGCGAGCACCACGTCGTTGAGCTTGGCGCCGAGACCGCGCTTCACCGCGATCACCGCCTCGAGGTCGAACCGGACCCAGTCGAGGCGGCGATGGGGGCCGATCGCGTCGGGGTTGAGCGGGGTCCGGGACGCCGGCCGCAGCTTCCCCTGGACGACCTCGACCGCCCCCTCCGCCACGTGGCAGAAGGACTCGGCGGTGCGCGCGGGGTCGGCACACGCCGTCGCCGCGGCGCGCAGAAGGCCGAGCGGCGCGCAGGCCATCCGTTGCAGCTCTCCCGCCGCGAGCGCGACCCGACCGGGCGCCGGACGGGGCGCCCACTGCGACGGCAGATGATCCAACGCGGTCGGGTCAGCGGAGAAGAGCGCCGAAAGCGCATGCACCGCCGCGATCCCGTCGACCATGCAGTGGTGCATCTTGCTCACCACCGCGAACCGGCCACCTTCGAGGCCCTCGACGACCCACATCTCCCACGGCGGCTTGGCGAGGTCGAGCTTCTGCGACATGAGCCGACCCGCCAGTCGCTTGAGCTGCCGGTCGGTGCCGGGCCGCGGCAGGCGTGCGTGGTGCACGTGGTAGCCCAGGTTGAACGACGCGTCGTCCACCCAGACCGGGTGCTTCTCGATGGGCGTGAACTCCAGCCGCTGCCGGAAGCGTGGGACCTCGTCGAGGACCCCGGCGAAGTGCGACCGGATCCGGTCGATGTCGACGCCGCCGTCCCCCGCGCCGAGGGCACCCACCTCGAAGATGCCCACCGACCCGACGTGCATGTGCGTGTTGGGCGCTTCCATGAAGACCATGGCCGCGTCCAGGGCGGACAGGCGCTCGTGGTGGGGTGCGGTGGCAGCGGCGGCCGGCATTCCCGTTCCGCTACCGCATCGACCGGTGTCGCGACCGACCGTCCATGCCCTGCCATCTCGCACGGCACCCCGTGAGCGGGCAAACGTACCGCGCAAGCGCCTCCGCGCCGCTTGACGAGGTCGGGTCGTCCGCGACAAAGGCTAGGCGACCACCGGGCACGAGCCCCACGAGAGGAGGATGGATGATGCGGGGATGGCACGTGGTGCTGGCCACGACCGTGGGTTTCACGCTGCTCACCGTTTCACCGGCGCGCGCGGGGCTCTGCCAGAAGCGCAACGGCGTCGTCGTCTCGCGCGACACGTGCCGGCGGCGAGAGACGGCGGTCGACTTGACGCCGTTCGGCGCGCAGGCGATGAGCGCGCGGCGCGCCGAGCCCGTCCCGATCACGGGCAGCTTCGCCGCACCGACTCCGGTGGCGACCCTGGCGAACCTCGCGGCCGGCGCCTATGCCCTCATCGCCAAGACCCGCCTCTACGCCAGCGCCGGAATCCCGACGCTGGGAGGATGCACGCTCGACGCGGGCGGCGACACCGACCCGACCACCGGCTACTTCGACTCGACCCAGCCCAGCTCGGCCGACCAGTACAACGTCACCATGACGCTCACGCACACGTTCGCCGCGTCGGGAACGGTCACCCTCACCTGCTGGGTGACCGGAGCGTCGGCGCCTCAACTCGAGGCGCAAGACACCGAGATCGTGGCGATCCGGCTCGCCGCGGAGACGCACACGGACGTCCACGAGTGAGCCGGCGACCGCGCTCCGGTCACGCCTCCGCGAACAACACGGTCGACAGGTAGCGCTCGCCCGAGTCGGGCAGAACAGTGACGATCGTCTTGCCCCCGAACTCGCCCGAGCGCGCGAGCCGGAGCGCCACGACCGCCGCCGCACCGCACGAGATACCCGAGAGGATGCCCTCCTCCCGCGCGAGGCGCCGCGCCATCTCGATCGCCTCCTCGTCCGTCACCTGTTCGACGCGGTCGACGAGGCTCAGGTCGAGGTTGCCGGGAACGAACCCCGCGCCGATGCCCTGGATCTTGTGCGGTGAGGGCGTCGGCTTCTCGCCGGCGCGCGTCTGGGTGATCACCGGGCTCTTCGCCGGCTCGACGGCGACGGAGACCAGCGCCCGGCCCTTCGTCTGCTTGATGTAGCGCGACACGCCGGTGATCGTCCCGCCGGTCCCGACGCCCGAGACCAGCACGTCGACCGCACCGCCCGTGTCCTCCCAGATCTCCGGGCCGGTCGTGGACTCGTGGATGGCCGGGTTGGCCGGGTTCGTGAACTGCTGCGGCATGAACCACCGGCCCGGCTCCGACGCGGCGATCTCCTCCGCACGGCGGATCGCACCCGGCATCCCCTCCGGACCCGGCGTGAGCACGAGGGTCGCGCCGAACGCGGCGAGCACCTTGCGGCGCTCGAGGCTCATCGTCTCCGGCATCGTGAGCGTCAGCCGATACCCGCGCGAGGCGCACACGAAGGCGAGCGCGATCCCGGTGTTGCCGCTCGTCGGCTCGACCACCTCGACGCCGGGGCGCAGCACGCCGCGGGTCTCGGCGTCCCAGATCATCGATGCCCCGATGCGACACTTGACCGAGTACGCGGGGTTGCGGCCCTCGATCTTGGCGAGGATCCGGGCCGTCGTACCCGCGCCGATGTGCTTGAGCTCGACCATCGGCGTGCGGCCGATCGACCGGGAGTTGTCCTCGAAGATGTGTCCCACGTCGCTCTCCTCCTCAAATCTGGTAGTCGTCGACCTCGCGGTCGATGTGCATGTGCTGCGGCGTGCGCACGACGATCCGCGTGTCGGGCGGGACGCTCTGCGTGAGCCACACGTTGCCGCCCACGATCGAGCCCGCGCCGATGCGCACGGTGCCGAGAATGGTGGCACCGGAGTAGATCGTCACGCCCTCGTCGATGTCGGGATGCCGCTTCGTCCCCTTGATGATGCGGCCACGATCGTCCTGCGGAAAGCTCCGCGCGCCGAGGGTCACGCCCTGGTAGACCTTCACGTTGTCGCCGATCGTGCAGGTCTCCCCGATCACGACGCCGGTGCCGTGGTCGATGAAGAAGCGCCGGCCGATCTTCGCGCCGGGGTGGATGTCGATCCCGGTGCGCGAGTGCGCGTACTCGCTCATCACCCGCGGCACGAGCGGGATGTCGTCGGCGTAGAGGACGTGCGCCAGCCGGTACACGGCGACGGCCTGGAGGCCGGGATAGGCGATCACGATCTCCTCCAGGCACTGCGCGGCCGGGTCGCCGTCGTACGCGGCTTCGATGTCGCTCGCGAGCACCTCGCGGATCGCGGGGATCTGGGCGAGCAGCTCGAGCGTCGCCGCCTCGGCCTTCGCACGACGAGCCTCGGGGCCGAGCACCTCGCAGCCGCGGCACACGGTGAGGCCCTTCTCGATCTCGCCGCGCAGCCGCTCGGCGACGAACTCGATCCGCCGCACCGTGCGCGCACCGAACTCCTCGGCGGTGAGGTCGCTCAGCTCGAGGAATCCCGGGAAGAGCAACCGCAGCAGGTCCTCCACGACGCTCCAGATGACCTCGCGGCTCGGCAGCCTCCCGGCGCCGACACGACTCAGCTCGCCGTGCCGGTAGCTCTGCAGCACCGCCTCGGCGATCTCGGCGAGCGTGGGGGCGTGTTTCTCCATGGATGGCTCGACTCTAGTCCGGCGTGGGTCCCGCTGCCACCGCTCAGAACGACTCGCCGGGCGCGAGCAGCCGGCGCCCCGCCGTGAACCCGCCGTCCACGACCAGGGCGTGTCCGGTCACGAAGGACGCGTCGTCGGAGGCGAGGAAGAGCGCGGCCGCGGCGACCTCCTCCGGGCGCCCCGCGCGGCCGAGCATGTGCTGCTCGACGAAGCGGTCGTGGATCTTGCGCAGCGCGGGGTCCTTGAGAACCGCGGTCATGGGCGTGTCGATGAGGCCCGGGCAGAGACAGTTCACCCGCACCCCCGCGTGCGCGAAGTCGATCGCCATGTTCTTGGTGAGGAGGATCACGCCGCCCTTCGAGGCGGTGTACGCGGCCTGACCCTGGAAGGCCTCGATGCCCTCGATGCTCGCGAGGTTGACGACGCAGCCGCGGCCGCGCTCGACCATGCGCGGCAGCACGTGCTTGGAGACCAGCCACGTCCCCTTGAGGTTGACGTCGAGCACGCGGTCCCACTCGCCCTCGTCGACCTCCGCCGCCGTGCCGGCGCTGCCGACACCGGCGGCGTTCACCAGGACATCGACGTGGCCGAGCCGCTCCGTCGCCGCCGCCACCGCGCGCTCGACGGCGCGCTCGTCACGGACGTCGGCGGTCACGCACCCGGCGAGCCCGCGCGGGGCCCACTCGGCGTCGGGGATGGGGGAACAATCGAGTCCCACGACTCGGGCTCCCTCGCGCGCGAACCGCGCCACGCAGGCGGCCCCGATGCCGGAGGCGGCGCCGGTCACGAGCGCGGTCTTGCCGAGGAGTCGATCGTTCGCCATGGGACCGAGCGCCTACCACCCGGCGCGGCGCCCGGACAAGCCGGCCCCCCTGGCGTCGACGGGCCGGGTCTGGCAAGGGACCGGACATGAGCGCCTCGCCGCCGCGGCCGTTCACCCCCGCCGAAGAGCGCTTCGGCAGCATCGTCATTCGGGTGATGACGACGCTGAACGTCCTCCTCTACCGCGTCACCGGCGGCTGGCTCGGCGGCCGCTTCCTCCGCGGCGCCCCGGTGATGCTGCTCACCACCACCGGACGCCGTTCGGGCGAGCCGCGCACCGTCGCCCTCCTGTATCTCCGCGACGGCGACGACCTCATCGTGGTCGGCTCGAAAGGCGGCATGTCGCACCACCCACTCTGGTTCCGCAACCTCGAAACCAACCCGCGGTGCGAGGTGCAGCTCGGTCGCGAACGGCGGGCGATGGTCGCGCGGCAGGCGAGCAGCGGCGAGAAGGCCGCGCTCTGGCCCCGGCTGGTCGCCATGTACCCCGACTTCGCGAGCTACCAGGCGCGCACGCCACGCGACATTCCCGTCATCGTCCTCTCGCCGCAACGGTGAGGTCGCGCGCCGTGGCCGACGATCTCTACTTGCGCCGCACGCACTTCCTCGACGTCGATCATCCCCGCGTCGCCGCGTTCACCGCGCAGGCCGTGGCCGGCGCGACGGATCCCGTCGACCGCGCCGTGCGGCTCTACCACGCGGTGCGCGACGGACTGCGCTACGACCCGTACGCCGCCGACCTCGGCCCGGACGGCCTCGTCGCCAGCACCACTCTCGACCGCGGGCGCGGCTACTGCGTCGCCAAGGCCACGGTGCTCGCGGCGGTCGCACGGCACGCTGGCATCCCGGCCCGCCTCGGCTTCGCCGACGTCCGCAACCACCTGGCGACGCCGCGCCTCCTCGAGCTGATGGGCACGGACGTGTTCTACTACCACGGCTACACGGAGCTGCTGCTCGAGGGGCGCTGGGTGAAGGCCACCCCGGCGTTCAACATCGAGCTCTGCCAGAAGTTCGGCGTGCTCCCGCTCGAGTTCGACGGCCGCCACGACTCCCTCTTCCAGCCCTTCGACACCCAGAGCCGCCGGCACATGGAGTACCTGCTCGACCGGGGCCCGCGCGCCGACGTCCCGCTCGAGGAGCTGCGCGAGGCAATGCAGCGCTACTACCCGGCACTCGCCGCCGCGCCGGCCGGCGGCGAGTTCCACGACGACGCCTGGAAGACGCGCTGAGCCGTCGCCGCCGGGCGCCCTTGACGACCGAGCGGTCGTTCGGTTAAGCGACCCGCGACGATTCGTCGACGTGGAGCGCGAAAGGGGGCGTTTCGTGAAGCTGCGATCCCGCGGCCTCGGCCGCAAAGAGCTGGTAATGGACTTCCGCGAGTACACCGTCGTGCGCGACGGTGACGAGGTCGTCGTCATGGGCACGATCCACGAGCCCGTGCACTGGGACTTCTCGATCCGCATCTGCGAGGACGACCTCCCGGGCATCCTGCAGCTCACGTTCGACCGGAAGCTCCTGGGGCTCCTGCTGCGGGCGGCCTTCAAGCGCAACCGGCGCGGCCACTGGAGCAAGAGCCGGGACGAGCACCTCGCCGAGGCGAAGCGCCGCCGCGCGGCCACCATCGAGAAATTCGCCGAGCCTTCGCGTGCGAACCACGAGCCGGGCGGCGAGGAGGAAACCGCCGCGCGCCCGGGTCGCTCGGCAGGCGGGGTACGCTCGGCGGCCACACGATGAAGGACTACGACGTCGTCGTCATCGGCGGTGGCATCAACGGGCTCACCACCGCGGCGTACCTGGCGAAGGCCGGACTGTCGGTGGCCGTCTTCGAGGCACGCGGGCAGTGCGGCGCGCACTGCGACACCATCGAGCTCGGCCTGCCCGGCTTCCTCCACAACACCCACGCGGCCTGGCTCGTACCGGCGATGGCCCCGGCGATGGCCGACCTCGAGCTCGAGCGCTTCGGGCTCGACCTGCTCGGCACGGACGTGCTGTTCGCCAAGACCTTCGCCAGCGGGCGCAACATCGTGCAGGCCCTCGACCAATCGATCACCAACGCGAGCATCGCCAGCGTGTCGCCGCGCGACGCGGCGGTGCAGGCGAAGCTCGCCGGATACCTCGCCGAGCACGCCGGTGAGGTGCTCGAGATGAACCAGCGGCTGCTCTACGCGATGCCGACCGCCGCCCTGCTCGAGCGGCTCGCCACGTTCCACGACGGCCTCCTGCGCCACCTCGGGCTCGCGCTCACGGGCGCCGACCTCCAGCGCATGACCGGCCTCGAGGTGCTCGAGGTGCTCTACGAGTCCGAGGAAGCGCGCACGCTGCCAGCGGCGCTCGGCGAGTTCACCGGGCAATGGCCCCTGCACCGCGGCCTCGGTGGGATGGGGCTCAGCCTGGGCGGCATGGTACCGATGGCCGTCCACACGGCCCGCGGCGGCTCGCACGCGCTCACGCACGCGCTCGTCAAGTCCCTGGTCGCCGCCGGCGGCGACGTCTGGACCACCTGCCCCGTCGAGCGGATTCTCGTCCGCGACGGCCGCGCCCACGCCATCCGGCTCTCTGCCGACGCCCACGACCCCGGCGAGACGATCCAGGCGCGGGTCGTCGTGTCCAACCTCACGCTGGTGCCCACCTTCATCCGCCTGGTCGGGGAGGACGCGATCGGTGCCGAGCGCGCCCGGCTCATCAAGACCTTCAACTACGACGACCCGCAGCTCCTCGGCGTCTACTACGCCCTCTCGGGCGACCCCGAGTTCGCGTCGGCGGCGCACGACCCGGAGATCCAGCGCTCGTGGGTCGGCTACGTCGGCGGCGAGTCCCTCGGCGAGTTCCGCGCCGGGCTGACGCAGGTGCTCGAAGGGGTGATCCCCGACGACGTGATGGGCGGCTGGTTCCTCACCACGCGCGCCGATCCGTCGCAGGCGCCGGCCGGCTGTCATACGGCCTTCCTCTGGATGAGCGTGCCCCCCTGTCCCCGGCGCTGGCGCGGCCGACAGCTCGCCGGATGGGACGCGTGGCGGACGCTCGCCGAGCCGCTCGCCGACGCCATGACCGAGCGGTTCGAGCAGTGTGCGCCCGGGTTCCGGGACCTCGTGCTCGAGCGGCACGTGAACACCCCGCTCGACCAGGAGAACGGCAACCCGTCCGCGATCCGCGGCAACATGATCGGCGGCAGCGCCATCCCCGAGCAGGCGGGGCTGAACCGCCCGCTGCCTGGGCTCGTCGAGCGGGGCGCCTCGCGGAGCTTCATCCCAGGGCTCTATCTCTCGAACTCGATCCACCCCTACGGGGCCACCCATCTGGCGACCGGCTACATCGCCGCGACCGAGGTCGCCGAGGACCTCGGCTGCCGCGACGCCGCGTGGTGGAGAGCGGAGCCGTTCATGTGGTTCCTCGAGAACATGGGCCGTATCCCGATGAACCGGGGCGTGCCCGCCAAATGGCAGCGGGGAGCACAGCGATGACCAGCGCGGGTACGTACGACGCGATCGTGATCGGCGGAGGCCCCAACGGCCTGCTGTGTGCCGCCTATCTCGCGAACGCGGGGCAGCGGGTGCTGCTCCTCGAACGCCGCCACGAGACCGGTGGCGGCCTCAACACCGACGAGTACTACGGCTTCCGCCTCAACCTGCACGCGATCTATCACCTGATGGGCGAGACCATGCCCGCGCACCGCGACCTCGACCTCGCCGGCTTCGGCGTGCGCTACCTGTACCCCGAGATCGTCGCGGCGTTCCCCTTCCGCGACGGCCGTGCGCTCGTCTTCTCGCGCGACCCGCGCGAGACCGCGCGCTCGATCGCGACGTTCAACCCGAACGATGCCGCGGCCTTCACGCGCATGTGGGACGAGTTCCAGCCGATCCTCGACCAGTACCTCGTCCCCATGACGTACCAGCTCCCCGAGCCGGCGCTCGATCAGATGGTGGAGTTCGGCAAGACCGCGGTCGGCGCACGGCTGGCCGAGATCTCGGAGCTGAGCTTCGTCGAGATGCTCGACGAGTACGGCTTCGCCGACCCGCACGTGCGGATGGCGCTGCTCGCGTTCCCCGCCATGTGGGGCCTCCACCTCGAGGACCCGCTCGGCTACCTGTACCCGCTCTACCTCTGCCGGATGCTCGCCGCTGGGCTCGTGAAGGGCGGATCGCACCGGCTCTCGTCCGCCCTCTGGCGCGCCTTCCTGCGTCGCGGCGGCACCGTGCTCGACCAGAGCGAGGTGACGCGGATCGTGACCGAGCGCGGCACCGCCGTCGGCGTCGAGACCGCCGATGGCCGGCGGTTCGACGCGCGCGCCGTGGTCTCGACGCTGAACCCCGAGCAGACGTTCCTCCAGCTCGTCGGCACGGCCGCGCTCCCCGACGAGCTGCGCCAGGCGGCCGAGGGCTGGGAGTGGGAGGAGCGGACGATGTTCGGGCTCCACCTCGGCGTGCGCGGCGGGGTCACGTGGAAGAACGCCGATCCGCGCGTCGGCCAAGCGATGATCGTCTTCTGCGGGCTCGAGACCGACGACGAGCTGCTCGGTCACCTCGAGCGCCTCGACGCCGGCGAGGAGCGCGACTGCGCCTGGCTGCACGTCACGACCCCGACGCGCTTCGACGCGACCATGGCGCCTCCCGGGCACGCCCTGCTGCGGGCGGAGGCGGTGGTGCGCTACGACCGGCCGTGGCGGACGGAAGCGACGGCGTACGCCGAGCACTGCCTCGCGCTGCTGGGTGAATACGCGACCCTCGGCGAGATCGTGCTCCGCCGGCACTACACGCCGCTCGACATCGAGGCGAAGCTCACCACGATGCGGCGCGGCTCGATCAAGCACGGCGCCTACACGCCGCTGCAGATGGGGTACCTGCGCCCGAACGACCTGTGCTCACAGAGCGCGACGCCCATCCCCGGGCTCTTCCTCGGCGGCGCGTCGATGTACCCGGGCGGGATGATCCTCGGCGGTCCGGGCTACCTGGCCGCTGGCGTCGTGAGGGAATTCCTCGGCGCCCAGGATGACTGACGTCATACCCGCCACGGCGCGTACCGGAGGACCCTGAGGTCCGGAGGCGTCGATCCGGTGGTCGTCTCGAGGCGAGAGCTCCTGAAGGGTGGCGCGGCCGTCGCGGCGATGCTGGCGCTCGGGCGCCTGCAGGCCGCGACCCCGGCCGTGGCCATGGCCGCCCCGGCACCCGCCGCGTACCACGACTGGCGCGACGTCTACCGCGCGCTCTGGCGCTGGGATCGGGTCGTGCGCGGCACCCATTCGAGCGCCAACTGCGCCGCGGCCTGCGCCTGGAACCTCTACGTCCGCGACGGCGTCGTGTGGCGCGAGGAGCAGTCGGCGCCCTACGCACCGTCCAACGCCACCGTCCCCGACTGGAACCCGCGGGGCTGCCAGAAGGGTGCGAGTTGCAGTGCGCTCGCCACCGGCGAGACACGGCTGCGCCACCCGATCCGGCGCGACGGGCCGCGCGGATCGGGACGCTGGCGGCGCATCGGGTGGGACGAGGCGCTCGACGAGATCGCGCGCGCCATCGTCGACGCGGTCGCACGCCGCGGCGGCGAGGGCGTCGTGTGCGAGCTCGGCGGCAACATGGACTACGGTCCCACCTTCGCCGGCACCCTGCGCTTCTTCCATCTCCTCGGCGCGCCGGTGACGGACTCGACGGCGCACCTGGGCGACCTGCCCGTCGGCGGGACGATCACCCTCGGCGCCGGGCTCACCGGCGGCAGCTCCGACGACTGGTTCCGCTCCGACTACCTCGTGCTGTGGGCTTTCAACCCGTCGGCGACCCGCATCCCTGACGCGCACTTCTTGAACGAAGCCCGCTACCGCGGGGCCCGCGTCGTCTCGATCACGCCCGACTATGGCCAGAGCGCGATCCACGCCGACCTCTGGCTCTCGCCCCGCCCCGGCACCGACGCCGCGCTCGCCCTCGGAGCGTGCCGCGTCGTCCTCGACGAGGGACTGCACCAGGCCGACTACGTGCGCGAGCAGAGCGACCTGCCCTTCCTCGTCCGCACCGACACGCGGCGCTATCTCCGCGAGTCGGACGTCGTGGCGGGCGGACGCGAGGACCGCTTCGCGATCTGGGACGAGGCCGCCGGTGCGCTCGCCTGGGCCCCGGGCACGCCCGGGAGCCCACAGCGCACGCTCGCCCTCGCCGGCGTACGGCCGGCGCTCGAGCACCGCGGCGAGGTGCTCCTCGCCGCCGGAGGACACGCACCCGTGCGCACCGTCCTCTCGCTCCTGCGCGAGCGGCTGCCGTCCCTCGAGGCCGCGGCGTCCATCACCGGGGTCGCGGCCGACGTGATCCGCCGCTTCGCGCGCGACTTCGCCAGTGCACGCTCCGCCATGGTGCTCGCGAGCTACGGCGCCTGCAAGAACTACCACTCCGACCTGATCCAGCGCTCCCAGATCCTGCTCGCGTCGCTCACCGGCAACCTCGGCCGCGCCGGCGGCGGCTGGCACTCGAGCGGCTTCCTCGCGCTCGAAGGGCTCGGGCTCGTCGGCATGCACGAGGGGCTGGGGATCACGGACCTCGTCTGGCTCGGCGCCCGCTCGTTCATCGACGCGGAGGGCGTGAAGCGCGAGTTCCTGAAGACCCACGTCTCGAGCACGCTCTTCCACGCCGTGCACGGCGGGACCGGGAACGTACAGCTCGCCCCGGAGTACGGGGATCCCGCGCTCCCGCGACCGCCGCGGGCGTACCTGGAAGAGGCACTCGCCCGCAAGCACTTCCCGATCGGACCGCCGCCCGACGCGGCGCCGCCCGAGGTCGTGATCTCGATCTGCGGCAACGTGCTCCGGCACACGCGCATGGGGCAGAACATCCGCGACCACCTCTTCGCGCAGGCGAAGCTCGTCGTCGACATCGGTTTCCGCATGAGCGAGACCGCGCGCTGGTCCGACATCGTGCTCCCCGCGGCGGGCTGGTACGAGAAGATCGGTCTCAAGTACCTGGTGACGTACGTGCCCTACCTCACGCTCGGCGACCGCGCCGTGCCGCCCCTCGCCGAGTCGAAGCCGGAGTGGGAGATGTTCTTCCGCCTGGCCGAGCGCGTGGCGGCCGAGGCGAAGCGACGCGGGGTCACGCAGGTGCGGGCGTTCCACGGCGCGACCGCGGACGTCTCGCGCCTCGACGAGCGCTTCGGCGACCATGGCCGCTTCGGCCCCGGCTCCGAAGAAGACGTCATGCAGTACATCCTCAAGGTCTCCAGCCCCTCCCGCGGGATCTCGATCGAAGACCTGCGCCGCGAAGGCGGCGCGATCCGGGTGAAGGCGCTCGGCCCCGAGGGCGCGACCAGCGGCATCTACTCCGATTACCGGGCCGACGAGCCGATCGTGCCGCTGCGCGACTTCGTCGAGAAGAAGCGGCCCTACCCGACGCTCACCGGCCGGCAGCAGTTCTACGTCGACCACCCGTGGTTCCTCGAGCTGGGCGAGGAGCTGCCGGTCCACAAGGAGCCGCCGGCCGCGGGCGGACGGCATCCGTTCACGCTCACCGGCGGCCACACCCGGCACAGCATCCACTCGATCTGGCGCGATCACCCGCTGATGCTCCGCCTCGAGCGCGGCGAGCCGGTGATCTACGTGAACGCCGCCGACGCGCGCGAGCGCGAGATCGCCGACCACGACCTCGTGGAGGTGTCGAACGACCTCGGCAGCTTCGTCGCCCGTGCGAAGCCGACCGGCGCGATCCGGCCGGGCCAGGTCCACATCTTCCACGCCTGGGAGCCGTTCCAGTTCCGCACCAATCGCAGCCATCAGTCGTTGGCGCCGAGCCCGATCAAGGTGACGCAACTCGTGGGCGACTACGGGCACCTCCACTGGGACGTGTCGTACTGGGAGCCGAACGGCAACGACCGCGACACGCGCGTCGACATCCGTCGCCTCTGATCGACCGAGGACGCCCTCGGCATGCCCGCCGACGCCGCCATCGTCCGCTCGCTGCTGTTCGCCCCCGCCGCGCGCCCCGAGCGCTTCGACAAGGCGGTGGCGGCGGGTGCCGACGCCGTGATCGTCGACCTCGAGGACGCGGTCGCCCCGCAGGACAAGGACGACGCGCGCCGCCAGGCGCTCCCCTGGTTCCGGCGGGACGCCGCGGGCGACGTCCTGCGCTGCCTGCGCGTGAACAGTCCGCGCACCGCCCACGGCCTGCGCGATCTGCTCGCCCTGGTCGACACGGGGACGCTCCCGGACCTCCTGATGATCCCCAAGGTCGAGAGCGCGGAGGAGCTCGACGTCATCGACCAAGTGCTCGCCGGTCCGGCCCGCGCGATCGGGTTCCTCGCGCTGGTCGAGAGCGCGCGGGGACTCGCCGCCGCGGAGCGCATCGCCGCCCATCCCCGCACGCGGGCGCTCGTCCTGGGAGGCGCCGATCTCGCCGCCGATCTCGGCGCGGCGTTCGCCTGGGAGCCGCTCCTCTGGGCCCGCGGCCGCCTCGTGCAGGCAGCGGCCACCGCCGGCATCTCGGCGATCGACGTCCCCTGGCTCGCCCTCGACGACGACGCGGGCCTGGAAGCCGAGGCCGTCGCCGTCCGCCGGCTCGGCTGCACGGGAAAGCTCGCCGTGCACCCCCGGCACGTCGCGACGATCAACGCCGTCTTCACCCCCGCCGAAGACGACGTGGCGCGCGCGCAGCGGATCGTCTCGGCCGACGACGCCGCGCACGGCGGCGTGTGCCTGGTCGACGGGCGCATGGTCGACGCGGCCGTGGTGCGCGCCGCGCGGCGCACGCTCGCGCGCGCCGCTAGATGGTGCCGCTGATCTCCGGCTCGAGCAGTCCCGCCTCCTGCCGCTGCTCGAGGGGGAGGTAGTGCCGCTCGTCGTGGCCCGTGTAGATCTGCTTCGGGCGCGAGATCTTCTGTTCCTCGTCGAGGAGCAGCTCCGCCCACTGGGCGAGCCAGCCGGAGGTGCGCGGGATCGCGAACAGCACCGGGAACATCTCCACCGGGAAGCCCATCGCGTCGTAGATGATGCCCGAGTAGAAGTCGACGTTCGGGTAGAGCTTGCGCTTGACGAAGTACTCGTCCTCGAGCGCGATCCGCTCGAGCTCGACGGCGATCTCGATGAGCGGGCTCTTCCCCGTCACCTCGAACACCTCGTCCGCGATCTGTTTGATGATCTTCGCGCGCGGGTCGTAGTTCTTGTAGACGCGGTGGCCGAAGCCCATGAGGCGTCGCTCACCCGCCTTCACCTGCTTGATGAGGCCGGGGATCTTCTCCTTCGAGCCGATCTCCCGGAGCATGTGGATCACGGCCTCGTTGGCACCGCCGTGGAGCGGCCCCGAGAGCGCGGCGGCGCCCGCCGCCACGCAGGCGTAGGGGTCGGCGTGGGCACTGCCCGCCACGCGGACGTTGGTCGTCGAGCAGTTCTGCTCGTGGTCGGCGTGCAGGATGAAGAGCACGTCGAGCGCGTGCTCGAGGACCGGGTTCGGCTGGTAGCGGAGCTCGGTCATCTTGAAGAGCATCGAGAGGAAGTTGCCGGCGTACGAGAGGTCGTTGTCGGGGTACACGTACGGCAGCCCGCGGCTGTGCCGATACGCGAACGCCGCGATCGTCGGCATCTTCCCGATCAGCCGCCGCGTCTGCACGCGTCGCGACTCGAGGTTCATGATGTCCTTCGCGTCCGGGTAGAACGTGGACATCGCGCCGACGGTGCCGATCAGGATGCCCATCGGGTGCGCGTCGTAGCGGAAGCCGTCCATGAAGTGCTTCAGGCTCTCGTGCACCATCGTGTGCATCTTGACGTTGCGCTGCCACATCCGGAGGTGCGACGCGGTCGGCAGCTCACCCTTGACGATGAGATAGGCGACCTCGAGGTAGTTGCTCTTCTCGGCGAGCTCTTCGATCGGGTAGCCGCGGTAGCGCAGGATGCCCTTGTCGCCGTCGATGTACCCGATCTTGCTGCGACACGCGGCCGTGTTCACAAAGCCCGGGTCGTAGACCTTGATCCCCGGATCCTCGTCGTCGAGCTTGATCTTCCCCAAGTCGACGGCCCGGATCGCGCCATCCTGGATCGGGACGGTGTACGTCTTCCCGGTCCGGTCGTCGGTGACGGTGAGGGTAGCGCCTGCCATGCGGCCCATCATACACGTCGGTCGGGCAGTTGCATCCCGGCACGAGGGGAGATCGCCTCGCGATCCAGCCCGCGCCCCTCGGTCCATCGCGCCAGCATCTCGGCCAGCTCCTGCGTCCGCAGCGGCTTGGCGAGGTAGTCGTCCATGCCCGCCGCGAGGCAGCGCTCGCGGTCGCCCTTCATCGCGTTGGCGGTGAGGGCAACGATCGCGATGCGGCGCGCGCCGGTCTCCCCGTCCCGAATCGCACGCGTCGCCTCGAAGCCGTCCATTTCGGGCATCTGGCAGTCCATCAGCACGACGTCGTAGCAACCGCGCTCGACCGCGGCGACGGCCTGGCGCCCGTCCGACACGATGTCCGCCGCGTACCCGAGACGCGTCAGGAGCATCCCCACGAGCTTCTGGTTCACCACGTTGTCCTCGGCCACGAGGACACGTGCCCCACGCGGTCGGACGGTCGGCGTCGGGCGCGCGGGAGCGTTGGTCGCCTGCGGGGTCTCGGCACCGAGGAGCACGGCGGTCACGACCTGCAGGAGGCGATCGTGACGCAGCGGCAGCCGCAGCCAGCGCCCGACGCCCGCCGCGGCCTCGGCTTCGGCCCCGGGTCGCCGCCCAGGCGGGGCGAGCAGGACGACGGGCGGGCGCGGCCCGTCGGCGGCGGCCGCGAGCGCCCGCGCAACGGCAAGGCCGTCCACGCCCGGACGGCCGTGCTCGACGAAGACGAGGTCGAATCCAGGACCGGCCGCGATCGCGGCCGGCGCATCGTCCGCGCAGGTCACCTGGACGCCGCATCGTCCGAGGTATGCCTCCAACACGGCACGGCCGGCCGCGGTGGCTCCAACACAGAGGACGCGGCGCCCGACGAGCCCTTCGAGGGAGTACGCCTCCCGCCGAGCCGGCCCGGCCGCGACACCGAGCCGGACGGTGAACCAGAAGGTGCTGCCCGCACCGGGCGCGCTCGAGAGGCCGACCTCGCCGCCCATCAGCTCGACGAGGCGCTTGCCGATCGAGAGCCCGAGACCCGTACCGCCATGGCGCCGCGTCGTCGAACCGTCGGCCTGCGTGAACGGCTGGAAGAGCCGCGCCTGCGCCGCCGGCGCGATCCCGATCCCCGTGTCGCGCACCTCGACCCGCACGCGCTGCTCCCCATCGGCAGCCGGCGCCACCGAGGCGACCACCGCCACCTCGCCGCGCTCGGTGAACTTGACGGCGTTGCCGAGCAGGTTGAGCAGCACCTGGCGGACCCGGACCGGATCACCCGACACCAGGGCCGGACCGGGTGGAGTCACCAGGCTCGAGAGCGCCAGCCCTTTCTCGTCGGCCGCGTCCGAGAGCAGCTCGACCGCCTCTTCCACCACGCGCCGGAGGTCGAAGTCGATGTGCTCGAGCTCGATCTTTCCCGCTTCGATCTTCGAGAAGTCGAGGATGTCGTTGATCACGCCGAGCAGTGTCTCGGCGCTGTGATGGACGGTCTCGGCCTGGTCGCGCTGCTCGGGCGTGAGGTCGCTCTCGAGCAGCAGCGCGGCCATGCCGAGGACGCCGTTCATCGGCGTGCGGATCTCGTGGCTCATCATGGCGAGGAACTCGGACCGCGCCCGGGTCGCCGCCTCGGCGGCGTGGCGCGCCCGCTCGAGGTCGCGGTTGCGGGTCCCGAGCTCCGCCACCGTCGCCTCGAGGCGGTCGCGCGCCTCGGCCAGCGCGTCGGCCATGCGGTTGAACGCGCGCGCCAGCGTCCCCAGCTCGTTGCCCGCGACCACGGTGCTGCGCTCGCCCAGGTCGCCGACCGCCAGACGCTCGGTGACCCGGGTCAGCTCCTCGACCGGGGCCGAGATCGAGTGCGACACCGCGAGCGCCGCCGCCGCGACCAGCACCGCCGTCAGCGCACCGACGGCGAGCATCCACCACAGCTCCGAGCCCAGCGGGGCCGACGCCTCGGCGAGGTCCATCTTCACCACGAGCCCCGCGTGCAACGACGGCAGATGGCGCCAGGCCGCCAGCACCGGCACGTCGTGGTAGTCGATCGACGTTCCTTGCCCGTTCTCCCCGCGGACTGCCTTCTGCATCGCCAGCGCGCGCGGTGCGTCGAACGGGATGCTGGGCAACGCCCGCGGACCGGCCCCATTCCGCAACGGCGTCACCAACGCCACGGCGTCGCCGTGGCGCGCACCGACGAACGCCTCGCCCGTGCGCCCGAGCCCGGTCCGTCCCGCGAGCAGCCCGGCGACCCCGTCCCAGTCCGCTTCGAGCAGCACGACGCCGAGGAGGCGCTCGTCCTCGACCACCGGCGCGCCGAAATAGATGCGCGGCGTGTGGCGGTCATCCGGCCGCACGAAATCGGACGCCGCCGCGTGGCCCTGCTCGCGCACGGCACCGAACACCGCCGAAAGCGGACTGCGAATCAGCGTCGGCGCGTGCACGTTCATGCCGACGTCGACCTCGCCCACGAGGCTGAAGACGACGTCGCCGGCCGCGTCGATCAGAAGAACGTCGAGATATCCGCCGTCGGTCGCCCAGTAGCGGACCGCGTCCTGCAACTCGCTCGCGGCCGAACCGTCTCCGACGCGGGCGGCGGGCGACCGCTCGGGGGGGACGCCGTGCAGCCCAGGAAGCCGGCGGACGGCGGGCAAGGCGGCGATCGCCTCGGCGTCGCGAAGGCATCCCCGGACATACGTCTCGACCTGGCTGGCGCGCCCGCTGGCGATGCTGGAGAGGCCCTCGAGGATCTGCCGAACGTATGCGTCGCGGTGGCGGAGATAGACGAGCCCGCCGGCCACCGCGAGCGGCACGAGGGAGATCGCCAGGAACCAGGCCGTCAGCTCATGGCCGACGCGCGTGAACGACCACCGGCCGCCAGCGGCACGCCAACGCGGCGGCGTTCGAGCACTCTCTGCGGGACGCAACGTCATCCCCGATCACCCGGCGTGGGTATCCCGTATTATCGGCAGGTCGCGGTGGCGCCATGAGTGATCACGAGCCCTCGCCCGGCGTGCCAGGCGCAAGGGCGACGGCGAGGAACCGCAGCGCATTCTGGCCCAGGATTCCACGGATCGCCTCGTCGTCGAGCCCGCGGTCATGGAGCCGCTGCGTCACGCGCGGGAGGTCGCGGACGTCGCGCAGCTCGTCCGGCAGCGTGATCATGCCGTCGAGGTCGAGACCGAGGCTGACGTGGTCCGGACCCGCGACCGCGACGGCGTGGAGTACGTGGTCGACGAAGCGGTCGAGGTGGCGGCCGCCGACGAAGTTCGTCGCGGCCATGATACCGATCACGCCGCCCCGGGCGGCGATCGCACGCACCTGGTCGTCACTCAGGTTGCGCGTCCCGGGCTGCAGGGCGGCCATCGCCGTATGCGAGACGAACACCGGGCCCGCCCACGCGGCGAGGACGTCGTCGAAGGTCCGCGGCGAGGCGTGCGCCAGGTCGACGGTCATCCCGAGACCCTCCATCGCCCCCAAAATGGCACGCCCGCGGTCGGTGAGACCGCCGTTCCTGGCGCCGGCGTACGAGTCGACGAGCGGCACGGTCGGTGAACCCGAGCCGCCGAGGTCGTTGTCGCGCAGGTGGGTGAGCCCGACGACGCGCACGCCGCGCGCGTGCAGCGCGCGCATCGCTGCGGGGTCGTCGGCGAACGCCTGCGCGCCCTCGAGGCTCGCCACGATGCCGAGCACGCGCTGCGCGCGCACTGGGTCGAGGTCCGCGCGCGTGCGCACCAGCCGCAGACCCGGGTCGGCGGCGAGGAATCGATCGAGCGCGTCGAGCTGCGCGAGCACGCGCGCGCGCGGCGTGGATGCCGCGTCCGGAGGCCACCCCCAGTGGCGGAAGGCGAGCCGGATGCCCCACTCGCCGAGGATCGGCACGGGCTCGCTGACCAGCCCGAACCCAGCCAGGTCGACACCCGCCTGGCGCAGCCGCGGGACGTCGGCGTCACCAGCGCTCGACTCGCGCAGCAGGTCGCGGTGCGTGAGCAGCGGGTCCATGTGCAGGTCGACGATCACCGCCTGATCGTGCAGCGTCTGGACTGCAGGATCGACGGGGATCGGCTCGGCCAGCGCAATGCACGCGAGCAGCGCGCCCACGCATCCCACCACGACGCGCCCATCCCCACCCCACATGACCCGTGAATATATACACGGGCACCCGGAGCGGGTCGAAAACCGCTAGGCAGGCGACCCAGGACCATGGTAGCGGCTCGCGGCATGCCGCGTGACGTCGAGGGATCCATCATGTCGAGGCGCCCGCTCGCTCGTGTCCTGGCCGCCCTGTTGCTCCTGCTGCCGGCGGTGGCTGCCCACGCCCAGGGCTTCGTCGAATTCGAGAGCGGCCAGGTCCGTCCCCTCGCCCTCTCGCCCGACGGCTCGACGCTCTTCGCCTGCAACACCCCCGACGATCGCCTCGAGATATTCTCGGTCGGCGCCGGCGGCCTGGCGCACGTCGCCGCGGTCCCGGTCGGTCTCGAGCCCGTCGCCGTGGCCGCCCGCACCAACACCGAGGTGTGGGTCGTGAACCACCTCTCCGACAGCATCAGCATCGTCGACGTCGGCTCCACCCCGCCGCGGGTCGTGCGCACGCTGCTGGTCGGCGACGAGCCGCGCGACATCGTGTTCGCCGGCCCGGGAAGAACGCGCGCCTTCATCACCACCGCGCACCGTGGTCAGAACAGCCCGCTCGACCCGCAGCTCACGACGGAGGGCGTCGGCCGCGCCGACGTGTGGGTGTTCGACGCACTGAATCTGGGCGTGGCGCTCGGCGGGACGCCGCTCACGATCGTCACCCTCTTCGGCGACACGCCACGCGCGCTCGCCGCATCGCCCGACGGCAACACGGTCTACGCCGCCGTCTTCCACTCCGGCAACCGCACCACCTCCCTCTTCGAAGGCCTCGTCTGCGACGGCGGCGCGTCCGCCGGGCCGTGCAGCATCGGCGGCGCCACCATGCCGGGCGGCCTGCCCGCGCCCAACACGAACTTCCAGGGCATCCCGCAGCACGAGACCGGGCTCATCGTGAAGTTCGACCCGGCCGCGGGCGCGTGGAAGGACGAGCTCGGCCGCAACTGGAACAACGCCGTCAAGTTCACCCTTCCCGACCAGGACGTGTTCACGATCGACGCCTCGGCGCCGATTCCCGGATCCGCGGGCCAGGCGTTCGTGGGCGTGGGGACCGTGCTCTTCAACATGATCGTCAACCCGGCCAACGGGAAGGTCTACGTCACGAACACCGAGGCCCGGAACGAGGTTCGGTTCGAGGGCCCGGGCACCTTCGCCGGACACACCGTCCGCGGCCACCTCCACGAGGCACGCGTGACGGTCCTCGACGGCGCGAGCGTGCTGCCGCGGCACCTGAACAAGCACATCAACTACGCCGTGGTCCCGAGTCCCCCGGCGACGAAGGCCGCGAGTCTCGCCACCCCGGTCGGGATGGCCATCGACGGCGCCGGTACGACGCTCTACGTCGCGGCGTTCGGCTCGAGCAAGATCGGCGTCTTCTCGACCAGCGCGCTCGAGGCGGACACGTTCACCCCCGACCCCGCCACGCACATCACCGTCTCCGGGGGCGGGCCGTCGGGCCTCGTGCTCGACGAGGCCCGTGGACGCCTCTACGTCCTCACCCGATTCGACAATGCGCTCTCGGTCGTCGAGACGTCGACGCGCAGCGAGCTGCAGCACCTCGCGCTCTTCAACCCCGAGCCGGCGAGCGTGGTGAATGGCCGGGCCGTGCTCTACGACGCCCGGCTCACCTCGAGCAACGGCGAGGCGTCGTGCGCCGCGTGTCACATCTTCGGCGACTTCGACAGCCTGGGCTGGGACCTCGGCAACCCGGACGACACCGTCCTCAACAATCCGAATCCCATCCGCCTCAACGTCGGCGCCGACCCGGACTTCCACCCGATGAAGGGCCCGATGACGACGCAGAGCCTGCGTGGCATGGCCAACCACGGCCCGATGCACTGGCGCGGCGATCGCACCGCCGGCAACGATCCCGGCGGCGACCCGCTCGACGAGGCGGGGGCGTTCAAGAAGTTCATCGTCGCGTTCGACGGGCTGCTCGGCCGCGGCGGCCCGATCAGCTCGGCGGACATGGATCGCTTCACGAGCTTCATCCTGCAGGTCACGTACCCGCCGAACCCGATCCGGCCGCTCGACAACCAGCTCACGGGCGACGCGCTGGCGGGCCGCAACCTCTTCTTCGGCCGCACCACCGACGGGTTCGGCAACTGCAACAGCTGCCACGTGCTCAATCCGGCGGCCGGGTTCTTCGGCAGCGACGGCTTCACGACCTTCGAGAACGAGCCGCAGCTCTTCAAGATCGCCCACCTGCGCAACCTGTACCAGAAGGTCGGCAAGTTCGGCATGCCGCCGAACCCCGGCCTCTTCCAGGGCGGTGACGTGGTCAACCTCGGCGACCAGGTGCGCGGCTTCGGCTTCCTGCACGACGGCAGCGTCGACACGATCTTCCACTTCCACCAGGCCGTGGTCTTCACCGTGAGCACGACCGAGGCCCGACAGCTCGAGCAATTCATGCTCCAGTTCGACAGCAACCTCGCCCCCATCGTCGGACAACAGATCACACTCGACGCCTCGAACGGCGGCACGGTCGGCGCGCGCATCGCGCTGCTCGAGCAACGCGCCGGCGCGAGCGAGTGCGAGGTCGTGGCGAAGGGGAACGTCGGCGGCGCGCAGCGCGGCTGGCTCCGTCTGACGAGCGGGATGTACCGCAGCGACCGCTCGGCCGAGCCCCTGCTCACGAGCGTACAGCTGCGGACCCTCGCGCAGACGCCGGGCCAGGAGCTGACGTTCACCTGCGTGCCACCCGGCTCCGGGCAGCGCATCGGCATCGATCGTGACGGCGACGGGGTGTTCGACGGCGACGAGGGCACCACGCCGGGACTCACGTTGATCCAGACGAAATCGCTCGTGCTGAAGGACCGCACCACGCCACCCGATCCCGCGAAGCGGAAGATCACCTTCACGTCGAAGACCAAGCTCGACCCGTCCGCCAACCGCATCGTCGCGCCCGCGCCCGGCTCGAGCGGCGATCCGACCGTCGGCGGCGGCGTGCTCACGGTCTACGACGCCGCGGGCCTCTCGGCGGACAAGGTGACCGTGTCGCTCGCGGCGGGTCGGTGGCACCGGATCGGATCGGCGAGCAGACCGAAGGGCTGGCAGTTCGCGAGCGCGAGCCCGACCGATCCCGTGCAGAAGGTCAAGGTGAAGGCCGACCTGATCGCGGTGAAGGGTGGCAAAGCGAACTGGGGCTATACGCTGAACGAGTCCGCACAGGGCCGTGTCGCACTGCGGCTCACCCTGGGAACGACCGGGACGGGCTGGTGCGCCGACGCGCCCGCCAAGGAGAGCGGCAACCCGCCGTCCACCGCGAAGAACGACCACGCCGACAAGTTCGTCGCCCAGCCGAGGACACCCGCCCCGGCGACCTGCCCCGCGTCGGCGAGCGGCGCCTTCCTCGACGACTGAGCGCCGCGGCGCACCGGCTCACCCCTCGGGCGGGGAGCCGGCGCGCCCGGTCGTTCCCTCGGCCGGCAGCCGATAGCGGCGCTCGTGGTAGAGCAGATCGGGCAACGCGACGTGCGCTAGCGCGTCGCGTGCCAGCTCGGGGTCGAGCGGCGTCGGGATCAGTTGCCCATCGGCCCAGCGGAACTGCTGCGGCGGCTGGTACGGCTGCTGGATCACGACCGCGTCGCCAACGCGGTAGGCGTTGGTGGCGTCGTACTGCAGGAACGCGTGCCCCGGCGTACCCGGCGGCGTGCGCAGAAGGTCCCGGCCGATCATCGGGTGGGCGCTCTCGATCCCCATGAGGTCGAGGAGCGTCGGGCCGAGGTCGATCTGGCTCGCCAGCGTGTCGAGGCGCGCCGGCGCCACGCCCGGCGCCACGATGAGCCCGGGGATGTGGAACTTCTCGATCGGCACGAGCCCCGCGCCATAGACGCGCGTGTCGTGGTCGGCGACGACCAGGAAGACGGTGTTCCCGAAGTACGGCGCGGTGCGCGCCACGCGGAAGAATTCGCCGAGCGCGAAGTCCGCGTACCGAATCGCATCGTACCGGGGCTTGCCGCCCCGCGGTCCCGCGGGGAGACGCCCCGCCGGGAACTCGAACGGATCGTGGTTCGACGTGGTGAGCAGGAGCGCGAAGAACGGCTGGTCGCCGTGCGCGAGGAAGGTCTCGTGCGCGCGCTGGAAGAGATCCTCGTCCGAGACGCCCCAGACACCCCGGAACACCGGCGCTCGGAAGCTGTCCTCGTCGATCAGGCGCTCGAAGCCGTTGCCGCGGAAGAAGCTCGCCATGTTGTCGAAATTGCTCTCGCCGCCGTAAAGGAACTCGGTGGCGTAGCCGTGCTGCTGGAGGAGATCGGCGAGCGTGAAGAAGCCCTGCTGCGCGAGCCCGAGCTTCACGACGCTCGTGCCCGCCGTCGGCAGCATGCCCGACACCGTCGCTTCGATGCCGCGCGCCGTGCGCGTCCCGGTGGCGTAGAGGTTCGTGAGGTAGAGACCGTCGCCCGCGAGGGCGTCGAGGTTCGGGGTGAGCGGCAGGCCGCCCAGGCTGCCGACGAACTCGGCGCCGAGGCTCTCCTCCAGCACGATGACGAGGTTGTAGGGACGCAGCAGCAGGACGCCGGGGGCCTCGCGATGGAGCATCGGGAGGGCGGGATCGAAGAACGCGTCGGCGGGGAGCAGCGTCTGGCGTCGAACCCGCGCGATCGCCTCGGCCCGCGGGATCCGCCCGTAGATCGCCCGCGACGGCCGCTCGTGCCGCCAACTGTAGAGCGCGTATCCGAGCGAGTACGTCGAGTCGAGCGCGAGTTCGTTGGCGAGATGGTCGGTCGAGAACGCCGCCGTGCTGATGTTGATGCCGCGATGCCCGAAGCCGCCGCGCATGCCCACGGCGAGCACGGCGGCGAGCGGCGGCACCAGGAGCAGGCGCGCGCCGAGCGGCCAGGGCTCGGACGCGCGCAGCAGCGCGCTCATACCGCGCCACACGCCCCAGCCGACGAGCCCCATCAGCGCCAGCGTTCCGGTCAGGGCAAGTGGGTGACCGAGCACGAGCGTCGAGAACACCTCGCGCGGGAAGCGCAGGTACTCGACGAACAGGCGGTTCGGTCGGCCATCGTACTGCGCGAGAAACGGCGGCGTTGCCGCCTCCAAGAAGACGAGTATCGCGGCCACGGCCGCCAGATGGCCCGCGACGACGGGCCGCACGCGCTTCGCTGCCCGTGCCGGCAGCGCGAGCAGCAGTACGGCGGCCGGCACCAGCCCGATCGCGACGACGCTCGCATCCATGCGGATGCCGATCGGGAAGAGCTGCCACGCACCATCGACCGCGCGCAGGCGGCCGGCGTAGCGTAGCGCGATCCCGACCCGACTCGCGGACAGGAACGCCAGCGCGCCGGCGGCGAACACGAGAAGCGGGGCCAGCGGGCCGAGCCTGTGGATCAGCATCCGCACGGTCGAGGGGCTGACCTTACCACCGGCCCGACTCCGCCACTACCCCCGCGCCACCACCCCGCGCACTCCGCCCGACACCAGCGTCGCCAGGTTCCCGAGCACGCGCGGGAGCACGAGGCCACCCGGCGACGCGAGGTAGCGTGGCGTCCACACCGGATCGAACTTCGCCTTGTACTGGCGCAGGCCGCGGAAGTTGTAGAAGTGCTCTCCGTGCCGGAAGACGAACGCGCCGAGCCGCGTCCACAGCGGCGCCAGCGCGCGCGCCTCGAACCCCGACAGCGGCGCCATCCCGAGGTCGAACCAGCGATAGCCCTCGGCCTGCGCGCGCAGCATCAGCTCGACGAACAGGTAGTCCATCAGCCCGGGAGGCGCGTCGGGCCGGTGCCGCATGAGGTCGACCGACAGCTCCTCGCGGGCGGCCGTGCGCCAGAGGTTGGCGAAGGCCACCACACGACCCGCGTGGCGCACGATCGCGACCGGCAGGAGGCTCAGGTAGCGCTCGTCGAAGGCCCCGAGCGAGAACGCCTTCTCGTGCGTGCGCTTGCCCGCGAGCCACCCGTCGGAGATCGCCCGCAGCTCCGGGAGCAGCACCGGTACGTCGGGAGGCGGGACGACTTCGAGCGTACATCCCTCGCGCTCGAGCCGGTGGTGCGCCTGGCGCAGCCCCTTGTGCGCCGAGCCCGTCAGCGTGAAGGCCGCGAGGTCGACGCGCGCGTCCTCGCCGAGCTTCGCGAGGCTCAGTCCGAGGTCGAGGTACAGTGGCAGATTGTCCGTCCCGACCTGGTAGAAGACCGTCCAGCCGGCGTGACGGTCGGCGAGCTCGTGAAACTGCCACGCCAGCTCCCGGGCGGCACCGGGCGCACCCACGGGATCGCCCATCGCCACCCAACTCCGCCCCTCGACCGCGTACATGACGAACGCGTCGCGCGCCGGACTGAAGAAGAAGGTCTTGTCACCGAGCAGCGCCAGGTGCGCGCTCGAATCGGGCGCCGCCGCCACGAGACGACGGACCGCCGCCACTTCCTCCGCCGAGGGCGGCGTCGGGTCGGGCGGTGCGGGCCGCAGCAGGCGCGCTCCACCGAATGCCACGAGCGCACCGACCACACCGACCGCCGCCCGCAGCGCCCGCGGCGCCTGCGCCTGCAGCTCGAACTGCCACCAAAGATCGCTGGCATACTCGATGTGCCGGAACGACAGGAGCAGCAGCCAGATCACGCCCAACACCACCAGCGCGACGGCGGTGATCCACGGGCCGCTGAACGGCTCGTCCAGCAGCGCCGCGCGCCGGTAGAAATGGCGCCGGCAGGGCAGCAACGCCGCGAGCATCGCGGTGAGCACCAGCGCCTCCTCCCAGTCGAAGCCCTTGAGCAGCGAGAAGACCGCGCCGGCACCGAGGAGCATGCTCGTCAGCCCGTACGCCGCGTCGAGCCGCAGCTGCAATCCACGCGCGAGCAGCAGGAGTCCGATGCCCGCGACGCTGCCGAGGAAGTGCGAGGTCTCCACCACCGGGAGTGGCAGCAGGTCGCGCAGCCACGCGAGTCGCCCGTGGGGCACGGGCGTCGCGCCCGACGCGAGCAGGATCACCCCGCCGAGGAACGTCGTCGCGGCGAGCGCCTCGGGCAGGACACCCGGCGCCCAACGTCCGACGGTCCGCCCGACCGACAGCATCTGCGCGCGGCGCTGGACGACTTCGTGCCCGGCCAGCACCAGCGAGGCCAGGACGAGCGGCAAGAGGTAGTAGATCGCGCGGTAGGCGAGCAGCGCGCCGAGCAACGCGGGTCCCGCGGCGAACGGCACCAGGCACGCCATCATGGCGCTCTCGAAGACACCGAGGCCGGCGGGCACGTGGCTGGCGACCCCGGCCACCTGCGAGAGCAGGAACGCACCCACGAACGCAGGGAACCCGAGTCCCGGGTGCGGCGGCAGCAGGACGAACAGCACCGCGGCGGCGAGCATCCAGTCCACCGTGGAGATGCCGATCTGCGCGAGCGCGATCGGCACCGGCGGCAGCGTGATCTCGATGTCTCCTCGCCCGATCGGCGTCCGACGCAGCGCACACGCGGCGACATAGGCGGCCACGGTCGCCAGCGCACCCAGGCCCGCGGCGTGCAGGACGCCCGGCATACCCGCGATCGCGGCCGGCAGTGGCGGGGTGCCGCGCTGCAGCGCCAGCCCCGCGAGCCCGAGGAAGCCGAGCCAGAAGGTGATCCCGTTCACCACGACCACCTTGCCGATGTCGACCGTCGACAGTCCCCACGTTCCGTAGAGCCGCAGCCGCACCGCGCCGCCGCCGAGGACCGAGAGCCCGACGTTGTGGCTCATCACGTAGGCGACGAATGCCGCCAGCATGATCCGCGCCGGGGCGAGCGCCCGTCCGATCACGCGAAAGGCAATGAGCTCGTAGCCCGTCAGCACGAGGTAGCTCGTCGCCGTGAGCGCCATGGCGAGCAGCACGCGCGCGCGCGGCAGCCCGCGCAATGCCGCGGCGACGTCGTGCCAGCGATACGCCGCCAGCTCGCGGCGCAGGATCCACAGCGCCACGGCGAAGAGCGCCACGCCACAGACGGACACGAGGAAGGTACGAAGCCGGTCGTTCATCGCCGCCCAATCGGGCTGCCCGAGTCTAGCAGGCGAGCCTCCCCCAACCAGCCCGCTGCGGGCCAGGTCAACTCCCGCGCACGGCGCGATCGACGCGCGCGTCGATCCAGTCGAACGTGCGCGTGATGCCGTGCACCACGAGCCACCGCAGCGGCTCGGGCGGCAGCGGCAGCCAGCGGCGCGCCAACGCCGCACCCATCCCCGCGCGCCCGCAGGCGAGATCGGCCAGCATCGTGCCCGCATAGCTCGCCAGCGCCAGCCCGTGCCCGGCGTACCCCACGCTGTAGAGGACGTTGCCGTGAGGCCCAGTGCGACCGACGACCGGGAGGAAATCGAGCGCGAATCCGATCGGCCCGCCCCAGCGATGGGTGACCGGCACGTCACGGAGCGTGGGGAAGCGGTCGCGGAACACGGCCTCGAGCGCCGCAAACGTCGCCGGATCGTCGGCCAGTGCGCGGCCGCCCCACCCGTAGCGCGCGAGCTTCGCGCCACCGACGATCCGCTGGTCGGCGGTGAGGCGGTAGCTCTCGAGGCTCTCGTGCGCGGTATAGACACCCTCGCGACCGCGCCAGGCGATGCCGGCGAGCTGCAGCGCCGTGAGCGGAGCGGTGGCGAACAGATAGACGTGCAGCCGCACGATCGTGTGTCGCAGCCAGCCGAGCTCGGGCGTGTAGGCGTTGGCCGCGAGCACGACCGTACGGGCGCGCACGCGTCCGCCCGTCGTGCGCACGACCGCCGGCGTGCCGGCATCGAGGCCGACGACGGGTGTCCCCTCGTACAACACCGCCCCCGCGGCGAGCGCTGCGCGCCGCAGCCCCCGCACGTACCGCCCCGGATCGAGGATCCCGCCGCGTCGCAGCAGGTACCCGCGCGTGAACGCGGCGGGGAGGCCGCGCTCCCGCATCGCCTCGGGCTCGAGCAGCTCGCCGTCGAGCCCGAGCGCCGAGCCCGCTTCGGCGGCGCGGTCGAGCACGTGATGCTGGCGGGGATGCACCGCCGCCATCACGTTCCCGACCGCCTCGTAGGCGCAGTCGATGCCGTGGCGCGCGATCGTCTCCTCGACGTGTCCGATGGCGCGCTGGACGAGGTCGACGCACCCACGCGCGCGGTCGCGGCCGAAGAGCTTGGCGAGTGTCGGGAGGTCCTTGCCGATCGTCGGCGTGAGGTGGCCGGCGTTCCGCCCACTCGCGCCGAACCCGCAGACCTCGCGCTCGAGGACGACGACCGAGAGGCCCTCCGCACGCAGGGCAAGCGCCGTCGAGAGACCGGTGTAGCCACCGCCCACGATCGCCACGTCCGCGCTGGTGTCACCCTCGAGCGGCGGCGCTGCCTCCTCCGCAAGGCCGGCGAGCCAGAGGCTTGGCGGTGTCCTGGGCGTCACGCGGGCGGAGTATCGTCCGTCGGACCGCCCCGAGGCAACCGCGGCGGAGCAGCCGCGGCACCATGCCGACGGCGGTCACCACGACGTTCGACGTGGTCGTCGCTCCCGCTCGGCGGAAGGGCGACCTGCCGAGCTCGCACCGGCGAAGGTCACGACGTTTGGCCCGCCCGGAACACGCTCATGGAGGACGCGGCGCGCGATCACACCTGACATTGCGCGGCGGTCACGTCGAGACGGAACGCCGCGCTGCGCGCCCGCCCCCGCGTCACCGGCGCGCATCCCGAGAACGCGTGACGCGCCCGCCGGTGAGGCCGGCGTCAGTGGGGAATAATGATACTAGCTAGCTTTTCGTGCTTGACATGCCGTCCCGCACGTCGGTATGCACCCGTCCATGCTGGCACGTCGCGCGCAGCACGGAGCGACGAGCTGCACCGCCTCTGCACGGCGGCGTGCGATCGCGCGCGGTCCGCCGGGCCAGCCGGCAGCACCCGACCCATGCTCCGACTCCACTCAGATCAGCCCGAGGGAGGCGCAAGCCAATGTCGACGAAGACGATCGCGCTATTCGTGTGCGGCATGGTCACCATGTCGGCGTATTCCACTGCGGAGGCGTCCCTGCTGTGCGTGACGTCGCACGGCAAGGTGAAAGCCCGCAGCACCTGCAAACCCGGTGAGGCCAGCCTGAACACCGAAGGGACTGCGGGGCCGCAGGGACCCGCAGGCGCCACCGGCGCACGCGGAGCGGACGGGCCGCAGGGACCCGCAGGGCCGCAGGGTGTGGCCGGCGTCCAAGGGCCAGCCGGACCGCAGGGAACGGCGGGCGCGCAGGGCGCCATGGGGCCGCAGGGACCCCGCGGGCTCCAGGGCGATCCGGGCTCCGCGGCTGCCGTCGTCGTGATCCGCGACAAGACCAGCGGCGGGGGTGCGCTGGTCGGAGTACTCGATCACATCGACCCGTATGATCCCGAGAACGTCTGGGTCATCAAGCAGCTCGACGGAACGCCGGTCAAGTTCCTGGTCAACGCCGGCGGCTTCGTGGAGACGGTGACGCTCTGGCACGAGGACCACGACTGCAACAAGCCCGCGTTCATCGAATCGCACGCGGGCTCGCTCTTCCAGCACGGGCGGCATTTCCCGGCGCTCTCCTCCATCTGCTACCCGGACCCGACGGTCACGCCCAGCCCGCATCGGTTCAAAGGCAGGGAGGACGCCGATCAGGACTGTAACGACGGGACGCCGACCGTCCGCGGCACCTGCTGCCACAACGAGTTCGACGAGGCCCGGATCAACGGCGGCACGTGGGTCGAATCGGCACCGGCACTCTGCACCCAGCACGAAGTCCTGCCACCTTTCCACGTGGACGGCCTCGTCGATCCCTGAGGGACGGCGAAGGTTCCAATCGCCCCCCGCGTGGCGCCAGACCCACGCGGGGGGCCCGGGGTGGGCGTCCGATCCTCCCGATCCGTCATCGCTTCGCTCGGTCGATCGCCCCCACCTCCACCAGCCAGTCGAGCACGAACGGCCACGGGCCATGGCCGGACTCGACGTTGACATGCCCTGCGCCGGGCTCCTGTCGGAACGGGATGCCGAGCGCTGCCGCGAGCACCTCGAATTCATCGAGCGCCGTGTACGGGTCGTCGTCGCTCCCGACGAGCAACGTACGCTCCGCGATCGGCGCCCAGGCGTCGCGGCGGCGAGGCGGCGGCAGGAAGCTCTCGACTGGCTCGAAGAGCAGCGCCGGCGATGGCGGTGCGGCAAGCAGCGCGCCGTGAAGCCCCCGGGCGCCGTACGTTGCCACCAGATGATCGGCGGCCCAGCAGCCGAGCGAGTGACAGACGAGCGTGACCGGCTCTCCGCCCGCGGCCGCGATCTCGGCCGCAAGGGCGGAGACCCAGGCATCGCGATCCGGCGCGGTCGGCGACGGTAGCTCCGGGAACGCGACCGGCACGTCGCGTCGTGCGAGCTCGGCCGCGAGCCAGCGCTGCCAGTGGCCGGGGCCCGACCCATCGTACCCGTGGACGATGAGGATCACTGCCCGCGCTCTACCAAACCGAACGCGCCGACCACGCGCACCCGTATCGCGACGTGTCGCTCCATGTGCCCCCCGCGGGATTCGAGCGCTTCCAGCGGTCTCGGGTCAAGCCCGACGCCCGCGTGCCCTCCGGCAATTTCCTGACACCCCCCATGCGGAGACCCCCCGTACACCGGGGCATGTCCGGAGCCGCCCCATGGCACGGCCCGTGGATCGACAGAGAAAGGGCCGGCCCGCGCCGGTGCACTCGCGCCTCCAACCTGCCGACATTGATTACGGGCCATGCGACCACCCGTGTCCCTCGTCCTGCTCGTCTGCCTCGCTGCGCCCGCCGCAGCCAGGGCAGACGTGTTCTGCCGGCGCCACAACGGGCGCGTGGTGGCTCGCCCGGCGCAATGTCGTTCCGGCGAGACCACGGTGAGCGTCGCGGGACCGACCGGCCCGACCGGGCCGACCGGCACGGCGGGCGTCACCGGCGCAACTGGTGCGCAAGGTGCCCCGGGGGCGACGGGTCCCAGCGGGTCGCAGGGCATCCCGGGCGTCACCGGCCCGACGGGACCGACGGGCTCCGGATCCGGATCACCTGGCCCGACGGGCCCGACCGGCGATCCAGGACCGACCGGTGACGTCGGACCGATCGGGGCGACCGGCCCGCGCGGTGCCACCGGGCCCACCGGCGTGGCGGGAGCCACGGGAACAACCGGGAGCACCGGGCCGACCGGCGCCTCCGGTCTTTCGGGCGCCGCAGGTCCAACGGGACCGACCGGCCCGACCGGTATCACTGGGAGCACGGGCCCGGCGGGCTCCACGGGGTCGTCGGGTGCCGCGGGTGCCACTGGCCCCACCGGTTCCGCTGGCTCGGCCGGTGCCACCGGGAGCACCGGGCCGAGCGGGACGCGCGGCGCCACGGGCGCAACCGGCCCCACTGGCTCGACCGGCACCGCCGGGGCCGCGGGCTCCACCGGCCCGACCGGCGCAGCGGGGGCCCGGGGTTCCACCGGGCCAACGGGTCCCACGGGACCGGCGGGCGGCACGGGTGGCATCGGACCCCGTGGCGCCACGGGTCCAACCGGCGCGACCGGGCCGACAGGTGCGACCGGAGTCGCGGGCCCGCGTGGCAACACCGGGCCCACGGGTCCGAGCGGGGCCACCCGCGCACGCGGGCCGACCGGGGCGACCCGGACCGACCGGGGGCACCGGGCTCACCGGGCCGACCGGCGCGCGCGGCGCGACTGGCGCAACCGGGTCGGGTGGTGCAACCGGCGCGACCGGAGCGACTGGCGCCAGGGGAAGCACCGGCAGCACGGGTCCGACGGGAGCGACTGGCGCCCGAGGGGCGACGGGTGCGACCGGCAGCACCGGGCCGGTCGGAGCCGCCGGGCCAACCGGAGCCCAGGGTCTGCGGGGCGCGACCGGCGCCACCGGACCGAGCGGCGCGACGGGACCGACCGGACCGACCGGACCGCCCACCTACAATCCGCTCCAGGTGGCGACCCTGCGCTGGTACGGCGCCAACCGAACGGGGGCGCAATTCGTCACCGGCGGCAGCAACCCCGAGGGAGTCGCGTTCGACGGTGCGTACGTCTGGATCGCCAACGCCGGCACCGGCGACGTCTCGCGCGTCCGCGCCAGCGACGGCTCCGTGTTCGGCCCCTACGCGGTCGGCACGCAGCCACGCGCGCTCGCCTCCGACGGCACGAACATGTGGGTGACCGACTACGGCAGCAACGCCGCGAAGAAGCTCGACGGCAGTACCGGCACCGTGCTGGGGACCTATGCCGTCGGCACGCAGCCGCGCGGCATCGCCTTCGATGGCACGAACATGTGGATCGCCAACAGCGGCGCCGGCACGCTCACCGAGCTGCGCGCGAGCGACGGCGTGCTGCTGAACACGGTGACCGTCGGCAGCGGACCCGTCGGCGTCGCGGTCGACGGTACGAACGTCTGGGTCACGAACTCGACCGCGGGCACGGTGACGAAGATCCGTGCCAGCGACGGCGCGTCGCTCGGAACCTTCGCCGTGGCCACGCAACCGAGCGGCATCGCCTTCGACGGCTCGAGCCTGTGGATCGCCAATACCGGCAGCAACTCGGTGACGCGACTGCGTGCCTCCGACGGCGTCTCGCAGGGAACCGTCAGCGTCGGCACGCAGCCGACCGCGGTCGCGTTCGACGGGTCCAACGTCTGGGTCACCAACTACGGCAGCGCGACCGTGACCAAGCTGCTGGCGCTCGACGGCTCCGTCCTCGGCACGTTCTCGACCGGCACGGGGCCCGCGGGCGTGGCCTTCGACGGCATCGCCGTGTGGATCGCGAACTTCCTCGACGGCACCGCATCGAAGCTGTAAACAGTCGGCCCATGGCCGACGCACCGGATCCCTGGTTCCAGACGCTGTTTGCCGACCGCATCGGCGGCGCCGGCTACGGCAAGGGAACCGCGATCTACAAGTTCGAGAAGATCAAGCGCGCCAAGCGCGCCGCGCTGGCGGCGCACCCCGAGCGCACGCTGCTCGACTTCGGGATCGGCGAGAACGACGACATGGCCGACCCCGTCGTGCGCGCGGCGATGAAGGCCGAGGTCGACAAGCTCGAGAATCGCGGTTACGCGGACAACGGCATCCAGGCCTTCAAGGACGCGGTCGCGGCCTTCATGCGCAAGGCCTTCGGCGTGACGCTCGACCCGGTCACCGAGGTGAACCACGCGATCGGCTCGAAGCCCGCGCTGGCGATGCTGCCGGCCTGTTTCGTCAACCCGGGCGACGTGACGCTCATGACCGTCCCCGGCTACCCGGTCGCCGGCACGCACACGCGCTACTACGGCGGCACCGTGCACAACCTGCCGCTGCTGCCCGAAAACGACTTCTACCCCGACCTCGACGGCATCCCCGCCGACGTGAAGGCGCGCGCGAAGCTCCTCGTCCTCTGCTACCCGAACAGCCCGACCGGCCGCACCGCGACGCCCGAGTTCTACCGCCGCGTGATCGACTTCGCGCTCGAGCACCGGGTGGTCGTGGTGCAGGACGCGGCGCACGGCCTGCTGAGCTACGACCGGCCGCCGTCGAGCTTCCTCGCGGTCGACGGTGCGAAGGAGGTCGGCGTCGAGGTCCACTCGCTGTCGAAGGGCTTCAACATGATCGGCTGGCGCATCGGCTGGGTGTGCGGGCACCCGAAGCTCGTGCAGGCCTTCGCCGACGTGAAGGACAACTGCGACTCTGGGCAGTTCATGGCGATCCAGCAGGCCGCGCGCGTCGCGCTCGAGCACCCCGAGATCGCCGACCGCGTGCGCGCCAAGTACCACCGCCGACTGGAGAAGCTCGTCGGCGCGCTCACCCGGGTCGGGTTCGCGGCCTCCATGCCCGGCGGCACGTACTTCCTCTACGTGCGGTCACCGAAGCGCGCCGCCGGCCGCGCCTTCGCCAACGCCGAGGAGTGCTCGCAGTTCCTCATCACCGAGCAGTCCGTCTGCTGCGTGCCCTGGGACGAAGCCGGCCCCTACCTGCGCTTCTCCGTCACCTACCAGGCGCCGACCGAGCGCGACGAGGACGCGCTCATGGCGGAGACGGTCGAGCGGCTGGGGCGGCTTCGGCTCGAGTTCTGATCCCGAGCGCACCGGTGCAGCCGGCAATCGGCGAGTGGACGCACGTCCCCGCGACGCAGCGATCGGTCGTGCACGCGTCCAAGTCACCGCAGCTCGACGCGGGATCACCGGGCGACGGCTCCATCGGGATCTCGCCGGGCGCCGTCGCCGCCCGCCACTGCCCCTCGAAATAGTTGAGGACGTGCAGCTGTGGCCCGCAGGTTCCGGTGCCCGAGAGATCCGCGTTCGACGACAGCGCAACGAACCACCCGCCGAGCGCGGCGGCGGGCTGCTCGACGTCGCCGCTCGCGGTGAGCTGCCGCAGCACCGGCCTGCCGCTCATGCCGAAGGCGAACAGCCGGCGCCCCGTGGTTCCGTTGCAGAGCAGGTCTCCGGTGCTCGTGAAGAGCACCCGCCGCCCGACGGGCTCGATGGCAGGGTCCGTCGCACCGGCGGCGGCGCTCGGCGTACAGCCCGGCACGGGTGGAGGCGTGAGCTGGTAGAGCACCGGCACGTCCCCCTGCGTGATGGGGCCGTAGTAGATCTGCGGACCGGGGGCACCCCGGGTTCCCGGCAGATCGGTCGCCTCCGACTCGAACACGATCGCCCGCCCGCCGACCATGCGCGGAAGGCCGAGGAGCCGGCGCAACGGGCTGGCCGGCTTGACGACCCCGATGTACGGATGCCGGCTCGACGCGTTGCCGCTCGTCATCTGGTGCAGCACGGCCGCATTCCGCTCGTACCAGAACACCTGCGAGATGCCCGTGTCGTGCCCGTCGCCGACCAGCGCCGCGGTCGACGCGAAGGCGACACGGCTCCCCGTCTTGTCGAGCATCGCCGCGGTGCTCGGGCCCGCGCCACTCGTCAGGCGCTCGAGCACGCCAGTGCCCACGTCGTAGACGAAGACCTGCGAGACGCCGCCCGGCCCGCCGGCGAGCGCCGCCGTCGACTCGAACACGAGCGTCGTGCCGGCGTCGTCGAGCGAGGGACGCACGCTGTCCCCGTCCGCCGCGTTCGTCACCCGAACCAGCGCACCGCTCGGACGGTGCAGCAGGAAGACCTGGCGGCGCGGCGCCGCCGGACCGATGCCCCCCGCGTACACGCCGTCGGCGTCGAACGCGACCACGGTTCCGCGGCCGTTCACCGTCGGGTTGTCGGGCGCCCCACCACCCGCGGTGACCTGGACGACCCACGGTCGCGACACCGGAGGGCATCCCGCCAGGACCCTGCCGAGCGGCTTCATCACGCAGTCGTACGTCCACAGGTCGAAGACGAACGCCTGGCGTCCGCTGCTCCCGATTCCGGTCAAGTCGTCCGTCGACGTGAACGGAAGCCAGGTCCGCCATCCTCGCGTCCGGGGGATCGTCCCCCCGGCACCGTGCGTGATGCGAGCCGCCGGTCCGGTGTCGCGATGCAGACCGTGCGCAGCCGGTGCCGCCGCCAGCAACCCCACGAGCACCAGCCCGGCCCGAATCCGACCCATCCCCAACGGAGTAGCCGAGCCTCTCGGCTCGCCTCAGACCGCCGCCGTCACTTGCACGTCACGGTGCTGCCGGACGGGTTCACGGCGCAGGCCGGCACCGGGCCAGGGAAGAGCGCCTCGCCACACTGGCCCGACCCCGCCATCGGGACGTCGATCACGATCGTCCCTCGGAGGGGCAGATTCGCCACCGCCACGGGGAAGCTGCCGTGCTTGCCGGTGATGCTGAACTTCGCCAGCCCGACCGTGCGGGTGCTGAGCTTCACGCTCGCCTTCACGATCCCCTGCACGCCCGCCGTACTCACGAACTTGAAGCTCGTCCGCGACGCGTTGGCCGCCCAGCCCGCGCCTCCCGGCAGCGTGGCGTCGAGGATTGCCGGCGTAGCCGAATCGCTGTCGTCGATCACGATGCGGAGGCCACGGTGATCCGGCTCGATCACCGGCGTCGTCGGGAGGCCGTTCAGCGTGCCCCGGAAGCCGATGAGGTCGTCTCCGGGCGGCGTGTTGAGCTTGCGGAGCTGCAGCTTCGCCTTCTGCGCGAAGATCCCGTGGAGGTTCGTGCACGGGTCGCAGGCATCGCCGATCCCGTCGCCGTCGGCGTCGGCCTGGTCCGGGTTCGGCGTGAGTCGGCAGTCGTCGCAGCCGTCGCCCACACCGTCGCCGTCGGTGTCGACGAACGTGTCGGCGGGGCAGGCTTTGCTCGACCCGGTGCAGGTCTCGGCCAGGTCGCACGTGCCGTTCGCCGCCCGGCACTGCGTACCCGCGGCAGCAACGCCGTCGGCGGGGCACGCCGCGCTCGCGCCGCTGCACGTCTCGGCGACGTCGCAGAGGTCGGTCGCGGCGCGGCACACCGTCGTCGCCGGCTGGAAGCCGTCGGCCGGACAGGTCACCGCCGAGCCGGTACAATGCTCAGCGACGTCGCAGGGGCCGGCTGCCGTCCGGCACGTGGTCGTCGACGGCGCGACTGCGTCCGCGGGACAGGTGACGTCCGTGCCGTTGCAGTGCTCCACGACGTCGCACACGCCGGCCGCGGTGCGGCACACGGTGGTGGACGGTTCGCGAGCGTCGGACGGGCACAGCGCCGCGGTTCCGGTGCAAAGCTCCGCCACGTCGCACGGCCCGGCCGCGGCACGACAGAGCGTGAGCGATCCCGCGAACTGGTCCGCCGGGCAGTTGGGACCGGTCCCGTCGCAGACTTCCTGCAGGTCGCAGTCCCCCGCCGGCGGCCGGCACACGAACGCGCCGCTCGTGCTGCCGAGGAAGACGTCGGGTGGACAGCTCGGGCCGGCGCCCGTGCAGGACTCCGCGCTGTCGCAGACGCCGGCGGCCGCGCGGCACTCGGTCATCGCGGGCTTGAAGGCGTCGGTCGGGCACGCGGCGCCGGTGCCGGTGCAGTTCTCCGCCGCATCACAGACGTCGCTCGCGGCACGGCACACCGTGCTCGACGACGCGAACGCGTTGGCCGGGCACGCCGCGCTCGTCCCGGTGCACGACTCGGCAACGTCGCAGGGGCCCGCCACCGCGCGGCACACGGTCCCCGCCGCCACCAGCACATCGGCCGGGCAGGCCGCGCCGGTGCCGGTGCAGGACTCCGGGACGTCACAGCCGCCTGCGCTGGCACGACAGACGAAGCTCGGGGGACGGAACCCGTCGGACGGGCAAGTGGGGCTCGATCCCGTGCAGGTCTCGGCCACGTCGCACGAGCCCGCCGCCGCACGACAGACCGTCGCCGCCGACGCGTACTGGCACGTGAGCGTGCAACAGGCTCCGGCCGTGCCGTTCGCCGCACCGAGATCGCACTGCTCGCCGCGCTCCGGAATGCCGTTGCCACAGACCGGGCGCCGCGCCCAAGTGACGCCGTCGATGAAGAGGCGCTGGACGTTGCCGTCGCTGAGGAGCGCCGCACCGTTGTAGTTCCCGGCGTGGTGGTAGTTGACGATCCGGCCGAGCCCGAAGTCGCGGACGGCAACGGCGTCGCTGCCGAGGTTGTCGGTCATGAGGACCGTCCCGGGGCTGGTGGCGAAGACGTGCAGCAGGCCGCGGTTGGCGCCGCCGGAGATCGAGAAGGCAGTGGGGACGTTCACGACGACGGGGTGGCTCGCCTGAGCGGGCACCTTGGTCAGCGTGAACGAGCCGAACAGCGACTGAATGTGATCGAAGAGGATCAAGTCACGCATCGGCGTGCGCAGCCCGAGGCTCAGGTCGTAGGCGTTCCACTCGCCGCCGAGGTATCCACCGCCCCCCTGCACGAAACTCACGAGCGCGTTCTGCCCGCTCACCGGCATCCCCGCGCCGAAGGTGGTGCCGTTCAGATGGATGATGGCGTCGAAGCCGGTCGGACTCGGGTTGGTGCCGTCCCACAGCGTCTGGCTCGTCGCGCTCAGCGTCACCGTCATGCCGGCCGTTTCGAGTGCCGACTTGAGCGCCTGGGTATTGGTGTTGTTCACGTCCCAGATGAGCAGGACGCTCGTACCGGCCACCGCCTCTCCCCGCGCGAGCACGAGGAAACTGAGGACCGTCGACAGCGCAACCGCGAGAATCCGCATGATGAACGCCGACTACCACGAATGCGGGCGGCCTGGTCAAGGGGATTTCTTGGATGCGCGACCGGAGTCGACGGGACGCGGCGCGTGGCACGTGGCACACGCGCGTGCGCCGGCACTGGCACAGCCGCTTGCCGCGGGGCCACGACCCGCCGGCGCTCCGAGCCGGCACCGGGGTTGCTTAGTCCCTCGTCCGCGTCGCACCGCAGGGGGGTCGGGCCCCGCAAACATCAGATTCGCCCGGCTCCCCTGCTCCTCCCCCTCGACGCCAGGTCAAACGCGCAGCACCACGGCGCGCACCGGGCGCCCCGTCGCGCGCCCGATCGCCATCGCGTAGAGCGCCACCTGGCGGCGATACGCGTCGAGGCGGCCCGCGACCTCGACGTCGGTCTTGAACTCGACGACCGTCCACGCGCCGTCGGCCTCGTCCGCGAACATCGCGTCGACCACGCCCTCGACCAGGCGGTCGGCGTCCAGCCGCACCCCGATCGGCGTCTCGCGACGACAGCGCCCCGCACGGTCCGCCGCCGCAGCGCGCACGAGGATCGGGTGGGCGAGCGCCGCGAGCACCGCCGCGCCGGCCGCCGCGACCTCGTCCGGCGACGCGCCGACGACGCGGCCTTCGGCCGCCGCGGTCGCGGCCACCGCCGCGGCGTCGGCGTCGAGGTCGACGGCCGCGAGCACCGCGTGTACGAGCGTGCCGAACCGCACCCCGTGCGGGCGATCCGGCGCGACGGGAACCTCCTCGACCGCCACGTCCACTCCGTCGATCTCCGTGCCCGTCTCGGCGAGCGCGGTCGCGGTGACGACGCGCATCGCCGGCACACTGCCGCCGCACGCGTACGGGCGCGCGCCGCCTGCCACGCGGCGTGCGCGGCCACGCCGGAGTCGCCGCGCCCACCACCCACGTCCGCTTCGAGCAACCGCTGCTGGCGGATGCCGACGCTCTCGGGGACCTCGAGCGCGAGCGTCGACGGGTCCCACCACACGACCCCGTGCACACCCGCCTCCGGACGGTGCAGCCCGGGCGACACCGAGCCCGCGGGCCGGGCGACATCGGGCGGACGGCCCGGCAGGCGTCGTCGCCGAACGCGGCAGCCGGGCAAGCGGCCCGGCGCGGGCCGCTCGGCCCGCGCTGGCGGTGGATAGAGCGCCGGCGCGAGCGGCGCGAGCCAGCCCTCGCGCCGCTCGTCGGCCAGCGCCGGCACGACCAGCAGATCGCGCGCGCGGGTGGTGGCGACGTAGAGGATGCGCATCCTCTTCGCGCTCCCGCTCGCGCTCGACGTCGGCGTGCTCGAGCAGCTCCACGGGAGACGTGCCCGCGAGCCGCATCGCGCAGAGCCGCCGCTCGGGATCGACGAATCGCGTCGGGTCCATCGGGGCGTCGCGGCACGTCGGGTCGGCCAGCACGACGACCGGGAACTCGAGTCCCTTCGCCTTGTGCACGGTCATGAGGCGCACGCCCTCGGTCCCCTCCTCGAGCGTCGGCACCTCGCGCGCCTCGCTCTCGCCGAGCTGCTCGACGAAGCGGCGAAACGACCCGGTGCCGCGGCGCTCGGCCCGTCGCGCGAGGTCGAGCAGGCGCGTGACGTTCGCGAGCGCCTGCTCGCCCGTCGGCCACACCGCGAGTCCCGCGTGCGCCCGCGTCGCGGCGAGCAGGCGCGCGATCGTCGCCGCGAACGGCCACCGGCTCCGCCCGCGGTGCAGCTCCACGAGCACGGCGAGCGCCGCGGCCACCTCGGCGACGGCCTCCGGCAGGCCCGCGGGCACCGGCTGGAAGGGATGCAGTCGGCCCGTCGTCTCGCGCCACGCGAGGAGCTGCGCGTCGGAGAGCGCGAACAGCGGACCGCGCAACGTCGCGAAGACCATGAGCTCGTCGTCCGGCCGCTCGACCGCCGCGAGCGCGTTGCGGATCACCTGCACTTCCTCGCGTTCGCCGAACGCGCCGCCACCGACCAGCACGTGCGGTAGCTGCCGTGCCTCGAGCGCGCGCACGTACGGCCGCGTGACGTCGTGGCGGAAGCTCCGCATCCGCCGGAAGAGGAGACAGACGTGCCGCGACGCGATCGGCACGCGCACCGCGGGTCGCTCGCGCTCGGTCACGGTCCAGCCGCTCTCGCGCACGAGCCAGTCGACGAACGCGGCGACGGCCTCGGGCGTCGACCGCTCGATGTCCTCGGCACGGATCGTCCGGAACTGGCCGTACGGCGCCGGGACCGGAACGACGACCACCGCCGGCCGTCCGCCGACGTCGTCGCGGTGGCGCGAGAGCGGGACGTACGTCGCCTGGCTCGGGCGACTCCCGTCCATCACCGGCGCGAACGCGGCGTTCACCGCCTGCTGGATCTCCGGCACGGCACGGAAGCTCACCGTCAGCTCGAGCACCTCGCCGCCGGCCGCAACGAGCTGCCGCTTGACGGCCTCGTACAGCGCCACGTCCGCGCGCCGGAAACGGTAGATCGACTGCTTCGGGTCCCCGACCAGGAAGAGCTTACCGGCCACGGGCCGCACGCGCCGCCAGTCCGTCTCGGCCGGATCGTCGGCCGCGAGCAGCAGGAGCAGCTCGGCCTGCAGCGGATCCGTGTCCTGGAACTCGTCGACGAGCAGATGGGTGAGCCGACTCTGCAGGTCGCGCCGGACCGCGGCGTCGTCGCGCACCAGGTCGCGCGCCCGCAGCAGGAGGTCGAGGAAGTCGAGACAGCCGGCGCGGCGCTTCTGCTCCTCGTAAGCGACGACGACCTCCCAGAGCGCGTCGCGCAGCTTGGGAGCGAGGTCGGCGCCGGCAGCGGCGACGAAGCGCCCGAGCCGCGCGCCGAGCGCGTCCCGCCGCGCCAGGACCGCCGCACGCTCGAAGCCGTGCCGCGCGCGCGGCGTCCCCTTCCAGCCCCAGTGCCGCTCGCGGGCGAAGCGCACCAGCTCGGCCTCGAGGCCGTCGGCGTCGGGGCCGCGCACCGCCCCGCGCCGCTCGACGTCGGCCGCGAGCTCGCCCAACCGGGCGAGCGATTTCGTGAGCCAGTCGTCGGGCACGCCGTCGGCGGCAAGCCCGCCGAGCGCGCGCATCTCGTCCACCAGGGCCGCCAGCTCGGCGCCGCGATCGAACGGCGCGTGGCGCCACGGCGCCGGAAAGTCCCGGCGCTCGACCAGCTCCCGCGCCGCTCCGCGCAGCATCCCGCGTGGGCCGTCGGCGTCACGGATCCCGCGGCGCACGAGGCGGCGCACGGCCTCGTCGGGTGCGGCGAGCTGGCGCTCGAACCACCGGTCGAAGGCGCGGTCGAGCAGCTCGGCTGCCGCGTCCTCGGCCGCCACCTCGAACGCCGGGTCGACGCCCGCCTCGACCGGACGCTCGCGCAGCAGGTCGGCGCAGAAGGCATGGATCGTGCCGATGCGCGCCTCCTCGAGCGCGGGCAGCGCGCGTGCCAGATTGGCGCGCTCCGCCGGCCCGGTCGCGGAGCCCGTCCGCACGCGCTCGATCTCGCTGCGCAGCCTGAGCTTGAGCTCGCCCGCAGCCGGCTCGGTGAAGGTGACCGCCACCATCTGCTCGAGCCGCGCGTGCCCGCCCGCGATCGCCGCGACCATCCGGCGCACGAGCTCGCTCGTCTTGCCCGTGCCGGCTGCCGCCTCGACCACGAGCGTGCTCGCGAGGTCACGCGCGATGCGATCGCGGGCGTCCTGATCCGCGAGTCGGGTCACGGCAGGCTCCGCAGCCGCTCGAGGTCGGCGAGGCGCGCGCGCGGCTTGCGCGCGACACGCTGTTCCTCCAACGGCCCGCAGACCGGGCGGTAGTCGCAGTACCGGCAGGCGTCCTTGCGGGGCGCCGCGGGAAGGAATCCGCTGCACAGGGCGCGATCGAGGATCGCCACGACCTCGTCCGCCGCCGCCCGGCTGGTGGCGTCGAGCGGGACGACGCGTTCCGCGTACCTGCCGTCGGCGGTGCAGTACCAGAGTCGTCCCGACTCGACCGGCGCGCCGAGGAGCCGTTCGCTCGCCAGCGCGTAGAGTACCGGCTGCAGCGCGTCGCCGCCGGCGACCACGAAGCCGTCCTTCACCCGCACCTGGCCGGTCTTGTGGTCGGTTACGCGCAGCACGCCGCGCGGGTTGCGCTCGACCAGGTCGATCGCGCCACGCAGCCGCAGCATCGCGGTCACGGGCACCGCGTCGGGGACGCTCGCGGGATCGGCGAACGTCCGCGCGCGGTCGGCGATTCCGAAGGACAGCTCGAACCGCCACGGCACCCAATCTCCGGGGGCGGCCGCCATACGGCGCAGCCACTCGCGCAGGTCGGCGCGCACGAGCGCCACCGCATCCTCCCAGACGCGCTCGATCGCGGGCGCGAGGTCGTCGTGCCAGCGCGCCGCCGTCTGCGTGACCGCCTCGTCGAGCACGGCGAGCGCGGCGTCGAGCGTCGGCGTACGCACGGGGAGCAGCCCGCCGTCGCGCAGCGCGGTGAGGGTCGCGAACTGCGCGTCATGGACGAGCGCGCCGCGCGTGAGCGGGTCGAGGCTCTCCAGCGCATCCGCTTCCTCGCGCGGCGCCAGCCGGTGAATCGCCTGCAGGAAGAAGCGGTACGGACAGGCGGCGAAATGCTGCAGCGCGGTCGGAGAGAAGGGCCGCATCGCGAGCTGGTGCCTGGCCAGCGCGGCGTGCGCCGGCGCGTCGGGGTCGACGAGCCCGTCGCTCGTGGTCCACCGCCGGATCCACCGCCGCGCGCGGGCCCGCAGCGCCCGGCCGAGGTGCGGGTTCGCGGACAGCAGATAGCGCGCGCTGCCCGCGGCCGTCTCGACGTCGGCGCCCATCAACGGCGCGAGCACGGCGAGGTCGCACTCGGCCTCGTCGATCGCGGCGGCGGGGTCCTCCGGCGCGGGCCAGCCGAGCCGTCCCGTGCGACCCGCGACGCGCGCGGCGAGCGCCTCGAAGCCCGGCAGCCGGCCCTCCGCCGCGCGCAGCACCTCGAGCGCGTAGAACGACGGCACCCGCGCGCGGCCGACCTCGACGTCGACACGGGGCCACGACAACACGACGCGGCGGCGGGCCGCGCCCACCGCCAAGCGCAGCGCGAACCGTTCTGCATCGACGCGCGCCGGCTGGGTCAGGAGCCACGGCGCGTCGAGACTCCCGCGTGCGGCGTCGGGCAGCAGCGGGTCCTCGACGATTCGCCGCGGGAACAGCTTCTCGGCCAGGCCCGGCACGAACACGACGTCGGCGACGAGACCGTGGGCGAGCGCGGTGGGTGCCACCAGCACCGCGCCCTCGGCGCGCTCCGGAGGCGGCGCTGCCAGCTCGCGCAGTCGCGGTGCGAGCACGAGCTGCACCTCGTCGAGCTCGACGGGTCCGACGGGCCCCATCGGTGCGAGCTCGTCGAGCGTCTCCATCACCGTCGCCGGGTCGCGCAACGTCGCCGCGGCGAGCGCACGCAGATGACCGAGCCACTCGCCCCACGACGCGCGTTCGGGGAGCGCCGCCAAGCGGTCGATGATCGGCAGGGCGACCGCCTCCAGCTCCGCGAGATCGCCGAGCAGGCGGTCGAGGCGCAGCGCCGCGGCCTCGTCCTCGGGTGCAAGGGCCGTTCGCTGGGCGCGCAGCTCGGCGGCGAGACCCGCCAGCCGCCGCTGCCAGCGGTCACGCCCGCCGATCACCGCGGCGTCGACGAGGAGCCGCTCCCAACGCCACGGCGCACGCGCGCTCCGCTCCGCGGCGGGGACCTGCGCGAGCGAGAGATACTCGGCGAAGCGGCGCGCCGAAAGCCGCTCGCCCGCACAGGCGAGCAGCGCCAGGATGGCGCGGCCAGCCGCATGCGGGCGCGCCGTGCCGCGCGCGAACAGGGCCGGGACCTCGGCGCGGGCACACGCCTCCTCGAGGTGCGCCGCGTAGCGCTCCGGCGCGTGGAGCAGCACCGCCATGCGCTCGAACGGCGTCCCGGCCGCCCCTTCGGCGACGATCGCGCGCACGATCTCCACACATTCTCGCGCCTCCCCCGGCCACGACGCGAGCGCGACGGTGTCGTCGAGCGGCGTTGCCGGCGGCGACGGCTCCTCGAACAAGTGCGCCTGCAGGACACCGAGAGAGCCCGGCGCCACGTCGGAGAGGTACTCGGCCGCACAGTCGAGGACGCGTTCGAGGTGGGCGATCGTGCGCACGTCCCCCGCGCCAGCGACGGCGAGGACGGCCGGCGCGGCACGCACGAGCGCCTCGACGAAGCGCGCCTCGGCGGCGCTGCGGATCGCGACGTCGAGCAGCAGCAACGGCGCGCCGCTCGGCGCGGCCGCCCCCGTCACGGCCGCGGTCGCCTCGGCGAGCACGAGCGCCGGGTCCGCGAGGCCGTCGGCCCTGAGCTCCCGCTCGAACGCGAGCGCCAGCTCCGCGAGGTCACCGCCCGCGTGGCCAGCGCCGCGCACCGCGGCGGGTGCGACGTCGTTCAGCCGCAGCTCGCCGAGGGTCCGGGCAACGGCGCGGGCGAGCCCCGGGCGCCCGACGAGCGGGGCCAGGCGACCGAGCCGGCCGGCGGCATGACACTCATGGATGACCCGAGCCACCACCGCCTCCACGGCGAGCGGGCGTGCGGCGACCAGACCACGGCGCGCCAGCCGCGCGGCGGTCAACCGTGTGGCGAGCACGTCGGACGAGAGGCACTCGAGGCCGACGCGCGCTCCGGCCGCCCACGTCGCTGCCCGCGCGAACGCATGGCACGCCTCACGGCTCGACCCGACGATCAGCACGTCGGAGGCAGGAGGCTGCGCGTCGATCCAGGCCCGTGCCGGAGCGAGCCGCGTGGCCGCCGCGGCCGAGACGACCAGGCGCCGGGGCGCTGCGCTCACGGAGGACCACCGACGGACCGTCGCGGTGCGGCAGCCACTTGTCGCCCCAGGACCACAGCGTGCACAGGACCGGATAGAGGTCGGGCCCCCGCTCCGTCAACCCATACTCGAAGCGCTCGGGTCGCTCCTGGTACCGCACGCGCTCGAGGACGCCGTGGCGCACGAGGGCCTGGAGGCGCACCGTCAGCTCGAGGGGCCGCGCCACCGCGGAGTTCATGTTGCCGATGTTCCGCCAGCGCACGACCGCGTGGCTTCCCCCAACTCGGGGCGCGATTGGAACGGCGGATGGCACTTGCGCTAGGCCTCTTCCCATCATGCGAATGCTCTCCCTGCTTTTCGCGCTCACCCTGAGCGGCATCGCCGCCAGCGGCGAGCCGCGTCACGACGCCACGTCCCATCACGACTTCGGCGACGTCGGACACTGGGTCGGCATCTTCGACGACCCCGCCCGCGACGTTTGGCAGAAACCCGCGGAGATCGTGGCCCACTTGGACCTCGCGCCCGGCATGACCATCGCCGACCTCGGCGCCGGCACCGGCTACATGAGCCGCCACCTCGCCCAGGCCGTGGGCCAGAAAGGCCACGTCCTCGCCGTCGACACGGAGCGCACGCTGGTCGACCACCTCCGGGAGCGTGCCCGGAAGGAGCGGACACCGAACGTGACGCCGATCCTGGCGACACGGAGCGAGCCACACCTCCCCAGGCACGGCGTCGACGTCGTGCTGATCCTCGACACGTATCACCACATCGACGACCGCGTGCACTACGCCGAGCGTCTCGCCGGCGCGCTGCGGCCGGGCGGCCGCGTCGCCGTGGTCGACTGGAAGTTCGAGGAGACCCCGGTCGGTCCGCCGCTGGCCCATCGCCTGGCCCGCGAGACGGTCGTCGCCGAGATGGCCGCGGCCGGCTACGCCCTCACGGATGCACCGGCGATCCTCCCGTACCAGTACTTCCTGATCTTCACCCGGCGCTGAACGCGTGGGGGCCCCCGCCTTGCGGCGGGAGCCCCCAGCTCGAGCGGCGGACGGGACCTCCCGTTCGCCGGATCACTCGGATGGCGTCACGGCACGAGCGACATGTCCGTGACCAGGCTGAGGGCGCCCGGACCGGGGAGGCTCGCCACCGGATCGATGGTGAGGCTCACGCTGCCGATGCAGAACGTCGAGCCTACCGTGACCTCGCTCGGCACACCGCTGAGCCCGCTCCCGGACGGCGTACCGTTCTCCTTGATCGTGCGGGCCAGCTTGTGACCGAAGGCACCAACCTTCTGGCTCGTCTGACCCGTACAGAACAGACCCGTTGCATTCGTCATCTGCGTCGCCCCCGTGGTGAGCGGGCTGAGAGCGATCGGCAGCGGCGCCTGGAAGGTCCCATCCGCCGGGCAGTCGGCGCTCGGCTGGTTGGCCGTGACGCCGTCGTTGAAGTTGCAGCTCTCGCCCGATCGCGGACCGCGGCTACACAGGTGAGACGCGTTGCACAGCGGGCAGGGGACCGCCAGGTTGCCGGTCAGGTACACGCGCGACTGAAGCGTGATGCTCAGGCTCACGGTGCCGCTCGCGGACGTGTCGGCGGTGTTCGTCCCCGTCGTCTCGATGCCGTTCACCACGCAGGTGGACAGGGACGGGTTACCCGGGTTCGGGATCGGGAGCGGCGGGCCGAAGTAGCAGTTGAGGTCCGGCTGACACCCCTTGGGGGAGCTGCTGCAGTCCGTGTCGCTCGTGCACGCATCCCCCTGACAGACGCCGCCGCCCAGGCAGGTCGCATTGACGGTGCAGCTCACGCCGGGGTTCGACCCACCGACGCAGTGCTGGTTCGCCTGGTTGACGCAATGCTTGCTCGGACCCGACGCGAGGGTGCAGCTCTTGTTCGCGCCGCCGACCGGGTAGACGTTGAACCCGGTCGTCGTGCCAACCCCGGCGCTCGGCCCGAGCGTCAGGTTGGAACCGACCTGTCCGGTGATCGCAAAGTACTGGCTCGAGCCCGTGGGGATGGGCCCGCCGGGCACGTTCGTGTTGCTGCCGCCCCCGAGGTAGAGGCAGCCCTTGCCGAGGTCGCTGAGCTTGGCCGGGGTCGCGTTGTCGATCTCGCCCGAGAACGGCGCAGATGGCGGCGGGCCGAGGGTGGTGCCGCACACCCCGCTCGTTCCGCAGTCCGCTCCCGTGGTGCAGGCGCCGAGGCCATTCGTCCCACCGAGGTTGCTCCCGGACGTGCAGTGCACGTTCAGGGCGGGGCCACCACAGCTCGTCGTGCCGGGCTTGATCGTCAGCTTGAGCTTGGTGAACGAGCCGATCGTGGTGCTCGTCGTGGTGCTGGTGGTCGTGGTCGTGCTGGTGGAAGTGGAGGTCGTCGTCGAGCTCGAGGTCGAGGTGCTCGTCGAGGTGCTCGTCGACGTCGTGGTGGCGAGCGTCGTCGTGCTCGTCGACGTCGAGGTGGTCGTCGTGCTGGACGTCGACGTGGAAGTCGTCGTGCTCGTGGACGTCGAGGTGGTCGTGGTGCTGGACGTCGACGTGGTGGTCGTCGTGCTCGTGGACGTCGAGGTGGTCGTGGTCGTGGACGTCGACGTGGTGGTGGTCGTACTGGTCGACGTCGTCGTGGTCGGGCAGACGTACAGGACCGGCAGCGACGCGTCGACCTGGGCCTTCACGCCGTCACGCAGCACGTCCTGGGCCGCACCGGAGAGACAGCCAGGGCAGATCGCGAGGCCGACCAGCTTGGTGCGGTTGGCGTCCATCTTGCCGAGGGCCGTGCTTTCGCAACCGGCGAAGTCGAACGTCCCGCCGGCGAAGGTCTTGTCGAAGTACTTGTAGCTGCACTTGACGAGCGCGCCGGTGAGCTTGCCGAGTGCCTTCGCGACCGAGTCGGCACACTTGAGGTGGTCTTTCGAGCTCGGGACGAAGCCGGTGTCGTCGCCCGACGGGTCGATGTGGGATCCCGACGTCGAGTCGCAGTAGACATCGACGTTCTGCGCGTCGATCGACGCGGGGCCGGCGAGCAGCGCCGCTTCGAGCGCGGTCGCGTTGGCGATCACGTTGGCGGGGCAGGTCGGCGTGTATTTGCCGATCGTCGCATCGAGCTTCGCCTTCGCCGACTTGGGACCGCCGGTCTCACAGGCCTCGTCATCAACCGGCGAGCCCTTGAAGGCGGCGTCAGCCTGTTTGATGTGGCACTTGATGACCGCCGCGGAGAACTTGCCGAGCGCCTTCGCGATGCCCGACTCGCACTTCTCCTGGTCCTTGTTGCCGCCCACGCAGCCGGTCGGCAGCGCGTGCGCGGCCGGCGCCAACAGCAGCGCCACGGCGACGATCGATGTCGTTAGTCCGATCGAGACGCGCTTCATTCGGGGCCCCTCCCTGTTCACCGACGGTGCGACTCGATTCCCTCCCTAGCACAAAACGGGGAGAAGCAAGCAGCAAAAAACACAACGTCAGTGGAAAAACGCTCCCCCTGCGGGGCGCACGGGTCAGGCAATCGAACCGGTGTTCGGGAGCCGGCGCGGGTTCGGGTTCACGACTTCCGCCATCAGGGCCAGGAGATCACGCCTTACCCCGGCGGAGCCCGGGTCGTCCCAGCGGTTCTCGAACTCCCCGGGGTCGACCCCACGATCGTACAGCTCACCCATTCCCGGGATCGAGTCGTACCGCGTGAGCACGTACCGGTCGGTCGTGATCGTGCGCAGATACATCGCCATCTGCATCTCGTGGTCGTTTTCGGTTAGCACCCACTGCCGGCCATCGGTCCCCCCACGCAGGCACGGCCGCAGCGACCGCCCCTCGACCGCGGCCGGGATCGGCAGGCCCGCGAGGTCGAGGACGGTCGGGACCAGGTCGATCGTACCCACTGGCTCGCGGACCACGGCGCCCCGGACGACCCCCGGCCCGCGAACCAGCAATGGCACCCGGAGCAGCCCGTCGTAATGGAGGGGCCCCTTGAAGAGCATCTGGTGGTCACCCAGCAGCTCGCCGTGGTCGGTGGTGACGATCACCAGCGTGTCGTCGGCCTGACCGGTCGCCGCGAGCGTCTCGAGCACCCGCCCGATGGCATGGTCGAGCTGCGCCACCATGCAATAGTAGCTGGCCATCATCTCCGCCAGCTCGCGATCGCTGAGCTGCGCGCCGCCCGGGTTGGCCCACCGCATCGGCCCGGGTAGCCCGCCGGTCCAGAGACGGTGGAACGGCGGCTTGCGATCGAGCTCCTCCGGGCGGCGCACGGGCAGGGTCATGTCGGCGGCGGCGTAGCGGTCACACCAGGGGGCCGGTGGGTCCATCGGGTGGTGCGGGTCGGTGAACGACGTCCAGCAGAACCACGGCCGCGTGCGGTCGACCGCGCGCAGGAACTCGACCGTCCGATCGGCGACGCGTCGTCGGATGGTCCTCCTCGGGCAGCGCCGACGCCCAGGTCTCGGGAGCGGGCGACGGCCGCAGCGCCGCCTCGATCGACATCAGGCGGAGGCGGCGCATGCCCGCTTCGAGCCCGTCTCGGAACAGCCAGCGCGCGTAGTGCAAGCCCCGCGGCGGCGGTCCCCAGTGCTCTGGCATCCCGCCCCCGATGCCGATGTGATGCCCGAACAGCACGAGGTCCACGTCCTGGAAGCCCATGTACGGGCCGCGCCAGCCCTCGGGTACCATCGCCGACCCCTCGAGCGACTCGAGCGCCCCGGTTGGCGTCCTCGGAAACGTGGACGCGAAGTGCATCTTGCCGCGGAACGCCGTGGTCCAGCCCCGCGCGGCGAGCATCGCGGACAGGCCGGTGCCGACCTCGTCCTGGGGAAAGTCGACGCCGTTGGAGTGCACCCCGTGGCTCGACGGGTAGCGCCCAGTGAGGATCGTCGCGCGCGACGGCTGGCAGTAGGGGTTCTGCGTGCGACAGAGGTCGAAGCGCACGCCCTCGGCCGCCAGCCGATCGAGGTGCGGGGTCGCGCCGATCCGTGAGCCGTAGGCGCCGATCGTGTCGGCGCGCTGCTGGTCGGTGGTGACGAGGAGGACGTTCATGGCGCCCGCCCTATCGACCCCGCCCGGTCGAGGCAAGCCCGCGTGCCTCCCCCGAGAAGGGGAGTGCCGGCCCCAGTATCGGGCAAACTGTGATGCCGCGAAGTCAGCTTCCTAGTACGCTCTTGACAGCGCCGCCGCGGGCCGGCACAGGGGGTGTCCGTGCCGCCGCCGATTCGCCGCCGACGCCAGACCCCGAGACCGACGACCCGCTCGCCCCGGCTCGCGCCCACCGTGCGGCGAGAGCAGATCCTCGATGCCGCGTTGCGCGTCTACGACCGGGGCTTTGCCGGCGACGTCACCTACGACGAGATCGCGGCCGAGGCCGGCGTCTCCCGCCCCCTCGTCTACGTCTACTTCCCCGACCGCCAGGCCCTCGCCCTCGCGATGGCCGAGCGCGCGGCGACGGCACTCCAAGCGGCGTTCGCCCGCGTGGGCAGCAACCCGACGGAGCTCTCGGCCTTGACCGCCACGCGGGTGTTCATGGAGTTCGCCCGCGACAACCCGATCACGTTCCGCCAGCTCGCGGGCCTCGCCCAGCACGCGAGCCGCCCGGTCGTCCGGCGAATCCACGATCGGCTCCTCACCCGCGCCATCCAGGAGCTCGGCGGCGACGGCGAGGCCCGCCTCATCGCGTACGGCATCGCCGGCCTCCTGCGTGGGGCCACCGCGTACTGGCTCACCCACCCGGACGTCGACCTCGAGCACGCCGCGGGAATCGTGGCCGAGGTCATGGAGCTCGTCCTGGACCGCCGGCGCCGAGCTCCCGGTCTCCGCCGCAGCGCGGTGCGCCGCTGACGGCACCGGGGGCGCATCGGGAATTTGTGTCTCGGGCCGCGGCGCACTAGGGTCCTCGCCGATGCTCTCGACCTCGGCACCGGCGCTCCCCGTCGACGGGCGGCGGGCCCGTGGGCTCCGCGCCCACGGCGCCATCGTCGACGCGATGCTCGGACTCATCCAGGACGGCGACCTGCGACCGACGGCGGCTCGCGTCGCCGCGCGGGCGGGCGTCTCGCTGCGCTCGGTCTTCCAACACTTCCCCGACCTCGAGGCGATCTTCACGGCGGCGGCCGAACGCCGGATCGACCAGGTGCGCCGGCTGGTGGTTCCGGTGCCGGCCGAGGGTCCACTCGACGAGCGGATCACCGCCTTCGTCGCCGCACGCGTGCAGCTCCTCGAGGCGATCACGCCGGTGCGGCGCGCCGCGCTCCTCGTCGAGCCCTTCTCCCCGGTGATCGCGAGCCGTCTCGAGCGCGGGCGACGCTTCTTCAAGCAGCAGGTACACGACGTGTTCACTCACGAGCTCGACGGTCTCGCCGCCCCGGAGCAGCGCGAGCTCGTCGCCGCCCTCACCGTCGCCGTCAGCTGGTCGGCGTGGGAGCAGCTCCGCCGCCACCAGGGACTGCCGCCGGCGCGGGCGCGCGCGGCGGTCGTGCGCGTGCTGCGCGGTCTGCTCGCCACCGCGCGCTGAGCACCGTCCCGCCGGTTCAGCCGCGCCGGAGCAGCACCACCATCGACGCCGCCGCCGCGATCCCGATCGCGATCACGGCGCGGTGCACGACCGAACGGCCGAGCCGGCGCGCGAACCCCGCCCCGCCGTATCCGCCGGCGATCGCGCCCGCCGCCATCACCAGCGCGTCGCCCCACCGCACCGCACCGCCCGCGACGAAATACACCGCCGCGATGCCGTTGATGCAGACGGCGAAGAGGTTCTTGAGCCCATTCGCCATGAAGATGTCGCTGAGGCCGAGGAGCCCGAGCGCGGCGAGCATCACGATGCCCATGCCGGCGCCGAAGTACCCCCCGTAGACCGCCACGACGAATTGGAAGATCGCCGCCCCCATCCACCAAGCCGACGTGGGAGCGCGCACGTCCTCCTGCCGGGGATGGGCCCGCCCGACCAGCGCCTGGATCGGCCGTTGCGCCGCGAACAGGGCGGTCGCGAAGAGGATGAGCCAGGGCACCATCGTCGCGAAGGTCCGCGACGGCGTGCGCAGCAGCAGGACGGCGCCGAGCGCACCGCCGAGGCACGAGGGCAGCGTCAGCCACAGCGCCCAGCGCCCCGCCCGGGCGAGCTCGCGGCGAAAGCCCATGGCGCCCGCCAGGGAGCCGGGCCAGAGCGCGACCGCGTTGGTGGCGTTGGCGATGATCGGGTCACGGCCGATCCACACCAGCGCCGGGAAGGTGAGCAGCGTCCCGCCACCCGCGATCGAGTTGATGGCACCGGCCACGAAGGCGGCCACGAAGATCACGAGGGCCTCGCGCGGCGTCATCGGGACGGAAGCGGGCTTGTATCAGCATGCCCCACGCACTACCACCGACGGGCTCTCGTTCGTCCGGGGAGATGCGCCGATGAGGACCCGCCGCGAATGATCGACCTCTACACGGCTCCGACGCCCAACGGCCACAAGGTCTCGATCGCCCTCGAGGAGCTCGGCCTCCCGTACACCGTGCGCGCGTTGCGTCTGCAGGAGAACGAGCAGAAGGAAGACTGGTACCTCCGCCTCAACCCGAACGGGCGCATCCCCACCATCGTCGACCACGACAACGACGACCTCGCGGTGTTCGAGTCGGGCGCCATCCTCCTCTATCTGGCCGAGAAGACCGGCAAGCTCCTCCCCCGCGACGCCACCAACCGCTCACGGGCGATCCAGTGGCTGATGTTCCAGATGGCCGGCGTCGGGCCGATGCAGGGCCAGGCGCACGTGTTCTTCCGCTATGCGCCGGAGAAGATCGACTACGCGATCCAGCGCTACCAGGCCGAGACCATCCGCCTCTACGGAGTCCTCGACCGGCAGCTCGCCGACCACGAATGGCTGGTCGACGAGTACTCGATCGCCGACATCGCCACCTGGCCGTGGGTGCGCATCCACAAGTGGGCCGGTGTCGAGATCGACGACCTGCCGCACCTCAAGCGCTGGGTCGACGCGATGTACGCGCGACCCGCCGTCCAGGCCGGGATCCAGGTCCCGGGGCAGCAGGACCTCGAGACGGCCCGCAAGTGGCTCGAGAAGTTTCAGCGCGAGGGCAGCTGACGGTGGACGGTCGCTTCCAGCTCATCGGCGCCGAGGCGTCGTACTACACGGGCAAAGTGCGCGCGTACCTGCACTGGAAGGGCCTCCCCTTCGACGAGGTCCTCGCCACGGCGGAGGTCTACCGCACCGTCATCGTCCCGAAGACCGGCGTGCGCTACATCCCGGTCGTGATCACGCCGGAGGGCGACGCCCTCCAGGACTCCACCGAGATCATCGACGCGTGCGAGCGCCGCGTCCCCGAGCCCTCCGTGTACCCCGTGACGCCGGTGCAGCGCCTGGTGGCGCTGCTCTTCGAGATCTACGGCGACGAGTGGCTCGTCCTCCCCGCCATGCACTTCCGGTGGTCCTTCGAGGAGAATCGCGAGTTCATCCTGCGCGAGTTCGGGCGGACGCTGTACCCCGAGGCCTCGGACGCCGAGCACCGCGCCCGCGGCATGGAAGCGTCGGCGCCGTTCAGCGGCGCCCTGCCCCTGCTCGGCGTCACGCCCGAGACCATCCCCGCGATCGAAGCGTGGACCGCGGAGCTCTTCACCCAGATGTGCCACCACCTGGCGCGCCATCCGTTTCTCCTGGGGACACGCCCGTCGATCGGCGACTTCGGCCTGCTCGGGCCCCTCTACGCGCACCTCTACCGCGACCCGTACCCCGGGCGCCTGATGCGCGAGAAGGCCTCGCGCATCGCCCGCTGGGTCGAGCGCCTGAATACCCTCCCGCCGCGCAGCGGCGACTTCCTGCCCGACGACGAGGTCCCGGAGACCCTCGTCCCGATCCTACGCCGCATGGTCGCCGAGCATCTGCCGGTCATGCGAGACACCGCCCGGCTCCTCGCCGAGTGGCTGCGCGACAACCCCGGCCGCCGCATCCCGCGCGTGATCGGCTTCCACGAGTTCACGATCGGCGGCGTGCGCGCACAGCGCGCGGTCTTCCCGTACACCGTCTGGATGCTCCAGCGCGCGGTCGACCACTGTCGCGCGCTCACGGGCAGAGACCGCTGCCGCGTCGGCACCTTCCTGCGCGAGATAGGTGCGTACGACGCGCTCGCCGAGCCCCTGCCGTGCCGGGTCGCGCGGGACCACAACCGTCTCGTCGTCGCGTCCTGACCCGCACGCTCCGGCTCGGGTCGGGGCCGGGGTGACGCCCCGGCCCCGGCGCACCCTCAACCCTCGTACTTGAAGGAGACCTTCACCTTGGCGCGGTACGCGAGCACCTTGCCCTCGTCGAGTTGCATGTCGAGCTGCGACACCTCCGCGATGCGAAGGTCACGCAGCGTCTGGGATGCTCGGTTCACCGCCGCCATGGCGGCCTTCTCCCACGACTCCGTGCTCGTCCCGACCAGCTCGATCACCTTGTAGACGCTCTCGGCCATGGTCGTCCCTCCATGGGTCGCGTCCGGCGTCCATCACCGGACGTCCTGCGGTAGCGCCAGCACCATAATCCGGGCCCCGGACGAGGGGAACCCCGGCCGAGCGCGCCTACCCGAGGCCGAGGCGGCGCGCGATGATCACCTTCATGATCTCGTTCGTGCCGGCGTAGATCGACTGCACGGCCGCGTCCGCGTAGTCGTCCGAGATCGCGTACTCGCGCATGAAGCCGTAGCCGCCGTGGAGCTGGAGGCACTCGCCGGTGAGGCGCTTCTGGAGGTCGGTGGTCCACCACTTGGCCATGCTGACCTCGCTCACGATGTCGTCGCCGCGGACGTGCGCGGCCAACAGCTTGTCGACGAACGCCTGCCCGATCTCGACCTCGCTCGCCAGCTCGGCGAGCGTGAACTGGGTGTTCTGGAACGCCGCGATCGGCTGCCCGAACGCCCGTCGCTCTTTCACGTAGTGGACCGTGTCGTCGAGCGCGCGCCGGCACGACGCGACCGCGCAGGTGCCGATACACAAGCGCTCCTGCTGGAGCTTCTCCATCAGCAGCTTGAAGCCCTGCCCTTCCTGGCCGAGGAGCGCCGACGCCGGGACGCGGCAGTCCTGGAAGAAGATCTCGCTCGTGTCCTGCGCGTGCAGGCCGAGCTTCTCGAGCTTGCGGCCACGGACGAAGCCCGGCGCCTCGGCCTCGACCAGGAAGAGGCTGATGCCCTTGTGCGCCGGCTTCGCCTGCGGATCGGTCTTGGCGACGACGATGAACAGGCCACCCAGCTGGCCGAGGGAGATGAACGTCTTCGAGCCGTTCAGCACCCAGTGATCCCCGTCGCGTACCGCGCGCGTCTGGATGCCCGCCAGGTCCGACCCCGCCGCCGGCTCCGTCATGCAGATGCCGCAGATCAGCTCGCCGCGGATCGCGGGCGGGAGATACTGCTGCTTCTGCGCCTCGGTCCCGAACGACGCGATGTACGGCAGGCAGATCGACGAATGGACGGTGGTCATGAGCCCGTGCGCGCGCCGGTAGCTGAGCTCCTCCATGACGATCGCGTCGTAGAGGAAGTCGCCGCCGCCACCGCCGTACTGCTCGGGCAACGCGGGGCCGAGGAATCCCTGCGCGCCCATCTTGCGCCAGGTCTCGCGGTCGGTGAGCCCCTGGCGGTTCCACTCCACGACCTTGGGCTCGATCTCCTTCTCGCAGAACCGGCGCACCTGAGCGCGGAACAGCTCGTGCTCCTCGGTGAAGACGTCGCGTCGCAGCATCTCGTGTCCTCGCGGCCCCGGGTTGGGGACCCCTGCGCATAGCCGCTCCCCGGGGCTGTCGCCAGCGGGGCGCCGCAGCGGTGTCAGCGCGCGGGCTCGACCGCGAGCCCCGTCATCCGCGCGCTCAGCTCCCACAGGCGCCGCCCGGCCTCCGCGTCCTGCGCCGCGCGCGACGGCCGGACCTCGCGGCAGTTGGCGAAGTAGCGCCCCGTCACGCCTTCGACCGCCGGCGACGTGGCGACGAAGATCGACGTCGCGGCACCCTGCTCCGGCGATCGGAAGAAGGGCCGCAGCACCGGCAGGACGAGCCGCGCGATCCAGCCGTTGTTCGCACCGAGTCCGGTCGCAACCGCCCCCGGGTGGACGCAGTTCACCGTGACGCCGGTTCCCTCGAGGCGCCGCGCGAGCTCGGTCGTGAAGAGCACGTTCGCGAGCTTCGAGTGCCCGTAGACGCGCCACCAGCTCCAATCCTCCGCGAAGCCGGGGTCCTCGAACCGAATGCCGCGCACCACGCGGTGCCCATCCGACGCGACGTTCACGATCCGCGCCGGCGCGCTGGCCGTGATGCGCGCGAGGAGGAGATTCGTGAGCAGGAAGGGCCCGAGGTGGTTCACCGCGAACACCGCTTCGATGCCGTCGGCCGACACCTGGCGCGACAGGTTCACGATCCCGGCATTGTTCACCAGCAGGTCGATCCGCGGGTAGCGCGCGAGTATCTCGTCGCCGACGCCACGGATCTCGCGCTGCGAGCCCAGGTCGGCCAGGTGGAGCCCGACGTCCTGCCCGGTGGCCGAGCGGATCCGGGCACGGGTCGCCTCGCCCTTCTCGCGGCTGCGACAGACGATGCCGACCGTCCAGCCCTCGCGCGCCAGCGCGAGCGCCGTGATCTCGCCGATTCCCGAGGTGGCCCCGGTCACGATCGCCATGCGTCCCGCCATGGACGGAGTATGGCCGCGCCCGCAACGCCGAGGCAACGGGGCGCTACGGGTAGATCGGCACGCGGTCGAGCCCGGTCGTCTCCGGGAAGCCGAGCATCAGGTTCACGTTCTGGAGTGCGACGCCGGCCTGGCCCTTCACGAGGTTGTCGATCGACGCCGTCACCACGAGGCGCCGGCCACCGGCGGTGACCGTGACGGACAGATCGCAGAGGTTGCTCCCGAGAACGGCCCCGGTCCCGGGCGACACCCCGGCCGGCAGCACGCGCACGAACGGCTCGCTCGCGAAGAAGCGCTCGTACGCCGCCTGCACGTCGGCCGGCGCCGCCGGCTGCCGGAGCTGCGCGTAGATCGTGCAGACGATGCCGCGCGTCGCCGGTACGAGGTGCGGCACGAACGTGAGGTCGAGCGGGCCGCCGGCGAGCGCGGCGATCGTCATCTCGACCTCGACGGCATGCTGATGGCTGCCGATCCGGTACGGCGTGACGTTCTCGTTGCGCTCCGGGAAGTGATGCGCCGCGCTCGGCTTCTTGCCCGCGCCCGAGCTGCCCGACTTGCCGTCGACGATGATCCCGTCGCGTTCGACGAGCCCGAGCTTCGCCGCCGGCGCGAGCCCGAGGATCATGGCGACCGCGAAGCACCCGGGATTGCCGACGAGCCGCGCGCCGCTCAGCCGATCGCGGTTCAGCTCCGGTACCCCGTACACGCCCTGTGCGAGCAGCTCCGGGCACGCATGCGCCCGGCCGCCGAGCGCGGGGTGCCGGCGCGCGTACTCGTCGTAGTCAGCGACCGTCCCGAAGCGAAAATCGCCCGAGTAGTCGAGCATCGGCACGCCCGCGGCGACGAGCCGCCGTGCGTGCGCCTGCCCGACGCCGTCGGGCGTGGCGAAGACGACCAGGTCGGCGTCGCGCCCGACGGTCTCGTCGCTGGCGTCGCCGATCACCACGTCGCAAAAGCCGCGCAGGTGCGGATACACGTCACTCACGCGCCGGCCGGCATCCTGCTTGGCGAGCAGGCCGGCGATGGCGATCCCCGGATGCCGGAGCAGCAGCTCGGTCATGCCGAGACCGCCGTACCCGGTCGCGCCGACGATCTGCACCCGCTTGCGGGACTCGCCCATGGGCGCCCGGACTAGCATGGCAGCGGGACGCGGGCCACCGGACAGCGCCGCGGCGCACTGCCTCTCGGGTAGCGTCTTCTCGGGCAGCCGGGCTGGTGCGAAGCGTGGCCACATGACGCGACCCACGTCGCGTTGTTCAGCACCCTGCGAGCGCTCACAGCCCCAGGTCGGCCGGCCCGACCTCGGCGAGCGACGCGACGACGAGGTCGGCGTCGGCCACTTGCCGGCGCTCCAGCGCCGGGTCCGGCACCGCGATCACCTGCATGCCCGCCGCGTGCGCGGCGGCGATGCCCGCGGGCGCATCCTCGACGACCACGCACGCGGCGGGATCGACGTCGAGCAGCCCGGCGGCGACCAGGAAGATGTCGGGCGCCGGCTTGCCGCACCCGACGCGCGGATCGTCGCCGAGCACGATCGCGTCGAAGACGCGGAACCACTCGCGGTGGCGCGTGCTCTTGAGATCGTAGAGCGCGCGCGGCGAGCTCGATGCGAGCGCCTGCGGAACGCCTCGCGCCCGGAGCGCCGCGGTCAGCTCGCGCGCGCCCGGCATGGCCCGCGCCCGGGGCATGAGGTCGCGCAGCAGCACCGCGCGCTCGGCGAGGTACTCTTCCGCCGTCATCGGCAGCTCCAGCACCGCGACCAGATCCCGTGCCGCCGGCAGCGCCTGGCGGCCGATCATGTGCTGCTTCACCGACCAGTCGAAGGTCTTCCCGAAGCGGCCGACGATCTGCTGCGTCGCCTCGGTGTAGAAGCGCTCGGTGTCGAGGAGGACGCCGTCCATGTCGAAAAGGACGGCGCGGACCGGTCGCGCGAGTCGCATGCTCGGCCAGCATGCCGCAAACGTCCGGCGAACCCCAGCGCGGTTGCGGGACCGCGGCCGGCGCGCTACCCGTCGTGCCCGTGCTGAGCCTCGCCACGCCGACCGACCCCGCCTGGGTCGAACGCGTCCTCGCCGACCTCGACGAGCTCCTCGTCGACCACGCGCACTGCGAGAAGAAGGCCGCGTCGACGGTCGTGAGCCTGCTGTTCCGCTACGCCGACCGTCCAGCGCTCGTAGCCGCGCTCTCCCCGCTCGCGCGCGAGGAGCTGGAGCACTTCGAGCTCGTGCTCGCGCACCTCGCCGCGCGCGGCGTCGCCTTCCGCCACCAAGTGCCCGCACCGTATGCCGCCGCCCTGCTGAAGGCCGTCCGCCCCGAGGAGCCCGCGCGCCTGCTCGACACGCTGCTCTGCCTCGCGCTCATCGAGGCGCGGAGCTGCGAGCGCATGCGGCTCCTCGCCGACACCGCCCGCGACCCGGCGATCGCGGATCTCTACCGCGGGCTGCTCGCGAGCGAGGCGCGCCACCACCGCACCTACGTCGACCTGGCGGCGACGGTCGCCGCCACGGACGTGGTACGCGACCGCCTGCGCCAGCTCGCGGCGCACGAGGCAGCGGTGCTGGCCTCGGCGCCGGCGATGCCGCGCATGCACGCCTAGCGCCATGAGCCACAAGCACGTCACGATCTTCACCGACGGCGCCTGTCTCGGGAACCCCGGCCCCGGCGGCTGGGCGGCCATCCTGGTCCACGGCCACACCGAGCGCGAGCTGTCCGGCTACGAGCCGCACACCACCAACAACCGCATGGAGCTGCGCGGCGCGATCGAAGGGCTGCGCTCGCTGCGCGAGCCGTGCGACGTCGACCTCTACACCGACTCGCAGTACCTCCGGAACGGGATGCACGAGTGGATCGCACGCTGGAAGCACAACGGCTGGAAGACCGCCGACCGCAAGCCGGTGAAGAACGTCGAGCTCTGGCAGGAGCTCGACGCGCTCACGCAGGCGCACCACGTGCGCTGGCACTGGGTCCGCGGCCACGCGGGTCATCCGGAGAACGAGCGCTGCGACGCGCTCGCCAACGCGGCGATCCGCGCCCGCGGACCCGCGGCGTAGCGATCATCCCGCGCCGCGGGTCACGGGATCGTCAGCGTCTGCGCCGTCGTGGGCGCCTCCAGCTCGGCCGTCGTGAACGGCAGCGTGTGGTACTGGAAGGCCTCGTACGGCCCCAGCTGGTCGCGCAGGTGCGGCGGCGCGCTCAGCGTCGGTGGGATGAAGCCCGAGGTGCCCGGCGGAACGATGATCTCGGCATCGAGCGCCGGGGTCAGCTCGATCACCTGATTCATCGTGCCACGGTCCTCGCGCTCGATGATCGTGGGACCGAAGACGAAGCCCGAGGCCGACGTGGAGTCGTCGAACTTCACCTTGAGCTTCGGCGTGAGCCACTGCGTCGGATCGGTGGTGCCGAAGCGCGCCGTGAGCGTCACCAGCGCCGTCCGCAGCGCGCCGACGAGCGTGGCGTCACGGCCCGGGTTGGTCGACGTGGCGACGTCCTGGAAGTAGTCGCGACTCGCCGGCAGCGCCGCCGACGGGAAGGCGAGCGCGCGCAGGAACAACGCGTCGGGACTCTCGAGGCTCCCCGAGTCGTCGGCGTTCCCGCTCGTCGCCTGCTGGAAGTAGTACATCCCGTTCAGGTGCGTCTGCAGCTCGTCCGCGAAGGTGTCCTGCTGCACCTGCGTGCGCCACTCGCGGTAGATCGTGACGCCCGCCCACGGGATGCTGCCCGACCCGTCGGCGACCAGCGGCGCGCCCGCGGCGAGCCAGGCCTCGACGAGGTCCGCTGCCGCATCGAGCTGGGTCAGGTCGGGCGTCGTGCCCGGCAGCGCGGCGACCGCCGCCCGCAGATACGGGAAGACGCGCGGCGCGAACGAATCGGCCGTGGCGGCGACACGCATGTAGTCGGCCACGTCCTGCTTCGTGATCGGATGGCTGGCGTCCTTCGCGGCCTGGAGCTGGTCGCGCAGGATCTGCACGCGGTCGACGTTGCCCCAGAGCTCGCGCTGCTCGTCGGCCGACCAGCCCTTGATCGGCTTGTTGTTCCACTGCGCGATGAAGCCCTGCGCGGGATTCACGGCGGTGGGCATGTGCTTGCCCTTCAGGTAGCCCTCGACCTCGGCCTCCCCGGTCCCGGGCAGCGGCAGGCGCGGGTCCATGGTGGCGGGCCGCAGCGGCCGAATGCCGCGGTGGAAGTACGCGATGTTGCCGCCGTTGTCGGCGTACATGCAGTTGAGCGACGCCTCGAGCTTGTTGATGGTGCGGGTGAACTGCGGCAGCGTCTTGGCGAACCCGAGGCTCACCATGTTCCCCGCCGCCTTCACTTCCTTGCCCCAGAAGTGGAGCTTGCGGGAGAAGGCGATGCCCTCGCCCGGGTAGCTCGCGAACACGGGCCCGTGCGCCGTGCGGCAGATCTCGATCGTCGTCGGCGCTTGGTTGGCGACGTTGAAGACCTCGTTGCGGCACTCCATCGGACGGAAGCTGCCGCCGAGGCGATAGCGCTTCGGGTTCGCGGGGTCGAGCTCTTCGATGTAGACGTCGGTGTTGTCGGTGATGCCCGACGTGAACGTCCACGCCGCGTTCCGCGTCCGGCCGATCACGAGTCCGGCTCCGGCGGGTACGGTGACGCCCTCGGCATCGTATCGCCCGCCGTGGAGCCCGATCTGGTAGAAGAAGCTCGGCAGCGACATGCCCGTCTGCGGCCCGCCGAGCAGGATCGGAACCCCGCTCGCCGTGAGCGCTCCGCTCACGACCATCGCGTTGCTGGCGGTGGCCGGGAACTCGAACGGCCACCCCGCCTGGCGGCCGAGGCTCGCGAGCATCGTCTGCTCCTCGACCTTCGCCACCGCCGCGCCGCGGATCGCCGTCGCGTGGTCCACGATGAGCTGCATCTGGCGCGACGAGAAGCGCGTCACCGACGCGAGGGTCATGGTCTGCTCGGCGGGACTGATGGTCGTGGGCGCGCCGGGATCCTCGAGCCAGAGCGCGTCGTCGAAGATCCCCTTCGCCTCCGTGTCGGAGAAGTGGTCGAGCAGGTCGAGGAGCATGACGGCGTTGTCGAGCTCGTCGCCGCCGTTCTGGCCGAAGCGGCGAATCTGCAACACCGCGATCGCGGCCGTGTCGGTCGTGTCCCACGGTGCCGCGGCGATGCCGAGGAGCGACAGCTCGGCCGGCTTCTTCGACGGATCGGCGGTGAACTCCTGGATGAACTGGTTCACGCCCGCGGCGAAACCCTTGAAGGCGAACCGCACGCGCGCCGGCAGGTGCTTGACGAGCGACTCGAGCTCGTCCTGCGTGTAGCCGTCGCGCCGTGCGGCCACGTCCATCCCCAGGTACCCCGCACCGAGGAACCCGATCTCCGACAACCGCCCCTTGCCCGCACGCCGGAAGAACTCGAGCTGCACCATGCGGTCCTGCGCGGTCGCATAGCCCTGGCCGAAGCCGAGCGCGTAGATCTGGATGTTCGCCTGCCCCTGATCGGGCACGGCCACGTGCGCCACGCCCCACCGGTCGCGCGTGATCGTGACGGTCCCGGCGTTGGCCGCCGTCGCCAGCATCGCCACCGCCGACACGACGACCAGCATCTGATGCGCCTTCATCAGGAGCCCTCCCATGGCCACGGGATTAACTCATCCGGGGTGCAAGAAACAACCCAAATCGGACGGGTGCGCGGTGCTACCCGAGGGGCCCGCGGGCGAGCCGGTGCAGGACGATCCCGCTCGCCGTGGCGACGTTGAGCGAGTCGACCCCCGCACGCAGGGGAACCCGCACCGCGACGTCCGCCGCCGCGAGCGTCGCGGCGGTGAGTCCCTCCCCCTCGGTCCCGAGCAGCAGCACGACGCGCGAGGGCGGCGCGCTCGCGAACCGCGCGACGTCGACCGCGGGCGCGTGCGGGGTGAGCGCGACCAGCGTGAAGCCCGCGGCGCGCAAGCGCGTCAACGCCGCCGGCCAGTCGGCGATCCGCGCGACCGGCAGCGCGAGCGCCGCGCCCCCCGAGAGCCGGATTGCCTTGCGGGAGAGTGGATCGCAGCAGCCCGGCGAGAGCAGCACGCCGTCGGCGGCGAACGCGTGCGCGTTGCGCACCACGCCGCCGACGTTGTCGGGGGCGCGCAGCTCCTCGAGCCCGACCAGCAGTCGGGCGCCGAGGAACGCCTCGAGCGCCGCGTCCGGCCCGCGCTCGCCCACCGCGAGGCAGCCGCGGTGGAACGCGAAGCCGACGACGGCGCGAATGAGCGCATCGGGCACCACGTACACGGGGACCTCGCGCCCGAGCGGGTCGAGCACATCGGCGAGGTGTGCTCGCCCCGCGGCGCTCACCAGCACCGACCGCGTTCGCAGGCGCGGGCTCGCCAGCAGCGCGCGTACGACCGTGGGCCCCTCCGCGACGAAGGTCCCCGCGCGTTCGCGGCGAGCGCCGTCGCGGAGGTCGCGATAGTCGGCGAGTCGCGGGTCGTCGGGCTCGACGACGATCTCCTCGTGCGCCATGGACTGCCTCCGGTTGACACGACTCGGCCGGCGGATCAACGGCCACGCCCTGGCGGTTTCCCGCATACCGACGAGTATGTCAGAAAAGATCCGTGGCACGGCGCAGCGTGAAGACCCGGGAAGCCGCCAAGCAGGAGACGCGCGGGGCGCTCATCGCCGCCGCACTCGCGGAGTTCGCCGAGCGCGGCCTCGACAACCCGAGCCTCGACGCCATTTGTGCACGCGCGGGCTACACGCGCGGCGCCTTCTACGTCCACTTCCGCGATCGCGACGACCTGCTCGTGGCCGTCATGGAGCACGCCATGGGCGCGTTCATCGACGCGGTGATCGCCACCGGTGACGAGGCACACGACCTCGAGCACACCGTCGCGCGGTTCACGAGCGCCGTCGCGGCCGCGATCGGACCGGTGCCGGGCCGCCGCGGGAAGGCCGCGCTGGTGCCGCTCGCACCGGGCGTCCCCTTCGTGCCCTTCTCCCGCCTCCTCGAGAGCGTCTCCCGCTCGCCGGAGCTCCGCGAGCGATTTGCCGCGCTGCTGCGCGGCGCGATCACGCGGCTCACCGGGACCGCCGACCGCGGTCAGTCGGCGCGCACCGTACGCCGCGACGTCGAGCCGCAGCAGGTCGCGTTCCTCCTGGTCGCGGTGGCGCTCGGCCTGATGGTCGCCGTCGATGCGGGACTCCCCCTCGATCCGGCGGCGACGCACGCCACCACGCTCCGCCTGCTCGCGCCGTCGGGATCGGGCCGCTGACCGGCGCGCGCGATCAGTGGAGGGTCTCGGGCTCGTCCTGGCGGACGCCCTCGCCCACGAGCGCGATGGCCTCGTCGGTGGCGTAGAGCTTGAGCTTGCCGCGCACCGCGAGGCCGAGGCCCTCCTGCGGCGGGCAGAACACGACATCGACGTCGCCGCCGCGCCCGAAGGAGAGCAGCGCGCGCAGCACGCCGTCCTCGACGTCGAGCACGACCTCACGCGCCTCGGCGAGCTTCTCGAGCACGAGCTCGGCGAGCGAGCGCATCTCGTGGGCACCGGGCTCGGTCGAGATCTCTCTCGCGCGCGCGGCGTCGAGCGGGATCGTGAGCGTCGCGCCACCGTCGGCGGCGAGCTCCGCTTTGCCCCGCCCGCACTTCTTGCAGACGCGCACGCGCATGAGCTCAAGGCGTTGCACGCGTCACCGGATATCGCCCCGTGCGCCGCGGGTCAATGGGCATGCCGCAATCTTGACAGGGTGACGGCCAGCCGCTACTTGCGCGCTGTCCCATGCACACGCTGCGGCACCACACGCGCGTCGGCATCGCCCTGCTGATCGCGCTGCTGCTCGTGCCGCTCGCGCTCGGCGGACATCGCCACGAAGCCGACGATGCGTCGGCGCGCACGTGCAACGCGTGCGTGGTCGCACACCACTCGCCGGTCGTGACCGCGCCGATCCCGGTCGCGCCGACACCCGTCGTCCTGCGCACCCCGTTCACCGCGCGACCGCTCGTCTCGTGCGCGCGCGGCGAGCGGCCCGCGCCCACGGGCCGCGGCCCGCCGTCGTCTCGTCCTCTTCACGTCGCCTGACGTCGCCGCGGTCGTCCTCCGGGCGTCGCGGCGCGGTTCCGACCCACGCGGGTCCCGAAGAAGGAGAGACCGATGGTCCGTCTTTCGATCGCACTGCTCGTGCTCGGCCTGCAGGCGACGCCGGCGCGGGCCGGCGACGAGATCCAGCAGCTCCGCCACGAGCTCGAGACGATGCAGCGTCAGCTCCGGCGGATGCAGGCGCAGATCGAGCAGCAGCAGGCGGTCATCGACCACCTCACGCGCGAGCACCCGACGTCCGCCGCACCGCCTGCGCCTGCGCCGACGCCGACCTGGTCGCCGACGCAGCCGATGGCGCTGCTGCGCAGCGGGCGCAACTACCTGAACCTGTCGCTCGACCTGCTGACCGACGCCGGCTGGTCGACGCGCGCCGACGTGCCCAGCCTCGAGATCGGCGACCACGATCCCAACCAGCGCGGCTTCACGCTCCCCAACGCCGAGATCGCATTCGACGGTGCGGTCGATCCGTACTTCAAGGGCTTCGCCAACGTCGTCTTCAAGCTCGACGAGCACAACGAGACCCAGGTCGAGCTCGAGGAAGCGTAACGGGCCTCGACTGCGCTGCCCTGGAACCTGCAGCTCAAGGCCGGGCAGTTCCTCACCGAGATCGGGCGCATCAATCCGCAGCACCCGCACGCGTGGGACTTCGCCGACTCGCCACTCGTCGTCGCGCGCCTCCTCGGGCCCGAGGGTCTGCGCAACCCGGGCGCGCGGCTCTCCTGGCTCCTCCCGACGCCGTTCTACTCCGAGCTCTTCGCCACGGTGCAGGACAGCCAGGGCGGCACCGCGTTCAGCTTCCGCAACACACAGGACGCGACGCTCTTCGGCCGGCCGCTGGTCGACCGCGGCGTCAAGAGCCCGGGCGACCTGCTCTACACGCCGCGCTGGGTCGCCGCCTTCGACCTGACCGACGCACAGACGTTGGTGACGGGCGTGTCGGCGAGCTTCGGTCCCAACGACTCGGGCCGCCACACGCGCACGCAGATCTTCGGCGGCGACGTGTACTGGAAATGGAAGCCGGCGTGGCAGTCGGGCGGCTTCCCGTTCGTCGCGCTGCAGGCCGAGGCGCTCGGCCGCCGCTACGAGGCGGGCGGCGTGGTCACCGACGCCGGGACACGCGTGCTCCCCGCCGAGACCCTGCAGGACTACGGCACCTACGCCCAGGCGCTCTGGGGCTTCCGCGAGCGCTGGGTGGCCGGGCTGCGCTTCGACTGGATGCGCGGTGATCGCGGAGCGTTCGCGCCGGACGAGCACCGCGCCGCGCGCTGGCGCGTCTCGCCGAACCTCACGTTCTTCCCGACGGAGTTCTCGAAGCTCCGCTTCCAGTACAATTACGACGACGGGCGCATCCACGGCAGCGACAGCGCCGTGTGGGTGCAGCTCGAGCTGCTGCTCGGCGAGCACGCCGCGCACAAGTTCTAGCGGAGGGACACCGATGCACCTCACGACACTGCTGCTCGCGATGCTCCTCGCGGTCGCGCCCGCGCGCGCCGCCGAGACGCTGCACGTCGTCGCCACCACCCCGGACTTGGGCGCGATCGCCACCGCCGTCGGCGGCGACGCGGTCGAGGTGACGTCCCTCGCGCGGCCCGGCGAGGATCCCCACTTCGTCGACGCGCGACCGAGCTTCATCCGCGTCGTCAACCAGGCCGAGGCGTTCGTCGAGGGCGGCGCCGGGCTGGAGGCCGGCTGGCTGGCGCCGCTCCTCGACGGCGCACGCAACCCCCGGCTCGCGCTCGGCGCGCCCGGCCGCATCGCCGCCAACGCCAACGTCGCCATGAAAGACGTCCCGACCGCGCTCGACCGCTCGCTCGGCGACGTCCATCCCTTCGGCAACCCACACTACCTACTCGATCCGGAGAACGGGACGCTCGCCGCCCGCACGATCGCCGCCGGCCTCTGCGCGGTCGACCACACGCGCTGCGATACCTTCACGCGGAACGCCGAGACCTTCGGTCGGACCATCGACGAGCGGCTGCGCGGCTGGCAGAGTGCGCTCGCCGGCGCGCGCGGCACGAAGGTGGTGACGTATCACAGGGCGTTCGACTACTTCGCCGCCCGGTTCGGCCTCGACGTCGTGGGCACGCTCGAGCCCAAGCCGGGCATCCCCCCGTCGCCGGCGCACCTGGCCGAGCTGGTGCCGCGCATGGCGGAGGCGAAGGTGCGCCTGATCCTGGTCGAGCCGTTCCGCGAGCCGAAGACCGCGGACTTCGTCGCCGAGAAGACCGGGGCGAAGGTCGTCCGCATCCCGCTCATGCCGGGCGGCCCGGAGGCGCACGACTACGTGGAGCTGCTCGACTACGCCGTGCGGCAGGTGCAGGCGGCGCTCGCGCCATGACGATGATCGCGCTCCGGGACGTGAGCCTCGGGTACGAGGGCCGGCCGGTCCTGTCGCGCGTGTCGTTCACGGTCGCGCGCGGCGAGTCCATCGCCTTGCTCGGCCCGAACGGCGCCGGCAAGACGACGCTCTTTCGCGGCATGCTCGGCCTCATCGCGCCGCTCGGCGGGCGCATCGAGTACGGCTTCGACCGCGCCGCGCACCCGCCCGGCTACGTGCCGCAGAAAGAGGCCCTCGACCCCATCTTCCCGCTCACCGCGTTCGAGGTCGTGCTCATGGGGACGTGGGCGCGCCTGCGGCCGCTCCAGCCGGTCGGCCGGCGCCGCCGGCGGTTCGCGGCGGAGTGCCTCGAGCGGGTCGGGCTCGATGGGGTCGCCGATCGGCCCTTCTGGGAGCTGTCGGGCGGGCAGCGCCAGCGCGTGCTGATCGCGCGCGCGCTCGCGGTCGAGCCCGAGGTGCTGCTGCTCGACGAGCCCACCGCCGGCATCGACCCGGCAGCCGAGGCCGGCATCATGGAGCTCATCCAAGGGCTCAATCGGGAGCGCGGGATCACGGTCGTGCTCGTGAGCCACCACCTGCGCATGGTGCGGGCGATGGGCGGCAGCGTGCTGTGGGTGGCCGACGGCGCCGTCACCAAGGGGACCGCCGCGGAGCTGCTCGCGCCGGCACGGCTGGCCGAGCTGTTCGGCGTACCGGAGCTGGTCTGATGGACACGCTGCTCGAGATCCTGCGCCCCGGCTTCCTGCTGCGCGACGCGCTCGTCGGCAGCGTCGTGGTGGGCCTCGTGTGCCCGCTGGTGGGCGGGTACTTCCTGCTGCGGCGGATGATCTTCCTCGGCGTCGCGCTGCCGCAGATGTCGGCCGCGGGCATCGCCTTCGCGTTCCTGGTCTTCTCCTCGGTCGCCCACGGCCACGAGCACGGCGTGCGGCCCGAGCGCCTGCTCGCGCTCGTCGGATCGGTCACCTTCACCCTGGGCGGGCTCTTGGTCCTGGCCGCGCTCGAGCGGCGCGGGCGCGAGACGGTCGAGGCGCGCATCGGCACCGCGTACGCGCTCGCGGCGGCGGCGACGCTGCTCTTCGTCGCGGTCGACCCCTTCGGCGAGGCGCAGATGGTGAACCTGCTGAAGGGCGACATCATCACCACCAGCGGCGGCGGCCTCGCGCTGCTCGCCGGCGGGCTCGGCACGGTCGCGGTCGTGCTGCTCGCCTTCCGCAAGGAGCTGCTGCTGGTCTCGTTCGACCGCGAGATGGCAATCGTGCTCGGCAAGCGCGCCGGCCTCTGGGACGGCATCCTCTACCTGCTGATCGGCGTCACGATCTCCTTCGGCGTGATGACGGCCGGGCCGCTCGTCACCTTCGGGTTCCTGGTCGTGCCGCCGCTCGCGGCGCGCATGGTCACGCGCCACATGCTGAGCTTCTCGCTCGTCAGCGCGGCGCTCGGCGGCCTGATGGCGTTCGCCGGCTTCTGGTGCTCGTACCGCTGGGATCTGCCGCTCGGCCCGACCGAGGTCGCGCTCACCGGCGTCGTCCTCGCGGTGCTGGGGACGGCGCGAGCGGCGGCGCGGCGATAGCCAGATCGTCGAGCTCGGCCCGGCTCGACCGTCTGCGGCGTGCCCATCGGGCCCTGCGTGCTCGGGCAGAATGCCGGAGACTTCTTCGACGTTCGGCCCGGCCGGCCGCAACGCGTCAGGCCAGGAAACAAGACCGCGACACTGCGGTGTCGTCCGTAGCCTCTCACACTCCACCGCGGGTCCTCCACCCGTTTAGCTCCGCCGTATCGCCGTGATAGGTGCGCCGGCGTGGGCTGGGAGGTGCTCTGGGTCGCGCTCGGCGGGTCGATCGGCGCCGTCGTCCGCTACGTGCTCGGCGTGTGGATCGGCAGCCGCATCGCGACGGTGTTCCCGTTCGCGACGTTCCTCATCAACGTCACCGGCAGCGCGGCGCTCGGGCTGCTGATCGGCACCGCCGAGTCGCGCGGCCTGCCGCCGTTCATGCGCCCGCTCGTGGCGGTCGGCTTCCTCGGCGCGTACACGACGTTCTCGACGTTCAGCTACGAGACGCTGCGCCTGGCCGAGGCCGGCAACCTCGGCACCGCGCTCCTCTATGCCGGCGCCAGCCTGGTCACCGGGCTCGCCGCCGCGCTCGCCGGTCTCGGCGCCGGGCGGCTCCTGTAGTTGCACCCGCGCCCCGGCGTGCGCGATAGACTCGAGCGCATGGCCGAGATCATCAAGGAACGGGTGCAGGCGCAGTTCGGCGCCTCGGCCGCCGCGTATGCGGTGAGCGACGTGCACGCGCGGGGCGAGAGCTTGGCCGTCCTGCTCGCGGAGGTGCACCCGGCGCCGGCATGGGAGCTGCTCGACGTCGCCACCGGCGCGGGCCACACGGCGCTCGCGTTCGCGCCGCGCGTCCGCCGCGCGGTCGCGCTCGACCTGACGGCCCCCATGCTCGAGACGTCAGCCCGCCTCGCCGCCGAGCGCGGGCTCACGAACGTGGAGGTGCGCGCGGGCGACGCCGAGGCCCTCCCCTTCCCCGACGCGAGCTTCGACCTCGTCACCTGCCGCCTCGCCTTCCACCATTTTCCGCGGCCGGGGCGCGCCATGCTCGAGCTCGCCCGCGTGCTGCGCCCCGGCGGCACGCTCGGCTTCACCGACAACGTCGTCGTCGTCGAGCCGGCGGCGGCCACGCACTACAACACCTTCGAGCGCCTGCGCGACCCGTCCCACCACGAGGTGCTCTCGCTCACGTCGCTGGTGGACCTCGTCGAGAGCGTCGGCCTCGTCGTCGACGTCGTGCGGCGCCTCACCAAGGAATTCGAGTTCCACGAGTGGGCCGACCGCCAGCACGTCGCCGCGGCCGACAAGGACCGCCTGCTCGCGATGGCACGGACGCTGCCATCCGCGCTCGTGCCGCTGCTTGCGCCGCGGTGGGCGAACGGCACGATGTTCTTCACGCTGTGGGAGGCGGTCCTGGTCGCGCGGAAACCGGCGTAGCGGCGCAGCGGCGCAGGCGCAGCCGCCGCCCCCGCCGCTCGGACGCGGCGACGATCGCCGGCTCGTTCGTGCGCGCCCCGGGCTCGAGGACGAACGCGCCCGGCGGACACGCGACGTCGGTCCGCTCGAGCGGGCGGTCGAGAAGCCAGCCGAGCGTCACGTAGTCGTCTTCGTCGAAGGTCCGGACGGCGCGCAGCGGCACACCCGCGGGAACCAGGCGCTGCACCTCCCGTGCGAACGCGACGAGGCCCGCGTCGCGGTGCGCCCGCCGCACGCGCAGCGCCTGCACGCCGACCGCGGCGACCAGCGCGAGCGCGAGGACGCCGGCCACGACCCCGCGCGCGCGCCAGCCTCCGCGCGCGACCACCGGCGCCAGAACGCGCGCGACCAGGAGCGCGATCGGCGGATAGAGCGGCAACAGGTAGACCCCACGCTTGCCCGCCGCGACGCTGAACGTCGCAAGCACCACGACCCACCAGACGTGGAGAAAGCGGCCGCCCGCGTCCTCCCGCTCACCGCGCCACCATCGCCAGAGGCTCCAGGGAACCACCAGGCTCCACGGGAACAGATGGACCGCGAACGCACCCTCGAGCTTGAGCAGCGAGAGCACACGCTGGCGGCGCGCGTGAAACGCGCCGGTGCCGACGAGGCGATCGACGTTCTCGCGCAGGAGCTGCACCGCCACGAACTGGCGGCCGCCCGTGCGCCACGCGAGACCGTACCACCCGAGCACGACCGCGGCGCTCGCGAGCGCCGCCGGCCACGACCACAACCGGCGCAGCAGGCCGAGCTGGCGCTCGAGCGCCAGGAAGGTGACGATCACCAGCGCCGGCACCACGGCGCCGGCCGGCCCCTTCGTCAGCACCGCGCAGGTCATGGCCGCCCAGCACGCGATCGGTGGCGCCGCACGCGAGCCGCGCCACCAGCAGAGGAACGCGGCCAGCGCAACCGTCACCGCCGCCGCGAAGACCATGTCGACGCGCGCCTCGAGCGCGGACTCCCAGAACAGTCGCGTGGCGGCGAGCACACCCACCGCGAGCCACCCGGTCGCAGGTCCGCCGAGCGCCGTGCCGCCCGCGAGCGTCGCGGCGGCCATGGTCCACGCGCCGAGCGCGGACGGGAGCCGCACGGCCGCGGCCGACGGGCCGACGACCCGCACCGGCAGGAGCGCCAGCCAGTGGTAGAAGGGCGGCTTCGAGGCGACCACGCCGAGCCGGTAGCCGAGGACCCAGTGCCCGCTGCGCGCCATGTCGCGCACGACCATCGCTTCGCGCGCCTCGCCGCGGGTCGTGATCGGCGGCGCGTGGAGCGGCCAGACGAAGAGCACCGCCGCCAGCACCGCGAGCAGGAGGGCGTCCCGCGCGCGGATCACGCGCGTTCCGGCTCCGGGGCGCGGCGCGCGTACCACAACGGCACGACGAAGAGGTTGAGCCAGGTGGCGGTGACGAGCCCGCCCACGATGACGAGCGCCATCGGCTGCTCGATCTCTCCGCCCGCGTGTCCGCCGAGCGCCAGCAGCGGCAGGAGCGCGATGCCGGTCACCAGCGCGGTCATGACGATCGGGGCGAGCCGATCGCCCGCGGCGCGGACCAGCTCCACGGCACCGAGGCGTCGTCCCAACTCCGCCTCGACGTGCCGGAAATGCGCGACCAGCACGATGCCGTTGCGCACCGTGATCCCGAACACCGTGACGAAGCCGACGATCGCGCCGAGCGAGAGCCGCCCGCCCGCGGCGAGCAGCACGGCGCCGATGCCGCCGACGAACGCGAGCGGCACGTTCACCATGACCAGCGCCGCCAGCCGCGGCGAGCGGAAGTCGACGAGCAGGAGCACGAAGATGCCGATCAGCGCGAGGGCACCGAGGCCGACGAGCCGCGTCCGCGCCGCGGCCGCAGCCTCGTACTCGCCCCCCACCTCGGCGTAGACGCCAGCGGGCAGCCGCATCGTCCCCACCGCCGCCGCCAAGTCGCGCGCCACCGCGGCCAGCGGGCGCCCGCGCGCGTCGAGACGCACCACGATCGTGCGCACCCCGTCCTCGTGCGTGATCGCCGTGCGCAGCGGTGCGACGTCGACGTCGGCCAAGTCGCCGAGTGGCACGAGCCGCCCGCCGCCCGCCGGCACCGGCAACGCACCGAGCCGCGCGGGCTCGCCGGCCGCGTCGCTCGCGAGACGCAGGACGACGTCCGCCTGTCGCGCCTCCTCCACGAGGCGCCCGACCGGGATGCCACCGAGCGCCGCGCGCAGCGCGCGCCCCACCTCCACGGCGGGCACGCCGAGGCGCAAGAGGTCCTCGCGGCGCGGGCGCACGCGGACGCCGGGCGCGGTGAGAGCGCCGGCCGCCTGCACGTCGACCGCGCCCGGCACGTCGGCCGCGCGCGCCGCGACCGCGAGCGCCGCCTGCTCGAGCGCGCGCAGGTCGTCGCCGCGCAGGCGCACGACCAGCGCGGCGCCCGTGCCTTCGAGCAGCTCCTCGATGCGCTCGTTGAGGTACTGCTTCAAGTCGAACGCGAAGCCGCCGACCGTCGCCGCGCGCGCACGCAGCGCGGCGGTGACGGCCTCCGCATCGACGCCGGGCTCGAGCTGCACGAGCAGCTCGCTGCGCTCGGCGCCCCAGGTGTCCTCCGACAGGGTCGAGCGGCCGATCATCTGCGCCACCGTGTGCACGCCCGGCACCCCCAGCAGCCGGCGCTGGGCCTCCGCCCCGACGCGTGCGGTCTCGGCCAGGCCCACGCCCGGCGCGCCGGTCATGTGCATGACGAAGTTGGTTTCGTGGAACTCGGGCAGGAACTCGAGCCGCAGCAGCGGCGTCAGCGCGACCCCGGCGACCAGCGTCGCGACGCTCACCCCGATCACGAACCGCGGTCGCTCGAGCACGCGCGCGAGCGTCCGCTCGTAGCGCACGCGCAGGCCGCGCGCGAGCGCGGACGGCTCCGTCGACCGCGCCTGGGGAAGGAGGACGAGCACGAGCGCGGGCGTCACCGTGAGCGCCACCACCAGCGACGCGAGCGCCGCCAGCACGTAGGCAGTCGCCAGCGGTCGAAAGAGCGCCCCCTCGACCCCACCGAGCATGAGCACCGGCAGGAAGACGAGCGCGACCATCAGCGTCGCGTAGACGACGGCGCTGCGCACCTCGACCGAGGAGCGCAGCACGACGTCGAGCGCCCGCGCGCCCGCCGGCGCCATGCGCAGCCGCCGCCACGCGTTCTCGACGTCGATGATGGCGTCGTCGACGACCTCGCCGACGGCGATCGCGAGGCCGCCCAGCACCATCACGTTGATCGTCGCCCCGCACGCGCGCAGGATGGTCACCGCCGCCAGCAGCGACAGCGGGATCGCGACGACGCTCACCACCGCGGCGCGCACCTGGCCGAGGAACAGCAGCAGCACGATCGACACCAGGACACCGCCGGCGACGAGCGCGCGGCCGAGGTTCCCGAGCGCGTGCGCCACGAACGTCGCCTGCCGGAAGAGCGCGCGGTCGACGCGCACCCCCGGCGGCAGCACGCTCGCCACCGCCCCGAGCGCGTCCTCGACCGCGCGGGTGACCGTCAGCACGTCGACCCCCGGCTGGCGCGTGACGAGCAGGACGACGCCCGGCTCGCCGTTCACGACCCCTTCGCCGACCGCGACCGCGGGGCCCTCCGCGACCTCGGCCGCCGCCGACAGCGGCACCGCGGTCCGCCCGGGCAGCGGCGCGCGCGCGAGGTCGTCGAGGCGCCGCACGCGCCCGTCGAGCCAGGTGGGCATCCGCTGTCCACCGCGGTCGAGGAAGCCCGACCCCGCGGGCGCGTCGGCCGCCGTGACCGCCGCGGCGAGATCGTCGAGCGACGCGCCGACGGCCCACAGGCGCTCCGGAGTGGTGGTCACCTGCACCTCGCGCACCGCCCCGCCGTAGAGCACCACGTCGGCGACGCCGGGCACGGCGAGGAGCCGCGGGCGCACGGTCCACTCGGCGAGGTCGCGCAGCGCGAGCGCCGACGTCCCCCCGTCGCCGCGGAGCCCGATCGCGAGCACGGTGGTGAGCGCGGAGGCGAGCGGGGCCACCGCCGGACGCACACCCGCGGGGAGCTGCTCCGCGGCCAGCGCCAGCCGCTCGATCACGAACTGGCGCGCACGGTAGGCGTCGGTACCGTAGGGGAACATCGCCGTCACCACCGAGAGCCCCGGCGCCGACGACGAGCGCAGCCGCCAGATATCGGGGGCGCCCGCGAGCGCCATCTCGAGCGGCCGGGTGACGAGCGCCTCGACGTCGGCCGCGGAGAGCCCCGGCGCCTCGGTCTGGACGTCGACGATCGGCGGCGCGAATTCGGGGAACACGTCGAACGGCGCGGTGTAGACGCTGAACAGCCCGACGAGCGCGAGCGCCGTCGCGAGGAGGAAGACGACCGCACGATGCTCGAGCGCCGCGCCGACCAGCCGGGCGAGCATCGCGCGTCAGTCCGCCTCGGCCGGCAAGCGGGCCGCCGAGAGCAGGCTGGCGGCGCCCGTGGTCACGATCGGGGTGCCGGCCGCAATGCCGTCCACGATCTCGACCCGGCCATCGACCGCGACCCCGAGCCGCACCGGGCGCGCGCTGTAGCGCTCGGCGCCGGCGACGAACACCACCGGCTGCGCGGCGTCGTACACGACCGCCGCCGCCGGCACGACCACCGCCTGGCGCGCGGCCCCCATCTCGATCGCCACCGCGCCCGACATCCCGGGACGGAGCACCCCCTCGGGGTCGGCGACGCGCAGGCGCACGGGCGCGGCCCGCGTCGCCGGGTCGACGTAGGCCGCCGCCGCATCGACCCGCGCCGCGAAGGTTCGTCCCGGGAACGCGTCCGCCACGAGCGTCGCGGCGCCGCCCGACGCGATCAGGGCGAGGTCGCGCTGCGCCACCTGCGCGATCGCCCAGCGCTCGCCGGCGGCGAGCGGCTGCTGCGCGACGGCGGTGCCGAACGCCGCCAGCGCCTGGCGCGCACGCCCCGCGGTCGCCGCCGCCGCCGCCGCGTCGGCCCGCGCGGCTTCGAGGTCCTTCGCCGGCGCCACCGCGCCCTTCGACAGGCCCTCCAACCGCGCCGCCTGCTGCGCCGCCTGCCGCTCGCGCGCCTCCGCCTCGAGCAGCTCGCGGCGCGCGTCGCGCACCTCCGGCGGCTCGCCGTCGCCGACCACCGTGACCGGCGCGTGGCGCACGTCGTGCACCGTGGCCGTCACGGCGGACTCCGTCGCGACCCCGGGCACGGCCGCCGTGGCCGGCGGTGCGACGGCCTCGCCGTGCTCCGTCGGATCGCCGCGCTCGCACGCGGCGAGCACGAGCAGGATCGCGACCACGACCGCACGTCTCATCGCACCTCCTCGCCGACGGCCTCGCGCAGGTCGGCATCGGCTTCGTGCAGCTCGAGCCAGGTGGTGATCGCGTCGGCGCGTGTCTGCAGGAGGCGGTCGCGCTGCGCGAGCACCTCGGGAAGACCGAGGTAGCCGGCGGCGTACGCCCGCTCGACGCGCGTCCCGGCGGCGCGTGCCGCCGGAAGCACCGACTGCTGGTAGCGCTCCCACGCCCGCGCCGCGGCGGCGCGGCGCACGTAGGCGAGGTGCACCTGGCGCGGGATCTCGCGCGCGAGGCGCTCGGCCTCGATCGCGGCGGCGCTCACGGCCGCGCGCGCCGCGATCTCGTCGCCCTGGCCGCGATTCCACACCGGCAGCGGGATGTCGATCGATCCCCCGGCGATCTGCTCGACGTTCTGCTCGTGGCGGTAGAACCCGTGCACGGTCGGGTTGGGAATCAGGGCGCGGCGGCGGCCGAGGTCGGCCTCGGCCACGAGCCGGTCGCGATCGAGGCGGGCCGCGTCGAGGTCGGGGCGGCCCGCGAGCGCGCGCGCGACGAGAGCGTCCTCCGGCGCCGGGTCGACGAGGTCGTCGGGCTCGGCGGCGAGCACGAACGGCTCGCCCGCCCCGCCCCCGAGCGCGCTCGCGAGCCGGTCGGCGGCCTTCGCGACCTCGGTCTCGGCGACCACGCGCGCCTCCTCGGCGTGGGCCGCGTCGATGCGGGCGAGGTCGACGTCGAGGGCGCCGACGTCGCCGGCCCGCGCCCGGCGGCGCGTGACCTCGAGCAGGCGCGCGGCGAGCGCGGCGGCGTCGGCCGCGGCAGCACGCCGGCGCTCGCCCGCGAGCACGCCCGCGAAGGCGCGCCGCACCTCGGCATCGACGCCGCGCACGCGGTCGGCGAGCACCCGCTCGGCCCGCGCGACGTCGGTCCGCGCCGCCGTGCGGCGCAACCCCCGCTGGCCGCCGATCTCGACCTCCTGCGCGACGTCGACGCCGCGGTCGAGGTTCACCTCGGTCGGGTTGCTGTTCGCGTGGCGGGAGAGATCGGCCGACACGACCGGGTTGGCGGGGATGATCCCGGCCTGGACCAAGCGGCCGCGGGCGGCCTCGACGTCGGCCGCGGCCGCACGCACCGTGGGGTGGTCGGCGCGGGCGCGGGCGAGGGCGCCGGCAAGCGTGAGCGTCTCGGCTCCGGCCCCGCGCGCGACAGCCACGGCGAACATGGCCGCGGCGATCCCGCTCCTCCACCGCATCGCCCGGCTCCCTACCACGCGCGCCCAGCGCCCGCCAGCATGCGCGCCGTCGCGGAGCGGAGCGAGTTCGCGGTCCGTCACCGACCGGGAGGGGAGAGGCGGCGGCCAACGTGGAGCCATAGGCGGGCGAGGCCGCCGGGGGCCCCACTGCGCGGCCGCCGCCTCTCCCCATCCCGCACGCATGCCTCCGACTCGAACTCGACCCGCGCCGCGGAGCGCGCTAAAGCCGCGGGGCCGGTCGGCCGATAGCGGGACATGGCACCGCGCTGGCCCCGCGTCCTTCCGCCGCTCCTGGCACTGCTGCTGAGCGGCTCGGTCCGCGCGGCCGACGACGGCCCCACGGTCGAGCACGTCGACCTGGCCCTCGCCCACGGCGCGGTGACGCTCCACGCCCGCGCGGTGAGCACCCGGTCGGTGCTCGAGCAGCTCGCCCGCGAGGCGCGCTTTCAGCTCGTCGGCGCCGGGGAGCTGTCGACGATGCCGCGTGGCTGCCGCGTCGACCAGATGCCGCTCCGCGACTTCCTCGATTGGCTGCTGCGCGAGGAGAACGTGAGCTTCGTGATCGGGCAGGAGGCCGGCACGGGCACGGTGCGCTCGGTCGTCATCGTGGCGCGGCGGCCCAAGCTGCCGGCGATCTGAGCCGCCGCGTCACAGCGTCGCGGCGGTGATGTTCCACGTGATGTCGCCCTTGCGCAGCGGGGCGAGCACCGTCTTCACGAACCGCTGCCCGTCCCAGCGGTACTGGCGCAGCTCGCCCTGGTCCTCCGAGGCGACGTACACCTCGAGCTTCCCGTCGCCGTCGAGGTCGGCGAGGCACACCGGGTGCTCGAAGCCCGACGAGGCCTGGTCGATGACCGACTTCCGCCAGCCGCCCTGGCCGTCCTGCTCGATGAGCCAGAGGCCCGACGACAGCGCGCCGCCGACCAGATCGACCTTGCCGTCGCCGTTCACGTCGCCCGCCTGCAGCGCGCGCATGAGGCGGTCGGGGATGGTCGTGACGTCCATGCTCGTGAAGCCGCCGTCGCGGCCGCGGTACTGCTTGATCGTCACCGGCCGCACGAGCGCGCCACCCGCGCCCACCGTCCCTTCCCAGACGACGAACAGCGACGTGCCGTCCCCGTCGACATCGGCGGTGAGGATCTCCTTCGCGTGCGTGTCGGGCGGCGCCTCGACGACGCCGTGCTCCCAGCCGTTCGCCCCGCGGCGGTAGACACGCACCTCGCCCGCCTGCTGTTCCTCGAGCTTGTTCGGCGTCGACGGCGTGGCGAAGAACTCCGGCTTTCCGTCCTTGTTCACGTCGCCGATCTCGATCTCGTGGACGAAGGTGTTCGCCTGCCGCGCGACCTCCTCGACGCGCCAGTTCTGCTCGGGGTGCACGACCGCGATCACGCCCTGATCGTGCGTGGCGATCACGAGGTCGTCGGTGCCGTCGCCGTCGACGTCGCCCAGCTCGACGTCGCGCAGCCGATCGAACTTGCCGCCGAACTTCGGGCTCCAGTGCGTGTCCTGCTTCCACGCGCCGCCCTCGAAGCGCCACGTCTTGAGCAGCGCCTGCTGGCCGCCGATCGTGAGCAGGCCGCCGGCCCACGGCAGCGCCTTGTGGAACACGTTCGAGTCCGGGTCCTCGAGCGTCACCGTCCGCCACCCCTCGGGCGTCCGCCGCACGATCAGCAGCCGCGCCGCGCCCGGTACCGGCTGTGCCTTGCCGTCAGCGCCCGTGCCCGCGACGAACTGCGCCTGCGCAAGCAGCAGCGCCGGATACGGCCCACCGGCGAGGGGCTCCTGCACGGGGCGCGCCGCGGACGCCGGCGTCCCACCGCCTCCGCCGCTGCCACCGCAGCCGAGCGCACCGAGCAGGATCACCAGGACGACGATCGCGTCACGCGGGCGGGAGAAACCCATGGCGGCCGTGAAATCGCGTGCAGCGCGGGTTGTCAACCGCACGGCCGTGCGGCGTGGCGCGGCGAATCCCAGTGGAGAAGAAGCCGCGCCCACCTTGCGCTCAACACCCATCATCTGTCGTTCACCGTGCGGTCACGAGCGATCGCCACGCGCGCGGAGCCGGGGGCCGCAAAGCGCGTGCGAGGCTGTCCCTCAGCGCGACGGCGCGGTAGACTGCGGCACTGGCTTCGAGGAGGCGACCCGATGGACGAAGGCAAGCTTCTTGCGCGGATCACGACCAACCCGGCGATCTTCGCTGGCAAGCCCATCTTACGCGGACGCCGGCTGGCCGTGGAGCACGTTCTCGGCATGCTCGCGGCCGGGGATAGCGTGGAGACGATCATGGCCGGGTACCCATGGTTGGAACCCGATGACGTCCGCGCGTGCCTCCTCTACGCTCGCCGCCTCGTCGGTCACGAACGGGTGGTCCCCGTCCCGGTCGAACGCCCGACGTGAAGGTCCTCCTGGACACGTGCGTCTGGGGTGGTGCCCGTGGACCCATCCTCGACGCAGGGCACGACGTCGTCTGGGCTGGGGACTGGAACGCCGACCCCGGCGACGACGAGATCCTGGCCATCGCGCATCACGAGCGTCGTGTTCTCGTGACACTCGACAAGGACTTCGGCGAGCTCGCGATCGTGCGGGGCGAGCGACATTCGGGCATCGTGCGACTCGTTGACATCGCGGCGCGCTCGCAAGGGCAAGTCGCGGTCGGAATCCTCCGAGATCACGGGGATGAGCTGGCTCGCGGGGCGATCGTCACGGCGGAGCCGGGGCGGCTGCGAGTCCGCCCGGCAGAGTAGCCCCTTCCGTCCGGCGGTTACGACGGAGTGCCACGCGCGCGTAGCCCGGGGGCCGCACAGCGCGGGACGCTGCGTCCATGGCGCGATCCCTGACCGCTTCCGTCGACCGCGAAGCCATGCGGGCGCTCCGTGGCCTCGAGGGGTGGAGCCAGACCCGGCTCGTCGAGATGGTCCACGAACGGTTCCGCGCCGAGCCCCGCTCGCGCACCCACGTGTCACTGAGCCCGCTCCGCCGGATTGAACGCGGCTTGGCGGTGCTACCCGGCCACCTGGGGGCCGTGGCCGCTGCGAAGGCCGGCACACACCCGGCGCGCGGATCCGGGCCGGTCGTGGCGCCCGCCGCTCACCAGCCGAGGTTGACCGTGACGACGCCGGCGATGATCAGCGCGATCGCGAGCGCCTTGACGGCCGTCATCGCCTCGCCGAACAGCGCGACGCCGACGACCGCCATCGCCGCCGTCCCCAGGCCCGACCACACCGCGTACGAGACGCTGATGTCGAGCCGCTGCACCGCCAGCGTCAGGAAGACGATGCTGAGCCCGTAGAAGACGAACACCAGCACCGACGGGCCGGTCCGGGCGAAGCCCTGCGACAGCTTCATGCACGTCGTGCCCGACACCTCGAAGGCGATGGCGAGGACGAGGCAGACCCAGCTCACGGAACCCGCCCGCTACGAGCGGCGCGCGATGAATCGCCCCTGCGCGATCTTGCCCGCGTGCGCGAGGTCGCGGATGAACTGCATCTCGCCCGCCATCGCCTCCATGACCGCCGTGTCGAAGCCGATGATCCGCAGCGCGTCGTAGGTGAGCTGCATGGTCAGCATGCTCATGTACAGATCCATGTAGGCCGGGAAGCGGCCCGTGTCCTCGGCGGCCACGATCGTGCAGCCACGGTCGCGAAGCGCCTGCGCATAGCCCGGAATGTCCTGCACGTTGGGGAACTTCATGAACCGCATGAAGCGCTCCGCCTCGGCCTGCGACATGCCGGCCGGTCCCTCGACCCAGTCGGTGAAGGCGATCGTCCCGCCGGGTTTGACGATGCGCGCCGCCTCCGCGACGAGCCGCGCCTTGTCGACGACGTAGCACCACGCGTCCTCGCCCCAGACGAAGTCCGCGCTCGCGGCCGGCAAGCCGCTGTCGCACGCGTCGCCGAGCACGAAACGAATGCGATCGCCGAGCCCCTCGGCCGCGCAGCGCTGGCGACCGCGCTCCACCACCGTCTCGGTGGCGTCGACGCCGGTCATCGCCGCGACGTTGCGGAAGCGCACCAGGAATCGCATCCCCGCGCCGTTGCAGCAGCAGAGGTCGACCCCGCGCATGCCGGCGCCGATCCCCGCGCGCTCGGCCAGGTCCATCGACGACTGGAATCCGCCGATGTGGATCTGCTGACCCATCACGAGCTCCCAGAGGTCTCCCTCCTGGCCCGCGTACACCCCCTGGACATCCACCAGTCCGACGTTGGCAACCGACTTCATGCCGCCGCCCTACGCCGAGTCGCCCGCCCGTCGGTATGACGCGGGTCATGGTGCCGCGCGCGCCAGCTCGGCCAACAGTCGCTCGACCTCTTCGAGCCGCTCGGGCGTGTATGCCGCGACGGCCAGGCGCACGATGCCGTCGCGGTCGACGACCCAGAGCGCCGGCATGCCGTCGGCGCCGAGACGCGCGAGCAGGTCGCCGCCGGGATCGCGCGCGAGCGTGAGCGCGGGGGCGGGCAGGCGCGTGGCGACGAAGCGATCGCCGTCGGCGAGCCGGTCGTCGACCCCGACGGCCAGCACCGTCGCCTCCGGGTGCCGCCGCGCGACCGCGTCGAGCGCCGGCAGCGCGGTCGTACACGTGGGGCACCACGTCGCCCAGAAGTCGAGGCACACGACCCGCCCGCGCAGCGACGACGCCGCGAGCGGCCGGCCCTGCCAGTCGCGTAGCGCGAAGGCCGGCAGTCGATCGCCGACGCGGAGCCGGCCGGCGCGCGCGGGGCCCGCGACCAGCACGGCGATCGCGAGCGCGACACCCACGGCGCGAGTCATGGTCGGCCGATGATGGGAAGCCGCCCCGTCGATTGCAAGCCGCCCGTCCGCCCACCAAGATGCGCGGCCATGCCACGCGCGCTGCTGCTCTCGCTCCTCGTCGTCGCCACCTCCTGTGCAGACCGCGACCATCCGGCGCCGGTGCGGCCCGCCGCCAGACCCGGCCCGCGGGTCACGATGGCCGCGCTCCACGCCACCGGCGGCGTGCCGCCGGGCTGGCACTTCACGCCCCCACCCGGCGACCCGCGCGCCGGCCGGCAGGCATTCATGGACTTCGGCTGCTTCGCCTGCCACGCGATCGCGGGCGAGTCGTTTTCCGGCGAGAAGAACACCGGCGACCGCGTCGGCCCCGAGCTGACCGGCATGGGCGCCCATCATCCGGCGGAATACTTCGCGGAGGCGATCCTCAACCCCGACGCGGTACTCGTCGACGGCCCCGGCTACATCGGCCCCGACGGCCACTCGCTCATGCCCTCGTATCCCGACCTGACGCTCGGCCAGCTCGCCGACTTGGTCGCCTACCTGCAGAGCCTCGGCGGTCCGCACGACCACGCCGCCATGGCGGGCGCGGCGACGCGGACCAACCCCAACGTGATCCCGCTGCCGGCCGACGTGGTCCAGGCGCTCCAGGCCCCACAGCCACAGCAGCTCCCGGCGCCGCCCGCGACGAAAGAGGGGGCGTTCCTCGTGATGAGCTACCGCGTGAACGACGGCAAGCTCGCGGCGCTCGAGGAATGGTTCCGCGACAAGGGCGCCGCCGGCTTCCTCGCCGCCCCGGGGCTCACCCGCATCGACACCTTCGTCGACCGCACGCGCACGCCGTCGATCACGACCGTGTGGGCGTTCGAGAACCCGGCCGACATGCACCGCTTCGAGTCCGACCCCGCGTTCGGACGGCTCGGGCTCGAGTTCGACGCGTTCATCGGCGACCACGACCATCGCCCGTTCCACGACGAGCCGCCGCTCTACCAGGCGCCGAGCCTGTCGGCGGCACGGCGGTAGCGTCACCGCCGTTCTTCACGAACAGCGGGTCAGACCTCGAGCCCGACCGCGCGCATGAGCGCCAGCGCGTTGCTGCGCGCGACGACGCCCGGCCGCAGCCGGTAGTCGAAGCGCAACGCCCCGTCGACGAGCTGGTCCGCGAAGTGCACGTTCGCCCCGGCGGCACCGAGCGCGTCGGCGACCTGCGCGAGCGCGAGGTCGTGCGTCGTCACCAGCCCGATCGCCCCGCGCCCCGCGAGCCCGCGCACCACCGCCTCCGCGCCGATGCGGCGGTCGTGCGAATTGGTGCCCGAGAGAATCTCGTCGAGCAGGAAGAGCACCGGCCGCGGGCCCTCGGCGAGCGCCACGACCGTGCGCAGCCGCGTGATCTCGGCGTAGAAACGCGACGTCCCTTCGAGGAGCGAGTCCTGCACGCGGATCGCCGCGCCCACCGCGAGCGGCGACAGCACGAGCCGGCGCGCGCGCACCGTGCCCCCCGCCTGCGCCAGCACGACGTTCGTCCCGATCGCCCGCAGCCACGTGCTCTTGCCCGACATGTTCGAGCCGCTCACCACGACGACGCGCAGGGGGTCACCGAGATCGACGTCGTTGCGCACCGCGCGCGCCTCCGGCAGCAAGGGGTGCGCGAGCCCCTCGCCCGTGAGCCGCGGGCCGGCCGCGGTCAGCTCCGGGAAGGCGTCGTCGGGATGCTCGTAGGCGTGCGCCGCCAGCGCGCAGAGGGCCTCGAGCTCGCCCGCCACCGCGATCCAGCGCCCGATCGCGCCGCCGCACGCGGCCCGCCACGCCTCGACCGCGAGCGCGAGCTGCGTCGTCCAGAGCAGCACCCAGCCGATCGGCGCGAAGAGCTGGTTGCGGCGCGCGTCGAGGAGCTGGACGAGCCAGCCAAGACGCGCCACCTGCCGCGACGGCGGCAGGCCGTCGGTCATGAGCGCCGCGGCGAGCGCGGCGAGACGCGGCGCACGGAAGCGCTGCCGCTCGATCACCGCGAGCAGCTCCGCCAGCACCGCCAGCTCGCGGGCCGGCAGCTCGACGGTGTGCAGCACGCGCGCGACACGCGGCCGCAGCGCGAGCGCCACCGCCCCCTCGAGGCCGAGCGCGACCACCAGCACCCAGCCCGCCAGCGCGCCCGCGGCCCACGCCACGACCGCCATCGCCGCGATCGCGGCCGCCGTCGCCACGAGCCCGCGTCCCGCGCGCGACGCGGGACCGCCCGCGGCGCCCCACGCGGCGATCCGCTCTGCCTCGACCTCGGCGTCGACGTCCTCACCCGCCAGCGCCAACGTCTCGCGCAGGTCGAGCAGCGGGCGCAGCTCGGCCACCGCCGCCTGGCGCGCGCGGATCTCGTCGGGCTCCGCCGGCGCGGCCAGCCACGCGGCGAGCGTCGTCTGGCCGGCGCGCGTGCGCGCGGTGCAGAGGTACTGGAAGAGCGAGCCCTCACCGAAGACGTCGAGGTCGGCCACGTACGGGTGCATCCGATCGGCGAGAAAGCGCACGCCGCGCTCGCCCTGCCCGACCCACGTGCCGTCGAGCCGCGCCAGCGCGCGACCGTGGAACGCCGCGGCGCGCTCGGCGCGCGCCCGCGCGCCGATCACGCGATCGTGCACCAGGACGAGCGCGGCGAATACCGTCGCCGGGACGGCGAGCCACCACACCGACACCGCGGGCGTGCGCGCCGCGAGCCAGAGCACCCCGAGCGCGACGAGCGCGGTGCCACCACGGGCCGCCGAGAGGGACCGCTGCCGGCGGGCGAGCGCGGCCGCCGCCGCGTGGTGCGCGTCGCGCCGCCGCGTGTGCTCCGCGGCCGGATCGCTCACAGGCGCGCCACCGCGTCGAGCGGGAGCCACCCCCGACGCCCGTCGCGTCCGGCCACCTGCGCCCAGCCTTCGCGCTCGCCGAGCAGGCGCAGCACCGCACCCGGCCCGACGGCGAAGTGCGCCGTCCCCGCGGGCGTCGGCTCGAATCGCACCGTCACCTCTTCGCGGGCGACCACGACCGCGCGTGCCGGCAGGTCGACCGTCGCCAGCCGCCAGACCGCCGACGGCAGCACGACGGCCAGCACGGCACCGGCCGCGAGCGCAACCGGTCGCGCCACTCGCCCGACCGGCGCCGCGAACCGGCCCGCGGCGAGCACGAGGAGCACGACGCTGTAGGCGGCACTCGCCAGGAGGAGGAGCTCATCGGCGGTCATGCGCGACGCGAGCGGGAAGAGGAGCTGCGCCAGGATCGACTCGTCCTCCGCGTCGCCCGCCCGCTCGCGCGCGAAGGCGAGGTTCGCACGCAGGTCCGGGTCGCGGGGGATGCGCCGCCGCGCGCGCTCGTAGCCGAGCAACGTGCGGCCGAGGTCCCCGGCCCGGAACCAGGCATTGCCGAGGTTGTAGTACAGGTTGCCGCTCTCGCTGCCCGCGGCGAGCACCTTCTCGTACTCGGCCGCGGCGTCGGCGAACCGCCCTTCCCCGTAGAGCGTGTTGCCGCGGAAGAACGTGGTGGCCGCGCCCTCCGGCACCGCGGCACGGACCGCCACCGCGACGCCGACCACGACGAGCGCGACCGCGAGCCCGCGCGCGAGCCGGCGCTGGCGCTCGAGCGCACGCACGACCGCTTGCGCCTGCGCGAGCGTCCGCCCGAGATCGGCCGCGGCGCCCGGCGCGAAGCGCGCCCGCTCGAGCGTCGCGAGAATGGACTCCAGGTCCCGCACCACGGCAGCGTCGATCCCGTTCGCGTGCAGGCGCTCCGCCGCCCGCGCCGTCGCGGTGCCGGGCGGAAGGTCGAGCTTGGCGGCGAGGTACTCCGCGACGGCGCGGGCCGTTCGATCCAGCGCCGCGGCGTGGTCGCCCGCGTCGAGCGCGCGGCGCGCCTCCGCCAGTGCCGCCCGCGCCGCACTGCCGGCGCCGGCAGAGCGCGTGCGGCGAACGTCCCCGGCGAGCCGGCGCCGGCGCCGATCGACCAGCACCGCCCCGATCCACAGGAGGAGCGGCACGGGCTGCCAGGCCCAGAACCCCGCGCTCCGCCAGCGGTGGACGCCGACGGGCACGAGGTCACCCGGCGTGTCCTTGATGGTCACGATGTCGGCGCCGAGGGTCGCGGACGGCTTCGGCTCCGGCCGCGCGCCCACGATCGCCGGCCCCGCGTTGCCGGGCGCGGCCTGCCGCACCGCGAGCGCGATCGGCCCGCGGGTCACGGAGCGGTAGGCGTGGGCCTCCGGGTCGAACCAGGAGAAGGTGAGCGGCGGCAGCTCGAGCGTCCCCGCCTGCTGGGGGATCACCACCTGCTCGAGGGTCTTCGTGCCCGCCGGGACCGGCGGCTCGCCCGGCTTGGGCGCGCGCGGCTGCGCCGGGTAGGCGCGCAGCGCGTCGCTGCTCGCGACCACAGGCGGGCTCGCCTGCTCGAGGTTGCCGGTCCCGCGCAGCGTGAGCGTGAGCGTCACCGGGTCCCCCGCCGCGACCTCCCGCGGCGCCGCCTGCACGTCGAAGTCGAACTGCCCGACGGCACCCGAGAAGTCGTCGGGACGGCCCGCGTCGGGCAGCGGCCGCACCGTGAGCACGAGCGGCTCGGACGTGACCTCGATCGGCTGGCCCGCGAGCCCGAACGGATCGCCGCCGAAGAACTGGTCGAAGGGCGAGTGTCCGCGCCGCTCGACGACCCGCAGACCCATGTGCGCGGGGCCGATCGTGACCGTGCCCGCACGCAGCGGCGTGAGCAGCGTCTCGAAGCGTACGACGTCGAACGTCCCGTCGGCGGTCGCCTCGCGGCGCTGCGTCGGCTCGGGGAGCTTCTCCATCGCGAAGCCTTCGCCGGGCACCGTCGGGTACTGGAGGTCGCCGACGCGCACGTTCCCGACCCACAGCTCGAGCGTGATCGGCACCCGCTCGTGGAGGAAGGCGTCGGGGCGCGGCGTCGCGAGCACCAGGCGCAGCGCGTTCCCGCCACCGCCGGGCGCCGGCGCACCCCGCGCCGGCGGCGCACCACCGGCCTGGACGACGAGGCTCGCCGACCCGGCGTCGACCTGCTGGCCCTGGTGGTCGAGCAGGACCGGCCCGAGCGTGTAGCTGCCGGCGGCGATTCCAGTCACGGCGAAGCGGTGCGTCACCGACGCGCTCATCTTGCCGTTCACGATCGACACCTCGGTCTGCGGTCCGACGTAGCGGATCGCGAGCCCGCTCGGCTGCCCGAGCTGCGGCGCGGCCACGTTCTGCGCGCCGCGCACCTCCACGGCGATCTCGGCGGTCTCGCCGACGCGGATCTGCGCCGGGGTGACGCGCACGCGCGCCGTCACCTCTGCGCCGGCCGGCCGGGCGGCGAGCAGCGCCCCGATCGCGAGCAGGATGCCAGTGCCGGCGCGCCTCACCAGTCCTCCGCCGGCTCGGCGACGACGCCGCCCTCGAGCCGCTTGACGACCTCGTCCGGCCGCACCTCCTGGTCGCGCTGCGAATCGACGAGGGCAGCCGCTTCCTCGGGCGACATCTGCCCGTCGCGCCGCTCGGCCTGGCCGCCGCGGGCTCCGCCTTGCTCCTGCTGCTCCTTGGCGCGCTGCTCTGCTGATCGTGGCGCGTCGGGCTTCGGCTCCGGCTTCGCCTGCGGCTGCTCCTGCGGCTGCTCGCCCGCCTGCTGCTTCTGCTGATCCTGCTGGTCGCTGCCCTCCTTCTGGTCCTGCTGCTGCTTGTCCTGCTGCTTCTGCTCCTCCTGCTGCTTCTGCTCCTCCTGCTGCTTCTGCTCCTCCTGCTGCTTCTGCTCCTCCTGCTGCTTCTGCTCCTCCTGCTGTTTCTCCTTCTCTTGCTCCTGCTGCTGCTTCTGCTGCTCCTCGAGCTTCTTGCGCAGGTCGGCGAGCTTCTTCGCGACCAGCTCGTGGTTGAGCTTGGCATCCTGGTCCTCGGGCATGGCGCCCAGGGCGCGCCGGTACGCCAACAGCGCGTCGGCCCAGAGGCCGATCGCCTTCTGCGGGTCCGACGTCTCGACCGCCTGGCCGAGGCGATACTTCACGTTGCCGAGGTTGTACGCCGTCCGTGCCGTGCGCGCGGGGTCCTTCTCGTCGGCCGCGACCTGCTCGAGCGCACGGAGCGCCTCGTCGTACTTGCCGTCCTTGTAGCGCGCGGCCCCGAGGCTGCCGTGCAGCGGCGCCGAGTCGGGCTCGTCGACGAGCGCCTCGTTGTACGCGGTTGCAGCCTCGTCGAATTTCCCGGCGTCGTAGAGCCGGTTGCCCTCGCGCGCGCGCGCGTGCGGATCGAGCCACGTCCAGCCGAGGCTCGCCGCGGCCAGCAGCAGGGCGGCCCGCACGACCGTCATCGCACCACCTCGGTCCGGCGGCGCCGCCGGCGCTCGCCGACGAGCGGCTCGATCGCGAGCAGCACGAGCGCCAGCGCGAGCGGGAGCTGGTAGCGCTGCTCGAAGCGGCGCTCGAGCGTCGTGCCGAGCTCGCGCCGGTCGAGCTTCGCGATGTGGTCGGCATACAGCTCGGTGAGCCCCATCGACGGCCCAGCAGCGTGCAGGTAGACACCGCCGGTCGCGACCGCCAGGTCCTCCAGCGTCTGCTCGTCGAGCCGCGACTTGATCACGTTGCCGCTGCGGTCCTTCACGTAGCCGCCCGCTTCGGCGGGGACCAGCTCACCCTCGGCCGTGCCGATGCCGACGGTGAAGATCGCGACGCCACGCTCCTTGGCGCGCGCGACCGCGGCCTTCACCTCGCCCTCGTGGTCCTCGCCGTCGGTGATCAGCACGAGCGCCTGGTTGCGTCCCTGCCGGCCCTCGAACGCCGCGAGCCCCTGGTCGATCGCCGCGGTGAGCGACGTCCCACCGCGCGGAATGATGCCGACGTCGATCGCGGCCAGGCTCTGCACGAACGCCCCGTGGTCGAGCGTGAGCGGGCACTGCACGAACGCGCTCCCGGCGAACGCCACCAGCGCGACCCGATCGCCCTGGAGCTGGCCGAGGAGATCCTCGATGGCGAGCTTGGCGCGCGCCAGCCGCGTCGGCTTCACGTCGGTCGCGAGCATGCTGCGGGAGGTGTCGATCGCGATCACCAGGTCGATGCCCTCGCGCTTCACCTCCTCCCAGTGGAAGCCCCACATCGGCCCGCCGAGCGCCGTCGCGAGCGCGAGCACGGCGCCCGCCAGCAGCGCGCTCCGGATCGTTCGCCGCCGCGGATCCAGGTCGGGCGCCACGGCCGGCAGGAGGCCCACCTCGACGAACGTGGCAAGGGCGCGCGCCCGCCGCCGCCGCGCCCAGGCGAGGAAGAGCCCGAGCAGCGGCACGAGCGCGAGCGCCGCCAGGCTCCACGGGTCCCGCCAGAGGATCACGGCAGCTTCCTCAGGACGGTCTCGGCGAGGCCGACCTCGAGCAGCACGAGCACGAGCGCCGGCCACGCGAGCCACGGATACAGCTCGCGCCAGTCGAGGAACTGCGGCGCCTCGAACGGCGTCTTCTCCGCCGCGTCGATCTCGGCGTAGACCTTGCGTAGACCCTCCGTGTCCTCGGCGCGGAAGTACCGGCCCTTCGTGCGCGACGCGATCCGGCCGAGCGTCTCCTCGTCGATGTCCACCTGCAGGGGACGATAGACCTTGTTGCCGAACACGTCCTGTGTCGGATACGGCGCGACGCCGCGGCGGCCGGCACCGACGGTGTAGACCTTGACGCCGAGCGCCGCCGCCGCGTCCGCCGCAGTGACTGGGCTCACGCGGCCCGCGTTGCTCTGCCCGTCCGTCAGCAGCACGACGAAGCGGCTCTTCGCGGGCGAGGCACGCAACCGCTCGACGGCGGTGGTGAGCGCCGAGCCGATCGCCGTGCCGTCCTCGATCATGCCGACCCGCGCGCGGGCGAGGTTCTGGAGCAGCCAGCCGTGGTCGAGCGTGAGGGGACACTGCGTGTAGGGACGCGCCGCGAACAGCACGAGGCCGATCCGGTCCTCGGGCCGCCCGGCCACGAACTCCTGGACCACCGACCGCACCGCGTCGATGCGATTCGCCCGCTCGCCGCGCAGCTCGAAGTCCTCGGCGAGCATGCTGCCCGACACGTCGACCGCGAGCACGATGTCGACCCCCTCGCGGTGCAGCTTCGCCGACGCCGTCCCCACCTGCGGCCGCGCGAGCGCGCCCACGAGGAGCACGAGGGCGACGCCGCGGAGGGCACCCAGCACGAGCCGGCGCCGGCCCGCGCCCGCGGGTGCCACCGCCCGGAGCGTCGCGAATGACGGGTAGCGCAGCGCCGCCCGCCGGTCGGCCCGCACCGCGCGCGCGAGGACGAGCGGGATCAGCGGCAGCGCCAGGAGGAGCCACGGATCAGCCAGCCGCACGCGGGGCCTCCTCGCGCGGGATGGTCTCCTCGACGACGCGCCGGGCCGCGGCCATCGCCCGCTCGGCGTCGGCGAGCGTCGGCACGTGGCGCGCGAACTTCACCAGGTCCGACTCCTGCAAGAAGGCGCCGAGAAGCGCGCGATGCGGGCCCGCCACCCGGCCGTCGCGCGCCGCCGACAGCAGGAACTCCTCGCTCGTCATCTCCGGCGCCCGCAGCCCGTAGCGCCCCTCGAGATAGCGGCGGACGATCGCCGAGAGCGCCGAGTAGTACGCCTTCACCTCGCCGCGCTCGACCAGGTTGCGGCGGTGGAGCGCGGCCAGCGCCTCGATCGCGACCTCGTGCGGCGGGCGCGGCGGCACGGCGACCGGCGCCCCGCGCCGGCGCCGGCGGGCGAGCACACGGACGCCGAGCGCGAGCGCGCCGAGCGCCGCCAGCGCACCGCCCAGCACCCAGTACGGCCGCCAGTCGACCGGCACCGCCTCGGGCCCGCGGATGTCGTGGATGTCGGTCGTGTCGGGCGCCGCCTCCAGCACGCTCTCCACCGTGACGCCCATCTCGTCCGCAGGCGCGTCGGCGAGGTCCTCGCCCGCGCGGCGGAGCTTCACCGGCGGCGAGCGAACCAGGTGGTGACCCGGCTCCCACCCCACCAGCGTGAACCAGCGCGTGACCACCGTCGCACCGTCCTGCGCCCGCGGCGGCAGGTCGCCGAAGTCGACGATCTCGAAATCCCCGATCCGCTCGGTCGGCTGCGTGAGGAGCACCTCGACGTCGGGCGCGGCGGTCACCTCGATCGTGTAGCGGAACCGCGTGCCGATCGTGATCTTCTCCGGCTGGGTCCAGGCCCGAATCGTCACCGGCGGCTGCTCGCCGGCACCGGCGAGGGTCGCGAGCACGGCGAGCACGAGCAGCGCCCCCCTCACCGCCGCCGCTCCCGCATGCGGAAGAAGCGCAGCAGCGCCTCGGCGTACGGACGATCGGTGCGCACGACGACGGCGTCGACGTCGGCCGCCCGCAGCGCGCGGTCGCGCGCCACCCGCGCCGCGGCGGCCTCGCGCGCGAATGCGTCACGCACGCGCGGATCACCGGTGTCGACGACGTAGCGCGCGCCGGTCTCTGCCTCCTCCAGCTCGACGAGCCCCACCGCCGGCAACTCGAGCTCGCGCGGGTCGTCGAGCACGACCGCGATCGGGTCGTGGCGGTGGCCGGCCAGTCGCAGCGCCTTCTCCCAGCGCGGGTCGAGGAAGTCGGAGACCACGAACACGACGCAGCGCCGCGTGGTGACCCGCTCGAGGTGCTCGAGCGCCGCGGCGATGTCGGTGCCGCGCCCCGCCGGCACCAGCGAGAGCACCTCCCGGATCACGCGGAGCACGTGGTGCGTCCCTTTGCGCGGCGGCAGCGCCAGCTCGATGCGGTCGCTGAAGATCACGAGCCCGACCTTGTCGTTGTTGGTGATCGCGGAAAAGGCGAGCACCGCCGACAACTCGGCCGCCAGCGTGCTCTTGAGCTGGCGCCGGCTGCCAAACCGCGTCGACGCGCTCGCGTCGACCAGCAGCACGACGGTGAGCTCGCGCTCCTCGGCGAAGCGCTTCACGTGCGGCACCCCGGTGCGCGCGGTCACGTTCCAGTCGATCGTGCGCACGTCGTCGCCGGGTTGATAGAGGCGGACCTCGGCGAACTCCATCCCGCGGCCCTTGAAGACGCTCTGGTACTGGCCGCCGAATACGTCGGTCACCAGGTGGCTGGTGCGGATCTGGATCTTCCGCACCGCCTTGAGCTGCTCGCGGGTGAGCATGGCGCGGCTCCGCCCCGGGCCCTCGCTAGGGGACGGGCACTCCATCGAGCACGCGCTGCACCACCTGGTCGGCGTCGACCTCCTCGGCCTCGGCCTCGTACGTGACGGCGATGCGGTGGCGCATGACGTCGGGCGCGATCGACTTGACGTCCTGCGGCGTCACGTAGCCGCGACCCTGGAGGAACGCGTGCGCCCGGGCCGCGAGCGTGAGCGCGAGCGTCGCCCGGGGCGAGGCCCCGTATTCGATGAGCGAGGCGAGGTCGAGGCCGAACGTCTTCGGCTCGCGGGTCGCGAAGACGAGATCGACCACGTAGTCCTTCACCTTGTCGTCGACGTAGATCTGGTCGACGAGCCGGCGCGCCTGCAGGATCTCGGCCGGCGTCACGACCGGACGCACGCCGGTCGGCGGGTTGGTCACCGCCATGCGGTCGAGGATCTGCCGTTCCTCCTCGCGCGACGGGTAGCCGATGCGGAGCTTCAGCATGAAGCGGTCGACCTGGGCCTCGGGCAGCGGGTAGGTGCCCTCCTGCTCGATCGGGTTCTGGGTCGCGAGCACGAGGAACGGCTCGGGCAGCGCGTGCGTCTCGTCCCCGATCGTCACCTGGTGCTCGGCCATCGCCTCGAGCAGCGCGCTCTGCACCTTGGCGGGGGCGCGGTTGATCTCGTCGGCGAGCAGGATCTGCGCGAAGATCGGCCCCTTCTTGGTGGTGAACGCGCCGTCACGCGGGTTGTAGATGAGCGTGCCGATCAGATCGGCGGGCAGCAGGTCGGGGGTGAACTGGACCCGGTGGAAGCTCGCCGAGATCGCCTGCGCGAGGGTCTTGACGGCGAGCGTCTTCGCGAGTCCGGGGACCCCCTCGAGCAGCACGTGCCCGTTGGCGAGCAGGCCGATCAGCAGCCGATCGACGAGGTAGCGCTGGCCGACGATGACGGTCGCGATCTCCTCGCGCAGCCGGTAGGCGAACGCGGCGGCGTCCTTCACCTGGTCGTTGATGGTCGAGATGTCACGGTCCATGGCTTCGACGGCGATCCCGGCGTCGGCGCCGGAGCGCAATCGGCCGGGGGGGGCGGGGCCACCCGCCGACAGCGCCGGTTGACAGCGACGCGGGCACCCTCCATGCGAGGAGCACGGCCGCGACGCTCCATGCGCATCCTTCTTTTCGCTCTCACCCTCGCCCTCGCCGCGGCCCTGTCCCCGGCGCCGAGCCAGGCCGACGACGCTCCGCGTGACCTCGCCCGCCGGATGCTCACGCTGCTGCGCGGCATCGCGGGCGAGTACCGGGAGGCGTTCGACGACGCCGGTCAGCTCGTACGCAAGGTCGAGCTGGAGGAGGCCGAGCTGCTGCTCGTCGAGGCGCGCGCCCGGGCGGGCAGCCTCGACGCCGGGGTCCGCAGCGACGTCGAATCCGGGCTCGGCGCGCTGGCGGAGACCGTCCGCGCGCGCGGGCCGACCGGGCAGGTCGCGGCGCGGGTCGAGACCCTCTGCCGCACGATCACCGAGCGCACCGGCGTCGCCGAGGAGGTGCTGCCACCCGCCCCCGCGTCCGCCGAGCGGGGACGGGCGATCTACCGGGAGAACTGCGAGCGCTGCCACGGCGCGACCGGCCGTGGCGACGGGCCCGACGCGGTCGACCTCGAGAGCCCGCCGGCCAACTTCGCCGACCCGGAATTCATCCGCGGGGAGATGCCGGAGGACTTCTTCAACGTCGTGACACTCGGCCGGCGCCAGAGCGGCATGCCGGCCTGGGGCGACGTGCTCTCGGTGCAGGAGCGGTGGGACGCGGTCGCATACCTCTGGTCGTTCGGCGCGACGCCGGCCGTCGTCGCCGCAGGCGAACGGCTCTACCGTACCCATTGCGCGGCCTGCCACGACGTCGCACGGCCCGCCGTCGGCGCACGCGTCGCGCCGCCGAGTCTCGCCACGCTCGCGCCTCTCGCCGCGCGCACCGACGCGGCGCTCCTCGCGACCGTCGCCACGGGTCGGGTGATGGCCGGCATGCCCGGCTTTGCGCCGGTTCTGGACGCGGAGCAGCGCGCCGCCGTCGTCGCCTACGTGCGAACGCGCTCGCTCGCCGGAACCGTGACTCCGACGGGACCGGCGCCGGGCGGGACGGGCGTCGACGACCTCGCCGCGATCCGCGCGCTCGTCGACCGTGCCCTGGATGCCGGCCGGCATGGCGACCCGCGCGCGCCGAGCCTCGCCACCGATGCCTACCTGCGCTTCGAGCCGCTCGAGCCGCGCATCGGCGCGCTCGATCAAGCCGCCGTGCGGCGCACGGAGGAGGCGTTCCTCGCGTTGCGCGGCGCGCTCGTGCGCGGCGCAACGCCGGCCGAGATCGACGCGACCGCGGCCGCGCTGCGCCACGAGCTGGCCCAGCTCGAGCCGCTCCTCGCCACGACCGCCGACGCGTGGGCACGCTTCGCGCAGTCGGCGACGATCATCCTGCGCGAGGGCTTCGAGGTCGTGCTCGTGATCGGCGCGCTCGCGTCCTACGTCCGCCGCAGCGGTGAATCCGGCATGACGCGCTGGGTGCACGGCGGCGCGCTCGCGGGCGTCGTCGCGAGCCTGGCCACGGCCGCGCTGCTCATGACGGTGCTGCGCATGACGCCGGGCCTCTCCGAGCTGCTCGAGGGCGCGACCATGCTGCTCGCGGCCGGCGTGCTGTTCGGCGTGAGCTACTGGCTGGTGTCGAAGGCCGAGGCCGACACGTGGCAGCGCTACCTGCAGGGCAAGGTGCAGCACGCGCTCGCGGCCGGGAGCGGCGGCGCGCTCGCGCTCGCGGCGTTCCTCGCCGTCTACCGCGAGGGATTCGAAACCGTGCTGTTCTACGAGGCGCTGCTCGCGAGCGCGCCGGCACGCGACCTCATGGTCGGCGGCGGCTTCCTCGCCGGCAGCGTGGCGCTCGCCGCCATCTACGCCGGCTTCACGCGGCTCGAGCTCCGCATCCCCATCCGGCCGTTCTTCCTCGTCACCGGCGGGCTGCTCTATGCGATGGCGATCGCGTTCGCGGGCCAGGGCATCCACGAGCTGCAGGAGGCGGGGGCGGTGTCGGTGACGCCGGTCGCAGGGGTGCCGACGATCGCGGCGCTCGGGCTGTTTGCGTCGCGCGAGACGCTCGCCGCCCAGGGGGTGCTCGTGTCGCTGCTCGTCGTCGGGCTGGTGGTGTCGGCCGTGCGGGGCCGGCGCGATCGATCCACGGCGCGCTTTCCGTCATGATGCGCCGGCATGCCATCGCCCGACGACTTCCCCGACTGGGTGCTCCGCATCGTGCGGCCCGGCGACGTTCTTCCCGACGGCGCCGCGGCGATGGACCGTGCGGTCGCGCTCGGCCTCGCCAGCATCGCCTCGAGCGGTGGCGGGCCGTTCGCGGCGCTCATCACGACCGCGGCCGGGCGCGTCGTGTCGATCGGCTGGAACGTGGTCATCCCGACGCACGACCCGACCGCGCACGCCGAGGTGACGGCGATCCGTCGCGCCGGCGCGGCGCTCGACACCTGGGCGATCGGGAGCACCGAGCCGCTCACGCTCTGGACGACGTGCGCGCCGTGCCTCATGTGCACCGGCGCGATCCACTGGGCCGGGATCGCGCGCGTCGTCGCCGCCACGTACGCCGACGACGCCGAGGCAATCGGCTTTCGCGAGGGACCGGCCGGCTGCGACGCCGCGATGCACCTGCGCGCCCTCGGCGTCGCGTACGAGGAAGGCGTCGAGCGCGAGCGCGCGCTCGAGCTGTTCCGGCGCTACGCGGGCCCGATCTACGACGGGCGCACGCCGGCCGGGTCGTGAGCCGGCGGCTCAGGACCTCGCGAGCGTCTTCAGGTCGGTCGCGATGCCGCGCGCGACGCCCGCCAGCTCGGCGCGCAGCGCGCCATCGAGCCCGCTGCGGCCGCCCTTGAGCTGGCGCGCGACGCCCGCGGCCGTCCCCCGCGCCGCCTTGAGCAGCCGGCGCGCCGAGCCTTTCTGGCCGGCGGCCGCGAGCCCCTCCGCGGTCTCGACCCGGCCCTTCGCGCGTGCCAGCTGGCCGAGCAGCCGGCTGCGCAGCGCCGTGGCCGTCATCGCATCCTGCACCCGGCCGAACAGCTCGTCGAGCCGGCAGGAGAGCGCCGGATAGGTGGCCTCGATCGTGCAGCCCGGCACCGTGACGCTCACGCGCGCCGTGTTGTTCGAGAGATCCGGATCGTTGTCGCTGGTGAGCTCGACCGCGGCCTCGAACGGCCCACCGCGATGCGGCGTCACCACGATCGAGACGGCCGTCGTCGCGCCGGCGGCGAGCGTGCCGACGGTGCAGCCGACCGCGCTGCCCGATGCCGTACATCCGTCGGTGCCGGCGACGAACGTCGCACCCGCCGGGAGCGAGTCGACGATGGCGATGCTGGTCGCGGTTCCCGGCCCGTCGTTGGTGACGTCGATGCGGTGCGTGAGCTCGGCGCCCACCTCGACCGGATCGGGGGTCGCGGTGACCGCGACGCGCAGGTCGGCACGCTCGAAGGGCTGCGCCCACACGATGTCGTCGAGCACGACCACGTCGGCGGGCCCGCCGATGCTCACGTCGTCGGGACCGAGCGCGGCCGTGCCGGTGGTGATGCGCACGCGCGTGACGACACCGGCGACGAAGTCGACGCCGAGAAACGAGAGACCGGAGGCCTCCGGCGCGGGCGGCACGGGGAAGCTGCCGAGGCTCGTCGTGCCGTTGAAGAACTCGAGCGACGCCGCCCCGGCGGTGTCCACGTCGACGAACATCGCCCCGAAGCCCCGCGTCACGCCGGCGGCGTTCGCCGGCGCCACGAAGATGTCGACGTCCATGACGTTGCTCCCGAGGGGCGAAAACAGGCGCTCGCGCGAGAACGCCGTGAACGTACCGGTGTAGCTCGCGTTGACGTTCCCGAAGCGCAGCGGCGTGTTGTCGGGGTCGACGCCGTCGGCGCTCACCTGGAACCCGGTCCCGGCGGTCGTGAACAGGAGGCCGCGGCGCGATGCGGTGAAGAAGTAGTCGCCCGGCAGCAGCGCCGGCGCGGACACGGTGTCCGACAGCGTGTCCCACGGGATCTCCCGCCGCCCCGGGCTCCCGGTGGGGGGATTGAGGACCCCGAGTCGGGTGCGGAAGTCCGCCAGCGCGGCGGTGGCACCACCCTGCCCCGATCCCGCCCCCTGCGAGACGACCGGTGTCAGCGCCGCCGCCGGCCCGGTCGCGACGACGACGACCGCAACGGCGACGACCAGCGCGCGCACGACCCCCATGCCAGCATGGTGCGCCACGCCGTCCCACGTGCAAACACACATGCACTGCGCCAAGCGAGGACGCCGCGACACCCCCGCGCCTCACCGCTCGCTGCCGTCGTTCAGCTCCCAGTCCCAGTCCGTGTACACGAGCCGGTAGCTCCCCGCGCGCAGGAACGCCGCGGTCTCGCGGTCGAGATACGGGATCAGGTACTCGACCGCGCGCCCCCCTTTGAAGCGCGGATCGACGATGAAATCGGTCGGGTACCAGCCGAAGAGCCGCGACGCGTACACCGTGCCGCGCCGGCGGTCGATGCCGAAGTGGCGTGGGTCGGCCGCGAATGCCCACGCCCGCTTCTCGAGCAGCGCCTCGACGTTGGCCGCCGTGTAGACCTGCGTATCGAGCGGGAGCGAGCCGCGATCCGCGCCGACGATCGCGAAGTGCGTGCGGGCGTCCCGGAGCGTCATCACCAGCTCGCGGTGCTCGATGTCGTTGAGCGTCACGTCGCGACCGCCGACGCGGTGGGTGATGCGGTCGAAGAAGCCGTCGACCTCGCGCACGGTGCGAATCGGATAGCGCTCGAGCACCGCCATGATCGTGCAGGCGTTGTACGCGTTCAGCCAGAACGCGAGCCGCGCCGGGGCGTCGAGCCGGTCCACGTCACACTCCGCGAGGGCGCGGTGATACTCCTCGAGACGCCCGCGGTCGGCGGCGGTGGCCTTGAGCCGCGCGTAGTCGACCTCGCCGTCGCGGACGTACCGGCGCAGGATGCGGTCGAACGGCGCAGGTGAGCAGGGATCCAGAGCGGGCGGCGGGCCCGCGACCGCGGGAGCGGTGAGCCCCACCACCAGCAGCAGCCAGACGACACGTCGGCGCACGCCCATCCTCCTCCGTCCCCTCGCTCGGTCGCAACACAATCGGAATCGACGATCCTGTCAAGCGGGACCGCGACGGAGATCGCGGCCTGGAGCCCCGAGTTTACTGCCGCCAGCGGAGCTGCCAAGCTCCGCCGTGCGGATGCGGTGGAGCGGAGGGGTCATTCTGGCGGGGGCGCTCGTGATCGCGGGGGCGCTCGTAATCGCAACGCCGGTCACGAGCTGGCGGCCGCAGGCGGACGAGGGCTGGTACCTCCGCTACGCCACGCGTCTCGCCGCGGACGGGCCGTTCGCGTTCACGCCGCTCGTCCACGACTACCTGGCCGACCCGACCGCCGCCCAGCTCTTTCCCGCGCCGACGCGCGTGACGGCGCTGCTGCCCGACGCGCTCGCGATCCGCTGCTCGGGCGCGACGTTCCAGAGCCTCGCACACGTCTCGCTCGCGGCGCACCTGGGCATGATCCTGCTCGCCGGCCTCGGGCTCCGTCGCGTCGCCGGGGCACGGGCCGCGGTCGCGACGGCGACGTTGGTCGCCGTCTCGCCGCTCGGCCTCGGCATGGCACGCCGGGCGCTCACCGACAGCCTGAGCGCGCTGCTCGCGGCGGCCGCGCTGCTTGCGTGCGTCGAGGCCCTGGCACGTGAGCGGCGCGCGGGCTGGCTCGTCGCGGCCGTCGCGCTCGCCGCGGCGTTCCTCGCCAAGGAGCTGAACGTCGTGCTCGCGCCCCTCGCCGCGGGCCTCGTGCTCGCGCACGCGATCGCCACGCGGCGCGCGCCCTCGGGACTGGCGCTCGCGTGCGTGACGGTCGTCCCCGCCCTGCTCGCCGCGGCGACGCTCGCCGTGCTCGCGGGCGGCCTCGAACCGGTCTGGCGCGCCACGGCCGCCGTCGTCGCCCAGGGACCGCGCAACGAGTACATGCAGCAGTGGGGGAACGCGCCGTGGTTCGGGTACGTCGTCGACTACCTGCTGCTGTCCCCCGCGACCACGCTGCTCTGGATCGTCTGGCTCGGCATCCTCGTCGGTACGGGCGACGCATCGAAACGCCAGCGTACGTGGGCACTCGTCCCGATCCTGTTCGTCGCGCTCACGGGCCCGCTCGTGAAGACCGTGCGCTGGGCCCTGCCGCTCGACCTGCCACTGCGCCTCGGCGCCGTGCTCGCCCTCGCGCGGCTGGTGAACGCCGACGCTGGCGCTTGGGGGACGACGCGCTTCGTGCTGGGCACGGCGGCCCTCGCCGCGCTCGACCTGTCCGCGTTCCGGCTCTTCTTCCTCACCGCCGACCTCTACGACCCGGTGAGCGCCCACCTGCTCTGGTGGCGCGGCTTTCTGCCCCGTTGAACCACCGCGGCGCTCCGGCCTAAAACCGCAGGGTGAGCGACGAAGCCTCCCGCTTGCGGCTGCTCTACGAGCTCGGCTGCGCCTTCGCGACCCACCTCGAGCTGGACGAGCTCCTGCCCGAGGTCGTGGCCCGCTGCCGCGAGGCGCTCGACGCCGAGGGGGCAGCCGTCCTCCTGCTCGACCCGGCGCGTGACGAGCTCTACTTCCCGTGGGCAGACGACGAGGATCCCGACGTCGCCGAGCGGCTGCTCGACCTGCGCTTCCCCGCCGACCGCGGCATCGCGGGCGCGGTGCTCGCCGACGGCACCCCGGTCCGCGTCGACGACGCCGCCGCCGACCCCCGCTTCTACCCCGGGGTCGACCGCAGCACCGGCCAGCGCACGCGCGCCATGCTCGTGGCACGACTCGCCGGCCGCCAGGGCCCGCTCGGCGTGATCGAGATCGTCAACCGTCGCGGCGGCGGCACGTTCGGCGACGACGACCTCGCGCTGCTCGCCGCCCTCGCCGGCAGCGTCGCCGTCGCGATCGAGAACGCGCGCTTGTGGGAGCAGCTCAAGGGCTCGGCGGCCCGGCTGGAGGCCGAGGTGGGCGCGCTGCGCCGCGACCTCGCCCGGCGCGAGCGCTTCGGCGACATGATCGGCAGCACGCCATCCATGGCGCAGGTCTTCCGGCTGATGGAGAGTGCCGCCGCCTCGTCCATCACCGTGCTGATCGAAGGTGAAACCGGCACCGGCAAGGAGCTCGTCGCCCGCGGCATCCACGCCGCCAGCGCACGCGCGAACGGGCCGTTCGTCGCCGTCAACTGCGCGGCGCTGCCGGAGACCTTGCTCGAGAGCGAGCTGTTCGGGCACCGTCGGGGCGCGTTCACCGGCGCGACGCAGGACCGGCGCGGGCTTTTCGAGGCGGCCTCGGGCGGGACGATCCTGCTCGACGAGGTGGGCGAGATGCCGCTCGCCATGCAGGCAAAGCTGTTGCGCGTCCTGCAAGAAGGCGAGGTCACGCCGGTCGGCGACCATCGCCCGCACGAGATCGACGTCCGCGTCGTCTCCGCGACGAACCGCGATCTGCTCGCCGAGGTCGGACGCAGGACGTTTCGCGAGGATCTCTACTACCGCCTCGGGGCCTTCCCCATCCTGCTGCCCCCGCTGCGAGCCCGCGGTGAGGACGTGCCGCTGCTCGCCGACCGCTTCCTGCAGGTCGCCGCCGCGCGCCACGGCAAGCCCGGCCTGAGCCTCGAGCCCGAGGCACTGGACCTGCTCGTGCACTACGACTGGCCGGGCAACGTGCGCCAGCTCCAGAACGAGATCGAGCGCGCCGTCGTGCTGGCGCTCGCGGGCCAGCCGATCGGGCCGGAACAGCTTTCGCCCCGGCTCGCGCGGCGCGACGGTGGGGCCGACGCGGTCCCGACCGCCGGGGAAGTGGCCGCCGGCACGTCACACCTTCGCGAGGCGCGCGAGGTATTCGAGGTCGCGTTCGTCAAGCGGGTGCTCGCCGAGCACGCCGGGAACATCTCGCGCACGGCCCAGGCGCTCGGCATCTCGCGGGTCGCACTGCAGAAGAAGCTGCGCGAGTATGGGCTGCGCTGAGGCGCGCGGCGGGCAAAGAAAAACCCCGGTAGCGCTCTGCGGCCCGAGGCCGCCCCGCCGGTGACTGCGGGGGCTACCGGGGTTCGGTGGTGTCTGGGTCTCCGAGAGCTGACCCAGTGGACGTGAAACGTGGGGTCGGCCTAGGAGGCCACCACCTCACAGATCACCGTAGAGAATTTCGCCACTGGATCACCTCCTTTCGCGCGGCGAGCCCACCGAGCGAGCCCAAGTCTCGCTGCCGGACACTGGCCGCCGGTTGCCAGCCTCCAGCCCCGATCCCGGCCTCCGCCGGCCAAGGGCCTGTGTGCGCCCCGATCGGGAATCCATGATTTCATTAGTCCAGATCCCGGCCTTCGATCAATCCTGCCCCGCACGGTGATCGCGCGCGCCCGGACGCTCCGCACCCTCCTGGCGCTCGGCGTGCGCGGCGGGCTGCTGCCCTGCCCGTCGGCATCGATGGTGATGCCGGTCGCACGAATATAGAAGGCGCATGATGAGCGATACTCCCGCCGCCGTGCTGGTCCTCGGCCTGCTGCTCGGCATGCGCCACGCCCTCGACGTCGACCACCTCGCGGCCGTGGGCACGATCGTGAGCCAGCGCTCGGGCGTGTGTAGCTCGTCGCTGGTGGGCGCGCTGTGGGGCCTGGGGCACACGGCGGCGCTGCTCGTCGTCGCGGTCGCGATGATCGTATTGCGAGTGCGCATCCCGGCGCACGTCGGACAGTGGCTCGAGCTCGGCGTGGCGGCGATGTTGATCGGTCTCGGTACCAACCTGCTCCGCACCCTCTGGCGCGGCGGGCACGTACACAGCCACCCACACGTGCACGACGGGCGGCCGCACATCCATCCGCACGTGCACGCCATGGGCGAGCGCGACGCACACCGGCACGGACCGAGCCAACGACGACCGTTCCTGGTCGGCATGGTGCACGGGCTCGCCGGCAGCGCGGGGCTCATGCTCGCGGTGCTCACCACGATTCCGGCGCCGGCGCTCGCGCTCGCGTACGTGGCGCTGTTCGGCCTCGGATCGGTCGGCGGGATGATCGCGATGAGCGCCCTGCTCGGTCTTCCGATGACGCTTGCGGCGCGGCGGTTCGGCAGGGCCGAGTGGTGGCTGCGGGCGTGCGCGGCCGTCGGCAGCGTCGTGGTCGGCCTCCGGATCGCCTGGACCATCGGCATCGAGACCGGGCTGCTTCTCTAGGCGCCCGACCCTCCTCGTGACCGCCCGCGGCATCTTGACGCGCTCGAGCACGCGGCGGTATCCGAGCAACGTGCCTCCCGTGATGAACCGCCTTCGACTGGCGCTGACGGCCTCCGGGATGACGCAATCCGACCTGGCCGAGCTCACCGGCATCTCCTACGCCACCATCAAGCGCCTCGTGCGCCCCGACAGCAACCCGATGCTGCACCAGGCGCTGCGCATCAGCGCGGTGCTGCAGATCCCGGTCGAGCGGCTCTTCTGGATCGACCCGGCGCACGACCCCGTGCATCTGCCAGAGAGATAGCCTTCGTGCGTCTCCTACCGTCTTGCGTGACGGTACGGAATCTCCGCGATACGAGGACGCAACGGCGCCCCGGCCTCGCGAAAGAGGGCGTAGCCGTGATGCGCACCACCGCGCCGAAGCAGGCCGAGAACCAGAAATCGGAACATGACGTCTGCCGCATGACAACCGGGTCTTCAGGGCGTCAATGCGATATCGGAGAGTGACTGCGACACAGCCACGACGTGCAGTGACCGTCGGGAGGCATGCCCACGCTGGAGCATGGCGCAGGGATTGCCCACGCGCGCCGGCCCTGCGCAACGCTGGTCCCGGGAGGGATGTGGTGATGATCGACTACGCGTTGCTCGGGCTCCTGCGTGACGGTCCGGACTACGGCTACAATCTCAAGCGGCGCTTCGAGGAGCGTATGGGAGCCGTGTGGACGCTCAACGTCGGGCAGATCTATCAGACGCTCCGTCACCTCGAGACGCGCGCGCTCATCGCGCCGGTCGGCGATCCGGAGTCGACGGCGCACCGCACGTCACCACGTCGGCTCGTGGCCATCACGCCCAAGGGCCAGCGCGCGCTCGAGCAGTGGTTCCGGCGGCCGCCCGCGCGCCCGAAGCCCGTACGCGACGAGACCCTCGTTCGACTGCTGATCCTCGCTCCCGACCAGCATTCGGCGGCGCGCGGGCAGATCGCCAAGCTCGAGCACCTCCACCGCCTCGCGCTCGGCCGTCTCCTCGCGCAGGAGACGTCGCTCGCCACGGACGCCGCCGGCGGCGATCCGGGTCTCGTCCGGCGCCTCGCCCTCCAGGCCGCATTGCTGCACACCGAGGCCCACCTCGCGTGGCTCGCGCGCTGTCGCGAGTCGCTGCAGCACGCCACGATGGTCGAGCCGGATCGGGCGGTCGCCGGCTAACCCCCTCCGGCCAGCCCCCCCCGGGCGGGGCCAGCCGGCTGCGACCCCCTACCGGACCCCCTACCGGGCTTGCCATGTATTCTGCGGCAGGATAGGCGATGGCATCCGCGTCGCAGCGGAGATCGTGAGGTACCGCATCATGGCTAGGCTTCTAACAGCTACGGTCGCGGCGGCGCTCGTGCTTTCGGCCGGTATACCTGCACGGGCGGAGGACGAGCTCGAAGCCGCACACAAGGACCTCGAGTCGGCCAAGAGCCACCTGCAGGCCGCCCCGGGCGAGTACGAGGGCCATCGCAAGGCGGCGGTCGGCCACGTGACGGCAGCTCTCGCCGCCACGAAAGCCGCGATGGTGGTCGCGAACCGGAAGGACAAACAGCTCGAGAAGAAGGAAACCCGCCTCGAGCACAGGCTCGACAGCGTAAAGAAGCGCCGCCAGTAGCGGCCACGGCCGGAAGCCGGGAATCAGCATCCAGAACGACAGGGGGAACATGATGAAACAGTGGAAACAGCTGCTGGCTGTTGGGGCAGCGGCGGCGCTCGGCATGTCCGGGTGCGCTGCGATGCAGGACCGCGAGTGGGACGGCTGCGCGATCGGTGGCGCCGTCATCGGAGCGGTGGCCGGAGGGGCCGCAGCCGGTGTTGGAGTGCATGAGGGCGTCGACGACGCGGGCGACGAGGAAGTCGCCGGCGCGGCTGCCGGTGGCGCCGTCGCGGGCGCCGCGTTGGGCGCCGTGCTGGGGCACCTGATCTGCGACCCCGTAAATGAGGTCCCGCCGCCACCTCCGCCGCCGCCTCCGCCGCCCGCACCGAAGAAGATCGTCGAGCTCCACGGCCCGAACTTCGACTTCAACAAGGCGACGCTCAAGCCGAGTGGCAAGAAGCTCGTCGACACCGCGGTCAAGGCCATGAAGGACAACGCGAGCATGCGCGTTTCCGTCGAGGGCCACACCGACGCGATCGGCTCCGAGGCGTACAACCAGAAGCTCTCCGAGCATCGGGCCAACTCGGTCCGCGACTACATGGTGAGCCAGGGCGTCGCCAGCAGCCGCATCACGACGGTCGGCCACGGCAAGTCCAAGCCGATCGCCAACAACGCGACCGAAGACGGTCGCGCGCAGAATCGCCGCGTCGAGATCCTCACGAGGTAGACGCGGCTCGTCCGACGTGATCACCCGGGGGATGGGCGGTTCGCTCATCCCCCGGTTTCTTTTCGGGGGTCGGTGAGCGGGACCATGCGCAGGTGGGTGATCGGAGGCGTCGTAGTGGTCGGCGGCCTCGCCGCCCTTGTCGCAGTCGCGCTCTCCGGCCTCGACGCCTACCTGAGCCACAACCGCGACTGGCTCGCGGGCGAGATCGAGGCCGCGCTCGGCCGGCCGGTGCGGTTCGACGCGCTCGGCGTGAGCCTGCGCGGGGGACTGTCCGCGCGGGTCGAGAACCTCCACGTCGGCGACGACCCGGGGTTCGACCGCGGCGATCTCCTCGTCGTTCACGACCTGCGCGTCGCGGTGCGACTCCTTCCTGCGCTGACCGGCCGCTACGAAGTGGCGAACATCACGCTGGACGGACCGGTCGTCACCCTCGTCCGCGACGCGCGTGGCACCAACGTCGGCACGCTCGGGACACGCCCCCCCGGGCCCGCAGCCGGCGGGGAGCGAGCCCACGAGCACGACCCCCGAGGCGCAGCGGCGGGCGCCGCGCTGCTCGTGTCCCGCATCACGATCCACGACGGCACGGTGCGGCTCGTCGATCGCACCGCGACGCCCCCCACCGAGCTCGCGCTCCGCCACGTCGACGTGAGCGCTTCGGACGTGAGCCTCGACCATCCGATCCGCCTCGCGATGGCGGCGGCGCTCCTCGACGAGCCGCGGCAGACGCTCTCGGTCGAGGGGACGATCGGGCCGCTCGGCAGCGCCAGCGCCGCAACCGAAGCGCCGCTCGACGTCACCGCGCGGATCACGGTGCCCGACCTCGGCCGGCTGTGCGCGGCGCTGCCGGCGGCACGCGCGCTCGTCCCCCCCGCCCTCGACGTCACCGGGCCGCTCGCCGCGACGACCCACGTGACCGGCCCCGCGCACACACCGCGGATCACGACGACCGTCACCGCCACCCCTGCCGCGGTGCGATACGGAACCGCGTTCGCGAAGCCGGCGGGCACGCCGCTCGAGCTCGCGATCGAGGCGACGCGCAGCGACGCACGCATCGACCTCGCCCGTGCCGACCTGCGGCTCGCCGACCTCGTGCTCGCGGCCAGCGGGACCATCCGCACTGCCGACGGCGGACCCACCGTCGACCTCCGGCTCGACGGTGGCCCGGCAATGCTCTCGGGCTGGGATCGGCTCGTGCCGGCGCTCGCCGGCAGCGGTCTCGGCGGCGCGCTCGAGGTCCACGTCCACGCCCAGGGGACGGCAGCCGCCGGGCGACTGCCCGCCCTCACCGGAGCGCTCACGCTCACCGACGCATCGGCCGGCGGTCCGGACCTGCCCTGGCGCGTACGCAACCTCACCGCCACCCTCGCGCTGGCCGGCGACACCGCCACCCTCGCCCCCACGACCGTGTCGGTTGCCGACGTTCCCGTCCGGATCGAGGCGACGATCGCGCCCCTGGCCGACCCGACGGTCCGCTGGGCGATCGGTGCGGCCGCCCTGCCCGCGGCCGCCCTCGGCGCGGGCGGCGCGAGCACGAAGCCCGCAATGCTCCGCGACGTGGACGCGCGCGGCACGCTGCGCCCGGCTAGCGGCGAGCTCCAGGCGACGCTGCGCTCGGCCAGCGGCAGCGTGCACGACCTCGACTACACCCAGCTCGATGCGGAGCTGGGTGTACACGACCGCGTCGCCACGCTCGAACGCTTCGCGCTGCGCGCCTGCGACGGCACCCTCGCCACGACCGGGCACGTCGACGTCCACGATCCGAGCCGCCCGCGCTTCGACGTCCATACGACGATCCGGGGCGTCCTCCTCGCGCCGCTGCTCGCCAGCCAGGCCCCGCGCGCGGCCGGCCACATCGAGGGACGGCTCGAGACCGACCTGACGCTCACCGGCGCGGGCGAGAGCTGGGAGCAGGTCCGGCCCACCCTTCGCGGCGGCGGACGCATCGACGTGCGCGACGGCGTGCTGCGCGACGTCAATCTCGCCGAGAGCGTCCTCGGCGGCGCAACCGGCGTGCCCGGCCTCGCGACGCTCGTCCCCGCGCGCGTGCGCACGAAGTATGCCGCGCTCTTCTCGACCGGCGACACCCGCTTCGAAACGTTGGGCGCGACGGTCCGCATCGCCGACGGCCGGGCCGCCACCGACGACCTCACCATCGCCGCACGCGACTTCGTCCTTGCCGGCAGAGGCACGATGCAGCTCGACGGGCCGCTCGATTGCACCGCCACCCTGCGCGCCTCGCGCGAGCTGTCGGCCGACATCGCGGCCGAGGTGAAGGAAGCGCGCTACCTCGCCGACGCCGAGGGGCGGCTCCAGATCCCGTTCCGGGTCGCCGGTACGCTGCCCAAGGTGCGCGCGCAGCCCGACGTGACCTTCCTCACGCAGGCGGTCGGGCGCGCGCTGGTCGAGAAAGGCCTCGGAAGCCTCGTCGGCAAGCAGAAGCCGGGCAAGAAGCCCCGCCCCGAGCAGGAGCTGTTGCGCAAGGGCCTCGACGCTCTGTTCGGGCAGTGAGGCGGCCGCCGGGCGGCGCGCTACACGGTCGCGCGACGGAGACGGGAGCGGACGGCACCGAGCTCCCCGATCTCGACCGGCGCCCCGTCGCGGAAGGCGATCACCTCGCGCGAGGCCGGCGCGACGCGGCTGCCCGGGAGGACGATGCCGACCAGGTTGAGCGGATCGGCCGCGCCGACGATCACCACCTCGGGCTCCGGCGCGCGGCGGCGAAGCGCGCGCAGCGCCTCCACCGCCTCGGGCAGCGCGAACTGCTCGCCGACCAGTCCCGCGACGAAGCGCCCGCCGCGGATCTCCCCCCGCGCCTCGAGCGTCCGCAGCGCGCCGAGGAGCGTGCGCCAGCTCGGCAGGCAGGTCTCGCGCGCGAGCAGCTCGCGCGCCACGACGCCCCAGCGGGTGAGCGCGAGGCGGGCGAGCTGCGCGGGCTCGACCGGCGCCGCCGCCTCGTCGTCACCGCGCAGCAGCGCCCACCGACCCGCGGCCACCAGCCGTGCGCGACCGCCGCGAACCGCGCGCAGGCGGCTCCGCTCTTCCGCACGGGCGAGCAGCGCGCGCAGGCCGGCGATGCCGTCGCCCGTCACCAGACCGTGCGCCACCAGCGTCCAGAGGGCGTCCTCGACCACGGCGGGCAGAAGGCGGGTGCGGCGCGCGAGGTCGGCGACGAACGAGGCGCCGTGGCGCCCGAGCGCATCGCGCACCGCGCTGGCAGCGTGGCCGAGGTGCGCGTCGGTCGTGTCGGGCGCGGGACCGAGGAGCCACGGTAAGTCCTCGCGCAGCACGACGGCCAGGGGTGCGCTGCGCGTCGGCGTGCGCGGGCGATGCGGGCCCGTCGTGTCCTCGACCGGCGTGTGGACTCGAAGCCGGCCCCACGCGACCGCACCCGCAAGACACACGTGCTCGAGATCGTCGGGATCGTAGCTCGCGATGCGCGCCGGCAGGACCTGCTCCTCCCAGGCCCGCGCGGGAAGCTCGAGGCCTTCGAGCTTGCGGATCACCTCGAGCAGGCCGTGGCGCCCGTGGAGCTGTGTGCCCGGTTGGACGTGCTGCCACCGGAAGAGGAAGCGCATGAGGTCCGCCGCCGGCATCGGCTCGATCTCACGGCGCAGCGTACCCAGCGTGAGACGGTGGATGCGCGCGAGGAGCCCGCGCTCGCACCATTCCTCGTCCGTCACGCCAGGCGTGAACCGTCCGCGCAGCGCGACGCCCGCCTGCTCGAGCCGCGCGCAACCGATCGCCACGCGACCCGGCTCGAGCCCGGTGCGCGCCATCAGCGCCGCCACCGTCGCCGGGCCGCTGGCGTCGAGCCAGCCGCCGACGATCACCCGGAGCGCGTCCTCCTCGCACTCGGCGAGACCGCGCGGGAGCGCGAGCGGTCGCACCATCGGCCGGAACGTCGCAGCGGGCAGGGCCAGACGCACGAGGGCCACGCGCTCGGTGGCGACCAGCGCGCGCAGCGGCCCTGCGCTCGCCCACGTCGCGCGCCCCGCCGCCACCAGCGGCTCGGCGTGGACCCGCCAGCCGGCGGCATCGATCTCCGGCTCCGGCACGAGGCCGAGCGACACCAGCGCGTCGTGCAGCTCGTCGACGTCGCGCACGACGGGCCATGCCTGGGCACGGACCTCGGCGATCGCCGCCGGGTCGAGCGCACCGAGGCCGGCAGCGAGGTCCGGGTCCGTGCGCCGCAGCGAGACCGCACGCGCGCGGCGCTCTTCGAGCGGCGCGTCGTCGAGGAAGCTGTACGGGTTGGAGTTCAGGATCTCGTGCGACATCGGCGACGGCGCCACGGTGTCGAGGGCCCGCGTCGCGATCCGGCCCGCCGCGATCGCGTCGAGCACACCCGCCAGTCCGTCCACGTCCATCGCCTCGTGCAGGCAGTCGTCGACCGTCTGCCGCACGAGCGGATGATCGGGGATCGCGACCGGACCGGGCGGGAGGTTCTCGGCACACGCGAGCTGGGCCGGGAACACCGCCGCGAGCAGGTCCTCGGCGCGCATGCGCTGGAGCGCGATCGGCACGCGCCGCCCGCCCTCGTGGCGCAGCAGCGCGAGCGCCCGGCTCGCGTTCCAGCGCCAGCGGTTGGTGAACATCGGCGAGGCGAGCGCCGCCTGCGTGAGGTCGTCGGCGAGCTGCCCGCGGCGCACCATCCGGAAGACGCTCTCGAGCGGGAAGCTGTGCTGCGGCCCGAGCGAGATGACGAGGCCGTCGTCGGTGGCCGCGGCCTGCAGCTCGAAGTCGAAGGTGACGCAGAAGCGCTTGCGCAGCGCGAGCCCCCAGGCGCGGTTGACGCGCCCGCCGAACGGCGCGTGCAGCACGAGCTGCATCCCGCCACTCTCGTCGAAGAATCGCTCGGCGATCACGCACCGATCGCTCGGCACCGCGCCGAGTGCCGCTTGCGTCGCCGCGACGTACGCAACGAGCTGGGCCGCGGCGTCGGGCGCGACGGCACACGCCTCGACGACGTAGGCCGCCGCCGCGCCCGGGACGTCGAGCCGCGCCGCCACCTCGCGTCGGAGCGCACTCACCGCCGCCGACAGCTCGCGCGTGCGGGCTGGCGCTTCGCCGAGCCAGAACGGGATGGACGGGTTCGCACCGGCCGCGTCCTCCACCCGAACCCGTCCCCTCTCGACGCGCCGGATGCGCCACGCGCGGTTGCCGAGCAGGAAGACGTCGCCCGCCATGCTCTCGACCGCGAAGTCCTCGTTCACCGTGCCGAGGCGGTGGCCGGTCGGCTCCTCGACGACCTCGTAGTCGGCGGTGTCGGGGATGGCCCCGCCGCTCGTGATCGCGGCGAGCCGCGCGCCGCGCCGCGGCCGGAGCCGCCCGTGTACGCGGTCCCAGTGGAGGTGCGCCGCGCGGCGGCCGCGGCGCGTGACGATTCCGTCGGCGAGCACCTCGAGCACGGCTTCCATATCCGCGCGCGCCAGGGTTCGGAACGGATGGGCCCGGCGCACGCGCGCGAGGAGCGCGTCGACCGCGATCTCGCCGTCGGCCGCCACCCACGCCACGATCTGCTGCGCCAGGATGTCGAGCGGACGCTCCGGCACCACCAGGCAGTCGAGCTCGCCGGCGCGAACCCCGCGCACCGCGGCCGCGGCCTGCAGCAGATCGTCGCGCGTGAGCGGAAACAGGATGCCCTTCGGCACCGCGCCGCGGGTGTGTCCCGAGCGACCGACGCGCTGGATCAGGGTGGCCAGGGACCGCGGGGCGCCCAGGTGGCAGACGAGGTCGACCTCCCCCACGTCGATGCCGAGCTCGAGCGACGCGGTCGCGACCACGACCGGCACCTGCCCCGCCTTGAGTCGCTCCTCGGCCGCCAGTCGGGCGCGCCGCGCCATGCTGCCGTGGTGCGCGGCCACGCGGTCGGCGCCGAGCCGCTCCTCGAGCGCGTGCGCCATGCGCTCGACCAGTCGCCGCGTGTTGACGAACACGATCGTCGTGCGGTGCTGACGCACGAGCGCAGCGATCCGATCGCAGATGCTCGCCCGCAGCTCGTGGGTCGCCACCGCGCCGAGCTCGTGGTCCGGGACCTCGACCGTGACGTCGAGCGCGCGCCGGTGCCCGACGTCGACGATCGTGCAGCCGCCGTCCGGTGCCCCGGTGAGGAGCTGCGCCACGACCTCGATCGGGCGCTGCGTCGCCGAGAGCCCGATGCGCTGGAGCCGCCGGCCCGCCAGCGCATCCAGGCGCTCGAGCGAGAGCGCCAGGTGCGACCCGCGCTTGTCGCCCGCCAGGGCGTGGATCTCGTCGACGATCACCGTCTCCGCGGCGGCGAGAAAGCGCCGGCTGCGTTCGGCGGTGAGCAGGATGAAAAGGGACTCGGGCGTCGTGATGAGGATGTGGGGGGGCCGCCGCGTCATCGCCTGGCGCTCGGACTGCGACGTGTCGCCGGTCCGCACCATCACCCGCAGGTCCGGCAGCGGGTTCCCGGCGGCCGCAGCGCGCGCGGCCAGCTCCGCGAGCGGCCGGGCGAGGTTCTTCTGCACGTCGTTGCCGAGCGCCTTGAGCGGCGAGACGTAGACCACGCTGGTGAGGCCCTCGAGCCGCCCCTCGGCCGCGCGGCCGACGAGGCGGTCGACCGCCCAGAGAAACGCCGCGAGCGTCTTGCCGGAGCCGGTGGGCGCCGCGATCAGCGTGTCCCGGCCGGCGGCGATCGCCGGCCAGCCGGCCGCCTGCGCCTCGGTCGGTGTGCCGAAGCGCTCCGCGAACCATCCGGCGACCAGCGGCGAAAAACGCAGCGGCACGGCGAACGTCGTAGCATCGCGCATCGCGACGGGCCAACCTTCCCCTCGCGCGGTCGGCCCGGGTATAGAGGCGCACCGTGTCCACCCGAGCCGAACGCCGCCGCCGGCAGCGCACCCCCGTTTCGACCCAGCGCAAGGCCGCCGCGGCCAGCGTTTTTCCCGCGCTCCGGCGGGGATCGATCGCGCGCCTCGCCTGCGTCGCGCTGGCGGCGGTGACGCTCGCGATCCTCGGGCGATTCCTCTGGCTGCAGATCACCTGGTACCTCGCGGTCGACCAGTTCGGCTACCTCACCTTCGCCCACGACCTGCTGCGCGGTCGCATCTTCCACCAGTGGGAGCTGGCGGATGCGCTCGGCACGAGCCTCCCGTCGCCCACCGACGCGTTCGCGCAGACCTACATCTGGGACCACGGCAGGATGTTCTGTCGCTACGGGATCGGGTTTCCGCTCATCCTGGCCACCTGGATCCGACTGTTCGGCGACAACTACGTCCACTACTTGAATCCGCTGATCTTCATCGGCGGCCTCGCCCTGCTGACGGCATTCGAGCTGCGCATCAGCCACTCGCCGTGGCGCGCCCTCGCCTGCCTGCTGCTCCCGCTGCTCTGCCGCCAGACGATGATGCACCTGTGGGCGCTCACGCTGACGCGCGACATGGTTGCCCACGTGACCTCGCTGCTCGGGCTCTTCCTCCTGCTGCCCATGCGCGGGCGCGCCCTCACGCCGCGGCGCGCCGCGCTCGCCTTCCTGCCCCTCGGGTTCGCCTGGGCGATCCGGCCCGATGCCCCGCTCTACCTCCTCCCGGCGACATTGCTCGTGGGTCTCCGCCTGCGTCGCGAAGGCGCACCGAACGGCCGGCGTACCCTCGGCGCCGCAGCGCTGGCGGGATACCTGATCGGCGCCCTGCCCTACTTCGTCTACAACACGATCGCCGTCGGCAACCCGCTCCGCTCGACGCAGGCGATGGAGATCCAGCAGTTCCTGAGCGATCTCGGCGACCTGCTCACCAGCACCGCGTGGGCCGCCGGCTGGCACGGGGGAGCGTTCACGCAGGTGCAGGGCGGCGGGCTCCGGCTGGCGTACTTCCGCACGACGTTCCCGGGCGTCTGGCGGATCATTCTCGCCGGCTATGGCCCGCTGCTCGTCGGCGCGATGGCCCTCGGCGCGTTTGCCGCAGCCGTACGCCGACGGGTGCTGTTCGTCGCGACGGTTCCGTACGTCGTCACGGCAGTGCTCTTCTTCTCCTGCTGGGCGCGCCCCGATACCCGCTACCTCGTCGGCGTCTGGTTCTACCTGCCGCTTCTGATCGTGGAGGGGACGGTCGGCGCCCTCGACCTGGTGCGCTGGATCGCGCGGCAGGAGCGCGAGCTCGTCGCTCGCGTCGTCGCCACCGCGCTCGCGCTGGCCGCGGTGATCCTCGGCGTGGCCGCCTATCGGGTCTCACCCGAGGGCTCGCTGCTCGGCGTGACCAACGCGGCCGTCGCGACCGTCGTCGCCGGGGGCGCGGGCGCCGCCGTCGTCTGGCCGCGGCGCCGCATCGTCGCCTTCGCCGCCCCGCTGCTCGCGCTGGCGCTGACGGCCTACTTCGACGTGACCACGTACCAGGGGCTCCGCCGCGTCGCGAGCTTCCAGCGCCAGGAGGCCGAGCGGGCGCGCGCCACGCTCCGCGCCGCCGTCACCTCCAACGCGGTCGTGCTGACGACCGAGGACGTCGGCCGCCCGGCCGAGAACGTCGAGTACTACGGCGGGATCCCGGCGCTCTACACCACGGACCTCCGGCGCTGGAACCTCAAGGTCCCGCGCCTCGCGCTGGGCCTGCTCGCCACGCACCGGCGCCTCTACCTGCTGCTCCCACCACACGGCGAGATCGACCGGATCCGCCGCGATCTCCCGCCCCAGGCCACGCTCGAGGAGGTCCGCGACATCCCGGCGCAGGAGGCGATGAGCTACTTCGTCGCCGCCCCGTTCCACCGCGGGGTCCCGATGAAGCTCTGGCGCCTGCAGTTCGGAGCGATCGAGGAGAAGATCAGCGAGGCGATCGGCTACATCCCCTGAAGGTATCGAGGATGCGGGCGAGCGGACCCTGCGGTTCCACGCGGTGGAGCTCGAAGCGACCGTTCAGCGTAATCGGGATCGGGAACGGCGCCGCGGCGATCATCACGAAGGTGTAGTTCCCGCGCCAACCGCCGCCCTCCGCGGCGAGTGCGGCGAAGGCCATCGCCTGGCGGATGAGCGGCGCCGCGCTCGGCTGCATGGTGGACGCCTGCCGGATCATCCACACGGCATCCTTGGTCGCCGCGTCGGCCTCGAGCGCAGCGTCGAACGCGTCGCGGCCGAGGATCTCGGTCTCGACGGCGGCGGTCTTGCTGTCCAGTGCCGGCAGCTGGTCCCACGCCGCCGCGATCGCGCCGAGGTCGGCGGACGTCGGGGCCCACGCCCGCTGAGCCTCGTTCGCCGCGTCGATCGCCGACTTCTGCGCGGCGGGCAGGTCGGCAAAGCGCATCTCGAGCACGAGCTTGCCGTCGCGCCGGGCGATCTCGAACAGCGTCGGGATCGTGCGCTCGCCGCTCTCGCCGTTTCTGACGTAGCCGACCGCGAGCCATCGCCCGACCAGATTCGCGGATACGGTCCCGCGCTCGGTCGTCGTCTGCTGCGGTGGCGGTTCCTGCGGCGACTCGCCTTCGGCCCTGGCGGGCCGCCCCGGTGCCCCGAGGACGCTCAGCGCCACGATGGCGAGCAGAAGGACGCGCATGGGCGGGCCGCATAACAGCGCCCGCCGGGAAGGGTCAAGCTCGTCGCGCTCGTCAGCCGGCCACGTTCTCGACTATGGGGGGACGAGCGCGATGGAGCGACCAGCGATCTGGGCCGGACGGGCCGCCGCCGCGAGCGCATTTCTCGTCGTCGTCGTGCTGCAGCTTCACACGCTCGACGACCCGGACACGTGGTGGCACCTGGCCAGCGGCCGTCGCATCGCGCAGATGGGCGAGATCGCGGCGGTCGACCCGTTCTCCTTCACGGCAGCCGGTGCCCCGTGGGTGAACCGGCAGTGGCTCTTCGATCTCGGGCTGTTCGCGACGTGGCGCCTCGGTGGCGCGACCGCCGTGGTGTCGCTCGCCGCCGGGCTCGTGTTCGGCGCCTTCGGCTGCGTGTACGCGATGGCGCGCCGGCGGCTGCCGGCGTGGGCGGCGGCCGCGCTCGTGCTGCTCGCCTCGCAGGCGGCGGTCGAGCGGTTCACGGTCCGCCCGGAGCTGGTGACCTTCCTCCTGCTCGCGGTCTACCTGCTCGTGCTCGATCGGCGTCCGCCCGTGGCGACGCTCGCCGGGCTGGTCGGCCTGCACGTCGTATGGGCCAACTGCCACGCGCTCTCGGTGCTCGGGGTCGGCGTGCTCGGCGCGGCGTGGCTGGAGACCGCCGCGCGCGCGGGCCTGCGGGCGGCGGTTCCGCTCTTCGCGCTCACGACCGTCGCGGCCGCGCTCGCCGAGGCCGCCACCCTGTTCGGCGTCTCCGCGCTCTTCCCGCTGCGGCTGTGGACGGTCATCCGCGGCGGGGAGATCGCCGCCGCGCAGCGTGGTCGAGCATCTGCCGACCGTGCTCGCCGTCCTTTCGCCGCCGGCGGCGTGGGCGGTGGTCGCGCTGGCCGCGCTCGGGGCGCTGGCCCTCGTGCTCGAGGGGCGTCGCGTGCGGCTCGGGCAAGCGCTCGTCGGTGCAGCCGCGCTCGCGCTCGCATTCCTCGCCCGCCGCAACGTCGCGCTGGCGGGATTTGGGCCTCGCCCCGATCGTCGCCGCGGGGCTCGGGCCCGTCGCGACCCGGCTCGGGGGACGCCGGGCGGCGGGGATCGGCGCGGTCGTCGCGCTCGTCGGGATCGGACTCGCTGGGCGCGTCGTCGACGGACGCTACTACGACGACGCGCGGCTCACGCGCAGCACGGGACCGGCGTCCCTGCCGCTGCCCTCTCGGCTTCCGCGGTCGAGTTCCTCGACCGCGAGGCCCCGGGAGTCCGCGTGCTCAACGACGACGCCCTCGGAGGCTGGCTTCTCTGGCGGTCGGGGCGCCCCGTGTTCATCGACGGACGCCTGCAGGTCTACCCGGCGGCCGTCTACGCCGAGTATGCCAGGGTGCTCGCCGATCCGAGTACGTTCCCTGCCGTCGCCGCCCGCCGCGGCATCGGCGCTGTAGCGTTCATCACCCCGCCCCGGGCCGGCTCGAGCTCGCCGGCGCGATCGCGCGGCTGCCCGGCTGGCGCGTGGGCTTCATCGACGCGGGCGCGGTGGTCCTCCTCGCCGACGGGCGGCCGCCCGGGGTTCCCGACGGCGCGACCGCACCGCTGCCGCCCGTACCCTGGCGGGCCGTGCGGTATCCGATGGAGGCGCTCATGCACTACCAGCGGGGCGCGCGCTGCTGTCGCTGTTCGGGGAGCAGGCTCGTGGTTGGGCGCGCGCCGACTTCACGGCAGCGCTGCGGCTCTGGCCCGACCTCGATGCGGCCGCGGTGGGCCTCCGCGTCGTGGGGCGCGGCAACTGAGCCGCAGCGCCTCGCGGTTCCGCTCCAGAACCTTGACCCTGTCGAGGCACCGGCATTAGTAAGGACCCCCCCATGCGCGGACCCCTCGATCTCGTCATCGGCCTCGCGATCCTCGCGGTCGCGTGCGGCCGGGGCGCCGACGAGCCGGGAACGCCGGCACCCGAGGCCGCGCCGCAGGTGCGCACGGAGCCATCGGCCGCGCCGGCCGACGACGTGGTCCGGAAGCGGATCGTCGATTACTACGAGAAGACGGTCACGACGCCCGGCCTTTCGTTCAAGGTGACGAGGCTGGAAGCATCGGACGTACCGGGGTGGCGGCGAGGCACGCTCGAGGCGTCGCTCGGGCAGCAGAGCCAGCCGATCGGATTCTACGTCAGCCAGGATGGCCGATTCCTCTTCCGTGGCGACGCCGTCGACCTCACGATCGACCCGCTCGCCGCGATCATGGCCAAGATCCGCCTCGACGGGCGCCCGTCCCGGGGTCCGGCCGACGCCAAGGTGACCATCGTCGAGTACGCCGACTTCCAGTGCCCGTTCTGCTCGCGCGTCTACGCCACGGTCGAGGAGCAGGTGCTCAAGACGTACGCCGACCGCGTGCGCTTCGTGTTCAAGCACTTCCCGCTCACCAGCATCCATCCCTGGGCGGAGGACGCCGCCCTCGCCGGGGCGTGTGCCTTCGAGCAGGGCAACGACCACTTCTGGACCGTGTACCGGGGGCTGTTCAGCCGCCAGGGCGAGATCACCAAGGACAACCTGCGCGATCGGCTCCTCGAAATCGCGCAGTCGGGGGGCCTCGACGGCGGCCGCCTGCGCGACTGCCTCGACGGCCGCAAGGCCATGGCGGCCGTCAAGGCGGACGAGGAGGAGGCCGCCACCGTCGGCGTCACGTCGACCCCCACGTTCTTCATCAACGGCCGCAAGCTGAGCGGGGCGCAGGCCTTCGACGCCTTCAAGCAGGTCATCGACCAGGAGCTCGGCGCCCAACCCCACGTCCCTTCGCACGGCCCATGAGGCACCAGCGCAGCGACGTAACGTTCTCAGGTATCGGTCGGTCGTATTGACGCTGTCGCCAGACCTCTGCTACCGAACTCCAAAGGCTCGTCCACGGCTCGTCAAGGAGGACTCCATGCATCGTTCGCGGTCTCGAGGCTTCACCCGGTTCCCCCTGCTCTCCGTCGCGCTCGCTAGCGCGGGCGGATTGCTGCTCGTCGCGCGCGCGATGGCGGGGCTCGTCTACGGCGGAGGCCCCGCAAAGACGGATTGCTACAGCGCGTTCGACGTCAAGGGCGGCACCGTGAGCGGGACCAAGGTGTCCTGCAACGCGGGCGATCCGACGTGCGACAAAGGCGGGGTCTGCGCCACGGACGAGACGACGTGCAGCTTCCAGGTGCGGCTCTGTCCGAAGCCCGATCCTGCGTCGAGCAAGTGCACGAAGCCGACCACCATAACCGGGATCAAGGTCAAGGGCAGCGACCCCTTCGCGGGCTCCATCACTTTTCCGACGACCTCGTCGGCGTGTGGCGCGTTCGTCACCATCGACGTCTCCACGAAGAAGAAGGGGAAGAAGACCGTCAAGGGCAAGAAGGCGATCAGCCTGAAGGCCTTCTCCGACGGAAAGCCCAAGTCCGACCCCGACAAGCTCGTCCTCGTGTGTGAGCCGCCGGCCAGCTCGTGTACGCCGACGTCGTGCGCCGCCGGGGGCCAGGCGTTCACCAAGATCGAGTTCACGACCCTCACCGGCTCGACGAGCTGCGGAACGACCCCGCTCACGCGGCACTGCAACTTCTTCCAGGACCTCGATCCGGCGAACCTCGCCCAGAACGGGAGGCCGTGTACGACCGAGTCCGACTGCTGCTCTGGCATCGGCACCACCTGTGATGGGGCACTGACATACTGCGTGGGCCCCGACGGGGTGACCGAGCAAGGCCCCCAGGCGCCGTTCCAGGGCGAGCTGCGGCGCGCCGACGACTCGAAGCTCGTCGATCTCTCCCGCAACTGCCTCTATCTGGGCGGCGGCCACAACCTGAACAACAAGCCCTCACCAAACCCGGACGGCTCGGTGCTCCGCTTGAGCGCCGGCCTCGATGGTGGCGTCTGCACCCTCATGCCAAACGACGGCACCGGCAGCACTGCGTCGGAGCTTGCAAAGACCTGCACGAAGGGTCCGGCTCAGAACAAGACGTGCATCAACGGGAATGCGGGCACCGACACCCACGGCGCCTGCGCGATCGACGCCGACTGCGGGGGCCAGGCCGGGAGCTGCACGCAGACGGCGAACTGCTTCTTCGGACCTCCGCTTCCGATCCCGAGCCCGGCAGCCACGACGTGCGTGGTCAATGCGATCAACGCCGACGCGAGCGGCACGGTCGATCCGGCCACCGGTGTCATCACGGTCACCATCCCGCTCCAGTCGCGGATCTACCTCACCGGCAACCAGACACAGCCCTGCCCGAAGTGCGTCAGCAACACGTGCGACGGCGGGCAGAACGTGGGTCAAGCCTGCGCGCCGACGGGCAGCTTCCAGACCAGCACCGATTGCCCACCGAGCCTCAACCAGCTCACCGGGTCCATTCCGGTGACGCTCCGGGACCTCTCGACTTCATCGACGACCAAGCAGGACGCGGGTGGCATCTTCTGCACGGACCAGCTCGACGAGGGGGCTTTCGGTGAACCCCTTGCCCGCAAGATCGTGTCGACCGGCAGCGCGGGCGGCGACCTGTCGGACTTCCAGAAGCACGAGCTGATCGTCTCGGGCGCGTTCTGCGTCCCGTCGACAGGAAGCTTCCTCGACGACTACGTTGGCTTCCCGGGCCCCGGGCAGACGAGCCTCCGATACGATGCCCAGCTTCTCCCCTAACGGACTGGCGCACTTTTCCGACAGCGAAAGGACCACTCTCATGCACACTAAGAAGTTGGGCACCCTACTTGCCGTACCACTGGCCTTGGGCCTCGTCGGCGCAGCGCGTGCCACCGTCGTCGGCGGCGCCAACCAGAAGTCCAGTTGCTACGCCACGTTCGAGGGAATCACCGCAAGCGGAACTCTCGGGAAGACGCCGCTCGTGACGTGCCCCGATGGCGCCGCCTGCGACGCCGACGGCGCGGAGAACAACTCGTGTACGTTCACGTTCCAGGCATGCGCGTTCCAGTCGGGTGTGGACGGGTGCACCCCCTCGGCGGTCACCAAGTACGGTAAGGCCAAGGTGAAGCCCCCGAAGGGTGGAACGCTGAGCCTCAACCTGCCTGCCACGGGAGCGACGGAAGCGACCTGTGCCGCCAACAATGCCTGTCGTCCCGATGAAGATCAAGAAAGGCACCCCTGTCCCCACGACGGTCCAGCTCACCCTTCCCGCGAAAGGATCGGCCAAGCCCAAGAACGACAAGAACGTGGTCGCTTTCCGCTGCGTGCGTGCGTGCCCGGCGAACACTGCCGGCGGCCCCAAGCAGTTGACGTTCCGCGTCAAGGACTCGGGAAGCAACCTGTCCACGGGCTGGAAGGGGCCCTCGCATGGTTTCCCCGTCACGCCCAACTCTGAGATCTCGATGTGTCTGAGCGGCTGCAGCGCGAGCGGAGGCGCCTGTACGGGAACCGGTGAGACCGGAGCCGGCACGGCCAACGGCCGGTTCTTCGGCGCGCCACTGCCGCTTCTCACGTCGGGTGTCCCGGTCTGCGTGCTGAACCGCTTCAACGGCACCATCGACGGTGCCTCCGCCGATCCGACGACCGGTCAGCTTTCGGCGACGGTGAAGCTCAAGTCGGACATCTTCCTCACGAGCACGAGCAAGGTCTGCCCGCGATGCCTGAACGGGACGTGTGACAGCGGCGCCAACCTTGGGAAGGCCTGCACCGTCGACGGCACTCTCACCGTCGCCCAGGCAATCGCCACCCCGGGGATCGGCAAGTCGTTCCCGCTCTCGCGCGATTGTCCGCCCGGTGGCTCCCCCGCCGGAACACTCGACATCACGCTGCCGCTCACCACAGAGACCTCGGAGATGGCGAGCGACACCTGTGGGGCCCTCCCCGTCGGCGAGTGCAAGGTCGCGTATCAGCCCCTGCCGGAGGGCTGCGGAACCTGCGACGCCGCGTGCACGGGTCTGGCGTGCGTCGACCACATCACCGATCCCGTCGACCCGGCCAAGCAGGTCTGCAAGGATTCCAAGGGGGGGGCATCAACCGCTCCTGTTGCAGCAACGACTCGACGAGGTCGTGTTTCCCGGTTTCCAACGGCACGAACCTCACGTTGTCGGGCCTACGTGCCGCGCCGACGGGTACGGATAAGCTCACCGGTGACGAGACGGTCGTGGCCGCGTTCTGCGTCCCGGCGACGGGCGCGTGCAACGTCGATGTGCTGACCGGCCTGCCGGGCATGGGCTCCATCACGTTGCCGATCTCGACGGAGTGGCTGAAGTAGCTCAGCTCGCTTTCCTGGATCCGAGAGAGGTACCGTACGGACGAGGCCCCCAACGGGGCCTCGTCGCGTTTTTGGCGCCGCGCGGCGCCCCTGACCCGAGCGGGAGCGGGGAGCCGGTTACCAGGGCGGCTCGGGGAGAGTCGGCGGCCGTACGCGAGGGCCCCCAGAGCCTGCGTCGCAGCGGCCCATCCTGCCGACATCGATCCCAGGAACCGCGCGGCGGACACATTGCCAAACGCGACCGTTTCGCGATAGCTAAGCACCCGCCCAAGCAGACCACAAAGAAGGAGGCGGGGGGTATGTCGGATCGGGGGTTTCGACCTATCATTGCAGCGGTCGCGTTCGTAGCGCTGGGAGTTCTCCCGCAGCTCGGTCATGCCACGCAGAAGTGGGGGCCAGTCCAGCTCTCGGGAAACTTGCAGACGCAGAACCTCATCCGGCATCCGGACGAGACCACGTTCGAGCTGGTTCAGAACCGCAACGTGATGCGCTTGCAGCTCGAGTACAACTGGCTGCAGGGGGGTAAGTTCTACAACAAGTACGACATCCCCTTCATCGAGAGCTCGAGCCTCATCGTGAAGTATCGGGGAGTCTACGACAGCATCTACGATCTCACCCCGGGCTTCATCCAGAAAGAGGACATCCACGGGCTCAGCTTCGGCGCAACACAGGGAGTGCGCGGGCAGAACGTGTTCGAGTTCGCCCGCCAGCTCGAGGACAGCGACACCGCACACCTGAAGTACCCCCGCGGTTTCGCGCGCAAGGCACTGACCCTCGCCGGGCTCACGCACGGCGAGAAAGAGGCGCTCAAGTTCGACAACCAGCTTCGCGAGGCCTACGTCGACCTCAAGCTGCGGCCCATTCCGCTGCAGGTCCGCGCCGGCCGCCAGCAGATCGTGTGGGGCGAGACCGACAACTTCCGCATGCTCGACCGCGCGAACAACCCTGCTCGACCCGCCTGCGCCTTCAGCAGAACTCGCCGCTTCGTCCGCTGCTGGGACGAGATCCGGCGGCCCTTCTGGATGATCAAGTTCCTCTACGACATGGGCGACATCTGGAAGCTCAGCCAGAACTTCGTCGAGTGGTACTGGAACCCGGGCGACTGGTACCCGGCCAAGCAGGCCTTCCTCCCACGCCCGTGGGGTCTGCCGTTCCTCGACCCGCTGAAGAATCCCATCGACGGTGTGTTCATCGAGGGCGTCTGCACGGGCGCCCCGAACGACCGATGCACCCGGCTCATGAACGACACCGTGTTGTTCAAGCAGGGAGACTGGTCACGGAACGCGTTCGACAACAGCCAAGTCGGCGTGCGCTACCACGGCATCATGCCGTTCGGGATGGAGTTCACGCTCAACTACTTCTATCAGCGCTTCGCCGGCGACGACGGTACGAACTACGCGCCACTGCGCGGTCTGCCGCCCCAGGAACAGCAGAAGCGCCAGGAGTTGGTGGCCAAGGGCATCTTCCCGGCCGAGTACTTCGCTCCCTATGTCCACACGATCGGCCTGTCGGCCAACTATTCCGACGAGGCGTATACCCAGGCGGTCTTCCGGGCCGAGACGATCTACGACGTCGGCATCCCGTTCTTCGACGTGGGGAAGGAGACCGTCATCGACAAGCCCCCGCTGCCCGGCATCACGAAGAAGAACATGTGGAAGGGCATGATCGGGTTCGACCGCCCGACCTGGATCCGCGCCCTCAACAAGAAGAGCACGTTCTTCCTCACTGGACAGTTCTTCGGCGCACCATGGTGAACAACCCTGACTGTGCCGGTACTCCCCAGGAAATCGCCGACCGGGCGAAGGCTCGGCGGGTCGCGGGCCTGGCACCGGAGTCGTGCCTCGTCGGCGCACTCGACCTCCCCTCCACCCAGCGCCCGAAGGAGGTCGCGTTCCGCGACAAGATCCGCGACTGGGAGACGCTCTTCACGCTCGCCACGTTCACGTTCTACCGCGGCGGCAGCATCGTCCCCGTGGCGGGCATCGCCGTCGATCCGACCAACCAGTGGAACATGGAGCCGTTCTGGGACGTCGACTACATCGTCCGGGACGACCTGATCGTGAACATCGGCCAGCGCTACTACGTGACCCCGCGCGGTCACAGCGACCCGATCTTCGAGACCTGGGGCCTGTCGGGCCTCAACGCCGGGCGGTCCGAGACCAGCATCCGCCTGACGTTCCAGTTCTAGCAGGTTGCTGAAGAACGCGTCGATGACGGCACTTGCATGATGAAAGAGCGGCGGCGCGACGACCTCAGCGGCGGGGAGATGGGGTTCCGGGGCGGCGTTGGGCAGCCGGTTTCGGCTCCGGCCGACACCCCGGCCACCGTCTCATGCTACCGCGATCTCGGGCATCAGCTTCGCCATCCGCAACAGGTCGTAGGCCGCCCCCACGAGGTAGGCCCAGAAGCCGGTGCGTTGCACGCCGCGGTAGCGTGTTTTCCGCAAGCCCCCGATCGTCTTCCCCCACCCGAAGATCTCCTCGACCTTCTTGCGGCACCGCTGGCTGAGCTGGTAGCCCGCGTGGCGCAGGGGTCCGCCAATCGAGGGTGGAACCGCCGCGTCGTGATGTTCGGCGCCACGTGCGGGGTAATCCCTTCCGCGCGCAGGCCGGCCACGAAGGCGGCCGTGTCGTAGGCCTTGTCCGCGCCGAGCGTCCGCGGCCGAATCCCGTTGCGGCGCTGCCGCCGGACCATCGTGAGCGCCGCCTCCCGTTCGGCCGTCCCCGTCGCGCGGGTGACCAGGATGTCGACGCACAGGCCGTGGCGGTTCTCCGCGAGGACATGCCCCGCGAAGGCGAGCTTCGCCTCCTTGCCGTTGCCCTTGCGCGCCAACAGCGCATCACTGTCGGTGATCGACGCATGCGTCGCGTTGCTGCGCCGCTCCCCGTGAAAGTTCACGGTGGGATTGCCGGGATCGTCGGGGGGCGGCCGGTCCTCGGCCCGCTCGCCCTTCGGGCGGAAGCTCTTGAGCGACGCCCACGCCTCAATCAGCGTCCCGTCCACGGTGAAGTGCTCGGCTGACAGCAGGTGGGCGGCCTTCGCTCGTTGCACCACCCCTCGAAAACCGCCGCGCCACGTCGGCGCGCAGCAGCCGCCCTGTTCTTGGCGATCGTCGAGGCGTCGAAGGGGACGGGGAGGTCCAGGTCGAGAAACCATTGGAAGAGGAGGCCAGGACCGCAGCTGCTCGCAAAGCTGCCGCCTGCTGCGCAGGGAATGCCGTAGAGACCGGCAGGCACGCCTTGAGCAACCGCTCGGGCGGGACCGACGGGCGGCCGCGCTCGGCGTACATCCGCTCGAACACGGGCGAGAGCCGGGCGAGTTCCGCATCCGCCAGCGCTTTGATCCGCCGCAACGGATGGTCCGCCGGAATCCGGTGCTCCGCGCTCACCACGCTCAACATCGTCCGGCCGCCGCTCCACCTCTCCCCGCATCCCGGCCTCCTCCTCGGAAACCCCAGGCATCCGCGCGCGGGCGAAGTCGAGCGTTTTTCAGCAGCCTGCTAGGCGCGTCGATTGAAATGGGGGCGGGCGCCCGGATAGACTCCGGCGCTCGCTTCCGATGCCTTCCAGCTCTCGTCACCGCGTCGCGCTCCTGATTGCGCTCGCCGGCGCGGCGGTGGCCGCGTACACCCAGCACGTCGGCACCCAGCTCGAGTCCGGCAGCGGGTACACGAGCTTCTGCAACCTCGGCGGCATCATCAACTGCGACGCCGTGATCGGCAGCCGGTACAGCCGACTGCTCGGCGTGTCGGATGCCTGGGCCGGCATTGCGGCCTTCCTCGCGGGGGCGGCCCTGGCCCTCCCCGGCGCGCTCGGCGCGCGCGCGGCCGTCGCCGACCTGCTGCTCGTCGGCCTCGCCGCCGGGAGCATGGGCTTCACGCTCGTGCTCGCCGGCGTCATGGCGTTCGCTCTCAGGAAGCTGTGCATCCTCTGTCTCACGCTCGACGTCCTCACGCTCGCCTGGTTCGTCACGGTCGTCCCGCTGACTGGCCGGTTCGAGGGCGGCCTGCGGGCGCTCGCCCGGCTCGCCGTCGCCGGTGGGCTCGTCGCGACCCTCGGTGCGGGCGCGTTCGCGGCGCTGCGGACACCCGGGAGCGCGACGAACGTCGACGAGGTGCGGGCGCGCGACCCCAAGTTCTTCGATCTGTACATGAAGCTCCCGGTTCGGGCGGTGCAGGACGTCGAGGGCAGCGGCCGCCACGTCAAAGGGCAACCCAGCGCACCGGTCACCCTCGTCGAATTCTCGGACTTCCAGTGCCCCGCCTGCGGCGAGGCGTTCGCCGACCTGAAGAAGCTCGCCGCCCGGCCCGACGTGCGGATGATCTTTCGCAGCTTTCCGCTCGACGCCTCCTGCAACGCCGCCCTGCAGCGTTCCTTCCATCCCGACGCCTGCCTCGCCGCGATGGCCGCCGAGTGCGCCGGCGACCAGAGCCGCTTCTGGGAGTACCACGATCAGCTCTTCCAGAATCAGAAGACCCTCGACCGCGAGAGCCTCTTCCGCTACGCCCGCGCGGTCGGGCTCGACATCCCGGCCTTCCGTACCTGCCTCGATGCACCCGAAACCCGGGCGCGCGTCGTCACCGACGTCGAGGCGGGGCTCAAGCTCGGCATCTCCTCGACGCCGACGCTCTTCTTCAACGGCCGGCTGGTGGACGGCGCGCTCGAGGACCCCTACTACGACTACGCCCTCATCATCGAAAAGCACGAGCGGGAGGCCCGGCCGTCCCGCGACGGAGGCTGACCCATGGAGATGGACGAGGAGCTCAAGTACCGCTTGGCTTTCCTCACGATGCGGCTCGTGTTCGACAAGATCCTGTCGAACACCGACCCGGGCGCCAAGCCTGCCATGCTCGAGTACCTCGATCTGATCGCCGGGACGCAGCTCGCCGGCGGGGGCGGCGGCAAGCGATACGCATCGCAGCGCGAGAAGATCGAGAGCTTCATCGACGCCGAGTTCGACGAAGACGTCCTCGGGCTGGTGAGTCGCGTCGTCGACGAGATTGGCTGACTTCCGCCCCATCTCCCCGTGGCTCCCGGTCGTCCTCTGGGCCGGGGTGATCTCGCTCCTCTCGACGAGCTGGCTCGCCGCCGATCACACGGGGCGCCTCCTGCTCCCGTTGCTGGCGAAGTTGTTTCCCGGCGCGAGCCCGGCGGGACTGCACGCCATGCACGCCGCCATCCGCAAGCTCGCCCACGTGACCGAGTTCGGGGTGCTGAGCGTGCTCCTCTACCGCGCGCTGCACACGCCGCTGCGCTCCCGGCGCCGGGCGGCGGTCCTCGCGCTCGTTCTCGCCGCCGGCTATGCCGTGCTCGACGAGCTGCACCAGCACTTCGTGCCGGGGCGCACGGCGGCGGCCGCCGACTGCCTGCTCGACACCGCCGGGGCAGCCACCGGCCAGCTCATCCTGGCCGCGGCGCGCGCTAGGCGCGGAGCAATGCCTTCAGCTGCCTGATCCGCTCGAGCGCCTGGTTCACCTTGGCCAGCTCGTGCTCGAGGGTCGCCACCTCGGCGAGCATCCCCTCGAGATCCGCGGCCGAGAACTGCCCCAACGCCTCCTGAACGCGCTTGTAGACGTCGAGCGCCCCATCCAGGCCCTGGAGACCACCCGAGGCGAGGCGCCGGTCGAGGTCGGCAGTGAAGCTGGCCAGCGCCTCGAGCTGCGACTTGAGCTGCTCCACCTGCGCCCTCCCCGGCGTGGCCCCGGCCATCGCGAGCCACAGCACGGCCATGTGCCTTGCAAGCCTCACGCCATCGACGGGCCTTGCCTGGGCGAGTTCCACGGCAGGGCCGGGGCCCGCTTCCCGCTGCTTGTCAGCCGAGGCGGCCGAGCCGGTCGGAAAATTGACTTCGAGTCGCGCGCCGGGTTATGGCGCGCCGATGCGCTTCATCCCGACGTTCGGAGTCGTCGTCCTTCTCGGGCTCGCCGGCTGCGGCGGGCCGAGCAACCAGCAGGCCACCACGGCACCCGCCGGCGACGGTGCCAAGAAGCCCGGCGATGCGTCGGCAGCCGAGGTCGTCGCCCGCTACGCCGGCCGGACGCTCACCAAGAGTGACCTCCTGGCAGAATTCGAGCGCCTGCCCGCGCCGTCGCGGGCGTACATAACCGCGAACGACCGCAAGAAACAGTTCGTCGAGAACCTGGTCCTCAACGACCTGCTCTACGACGAGGGGAAGAAGCAGGGCCTCGAGACCGACACCGACATCGAGAAGCAGGTGAACGACCTGCGCAAGCGGCTCGTCGTCCAGCGCATCATGCGCAAGTACCAGACGCCGCCCGAGATCACCGACGACCAGGCGAAGAAGTACTACGACGAGAATGCGCAGCTCTACTCGGGCGTGCAGGTGAACGCGAAGCACATCCTCGTGAAGGACGAGGCCGTCGCCAAGGAGATCGCCGCCGAGGTGAAGGCGCATCCCGAGAAGTTCGCCGATCTGGCGAAGGAGAAGTCCACGGACACCGCGACCGCCTCCAAGGGCGGCGAGCTCGGGATGTTCGGGCAGGGCCGGATGGTCCCCGAGTTCGAGAAAGCCGCCTTCGCGCTGCAGCAGGGGCAGATCAGCGACGTCGTCAAGACACAGTACGGCTACCACGTCATCATGGTGACCGAGCGCAAGGAGGGCGCACAGAAGCCCTTCGACTCGGTGAAGGAGCAGATCAAGGCGACGCTGCGCAACAAGGCGACGCAGGACGCCGTGCAGGGCCACTTCGACGAGCTCAAGCACGGCGCCAATCTACAGATCGACGACAGCGTGCTGGCCGGGATCACGCCGCCGACGGGGGTGCCGGGCGGGGCCGCGCCGATGATGGGCGGCGTCCCCGGGCACTGAGCCTCACCGCCGCAGCCGCCGCACGTCGCCCACCCGCAGCGTCGTGCCGGTGCGGTCACACCAGTCGAGGAACGCGATCGCGTACTTGCGGCTGGCATCGATGAGGTCGCGGAGCGCGGCGGCGGTGATCTCACCGTGCTCACGGCAGTATGCCGCGATGCGCTCGCCCACCTCGTCCGCCGCCGCCTTCGCGTAGTACAGGTCCGGCGCGATCCGGACCACGCGCTGCTCGCCCTCGAGCACTGCCAGCACCTCGGCGAGCCGGCGGCGGTCGATGCGCGTCCGCTCCTCGATCTGGCGCAGGTCCGGCGGCGTGAACCGCGCCTCCGCCAGCAGCCCCTCGATGCGGTCGCCGAGCGCGCGCGCCTCGGCGCCGAGCGCCACCCGGTGCGTCGGCAACCGAAGGATGCTGTCGTCGCGTACGAGGCGTCGCTCGGCGACGAGCCGATCGATGCACCAGCGGAACACCTTGGCCGAGACCTCCCAGGGAAGCCCGCAACGCAGGCTCTCCATCTCGAGCCCCGGAGCCATCGGCTCCTCCGCGTGAACGCGCGCGACCGCGGCGAGCACCTCGGCGCGCAGCCGATCCACTTTCGCGGCCGTGGTGTAGGCCTCCGGCGCCCGCGCGTCGGGAATCGCCACCACGCCCGGGACCGCGGCGAGCGCCTTCGCGGCCGCCGCGTCCGGGACGTTCAGCGCCTGCGCCACCGTGGCCCCTTCGCTCGCGAGCGCGCCCGCCAGCTCGAGCAGCGTGCCCGCCGCCGCGACGACGTCGGTACCGCGCAGGACGGAAAGCCGCTCGAACACGCCGGGGTCGCCGCGGCGATGGGGCTCGGCGAACGGGTTCACGACCTCGCCGCCGCCGAGCGTCCAGCGCGCGGTTTCGTCGCGCACGATGAAGCGATCGCCGCGCAACGCGACCACCGGCTCCGCGAGCACGACCTGCGCCCAGCCGGCGCTCCGCGGCCCGAGCGCCGGCTCGCCCCCCAGCACGACGAGCTTGGCCAGCACCTCCGCGGTGCCGATGTGCACGCGCAGGCGGCCGTGGTGTTTGAGCGGGCGGCGGGCGCCGGGGCGTACCTCGATCCACGCATCGAAGCGGTCGGTCGTGCGCGTGATCCGCTCGTGGCACACCACGTGCCCGCGCCGGATGTCGCTGCGCTCGACCCCGGCCAGGTTGACCGCGACGCGCTGGCCGAAGCGCGCGCGCTCGACCTCGCGGCCGTGCACCTCGAGCCCGCGCACCCGCGCGATCTCGCCGCCGGGCAGGACGTGGACGGCGTCGCCGACCGCGACCTCGCCGGCGGTCGCCGTGCCCGTCACGACCACGCCGTGGCCGTGCATCACGAAGGCGCGATCGACGGGCAACCGGAAGTACCCGGCCGGCGGCGGGCCGGCAGCCTCGGCGAGCTGCGCCCCGATCGCCGTACGCAGCGCCGCCAGCCCTTCGCCCGTGACGGTCGAGACGGGGAGAATCGGCGCCCCCTCGAGCGTCGTGTCGAGCGTCAGGATCTCGATCTCCTCGCGCACGGCCGCGACACGCGCCGCGTCGACCAGGTCGATCTTCGTGATCACGAACAGCCCACGCCGCACGCCGAGCAGGTGAAGGATGTCGAGGTGCTCCTCGGTCTGCGGCATGACCCCGTCGTCGGCCGCGACCGTGAACACCACGAGGTCGATGCCGTGCGCTCCGGCGAGCATGTTGCGGATGAAGCGCTCGTGCCCGGGCACGTCGACGATGCCCACGCGCTCGCTGGTCGGGCCCTCGAGCCACGCGAAGCCCAAGTCGATCGAGATGCCGCGTTCCTGCTCCTCGCGCAGGCGATCGGTCTCCTGCCCGGTGAGAGCGCGAACGAGCGAGGTCTTGCCGTGGTCGATGTGGCCGGCGGTGCCGATGACGAGCGGCATCGCTCAGTCGAGCTCGACCGCCAGATCCTCGGGCACGAGAACGCCCCGCAGGTCGAGCAGGAACCGGTCGTCGCGGATGCGGCCGAGCACGGGTGGGCAGGCGCGCCGGAAGCGCGCCGCGATCTCCTCGGCGGAGACCTGCGGGTGCTCGACGGCGAGCGCCCGGCTCGGCAGCGGGACGGCCGGCACCGCGCCGCTCCCGACCTCGGCCTCGGCCGGGACGAGCGTGACCCGCCAGCCCGCGCCGAGCCGCTGCTCGAGAAGCGGGATCGCCGCCCGCCCGACGGCCTCGAGCTCGGCGAGCGGCCGCGTGAGCCAGCGCAACGTCGGCAGGACGGCAGCGAGATCGGGCGCGTGGCGGTACAGCCCGAGCGTGGCGCCGAGCGCGGCGAGCGTCAGCTTGTCCGGACGCAGGGCGCGCCGAAGCGGGTTGGCGGCGAGCTTCGCCACCAGCTCCCGCCGCCCGACCACGATCCCCGCCTGCGGCCCGCCGAGGAGCTTGTCGCCGCTGAACGTCACGAGGTCCGCCCCGGCGGCGACGCGCTCGCGCACCACGGGCTCGTGCGGGAGCCCCCATCGCGCGAGATCGACCAGCGCGCCGCTGCCCAGGTCCTCGACCACGGGCACGCCCGTCTCCCGGCCGATCGCGACCAGGTCCGCGAGCGCGACCGAGGCGGTGAAGCCGACGACGCGGAAGTTGCTCGGGTGGACCTTCAGGAGCACCGCCGTCTCCGGCCCGATGGCGCGGCGGTAGTCGTCCGGGTGCGTGCGATTGGTCGTCCCGACCTCGCGCAGGCGGACGCCGGCATGCTCCATGACGTCGGGCATGCGGAAGCTGCCGCCGATCTCGACCAGCTCGCCCCGCGAGACGATCGCCTCGCGGCCAGCGGCGAGCGAATCGAGCGCGAGGAGGACCGCGGCGGCGTTGTTGTTCACCACCAGTGCCGCCTCGGCGCCGGTGAGCGCCGCCAGGTCGTCGGCCACCAGGGTGTCACGATGGCCGCGTCGGCCCGTGGCGAGATCCAGCTCGAGGTTCACCGGCCCACGCGCCGCCGCGACGAGGGCCTCCACCGCGGCGTCGGCGAGCGTCGCCCGGCCGAGGTTCGTGTGCAGGCCGACGCCCGTCGCGTTGATCACGCGACGCATCCGCGGCACCGCCTCGCGCGCGAGCCGCCCCGCGACCGTGTCGAGTATCGCCTCCGAGCCCGGCACGGGCGTCCCGGCGAGGGCCGCCGCGCGGACCTCGTCCAGCACGGCGCGGACGGCCGTCGCCACGCGCTCGCGGCTGACGCGAGCCAGGAGGGGTGTCGCGGCCGGTGCCTGGAGGAGCTGCGCCACGGACGGGATCGCGCGCCGGAGGTTCGTCGAGCTGGCCATCGTTCGGTGGACGCATATTTCCTCAGGCGGGTGGCCCGGGACAAGACCACCGCCGCGAGGTCGGCGCCGGCTTGCCTCGCCGGGGGTGCGCGTGTTTTGTGGGCGGGTCATGCGCGCCCTGGTCTGCGACGTGAGTGTGCCGCGCCAGGTGGTGACCGCCCTCCTGGGCCGCCTCGACAAGCGGTTCTACTTCGGGCCGCTCTCCACGGCGCACATGAAGGACATCCCCGACCCGGAGCTGCCGGCGCCGGACTGGGTCGTCATCCAGACCCGGCTCTGCGGCATCTGCGGCAGCGACTACAAACAGCTCTTCCTCAACGGCAACATGGACAACCCGATGACCGCGATCATCTCGTTCCCCCAGGTACTCGGGCACGAGGTCGTCGGTACGATCTGCAGGGTCGGCCCCGCGGTGAAGACGCGCAAGGTCGGAGATCGCGTCGTCCTCAACCCGTGGCTCTCGTGCGAGCCGCGGGGCATCACGCCCCCCTGCCCCGAGTGCCAGCAGGGCCAGTATTCGATCTGCCGCAACTTCGCGACCGGGATGATCCCGCCGGGCATCCACACCGGCAACTCGAGCAAGGCAACGGGCGGCTTCGCACCGTTCGTGCCGGCACACGAGTCCATGTGCATTCCGATCCCCGAGGACGTGACCGACGAGCAGGCCGTGCTCGCCGACCCGTTCTCGGTGTCGCTGCACGGCATCCTCAAGCGCCCGCCGCGGGCAGGAGCGCCGGCTCTCGTCTACGGCTGCGGTACGCTCGGGCTGCTCGCGATCGCCATCCTGCGCGCCTTCCACCCACAGACCCGTATCCTCGCAATCGCGCGCTTTCCCCACCAGAAGGCGCTCGCCGAGCGGTTCGGCGCGTCCGTCGTGCTGCCGCACGAGCCGCCCGAGGCGATCGTCGAGCGCGTCGCCGCCGAGACCGGCGGCCAGGTGATGCGCCCGTGGTACGGCGTGCCGTGGATTCACGGCGGCGACCTCGACGTGGTCTACGACACGGTCGGCTACCCGGCCACCGTCGAGATGGGGGTGCGGGTCGTCGCGTCGCGGGGCGCGATCGTCGTCACGGGCGTCGAGGCGCCGAAACGCTTCGAATGGACACCGCTCTACTTCAAGGAGATCACGGTCATCGGCTCCAATGCCTTCGGCGTCGAGGAGTTCGAGGGTCGCCGCGCGCACGCCATGGAGATTTATCTCGATCTCGTGCGGCGGGGGCGCATCGACGTGACGCCGATCCTCACCCACCGGTTCGACCTCGGCCACTACGTCGACGCCTTCCTCGCGTGCGGCAACCAGGGACGATCCGGCGCGGTGAAGGTCCTTTTCAGATACGCGGACGGGAATGGACGGCGGGAGGCAGCGGGCAGTTGAGGTCGTCCGGCGGCTGCGCGCCGCCGGCCACGTGGCCTACTTCGCCGGGGGCTGCGTGCGGGACGAGGTGCTCGGCCGCGAGCCCCTCGACTACGACATCGCCACCAGCGCGCCGCCGGAGGCGGTGCGACGGCTCTTCCGTCGCACGATCCCGGTCGGCGCGCAGTTCGGCGTGATCCTCGTCATCGAGCAGGGCCAGCGCTTCGAGGTCGCCACGTTCCGCTCGGACGACGCCTACGTCGACGGGCGGCGGCCGAGCGCCGTCCACTTCGGGTCGGCCGAAGAGGACGCGCAGCGCCGCGACTTCACGATCAACGCGCTCTTTCTCGACCCGCTCTCGGGCGAGGTGATCGACTTCGTCGGCGGGCAGGCCGATCTGCGCGCAGGGGTCGTCCGCGCGATCGGCGACGCGGCCGCACGCATCCGCGAGGACCGTCTGCGGCTGCTGCGGGCGGTTCGCTTCGCCGCGCGCCTCGGGTTCCGACTCGATCCCGCCACCGCCGAGGCGGTGCGCGCGGCCGCCGGTTCCCTCGTCGACATCGCCGCAGAGCGCATCGGCGACGAGATCGTGAAGCTGCTCACCGAAGGAGCGGCCCGGCGTGGCTTCGAGCTGCTCGACGACACCGGCCTTCTCGACGTCGTCCTGCCCGAGGTCGCACGATTGAAGGGGGTCACGCAGGGCCCCGACTACCACCCCGAGGGCGACGTCTTCATCCACACGCTCCTGCTGCTACAGCAGCTCCCGGCGGGCGTGAGCGAGACGCTCGCGCTCGGCGCGCTCCTGCACGACGTCGCCAAGCCCACGAGCCGCCGCGAGGAGAACGGGAAGATCACGTTCCACGGACATCCCACCGTCGGCGCCGAGATGGCGGTCGCGGTCTGCCGGCGCCTGCGGCGCAGCCGCGCGACGTGGGAGCGCGTCGACTACCTCGTTCGCAACCACCTGCGGCTCCTGCAGGCGCCGGAGATGCGACTCGCCACGCTGAAGCGCCTGCTCGCCGAAGAGGGCATCGACGAGCTGCTCCGGCTCGCGCGCCTGGACGCGCTCGCCTCGAACACGGACCTGCGTTGGGTGCTGTTCTGCGAGCGCCGCCGGGCCGAGCTGGCGGCGACGGCGCTGCGGCCCCGCGCCTGCTCGGCGGCGAAGATCTGCTCGCGCTCGGCTATCCGCCGGGGCCGCGCCTCGGTGAGATCCTCCGCGCGCTCGAGGAAGCGCAACTCGACGAGCAGGTCCGCACGCGGGGCGAGGCCGAGCGGTTCGTGGTCGAGCGCTTCCCGCGCCCCTGATCAGGCGCGCGCGAGACCGCGCAGGTACTCGACCAGGAGCCGCACGCCGAAGCCGGTCGCGCCGCGCGGCCCGTACACGAGATCCTTGTCGGAGAACGCTGGCCCCGCGATGTCGATGTGCGCCCACTTCACCCCCGAGACGAACTCCTCGAGGAAGAGCGCCGCGACGATCATACCCCCCGTGGGACCGCCGATGTTCTTCAGGTCGGCGATGCCGCTCTTGAGATCGTCGCGGTAGTCGCGCACGAGCGGCATGGGCCACACCGATTCCCCCGTGCGCCGGCCGGCCGCGACGAGCGCCTCGATCGTCGGCTGATCGTTGCCGAACACCCCGCCGACCAGGTTCCCGAGCGCCACGCGCTGCGCCCCGGTGAGGGTCGCCAGGTCGATCATGACGTCCGGTTTCGCCTGCGACGCGAGCACGAGTAGGTCGGCGAGCACGAGGCGACCCTCGGCGTCCGTGTTCAACACCTCGACGGTCTTACCGTTGGCGTAGCGAATCACGTCGCCGGGCTTCTGCGCCGTGGCACCCGGCAGGTTCTCGGTCGCCGACACGTATGCCGTGACGTCGATCGGCAGCTCGAGCGCTGCGGCCGCGGCTACTGCCGAGAGCACACCGGCCGCGCCGGCCATGTCGGACTTCATGGTCTCCATCGATCCGGACGGCTTCAGCGAGAGCCCGCCCGAGTCGAACGTGATCCCCTTGCCGACCAGGGCAACGCGCCGTCTCGCCCCACACGGCGCCCAGTGGAGTCGGATGAACCGCGACGGCTCGGCGCTGCCACGCGCCACCGCCTGCAGCCCGGCGAGGCCCTCCTTCGCGATCCGCTTGGGGTCCCAGACCTCGACCGCCAACCCCTTCACCCCAGCGGCGAGCTTGCTGGCGTGCTCGGCGACGAAGGTGGGCGTCCCGATCGAGGGGGGCTCGTTCACCAGGTCACGGGCCGCGGCGACCTTGGCGGTCACGAGCTCGGCCTCGGCGAGGAGCGGCCGGACGTCGGCTGGACGTGGCATGGTCTCGCTGAGGAGCACGACACCGTCGACGCGCGACGGCGGCGGCTCGCGGCGGTAGCGGTCGAAGCGGTAGCCCACCAGGTGCGCGCCCTCGGCGAGGGCCGCCACGACGTCTGGGCGCTCCGCCCATCGGCCGACGTACACGGCCACGCGACGCGATCCCTGACGCTCGGCTTCGCGCCGGCTGCGGGCACCGATCCGCCGCCACGTGTCGGGCTCGTCGGCGCGCGAGCCCAGGCCGAGCAGCGCCACGGCCTGCCCATCGACGTGGTGCACGAGAATCTCGTCCGCGCGGCCGCGAAACGCCGCTTCGCGCGCGCGCCGGGCGAGCCCGCGGGCAACGGCACCCGAAAGGCCGCGCGGCAGCCGCTCGCCCTCGCCCTCCGGCACGGGCACCACGAGCAGATCGGCACGGGCGGACGCAGGCGTCCCCCGCACGGCGCGAACAGTCGTCATGATGGATCCTCCACCCCTCAGCCGAAGGTCTTCTTCGCCAGGAAGAACATCAGCGCACCCGCGCCGGCGTACACGAGCACCCCCTCCACCAAGCCCACGCCCGCCGTCATGACGGACACGGCGAGCACCAACGCCGTGCCGATCACCGCGACCACCCGCTCGATCCGGTCCTCGCGGCTGCGGACCTCCTGCACGTGCTCGACGACGCGAACGCCACACGCCGGGCAGCACCCGCCGGGCCTGCGCACGAGTGACGCCCCGCAGCCCGGGCACGCGATCTGGAGGTGAAGCGGCACAGCCGGAGACTGTAGCCGATCGCCGCGGGGAAAAAAAAGCGGCAGGGCATCGACCACCCTGCCGCGCTCACGCCCACCCCGCGGGAGGGCTCAGCCGTGCCCGCCGGCCTTGCGGAGCTCCGGGACCGCGGCGTCGTCCTGCGGAGGGAACACCAGCACCCGTGCACGAGCCGCGGCGAGCTGCCGCTCCCGCCACCGCCGCAGGCCGCCGCGAACGAAGTCGGCGTCGAGGTCCAGCACCGCGCAGATGTTCTCGAACGAGAAGAACCAGTCGCCGTCGCGCGACTCGATCCATTCCTCGGCCTGGTGGAAGAGCTCCTGGCTCCGCCGGTCGCGAGAACCAAGACGTTTGCGATACACGTCGATCGCGTCCTCGAGCACGGCGATCATCAGACGCCGATTCCCATCGTGCTCGCTGCTGCGGCGCAGCCGATCGAAGAACTGCGACGGCGTGAGCGTGTCGGGCTGGAACAACCCAGGTGCGCGTTCGTCGGAGGAATTGATCTCTCGTTCGGTCATGGCTCTACCTTCTGGGCAAGTTGGACGCCTGCCGCGGGGGGATATTCAGGCCCCGGAAACACGGCGAATCCCAACGGGTGACGCACTTCCGCGATGGTCGTCTTCTCGAACAGGTCCATTACTCGGCGCTGGCCCTCCAGCCAGACCCGGTTCATTCCGCACGCCGCCAGGGCATGGCAGTCGGGATGCTCCCCCACGCAGACGTTGAGAGAGATGGGGCCCTCGACCGCTTCGATGACGTCGCGGAAGGTCACCTGCTCGGCGGAACGGGCCAGCACATAGCCCCCGTGGGCCCCACGCCGGGAACGCACGACGCCCTTGTGAATGAGCTGCTGGATGATCTTCTCCAGGAACTGCCTCGGGATCCCCTCGCGTGCGGAGATCTCTGCCACCGAGCACACCCGGTCGGTACCTTCCTCGTTCGCGAGATGGATGACCGCTCGCAACGCGTAGTCGACCTTCCGGCTCACCTGCAGGAATGCCATCGTCCCTCCCTCACAGATCCTCGAGCGGTCGATTGACCATGGTGTCCTGCAGCGCCGAATCCATGATCCGGCGGGCGAATGGCTCGGTCATCTGGCTGAGCACGTCGTAGGCATCGCGGATGCGAAGGTAGTCCTCGCCGGCGCGCGCCGCGCGCAGGGCGGCGATCGCAGCCAGGATCTCCGCCTCCTCCTCGGGCTCGAGCAGGTCGCGATGCTTGCCGAGCTGGGCTTCGGTCGCGTGGAGTATCCCGTCGGCATCGACGCGCGCCTCGAGTACCTGCCGCTGCCGGACGTCCTCCTCGGCGAAGTCGATGGACTCCTCGAGCATGCGCTCGACCTCTTCGTCGGAGAGACCGTACGACGGCTTCACCTCGACCGTCCGCTCGTGACCGGTGCGAAGATCGCGCGCCGTCACGCTGAGTATCCCGTTCGCGTCGACGAGGAACATCACCTCGAGCCGCGGCACGCCCGCCGGCTGTGCGTCGATGGGAACGCGAAAGTGCGCCAGGCTCCGGTTGTCGGCCGCCAGCTCGCGCTCGCCCTGGAGCACGTGGATCTCGACCGCGGTCTGGTCGTCGACGGCGGTGGTGAAGGTCTCCTTCACGCCGACCGGGATCGTGGTGTTGCGGTCGATGAGCCGCGTGAACACGCCACCCATGGTCTCGATGCCGAGCGAGAGCGGCACGACGTCGAGGAGGAGCATGTCCTTGCGGGCGCCGCCGAGGAGGCCCGCCTGTATGCCGGCACCGACCGCCACCACCTCGTCGGGATCGATGTCGACCAGCGGTGGGCGGCCGAAGAGCTGCTCCATGTGCCGACGCACGAACGGAACGCGCGTGCTTCCACCGACCGCCACCACCTCGCGGACGCTCGCCGGCTGGATGCCGGCGTCCCGGAGCGCCTGGCGGCACGGACCGGTGGTGCGCTCGACGATGTCACGCACCAGCTCCTCGAACTCGACACGCGTCACCGGACGGCGCGCCACACCCCCGTCGGGGAGCCCGAGCTCCAGCTCGACACGGTCTTCCGTCGTCAGTCGGCGCTTCGCCTGTTCGGCCAGGGCCAGCACCTGGGCTCGCACCTGGGGGTGGTCGCGCAGGCGCTCCGGTAGCACCTCCAGCAGGAGGCCGGCGAGCCGCGCATCGAGATCGTCGCCGCCGAGCCGCGTGTCGCCGCTGGTGGCGAGCACTTCGAAGATGCCGGCGTGGAGCTTGAGGATCGAGACGTCGAACGTGCCGCCGCCGAGATCGTAGACGACCGTCACGCCCTCGGCCCCCTTGTCGAGACCATAGGCCAGCGCCGCGGCAGTCGGCTCGTTCACCAGGCGCAGCACCTCGAGGCCGGCAAGGCGCCCGGCGTCGCGGGTGGCCTGGCGCTGGCTGTCGTTGAAGTACGCGGGCACCGTGATCACGGCCTTCTCGACTGGTTCGCCGAGGGCAACCGCTGCCCAGCGTCCGAGCTCGCGCAGGACGTGGGCCGATATCTCCGGCGGCGTGAGCACGCGGTCACCGACCCGGAACCGCACCGGGCCGTCGGTCCCTTCCGCGAAGCGGTAGCGCCGCCGGTCCTCCGCGGTGACGTGCTCGAAGCCGAGGCCCATGAAGCGCTTGACCGAGAGAAACGTCTCGAACGGGTGGGTCGCGGCCAGCGCCCGGGCGCGCTGCCCCACGACGATCTCGCCCGTCGGAAGGAACGTCACCGCCGAGGCCAACAGGCGAACGCCCGTCTCCGGGCAAGGGAGGACCCGCGGACCGTCCTCGTCCAGAACGGCCACCAGGCTGTTGGTCGTGCCCAGGTCGATGCCCACGATGCGTGCCACTCAGTCCCCCAGCGCCGCCTCGACGTCCTCGAGGAGCGTGTGCAGGTACGCGAGCTCCGAGAGCCGCCCCCGGAGCTCCGCGAGCGCGGCCTCACTCTCCGCCTGTCCGTCCGACCACTCCCGGTACCGAGCCCGGAGCGCGTTCTCGAGCCCATCGACCCGTCCGGTCAGCTCGTCGCGCACCGCCTCGACGGCGGCACGGACGCTCGGGTCGCCCCGCAGGTCTTCGAGCTTCTCCTGCGTCTCGAACACCAGCGCCGCCAGACCCGACGGGATCCTGTTGTTGTCCTGGCCGAGCGGCCGGCCATGCAGATCGAGCCAGTATCGGCCCCGCGCGACCGGGTCGCGAAGGGTGCGATACGCGCGGTTCACCTCGGCGGCCAGCTCGAGCGCCGTCGCGCGCGCCCGCGGCTCGGCCGTCTGGTGCCGGTCCGGGTGGACGATCCGCGATGCGCCATGGTAGCGGCGCTCGAGATCCTCCGCGTCGATCGAGAGATTGCGCGCCAAGCCGAGCACGGCGAAGAGGTCGGTGCCCGGCGCCAGCGGCTGTGGCGCGTCACACGCCGGACACACCATCGTCCTGGCGGAGGACCCACACCGCCAGCAGGGTGCACCCGCCGTATCCATCGCCTGCGTCATCTGGTCTCGCCATCACACGACGAACGACGACCCGCAGCCGCAGCTGCGTTTCACGTTCGGGTTCTGGAGATTGAATCCGGACGACATGAGGTCGTCCTTGAAGTCGAGGACCGTGCCGTTCAGGTAGAGGAAGCTCTTGCGATCGACCAGTATCCGAGCGCCGTCCTGTTCGAAGACGCGATCGCCGTCGCGCTGCTGGTCGATGTCCATCTTGTAGGTGAGCCCCGAGCAGCCGCCGCCGACGACCTTGACGCGCAAGCCGGCGCTCGCGGACCCTTTCTGCGCGACCAACTCGCTGATCTTCCGCGCCGCCTGCTCGGTCATCCCGATCGCCGCCATCGATCAGCTCGCTTTCGCCACTCCGGGCTTCGCGTCCGCCTGGCCCTTCTTCCGCTTCCAATCCTCGACCGCGGCCTTGATGCCGTCCTCGGCAAGGACCGAGCAGTGGATCTTGACCGGCGGGAGCGAGAGCTCCTCGACGATCTTGGTGTTCCGGATCTGCATCACCTCGTCGACGGTCTTGCCCTTCACCAGCTCGGTGATGAAGCTCGAGCTCGCGATCGCGCTGCCACAGCCGAAGGTCCTGAAGCGCGCGTCCTCGACGACGCCGTCGTCGCTGATCTTCAGTTGCAGCTTCATGACGTCGCCGCACTCCGGCGCGCCCACGACCCCCGTACCCACGTCCGGCTCGTTCTTGTCGAACGAGCCGACGTTGCGGGGGTTGGAGTAATGGTCGAGAACCTTGTCGCTGTACGCCATGCCGAAACCCTCCCGGGAGAGTCAGTCGTTCACTCGCGCTGCCACTGCACCGACTTGAGGTCGATGCCTTCCTTCACCATCTCGTAGAGCGGAGAGAGGTCGCGCAGCCGCCGCACCTCGCTCACCACCCGATCGGCCACGTAGTCGACCTCCTCCTCGGTATTGAATCGCCCGAGGCCGAACCGGATCGACGTGTGCGCCAGGTCGTCCCCGACCCCGAGCGCCTTGAGCACGTACGACGGCTCGAGCGTGGCCGACGTGCACGCAGAACCCGACGAGACCGCGATGGCCGGCAGCGACGCCGCAGCCGCGATCGGGTGCACCGAGCCGTTGAGGCCCATGAGCAGCGACTCGCCCTCGACGAACGCAAAGCTCACGTTCAGGTTGCCGGGCAGCCGGTGCACCGGGTGGCCGTTGATGTAGACCTCGTCCAGCGCGCCGAAGAGCCGCTCGCGGAGGCGCTCGCGGAGGCGAAGCACGCGCTGCGCCTCGTCGGCCATGCCCACGCGAGAGAGCTCACACGCCTTCCCGAGCCCGACGATCCCGGTCACGTTGAGGGTGCCCGAACGCATGCCACGCTCCTGGCCGCCGCCGTGGATCTGCGGCGCCAGCCGCACGCGCGGGCCCTTGGAGCGCACGTAGAGCGCGCCGACGCCCTTGGGGCCGTAGAGCTTGTGCGCCGAGATCGACAGGAGGTCGATGTGCATCGCCTCGACGTCGATCGGCAGCTTGCCGACGCCCTGCACGGCGTCGGTATGGAAGAGCACGCCGCGCTCGCGGACGATCTTCCCGATCTCCGCGATCGGTTGCACGGTCCCGATCTCGTTGTTCGCGTACATGATCGAGACCAGGATCGTCTTGTCCGTGATGGCCCGGCGAACGTCGTCGGGATCGACCATCCCGTACCGATCGACCGGAAGATACGTCACGGTGGCCCGGCCGGTCCGCTCGAGGAAGCGGCAGGTGTCGAGCACGGCCTTGTGCTCGGTCGGCTGGGTGATGATGTGGTTTCCCTTGTCCCGATAGAACTCGGCCGCACCCAGGATCGCGAGGTTGTCCGACTCGGTGGCACCGCTCGTGAAGATGATGTCCTTGGGGCGGGCGCCGATCAGCGTCGCGACGCGCTCGCGCCCGAGCTCGACTGCCGTCTCGGCCTCCCAGCCGAAGCCGTGCGTACGGCTGCCCGCGTTCCCGAACGTGTCCGAGAAGTACGGGCGCATCTCCTCGACCACCCGTGGATCGACGGGCGTCGTGGCGTGATTGTCCATGTACACGGCTTTCCGGAGCATCGAGCGACCTCCTCCACAACGACGGCCCTGGACAATCCAGACCCGCCAGACCCGATATCGAAAGTATATGGGCTGATCGAGCCCTGTCAAGGGAAGTCGCCACCCGAATCAATACAATCGAACGAGGTTATATCGAAGTACGCACGGTCCCACGCGGTCCGGGCAGGACCGCACGCAGGAACCCGCCGGTGTACGACCGCTCACAGGCCGCGACCGCCTCCGGCGGCCCCGCAACGACCACCTCGCCACCGGCCGCGCCTCCCTCGGGCCCCAGGTCGACGACCCAATCGGCACACTTGACGACGTCGAGGTTGTGCTCGATCAGCAGAACCGTATTGCCGGCGTCGACGAGCCGGTCCAGCACGGCCAGCAGGCGCCGGACGTCGTCGAAGTGGAGGCCCGTGGTCGGCTCATCGAGGACATAGAGCGTCCGACCGGTCGCGCGTCGGGCCAGCTCTCTGGCGAGCTTCACGCGCTGCGCCTCGCCCCCGGAGAGGGTCGTGCCGGCCTGCCCGAGACGGACATAGTCGAGTCCGACGTCGCGCAACGCCTCCAGCCGCGGCCGGACCGTCGGGACGGCCGCCAGAAACTCGAGGGCCTCACCCACGGTCAGGTCCAGGACGTCGGCGATGCTGAGCCCGCGGTAACGCACCTCGAGCGTCTCGCGGTTGTATCGCCGGCCGCCGCACACCTCGCAGGTGACGAAGACGTCGGGCAGGAAGTGCATCTCGATGGCGATCAGGCCATCGCCCGTGCAGGCCTCGCAGCGCCCGCCCTTCACGTTGAAGGAGAATCGGCCGGGACCGTAGCCACGGGTGCGGGACTCGGGAAGCTGCGCAAACAGCTCCCGGATCGGACCGAACGCTCCGGTGTAGGTCGCGGGGTTCGAGCGCGGGCTGCGACCGATGGGCGCCTGGCTCACCTCGATCACCTTGTCGAGGAGCTGCCAGCCGATCAGTTCGCCATACGCCCCCGCCTCGGCCTGCGTCCCGCCGATCCGCCGCGCCAATGCCCGGAGCAACGTGTCGACGACGAGGGTGCTCTTGCCCGAACCCGAGACGCCCGTGACGCACGTCATCGTCCCGAGCGGGATCTCGACGTCGATGCCCCGGAGGTTGTTGGCGCGCGCGCCACGCACGCCAACCGTCCACCCGTTCCCGCGCCGACGCTGTGCCGGGATCGGAACGGACTCGGTGCCGGCCAGGTAGCGGCCCGTGATCGAGGCCGGATTCGCCATGATCGCCGCAGGAGCGCCCTCGGCAACCACCCGCCCGCCGTGCACGCCCGCGCCGGGACCCATGTCGATCACGTGGTCGGCGGCGAGGATCAGGTCGCGGTCGTGCTCCACGACGATCACCGTATTGCCGAGGTCACGCAGCTGCTCGAGCGTAGCGAGCAGGCGCGCGCTGTCGCGCTGGTGCAGGCCGATCGACGGCTCGTCGAGCACGTAGAGCACGCCCGTGAGGCGCGATCCGATCTGCGTCGCGAGCCGGATCCGCTGCCCCTCGCCACCCGATAGCGACGCGGCTCCCCGGTCGAGCGTAAGGTAGTCGAGTCCCACATCGACGAGGAATCCGAGTCGCCCGAGGATCTCGTTGAGAATGGGATGGGCCACGACAGCCGCCGACGGTGGCAGATCGAGCGCGGCGAGCACCTCACGCGCCACACGAATCGAGACGCCGGAGAGCTCGACGATGCTGCGTCCGCCGACCCGGACGAACCGGGTCTCCCGTCGCAGCCGCGTCCCCTCACAATCCACACAGCGCTGCTCCGCGACGAGCCCTTCGATCGTGTCGCGCACCCAGTTCGAGTGCGTTTCGCCCGCCCGGCGCTCGAGCAGCGCGACCAGCCCCGGAAACGTCCGGCGGACCTTCCGTCGCTGCGCGCCCCGACCGACCATGAAGTCGAGGTCCGCATCGCCCGACCCGTCGAGGAGCATGCGGCGAGCGTCGGCGGGCAGCTCCGCCCACGGGGTGTCCGCGCGCGCGCCATGGTGCGCGAGCACCCCGGCCACGATCGCGTCGAGCGCGGGGACCGCTCGCTGGACACCCGCCGCGAGTGCCTTCGGGAGGGGCTCACCCGGGTGCGCCACCAACAACGTCAGATCGAATCGGCGCTGGACGCCGAGTCCGCCGCACGCCGGACACGCGCCGTGCGGGCTGTTGAACGAGAAGAAGCGCGGCGAGAGCTCCGGATACGACACTCCACAGCTCGGGCACGCATGCCGCTCACTGAAGAAGACGCCGCGCGGCGCGTTCGCACCCGGTTCGAGTACCTCGACGAGCGTCGTCCCCTCACCGTGCCGGAACGCGACCTCGAGCGAGTCGGCGAGCCGCCCGCTGATCCCCGGGCGCACCGCGAGGCGATCCACCAGCACCTCGATCGTGTGCCGCTGCGTCTTCGCGAGCGGGGGCACGTCGGCGAGCTCGTGGAGCGTACCGTCGACGCGCACCCGCACGAACCCGCCGCGCCGGAGCTCGTCGAGCTCGCGGCGATGCTCGCCCTTCCGGTCGCGGACCACCGGTGCGTAGAGGAAGAGCCGCGTGCCCTCGGGCAGCGCGACCAGACGATCCACCGCCTGCTGCACGGTCTGCGCCGCGATCTCGCGCCCGCACTGGTGACAGAACGGTTGGCCGACCCGGGCGAACAGCAGCCGGAGGTAGTCGGCGATCTCGGTGATCGTGCCGACGGTCGAGCGCGGGTTGCGTCCCACGCCCTTCTGCTCGATCGCGATCGCCGGCGAGAGCCCCTCGATCCCGTCGCAGTCGGGCTTCTCCATCTGCTCGAGGAACTGACGCGCGTATGCCGACAGCGACTCGACGTACCGCCGCTGTCCCTCGGCGTACAACGTGTCGAACGCGAGCGTCGACTTTCCCGATCCCGAGAGCCCCGTGATGACGACCAGCCGCTCACGCGGGATGTCGACGTCGACGTTCTGGAGGTTGTGAACGCGGGCGCCGCGAACGGCGATCGTGCCCGCCGCGTGCACGCCGCTACCCACCCAGCTCGGCCCGCACGGCCGCCACCGCCGACTCGACACGGTGCCGGTACTCGTCGAGCTGGTCGAGCGTCTCGGCCTCGAAGCGCATCACCAGGACCGGCTGCGTGTTCGAGGCCCGCAGCAGTCCCCAACCGTGCGGGAAGCGCACGCGCACGCCGTCGATGTCGACGATGTCGACGCCCTCGGCGCGGAATCGCTCGCGGACGCGCTCCGCGATGCGGAACTTCACGTCGTCGGGGCAGTCGAGGCGGATCTCCGGCGTGACGTGCGCGGGCGGCAGGTCGGCGAGCAGCTCGTCCACGGTCTTCCCCGCGCGGGCGAGGATATCCAGGAGCCGGGCCCCCGCGTAGATCGCGTCGTCGAAGCCGAAATACCGCTCTTTGAAGAACATGTGCCCGCTCATCTCGCCGCCGAGGAGCGCACCGGTCTCCTTCATCTTCGCCTTGAGCAGCGAGTGTCCGGCCTTCCACATGATGCCGCGACCGCCGTGGCGGGCGATGTCGTCGTAGAGACGCTGCGAGCACTTCACCTCGGAGACGACCACGGCACCGGGGTTACGGGCGAGCACGTCGCGGGCGTAGAGCACCAGCAGCTCGTCGCCCCAGATGATCCGACCCCGCTGGCTCACGACGCCGATGCGGTCGGCGTCGCCGTCGAACGCGATCCCGAGGCTGGCGCTCCGTGCGGCGACTGCCCGGCTGAGCGCGGTCATGTTCTCCTCGAGCGTCGGGTCCGGGTGGTGGTTCGGGAAGCGCCCGTCGAGATCGCAGAACAGCTCGGTGACGCGTGCGCCCAGCCGGCGGTACGTCTCCGGCGCGATCGGACCCGCCGTGCCGTTACCGGCGTCGAGAACGACGTCGATCTCCGCACCCAGGTGCCCGATCGCCTCCACCACGTAGTCCTGGTACTCGGCGGCGACGGGGCGCGACTCGATCCGGCCGCTGCCCCGCGCGAACGCGCCCCGCTCCATCCGCCGGCGCAGGTCCTGGATGGCGTCCCCGTACAGCGCCTCCTTGCCGAGGCACAGCTTGAAGCCGTTGTAGTCGGCCGGGTTGTGGCTGCCGGTGATCTGGACCCCGCCGTCGAGGTCCCAGTGGAAGAGCGCGAAGTAGACCAGCGGCGTCGGTACGACTCCCACGTCGAGCACCGTGAGCCCAGTGGCCGCGAGCCCCTCCGCGAGGGCGGCCGCGTAGCGATCCGAGGTGAGGCGACAGTCGCGGCCCACCGCCACGCGCCGCGCCCCGGCCTCGATCGCCCGCGTGCCGAACGCGAGCCCGAGCATCCCCGCGAACTCGGCGTCGAAGTCGCGGTCGGCAATGCCGCGGATGTCGTACTCGCGAAAAATCGCGGGATTCATCGGGCCTGGTCGAGCACCTCGACGTGATGGCGCTCGCGCAGGTCGCGCGTGAGCCAGTCCTCGAAGCGGCTCTCGAGGGCGTCGCCGTAGAGCTTCTCGCGGATCTCCTCGCGAACGTCCGCGACCGGGCGGTGCCCTTCGCCCGTCCGCTCGTCGACGCGCAGGATGTGGAGACCGCGCGGCGTCTCGACCACCGGGCTCACGTCCCCGGGCTTGAGATTGAAGGCGACCTCCTCGAGCGGCTTGGCCATCTCACCGCGGGCGAACGTGCCAAGGAGACCGCCCTTGTCGGCCCCGGGCCCCTCGCTGAACTGCCGGGCGAGATCGTCGAAGCGCGTTCCCTTGATCGCGAGATCGCGGACCTCTTCCGCCTTGGCCCGAACGTGGGCCGCGGCCGCGGCGTCGGCCCCGGGAGGGACGGCGAAGAAGACGTCGCGGACCGTGATCCGTTCGCTCTGGACGTAGTCGCCGAGATGGGCGTCGTAGTATCGCTCGACGTCCTCGTTCGAGATGGTGACGCGGGCGCGGATCTCGCGGTTCACGAGCTGCGTGCGCTCCAGCTCGCTCTTGACCCGCGCCCGGTACTCGTCCGGCGTGAGGCCTTGGGCCCGGATCGCCTCCTCGAAACGGGCATCGTCGACGCGGCTGCGGGCCTTCATCGACTTGACGTAGGAATCGACGTCCTCCGGGCGCGCGGTGATGCCCTGCGCGCTCGCCTCGCGATCGAGGAGCTTCTCGGTGATGAGCGCGTCGAGCAGCTTGTCGCGCGGGACGTTCGCTTCGACCCGCTCCGTCGTGAAGCGCTCGAATTCGTGCGCAGTGATCGGCTCGCCGTCGATCGTGGCGATGACGCGGTTCACGACCTCGGCGCGCGCCGCGCCCGGGGCGATGCCGAGCGCGAGCAGCATGGTCGCCGCGAGGGTTCCGCGGGACATGGGCGGCGTCCGTATCACGCGCCCGCGAGCCTCTGCAAGAGCGTGCGCAGCTCGGCGACGAGCCCATCCTGGTCGGTCGCCTGCGGCCGGACGAGCAGCGTCGATCCGCTCGTCAGCTTGGTTCGCCCGCGGCTTCCGCGCACGACCTCCAGCAGCGTCTCGACCCGAACCGGCGTCGACGCGGCGAACTCGAGCTGGATGCCGTCACCGCGCCGACGCACGCGGATGGCATGCACGTCCTTGAGCCAGCGACGGAGATCCATGACCTCGAGAAGCGTGTCGACCAGCGGTGGGATCGGACCGTAGCGGTCGGCGAGCTCGGCGGCGATTGCCTCGAGGTCGGGCGTCCCGCGCACGTCGGCGAGCCGCTTGTAGAGAATGAGGCGCTGGTTGACGTCCGGAACGTACGTCTCGGGGATGTAGGCGGGAAACCCGAGCTGGATCTCGGGCTCGATGTCGGCCTCGACCGCTTCGCCCCGGATCTCGCGCACGGCCTGCTCGAGCATGTGCGTGTAGAGCTCGAGGCCGACCGCCGTGATCTGCCCCGACTGCTGCTTGCCGAGCAGGTTGCCCGCGCCCCGGATCTCGAGGTCGTGGGCCGCGAGCCGAAACCCGCCGCCCAGGTCGTCGAGCTCCTGGAGGGCCTGGAGCCGCTTCTGCGCGTCGGCGGTGATCAGGTGCTCGCCGGGGATCAGCAGGTACGCATAGGCACGCTGGTGCGAGCGACCGACACGGCCGCGGATCTGGTAGAGCTGCGCCAGGCCGAACGTGTCGGCACGGTTGATGATGACCGTGTTGGCCCGCGGGATGTCGAGCCCCGACTCGATGATCGCCGAGGTGACCAGCACGTTGGTCTCTCCGTGCATGAAGGCGAGCATCGCCTTCTCGAGAGCGCCCTCGCCCATCTGCCCGTGCGCGACGGCGATGCGTGCCTCGGGCACGACCTCGCCGAGCCGCGCCGCGACGCGGTCGATGTCCTGGACGCGGTTGTGGACGAAGAAGACCTGCCCGCCGCGCCCGAGCTCGCGTACGATCGCGTCGCGGATCACGGTCTCGTCGTACCGCGTGACGTACGTCCGGATCGCGAGCCGGTCGATCGGGGGCGTCTCGATCACGCTCAGGTCCCGGATGCCAGAGAGTGCCATGTTGAGCGTGCGCGGGATCGGCGTCGCGGTGAGCGTGAGCACGTCGACGGCGGCCCGCAGCGCGCGGATCCGTTCCTTGTCCTTCACGCCGAACCGGTGCTCCTCGTCGACCACCAGGAGCCCCAGATTCTGGAACGTGACGTCGCGCTGGAGCAGACGGTGCGTCCCGATCACGACGTCGACACGGCGGTCGGCGAGCCGCGCGATCGTCGCCCGGTTCTCGGCTGCGCTCCGGAAGCGGGAGAGCGTCTCGATCGTGATCGGATAGCCGGCCGTTCGCCGCCGGAACGTCTCGAGATGCTGCTGCGCGAGGATCGTCGTCGGAACCAGGACCGCGACCTGCTTCCCCGCGAGCACCGTGAGGAACGCGGCGCGCATCGCCACCTCGGTCTTGCCGAAGCCGACGTCGCCACAGACGAGACGGTCCATGGGCTTCTCGCCGCCCAGGTCGCCGAGCACTTCGTCGATCGCGCGCAGCTGGTCGGCGGTCTCCTCGAATGGGAAACGCGCGACGAACTCCTCGTAGAGTGCGTCGGTCGTGCCGAGCGGCCGGCGCCGGTGCGCCTCACGCGCCGCATAGAGCTTGACCAGCTCGTGCGCCATGGCGAGCAGCGACTCGCGCGCCTTGGCTTTGGTCCGCTCCCAGGACGTCCCGCCGAGCTTGTCGAGCGCCGGGGCGGCGGCCTCGCCGCTCACGTAGCGCTGTACGACGTTGATCCGGTCCACCGGCACGTAGAGCCGGTCGCCGTCCTGGTACTCGAGGTGGAGGTAGTCGCCCTCGGTGTCGGCGACCTGCATGTGCCGCAGGCCGCGGTAGATCCCGATGCCGTGATCGACGTGCACGACGTAGTCCTCGGGCTTGAGCTCGGCGAGCGTCGACAGGATGTCCGTCGGGCTGGCGCGGCGGACGCGACGGGCCACGCGCTGCTCGCCGAAGATCTCGGCCTCGGTCACGAGCGCGAGGCGATCGGCGGGCAGCCACGCCCCACACGTGAGCTCGCCCGTCAGCAGGAGTGGGGCGCGCCCGGGCGCCCCGAGCGCCTGCGGCAGCGGCGCACCGCTCGCCAGCGGCTCGATCCCGTGGCCGGCGAGCAGCACGCGCAGCCGGTCGCGCTGTGGGTCGGTAGCGGCAACGAGCACGACCCGCGCGCCGGCCGCCTGCCACTCGGCGAGCCGCCCGACCGCTGCCGCGAGCCGCCCCTCGGCGCCGGGCGCGTGCCGCAGCGAGAGCGCCGCGGTCGAGTAGGTCGTGGCGTGCAAGCCGCCGGCCGTCGTCTCGAGGCTCTCCACCTCTACCCGCGGCAGCCGCGCGAGCCGGTCGCGGCTCTCGCCGGGGCGGAGAAAGAGCGACTCCGGCACGGGATGGAACCGGCCGTCGCGCGCGGCAGCGGCGGCGTGTTCCTCCACCTGCCGCCAGCCGATCTCGAACGCCGCGTCGACCTCGGCGCCGCCGAGCAACCAGACGAGCGTCCCCTGTGGGAAGTGATCCGCCAGAGGCACCAGGGTCTCGTGCAGGAGGGGCAGGACGAACTCGATGCCCGGAAACCCGATCCCGCTGCGCACGGCGTCCACCAGGTCCCGTCGATCCTGGCGCGCCATCCCGACCTCGGCCGCGCGATCGTCGACTCGGCGGGCGGCGGCCGGGCCGAGGTGGGCGGCCCCGAACTCGCGCAGCGGCAGCAGCAGCACCTCCTCGATCCGGTCGAGCGAGCGCTGCGATTCCGGGTCGAACTCGCGGATGCTCTCGACCTCGTCGTCGAAGAACTCGAGGCGCACGGGGCGCGCGTATCCCGCAGGGAAGACGTCGACGATGCCGCCGCGGAGCGCGACGTCGCCCGGATCCTGCACCAGCGGCACGCGATGATGCCCCCACGCGACGAGCCGGGCTACCAGCGCGTCGGGCGCCAGGGACTCGCCGGCCACGACGTACGCGAACGCATCGCCGAACGCCGCACGCGGGGGAACCCGCTGCGCCCACGCCTCCACGGTGGTCACGACGACGGGGTCCGCCGTCTGCCCGAGGTGCCAGATCCCTTCGGCGCGCGCGGCGAGCGTCTCGCGGCCCGGGGAAAGGGCGTCGAACGGGGGCAGCTCCCAGGCGGGGAGATAGTGCACGCGACGCCCAAGCGGGCCGCGTTCGCCGCGTGCGCCGAGCACGAAGCGCAGGTCGGCAACGAAGGCCTCGGCCTCGACGCCGGTCGGTGCCAGGACGACGACCGGCCGTCGCATCGTCTCGAGCAGACGGCCAAGGGCCAGCGCGGGTGCGCTGCCGCGCAACCCGAACACCCGCTCGGACGCGAGAGGCGTCGCCCCGAGGCGGCGCGCGAGCTCCCGCGCGAGGTCCGCGACCGATGTCTCAGCCATGCCGGGAGCGCGATAGCCGCCGCGCACCCGCACGGCAAGCGTCTCGCCCGGCCGTCAGCCCCGATCGGCGCGCACGATGGCGTAGATCGGCACGACGAGGTGTGCCTCGTCGGGGTGGTCGGTGAAGATATCGAGGGATGCCTCGACCCTGCCCGCCGGCAGGCGATCGCGCAACCGGAGCGTCACGCGGTACTCCCGACCCGGCTCTACCTCGACCAGCTCCGCCGACGCGACGGCGGGCGGGGCCTCCACGCGCGTCACGGTCACGGGCCGCGCGCCGTCGTTGCGGATATGCAGCTCCCGCTGCGCGCCGTCCCCGTGCGTCACGCCGAACGTGACCTGTGGCGGCAGGACCACCACGTCGCCTTCGACGCTGCCGAACAGGAGAATCTCCAGCGTCGGCTGACGCGAGCTGGTGGTGTGCAGGAGGAGCTGATCGTTCACGCGGCCGAGCGGCATCCGCGGATCGATCTCCACGACCACCCGCTGGACCCCCTCGCCCACCGGCTCGAGCGTCGCATGGATGTTCGGGTTGCCGTGCTCGATCCAGGTGACACGATGCGCACCCTCTGCACGTCCCTGCGCGACCCGAATCTCGCGGCGTATGCCCTCGCCGCGGCGGACCTTGCCGAGGTAGAGCGGCGTGGGCGTCGCGATCAGGTCGGTCACCACCTGTCCGGTGAGCGTGAGACCGACGCTCGGCGACGCCGGATCGTTCGTGTAGACCGTGACCGTCTTGACCGTCCGGCCCGCCAGGCGGCCGGACTCCAGCCGGATCGTCACCTCGCCGAACGCCCCCGGCGCGATCACGTGCCCGCCGGCCAGCGCAACGGTACAGCCGCACGAGCTCTTCAGGTTCTCGATCCGCAGCGGCGCCGTGCCGCCGTTCTCGAGTCGAAACGCGTGCGACACGATGTCGCCTTGCTCGATCGAGCCGAAGTCGTGTACGGGCTCGGCCACCACCATCCCGGGCACTCCGTGCGGGCCGGCCGTGACCGGGACGGCGAACGAGCCGAACGCGAGAGCGGCCGCGATGGGGAAGACCCGCATCGCGGCCGCTCTATCCGATCGCGTCCACACGCCCGCAGCGCGGGTCAGTAGACGCAGGTGCACTCCGACGGATTGCCCGGCGCCACGCACACGCCGGTGCAATCGGCGTCCGAGGTGCATGCCAGGTTGGCGTTGTTCGAGCACTTGTTGGACGAACACACGCCGAAGCACGTCGTGCCGACCGAGTTCGGGTCGCAGAGCTCCCCGTCGTCGACGCGGCCGTTCCCGCAGGTGTGCCGGAGGCTCAGCGAGTACTGGATCGCGTTCGACCGGTACGAGTCGCCGGCGTCGCTCAGGCCGACCGCCGTCGCCTTGATCACGAGCTGGAACGACTGGAACAAGTTTGGATCGAGCGCGGCGTACTGGCCGCGCAGGCAGTAGAGGAGCTGCGGATCCACCATCGGAAGAACCTGGAGAAATGCCGCGTTGTCCAGCCCGCCGCTCGAGACCGGGTAGCTGGACGAGTTCGCCGGTGGGATCTGGGTGGTGGCCCAGACCGTCTGCTTGCGGAACTCCCGACATGCCGTCGGAAACCCGTTGCGCGTCGGCACATAGCTCCGGAAACGTTTCGCGCCGGAGATCGAGAACTTGAGCTCGACGTGGTCGACGGTGATGAACTGGTCGACCAAGAAGTTGTGGAACTGTATCCACCCCCCGCACGGGTTACCGAGCGGGTTGTTGATGTCAGGGAAGAAGAGCGTGGGGACACCGTAGGTGTTCCACAACCCGAACGAGTACGCACCGTCGAGGATGGCGTTGTCCACGTTCGGGATCTCGCACTTGATCTGTCCGTTCGAGATTTCCGCCTTACCCTTCACGAACCCGATCTGGCGGAACACCAGCGAATCGGTCGGGGTGCGAGCCAGAGCCTGGCCGCCCGCCAGCACCGTCAGGAATCCGACGAGGATCCATCCACTCCGCAACATGCGCATGTCCTTCCTCCCCACCTCGCCAGCCCCGACGTACCTCGTCAGAGGTGGCTCACGATTTCCGATGCCGTCAGCTCCACCAGGCGCGTCCGGCCGATCGCCTCGACCGCCACGAACCGAATGCGTCCGGCCGCGGCCTTCTTGTCCGCCTGCATGGCGAGCGCGAGCGCCTGTGGCCTCAGGTCCGACGGTATCTCCGTCGGCAGCCCGGCTCGCTCGAGCAGGGCCTGCAACCGTTCCCGAGTCCGCGTCTCACAGCACCCGATCCCTTGCGAGATGCGTGCCGCAGCGACCATGCCGATCGCCACCGCCTCGCCGTGCAGGAGCTGCCGGTACTCCGTGAGCACCTCGATGGCGTGCCCGACCGTGTGCCCGAAGTTGAGGACCGCCCGCCCCCCGGTCTCCTCACGCTCGTCGGCGGCCACCACCGCGGCCTTGTGCCGCACCGAGGTCACCACGACGCGGACCAGGAGCGCCTCGTCGTGCGCGAGCACCGCGTCGAGTCGTTCCTCGAGTTCCGCGAACAGTGCCGCGTCGCCGATCACGCCGTACTTGACGACCTCCGCCAGCCCGGCACGGAACTCCCGGCGCGGCAACGTGCGCAGCAGGCCGACGTCGGCCAGCACCAGCCGCGGCTGGTGGAACGCGCCGATCAGGTTCTTGCCCCGTGCGTGGTTGACGGCGGTCTTCCCGCCGATGGCGGCGTCGACCATGGCCAGCAGCGTCGTCGGGACCTGAACCACGGCGATCCCGCGCAGCAGCGTGGCGGCCGCAAAGCCGGCGAGGTCGCCGATGACGCCCCCGCCGAGCGCGACGACCACGGAGTGCCGGTCGAGCCCGGCGTCGATCAGGCGGTCGTAGATCACCGCCAGCCAGGCGAGGTTCTTGTGCTCTTCGCCGTCGGGGATCTCGATCACGACGGGATCGAGTCCCGCCATCTTGAGTGAGCGTACCGCCGGGTCACGGTAGAGCGCGGCGACGCGGGCGCTGGTGACGAGCCCGCAACGCCCGCGGAACCCGAGCGCGGCCACACGCGACCCGAGAGACCCGAGCAGATCCGAGCCCACCACGACCTGGTACGAGCGAGCCCCGAGCTCGACCGTAACCTCGTCTGGCACGCTCGCGCTCATGATCGCCTCGGCTGCGCCCATCCTCCCCTCACCGCCCCGCCACCAGCGCGCTCACCCGCTCGACCACCTCGTCGGGCGTGAGCCCCGTCGTGTCCACACGGTGCTGCGCGAGCCCGTAGACCGCCGCGCGCTCCTCGAGCAGCTCCCGGATGCGGTCGATCCGGTTACCGTTGCTGGCGCCGGCGAGCAACGGGCGGACCGACGTGTCCCCCACCCGACGCAGGATCTCGTCCGGGTCGGCCGTGAGGCAGACGATCACTCCCGACGTCGCCAGGCGCCGCCGGTTCTCGGGGTCGAGGAGCGTACCTCCACCCGTGGCGACGACCGCATCGGGCACCGCCGCCGCGCGTTCGACGGCCTCGCGCTCGAGCGCACGGAAGCCTGCCTCCCCGTCGGCCGCGAAGATGTCCGCGACCGTGCGGCCGGCGGAGGCCTCGATCAGGCCGTCGGTGTCGACGAACACCCGCCCCAGCGCCCGCGCCAACCGGCGCCCGATCTCGCTCTTTCCCGTCGCCATGAATCCCGTGAGGATGATCTGCGTCACTCACCCGCCCTGTTTGCGACTCTCCCACAGCCGGTCGGCCGTCGGTAGGCGGTTCGTGCCGGACGATACGACCTTGGGCGTGAGGAACACGAGAAGCTCCTCGTGATGCTTGGTCGTGAGATCGCGCTTGAAGAGCCACCCGATGCCGGGCACGTTCCGGAGGAACGGCAGACCGGACTCGCGGTCGTCGGAGGTGTGGCGGAATATGCCCCCCAGCACGACCGTCGCGCCGTCCTGCACGAGCACGTTCGAGTTCGCCTCGCGGCTCACTTCGTTCGGAATCCCGTCGACGCTGCGCGTGAAGTCGGGCTGGCTCGACTTGGCATAGATGTTCATCAGGACGAACCCGTCCGACGAGATCTGCGGGGTCACCACGAGCGTGATGCCGGTGTTGATCTTCTCCGTGGCGGAGCTCGATCCGCCAGCCACGCCGCCCGTCCCGGTGTTGATGACGGTCCCGGTCGACGGCATCTTCACGCGCAGGATCGTGAGGCTCTGGATCGTCGCCGGCACGTTGTTCATGGTGATCACGCGCGGCCGACTGATGACCTTGCCCTTGCCCTGCTCCTCCAGCGCCGTCAGCCGGGCCGTGATCTGCTGGGTGGCATCGAGCGAGCCCAGGGTCATGTCGATCGCCGACCCCGCTCCGGGTCCAAAGCCGGAGCCGAACGAACCCGGGACCGGGAAATCGGCGATCAGCGGGATCGCACGTCCCGGCAGGGCCGGGTTGGCCACGTTCGGCGCGCGGCCGAGTCCGAGCGCGCCGCCGCCGATCCCCACGGTGCCCGGGAAGTTCAGGCCGGTCGGGTTGCCCGTGGTCGGACCCGCGTTGAAGTTGTATCCCCACTGGACGCCGAGACCGCGAGCGAAGTCCTCGGTCGCCTCGACCAGGTGCGCTTCGATCAGGACCTGCGGGCTCTGTACGTCGAGTTGACGGATGAGCTCCGTCGAATCGTCGATGCCGTGCTGAATGTCGCGGACGATGATGGTGTTCGTGCGGTCGTCGAACGTCACACTGCCGCGGTCCGTGAGCACGCCTTTCACCTTGTCGATCAGGGCGTCGTCGGCGCGGGCGTAGTTGACCTTGACGTAGCCGATCTTCAACGGCTCGAGCTCCCGGGCGGCGTCCTGGGCAGCCCGCAGTGCCTCACGCTCCTCCTTGAGCCGCGACACGGTCGAAACGCGAACGACGTTCCCTTCGCGCGTCATCTCGAGGCGGTTGGAGTGCATGACGAGGTCGAGGGCCTGATCCCACGGCACGTCGACGAGGTGGAGGGTCACCTTCCCCTTCACGTCGTCGGTCGCGATGATGTTGAGGCCGCTCACGTCGGCGAGAACGCGGAGCACGTTCTGGATGTCCGCGTCCTTGAAGTCGAGGGAAATACGCTGGCCGGTGAAGACCGGCTTGGTCGCCTCGGGCGTGGCGACCGCCGCCGCGAGCATCGGACCGAGACGCATCGGCCGCGCCGCCATCGGGTCTTCGAAGTCGGCATCGGCGGCCGGCGCTTCGGCGCGGGCTTCGACGCGGGCTTCGACCACTGGAGCGGCCGTCCGCTCTTCGCGTGGCGCGGGGGTCGCGACCGGGGTCGCGGCAGGCACGTCGCCGAGGTCGGCGACGAGCAGCATCCCCTCGCGGTGCACGTTGTACTGGCGAGCGGGGTCCTTGAGATCGAGTACCACGCGGAGCCGCCCATCGAAGGGCGCCACCCGCACCGCCGAAACCTGGTCGTCCGTCACGGGGAAGCGCGCCTCGCGCACGCTCCCCTGGCGTGGCCCGGTGAGATCGATCACCACGCGCGGCGGCTGGCCGAGCCTGAAGTCCTTGACGGCATCCGGCGACCGCGAGAGGTTGATCAGCACGCGCCGGCCGGCGCCGGCCGGCTGCACCTGAACGTCGCGCACGGAGAGGAACGCCGACTCGGACTCCGGCGGTGAGACCGGGGCTGCGCTCACCGGCGACGCCTCGGTCGTGGCCGACGCGACGGTTTCGGGAGCCGAAGCCTCGGCGTCGGCCGCCGCCGTCACCCTGCTCCGGTCGCCATCGACCTCCGCGGACGGAGTCGTCGGCTTGACGGGCGCACACGCCACACCCCACACGAGCAGAACCACCGCACCCCGCAAACCCCTCATCGACGCTTCCCCCTCTCCGCGACCTTGAGCTCGAGCGTGACGTCCGTGGGCCGATGCTCGCCGTAGAAATCGACGTAATCCTCGCGGACGGTCACCTTACCTCGCTCGATGCTCTCGACCTTGCCCCCGTTTGGACCGATGCGTGTGCCGAGCCTGATGATGTACCCGAGCCCGGTGTCGTCCTCCACGACGGCGCGCGAGTCGCGCGTCTCGTAGATGACGGCGGTCAGCCGAAGCTGGCCGATCTCGTAACGTTCCAGCGGGGTCTTGGCCTCGCCGGCCGAGCTTGCAGCGCTGGCGCGCGGCGGACGGAACGGGTCACGGCGCGCGGCGCCTTCCTCCGGGGGAGGCGTGCGCTCGAGCGCCTCCACCACCTCCGCCCTGACGACTCGGCTCGCCGGCCCGATGCCGCCGAGCAACCCCACAACGGCGAGAACGCCCGCAACGCGCTTCATGCGTCCTTCCCCGCGCCCTTCGTGTTCTTCTGATTCGCCGGCGTCTTCTTCTTCTTCTCCTCGGCGAGCCGGGCTCGCTCGGTCTCGTCGAGGAATCGGAAGGTGGTGGCCGTACAGCCAGCGTCGAGAAGCACCCGCTCCCCCTCGACCCGAGGCTTCTTCAGCTGGATGTCGCGGATGTTCACGATCCGGTCCAGCGCCTTCACCTTCTCGAGGAACGCGCCCACATCCTGGAACGTGCCCCGCATCTCCATCTGCACGGGCACGTCGGCGTAGAAGTCGTGGTAGACCTCCGGTTTCTGCCGGAAGAGCACGATGTCCAGGCCGGCCGAGCGCGCGCTCGCGGCGATGCTCGAGAGCAGGTCCGCGATCTCGCGCTGATCGGGCAGTTGGGCCTGCGCGCGCTTCAGGTCGGCGGAGAGGTCTCGCACCTCGCGCTCGACCTCGGCACGGGCGTTCATCTTCGTCTTCTTGGTCTCGAGCTCGGTGCGGCGCTGCATCGCCTGATCCTGCAGGTCACCGAGCCTGGCCGCCTGCGCGCCGTACCAGAATTGCCAGTCGAGCGCGCCGAGCAGAAAGGCGCCGAGCACGACCAGCCAGACCGGACGCTCCTTGAGGTCGTCCATCACGCCGAGGATCATTTCTTGGCCGCTCCCTCGCCGGGATTCTTCGCCGACGCCTCAGCCGGCCCGGCTGCCCCGGTTCCGAGATAATTCACCTCGCCCTTGACCACGAACTTCTTGTGCTTGATCCCTTCCTGGTCGACGAGGCTCGTCTCCTCGAGGTCGACGCCGCGGAAGTAGTTCGACGCCGCGAGACGGCGCATGAAATCGGCCACCGTCTGCTCGTCGACACCCAGCCCGGAGACCTTCACGCTGCCACCGATCTCCGAGAACTCCGTGAGCCAGAGCTTGTCGGGCGTCGCCGAGGCGACGTCCTGGAGCACACGGACGGGGCCGAGGCGCTTGGCCTCGAGCTCGCCGATCACCTTGAGCTTCTCGCGCAGCTCTCGCTTTTGCTGCTCGATCTTGGTGACGTTGGCGTAGGGTTGCTGGATCTGGACCAGCTCTTGGGTGAGGCGAGAGACCTCACGATCCGCGCGCGACAGCCGCGCCTGTTGCCAGACGTGCGCCAGGACGAACAGCAGCAACACGCCGGCAATCGCCAACGACCCGACCGCGAGCTCCTGGCGGCGATCGGCCGCCAGCCGCGCTTCCTCCGCTGGCAGCAGGTTGATGCGAATCATTTGTCCCCCGGACGTCGGGTCGCGAGCCCGACCGCCACGGCGAGCGCTGGCCCGCTGGCCTCGATGACCGTTCGGTCGACCCGGCTCCCCAGCGACACGCGGCGGAACGGGTCGGCCACCTCGACGGGACACTCGAGCCGCTGCCGGAAGGCCTCGGCAAGCCCTGCCGTCTTGGCGGTCCCACCGGAGAGCAGGACCGCGCCGAGCGGCTCGTCGGTGGCGGCGGTCCAGAAGAAACTGAGCGCCCGCTGTATCTCCTCGACGACGAAGTCGGTGACCGAGGCGAGCACGGGCTCGACGGTCGTCGGGTCGACGTTGCCCGCGGCCTCGCCACGCTTGAGTGCCTCGGCGTCATCGACCGATACTCCGAGCTGGCGGGTCAGGGCATCGGTGTACTCCGCCCCGCCGACGGGCACGTCGCCGGTGAAGGTGGAGTGCCCCTCCTTGAGGATGTTGATCGAGGAGTACCGCGCACCGATGTTGACCAGCGCGACGGGTCGCCCGCCCTCCGGCGCTTCGTAGTTCGCCTCGAACATGTTCTCGAGCGCGAAGTAGTCGACATCGACGATGACGGGCTCGAGGCTGAGGGCGGTGATCGTCTGGGTGTAGCTGTTGATGATGTCCTTCTTCACCGCGACGACGAGGACTTCCATCTTGTTCCCGTCCTCGATCCAGTCGACGACCTGGAAGTCCAGGTTGACGTTGTCGAGCGAGTCCGGGATCAGCTGGCCGGCTTCCGCGAGCACGGCCGCGCCGATGTTGGCCTCTGGCTGGTTCGGGAGCACGACCTTCTTCACGATCACCGCCGGGCCCGGCACCGCGGTGATCACCTGCTGCGCCTGGACGCCGAGCGTCGTGATGAGCTGCTTGATCGCCGCGACGACGGGCTCTGGATCCTGGATGACGTTCGACTGGATCACCGTCGGCGGCAAGGGGGCCACGCCGATCGCGGTGATCTGCGGACCGCTCGGGCCGTGGTGCACCTCCGCCACCTTGACGCTGCTCGATCCGATGTCGAGCACCAGGTAGCCCGCCTGACGGCGGAACGGGTTCGTCAGCTTGACGCTGCCGAGCCGACTGAGCAGGCCCCCGCCAGCCGCTACGGCTGCCGACGGCGCCACGACTCCATCCTCCACATCATCAACTACCCCCGTCGCCGGCGAATTCCATCGCGTCCCCCAGCGGGACCGCGATGCACGAAGTATGCGCTTCCTCTGGGGTGAATGTCAAAGCATAAAGCCAAGCAAGCACACCCATCACGGAGCCCAGAAACGAGAAGACCCGGTCACGTTTCCGCAACCAGGTCTCCTCGTGTGCAGAAAGGAGGGGCTGGGAGGATGACCAAGCAAGGAGGGTGCCATTTGGTCCGTGCTGGAAAGACGGCGCTTTCTTCCCCTCACCCGCGGCCGCGTGCGGCAAGTTCTTGCCGCCCCCGGCGAATTCATGACGGGAACGATTGACACCGCAGCGGGCGGCCTCTAACACGCGCTCCGACATGGAGGGGCTCGTCGAGATCGCACCGATCCCCCCGGTCCCGCTGTACGACCTGTTCACCTACCAGGTGCCCGACGCGCTGCGGAGCAGCATCCTGCCCGGGATGCGGGTGCGGATTCCGCTCGGACGTCAGACCCGGATCGGGGTGGTGGCGGGATTCGCTGCCGCGCCGCCGGCGGGCGAGGTACGCGCGGTGCTCGACCTCCTCGACGAGGAGCGTGAGCCCTTCCTTCCTCCCGACCTGCTCGAGCTCTGCCGTTGGACCGCCCGCTACTACCTCGCGCCCCTCGCCGAAGTCATCGCGACGATCGTGCCGGCGAAGCTCCCGGCGCCGGCGGGCGAGCGCGTAATCCGGCTCGTCCACCGGCTCGCGGCCGAGGCAGAGGCCGCGCTCGGCCGTCGGGCCCCGATCCGGGCGGCCGCATATCGCGCTCTGCACTCGGCCCCTGACTACGCGCTCACGACCGACGCCGCCCGTGCCCTCGGACTCGCGCCCGCCACCATCCGCGCGCTGGCGAAGGCCGGAATCGCGGAGATCGTCACCCGGGAGTCGGCCCCGACCGCGTCACTGCCACCGGCGACGACCCGGCCCCGTCCCCTGCTCACGGAGGCACAACGGGCCGCCGTGGACGCGGTCATCGCGAGCCTCCGCGACGGCGAAGCCCGCTCCTTTCTGCTCCACGGCGTCACCGGCAGCGGCAAGACGGAGGTCTTCCTGCACGCGGCCGCGGCCACTCTGGCCACGGGACGCGGCGTGCTGATCCTCGTGCCCGAGATCGCACTCACGCATCAGCTCGTCGAACGCGTGCGCGAGCGCTTCGCCGACACGGTGGCGGTGCTGCACAGCGGCCTCGCGCCACGCGAGCGCTGGGCCGATTGGCGCCGAATCCGCCAGGGGCAGGCCCGCGTCGTGGTCGGCGCGCGCTCGGCCGTCTTCGCACCGCTCGCTCGCACGGGACTCGTGGTCGTCGACGAGGAGCACGACACCGCCTACAAGCAGACGGACGGCCTGCGCTACAATGCACGCGATCTGGCCGTCGTCCGGGCGCGGCTCGCGCAGGCGTCGGTCGTGCTCGCGTCGGCGACGCCGTCGGCCGAGAGCTACCACGCCGCGCTCGACGGCCGGCACGTCCTGCTCACCCTGCCCGACCGTCCGACGGCGCACACGCTGCCTGCCGTGGAGGTGATCGACCTGCGCGAAAGCCGGCGCGAACGCGGCGGCACTGGCCTGCTCTCCGAGGACCTGCGCGCGGGGCTCACCACCAATCTCGAACGCGGCGGCCAGAGCCTCGTCTTCCTCAACCGCCGCGGGTTCGCGACGTATCTCCAGTGTCCCGCCTGCGGGACCAGCGCCGCCTGCCCGCAGTGCAGCGTGACCCTCACCTGGCACCGGGCCGCCGCCGCGCTCGTCTGCCATCACTGCCGGCACCACCGCCGCCCCCCCGCACGTTGCCCCGAGTGCGGCGGGCCGGCTCTCGAGGCGTTCGGCGTCGGCACCGAACAGATCGAGGCCGCGCTGCGAGACTGCTACCCGTTGGCTGCCGTCGACCGCCTCGACCGCGATGCCGCGCAGCGACCGGCGGCGCAGCGGCGCATCCTCCTCGACTGGCGCGCCGGATCGACGGACATCCTCGTCGGCACGCAGATGGTGAGCAAGGGACACGACGTCCCCGGCGTGACGCTGGCAGCGGTTCTGCTCGCGGACCTCTCGCTCAACGTGCCCGACTTCCGCGCCTCGGAGCGAACGCTCGCGCTCCTCATGCAAGTCGCCGGGCGCGCCGGCCGCGGCGACGAGCCCGGCCGCGTACTGATCCAGACGTTCCGCCCGGACCATCCGGCCGTCAGCGCCGCGGCGCAACACGACTACACGGGCTTCATGACCGCCGAGCTCGAACGCCGCCGACAGCTCGGCTACCCGCCCTTCGCCCGTCTCGTGGGGCTCCGGCTCGACGGCCGCGACGCCGAGCGGGTCGAGCAGGCCGCACAGGACATCGCCGTGGAGCTGCGCCGCCGCGCGCGCCATCTCGGCCTCGACGAGCGCAGCGTGCTCGGCCCGGCGCCACCGCCAGTCGAGCGGCTGCGCGGGCGCTGGCGTTGGCAAATTCTCCTGCGCAGCGCCGCCGTGCGCGAGTTGCGGATGCTCGCGCGCGCAGCCCAGGCACGGACGGGCGACCTGCGTCACACGGGCGTTCGTCTCGTCGTTGATGTGGATCCCTACAGCATGTAGTCCCTCTCCGAGGCGCCATGGCCCTGCTGCAGATCCGCACCTATCCCGACCCCGCGCTCAAGACCCGGGCGCGCGAGGTGCCCAACATCACGGGCAACGTCGTCCGACTCGCCGAGGACATGGCCGAGACGATGTACGCCGCGCCGGGGATCGGGCTCGCGGCGCCGCAAGTTGGCGCGGCCGAACGGGTCATCGTGCTCGACGTCCACGAAGAGGGCGAGACCCCGGGCAGGCGCCTGTTGAAGCTCATCAACCCCGTGATCGTGGAGCGTGACGGCTCGGTGGTCTGGGAGGAGGGCTGCCTCTCCGTCCCCGACTTCACCGCGCCGGTCACGCGCGCGCAGCGCGTGCTGGTGCGCGCCTGGACGCCGGAGGAGAAAGAAATCGAGGTCGAGGCCGACGAGCTCCTCGCCGTCGCGCTCCAGCACGAGATCGACCACCTCGAGGGCAAGCTGTTCCTCGACCGTCTCTCGCGCCTCAAGCGCGACCTCTACCGCGCGCGGCGCAAGAAGCTCGAGCGACAGGGACGACCGGAAGAGAAGGGGGCGCGGCGGGCGCTGATCTAGGCGCGCGCCGCGATCGGTCGGTGGTCCCTCTGCCCGGCACGCCGGAGCGGTTCCGCGTCGTGTTCATGGGCACGCCCGACTTCGCTTGCACGAGCCTCGCCGCACTGCTCGCGGGCCCGGATCGTGTGGTCGCGGTCGTGTGTCAGCCCGACAAGCCGCGCGGCCGCGGGCTCGCCGTCGTCGCACCGCCCGTCAAGTCTCTCGCGCTGCTGGCGGGAGTGCGCGTTCTGCAACCCGCGAAGCTCCGCGATCCCGAGTTCGAGGCCGTCATGCGATCACTCGCTCCCGACCTGATCGTGGTCGCGGCATACGGCAAGATCCTGCCGCGCTGGCTCCTCGACCTTCCTGGCCACGGCTGCGTGAACGTCCACGCGTCGATCCTGCCGCGCCACCGCGGCGCCGCTCCGATCCAGTGGGCGATCCTCGCCGGCGACTCGGAGACCGGCGTCACGATCATGGCGATGAACGAGGAGATGGACGCGGGCGACATCCTGCTGGTGCGGCGAACGCCGATCGACCCGGGCGATACGGCAGGCACGCTGACGGAGCGGCTGGCAATCCTCGGCGCCGAGGCCCTGATGGACGCCCTCGTCGAGGAGGCCGCGGGCCGCCGGCACCCGATCCCGCAGCCCGCGGTGGGCATGACCTTCGCACCGCGTGTGGAGCGCGAGCACGGCCGGCTCGACTGGCAACGCAGCGCGGTCGAGCTCGAACGGGCAGTGCGCGCCTTCGCCCCCGTCCCCGGTGCGTTCACGACCCTCGACGGCCACCCGCTGAAGGTCCATCGCGCCGCGATCGTCCCCGACCAGAACGGCGCACCTGGCCGCGTGCTGCACGCCGGTGCCGCGGGAATCGTCGTCGGCACCGGCGCCGGCGCGCTCGCGCTGCTCGAGGTCCAACCGGGGGGCAAGCGGCGGATGGAGGCACGCGCCTTCCTCGCCGGCCACCCCGTCTCGCCCGGAACATGCCTCGGCACCGCGTAGACCGCCGGCCCGACCCCCGCGCGATCGCGCACGACGTGTTGGTTCGCGTCGAAACGAGCGCCGCATTCGCCGACGTGCTGCTCGCGCGCCGGCTTGCCGACACCCCGCTCGCGCCCCGCGACCAGGACGCTCGACGTGCTGCTCGCGCGCCGGCTCGCCGACACCCCGCTCGCGCCCCGCGACCAGGCGCTCGCCACGCGGCTCGTCTACGCCGCACTCGCCTGGCAGCTGCGACTCGATTTCCACCTGGCGCAGCTCCTCCATCCCCCGCTCGCCGACCTCGACCCCGCCGTGCGCGTCGTGCTCCGCCTGGGGTTGCTCCAGCTCCTGTTCTTCGACCGGATTCCCGCGCACGCGGCCGTCGACGCCGCCGTACGTCTCGTGCACGCTACGCGTCGCCATGCCGCCGCCGGGCTCGTGAACGCGGTGTTGCGCCGCGCCGCGACTGCGGGGCGCAACGGGCTTCCGCTCCCCGATGCTCGGACCGACCCGATGGAGCGGCAGGCCATCGAGTGGTCCCATCCCCGCTGGCTGGTCGAACGCTGGGCAGCGACGTTCGGCGCCGACGACGCCGTCGCGTTACTGGCGGCAGACAACGCGGCGGGCCCGATCACGGTGCGCGCGAATCCGCTGCGCACGTCGCCCGCGACGCTGGCGGCAGAGCTCGCCGCGGCCGGGGTGTCGGCGGCGCCAGGCCGCTGGGCGCCCGACGCACTGGTGATCGCACACGGAGGCGCCCGCATCCGCGACCTGCCCGCGTGGTCCGGTGGCCGGGTCGCGTTCCAGGGCGAGGCATCGCAGCTCGTTGCCCGGCTGGTCGGCTCCGGTGCGGGCGAGCACGTGCTCGACGCCTGCGCCGCGCCCGGCGGCAAGGCGCTGGCCATTGGCGCCGCGGTGGGCCCCGGGGGGTGGGTCGTGGCACTGGATCGCAAGGCCGCCGGCCTGCGCGAGCTCGCCGGTGAGGCGACACGACTCGGCACACCGTGGATCCACGCGGTGGGGGCGGACGCCACCCGTCCACCGCTGCGCAGCCAGTTCGACGCCGTCCTGGTCGACGCGCCCTGCAGCGGGCTCGGCACACTGCGACGCCACCCCGAGCTGCGCTGGCGCCGTCGGCCCGAAGACATCCCCCGACTCGCCGCGCTGCAGGCGGAGGTGCTGCACGGCGTGGCGCCACTGGTCGCACCGGATGGGGTGCTCGTATACGCCGTCTGTACCCTCACCCGAGAGGAGAACGACGATGTCGTCTCAGGCTTCGTGGCCGCGCATCCCGCGTTCGTCGTCGAACCCGCCGGGCCGCACCTGCCGGCGGCCGCTGCCGAGCTGGCGGGGCCCGACGGCTTCCTGCGCACGCTCCCACACCGCCACGGGCTGGACGGCTTCTTCGCCGCGCGCCTGCGCCGGCGGCGCGACCTGGATTCGCCCCCCGGCGTCCGGTAGACGATCGCGTGTGGCAACCGTAGCCCCCTCGATCCTGTCCGCCGACTTCGGACACCTGGCCGACGAGGTGCGCGCGGTGACCGACGCGGGGGCGGACTGGATCCACGTCGACGTGATGGACGGGCACTTCGTGCCGCCGATCACCATCGGCCCGCTCATCGTCGAAGCCATCCGTCCGGCAACGTCCCTCCCGCTCGACGTCCACCTGATGGTGGAGCACCCCGAGCGGCTGGTCCCGGAGTTCATCCGCGCCGGTGCCGACCGCGTGACGGTCCACGTCGAGGCCTGCCGGGACGTGCGCGCCGTGCTCGAGGCGATCCGCGCCGCCGGCGCGCGGCCGGGCCTGGCCCTCAATCCACCGACTCCGCTCGAGGAGGTGCGCCCGTACCTCGATCTGGTCGAGCTGTTGCTCGTGATGAGCGTCACGCCGGGGTGGGGTGGCCAGGCGATCGTACCCGGATCGATCGAGAAGTTCGCCGCCGCGCGCCAGCTCCGGGACGACAGCGGTGCGCGGTTTCTCATCCAGGTGGACGGGGGCATCAAGCCGGCGAACGCGGCCGAGGCCTCGGCCGCTGGGGCCGATGTCCTGGTCGCAGGCTCGGCGGTCTTCGGTGCCAACGACTACGCCACCGCGATCGCCGCACTACGCGGACGGTGATCGGGATGGACGACCGGCTGACGGCAGCAGGGCTTCTGCTCCTCTCGAACCTGTTCATGACTGCGGCCTGGTACGGACATCTGCGGTACCGGCACGTCTCCCTGCCAGTGGCGGTGAGCGTGAGCTGGGGTATCGCGCTGATCGAGTACATGCTGCAGGTGCCCGCCAACCGAATTGGGTACCGCGTGCTCTCCGCCTATCAGCTCAAGATCCTCCAGGAGACCATCACGCTGGTCGTGTTCATGGGCTTTGCCGCGTTCTGGCTCGGGGAAGGCGTGCAACCGAAGTTTCTGGTCTCGTTCGCCCTCATCTTCGCCGCCGTCGTGGTCGCCTTCCGCTGACGGAGAAAGGCCGGGGGGACGGGCCGACCCGCCCGTGTGTTGTTCGACCCGCCCCCTGGTCCGGCCACACGCCGCGGTCAGCCGCCGCGGCCCTTCGGAGGCGCCGCCGGCGCCTCGCCCACCGTGACCTGCTCCTTCACCTTCTCGTAGAGCTTCGCGCCGATCCCCTTCACCTTGCTGAGCTCGTCGGCCCGCGTGAAGGGGTGCTGCGTCCGATGTTGGATGATGGCCTGCGCTTTCGCCGGGCCGATGCCCGGGAGCCGCGCCAGATCCTCCACACCGGCCGTGTTGAGGTTCACCAGGCCCTGCCCGCCGGCGGCGCGCACGATCTGCGCAGCGCCGGTAAGCACGAGGCCGCAGAGGAGCCCCATCCCGATCGCCCTCCTGAGTCCGGTCATGTCCAACCTCCCTCGCGCCGTCGTGTGCGACGCAGGACGAAGCGCGACGCAACCCGCGTGCCACGTAGCGCGTCCGAACCACGGCGGAATTCCGGCCTCTCGCGAGGAGCCTGCAACCCCCATCGAAACACACCGTACCGACCGGCGAGCGCAACCTTTCCTTTGCGAAACACCTGTGTTAATTCCGCTCGCGCCCGTCACTGCACGGGGTGTGGCTCAGCCTGGCAGAGCACTGCGTTCGGGACGCAGGAGTCGCTGGTTCAAATCCAGTCACCCCGACCATTCCATGGGCCCGCCGGCGACGGGACGAGCATCGCGAGTGAGATCGTTGCTTCTGCCCCTCTGTGGGGTGCTCTTGATCCTGCTCGGGCTCGTCCCAGCCGGCGACGCCCGGACCCTGGTTCTGCGTGAGGGGGCCCGTTTTCGCGAAGGTCCCGGTAAGACCACCCGCCTGCTCGGCGAGCTGCCGACCGGGGTCAGCCTCGAGGTGCTGGGCGAGGACAACGGATGGCTCAGGGTACTCGCCCCCGACGGCCGCGAGGGCTACGTCTGGGGCGAGCACGTCGGCTCGATCCCGGAAGTGGATCCCGAGGGGACGAGGAGACCGGCGGAAAGCGTCCAAGCAGCGCCCTCTGGAGCATCCGCGACGCCACCGAAGGAGCCGGCTGCTGCGACGGTCCAGGAGTCGCTCGCCGCGCTGCGGTCGGACGTCGCCGCGCTGCGCGAGCGGCCCGAGCCCGCCACGGCGACCGAGCTGGACTCGCTGCGCACCGAGGTGAAGGCGCTCTCCGAGGCGCAGCGCGATCTCGCGCAGCGCCTCGAACGTCGCCTGGGATCGGGCGACGAGCCTCCCGCGAGCGCCGCGGCCCTCGGCTGGCTCGGACTCGGGATCGGCATCCTCCTCGGCTGGTTCGGGGCCCTGCTGATCGCCAGCCGCCGCGACCGCCATCAGGCGAGTCGCCTGCGGCTCTGACGCCGGCACGACGCGGGAAGCGCAGCATGCGGTACCTCGTCGTGGCCTTGGCATACGCGGTCGGTCAGCTGCCGACGGGCGCCTTCTTGGCTCGTCGCGCGGGTATCGACGTGCGCCGCTCGGGGAGTGGGAACATCGGAGCGACCAATGTCGCCCGCACGGCGGGCCTGCGGCTCGGATTCCTCACGCTGGTCGGCGACACGCTGAAGGGCGCCCTGCCCGTGGCGCTGGGCCGTGCAATCGATCCCGTGGGGGCCACGGCCGCCGCGGCTGGCCTCGCTGCGGTCCTGGGACACACCTTCCCGATCGTGTTCCGGTTCGCGGGCGGCAAGGGCGTGGCCACCGCGCTCGGCGCGCTGCTCGCCCTCTGTCCCCTCGCGGCAGCCGTGCCCCTGGCCACCTTCGCGGGCGTCGTGCTCGCGTACCGCTACGTGTCGCTCGCATCGGTCGCCGCGGCGCTCGTGGCTCCGTTCGCCGTCGCACTGTTGGGCTATCCACGTCCGGTGCTCGGCGTGGTCGTCACCATCGCTGTCGTGATTCTCGTACGGCATCGCGACAATCTGGCGCGCCTTTCCGCAGGTATCGAACCCAGGTTTCGGTTGCACAAAAAGCAGGCTCCGCCCACGGAATAGGCATGCATTCCCGCACGGCCTGAGTCAGAACAGGTACTTGGCGGGTCGCGGGGAGGGTCGGGTCCTGGCACCCCGGTTGCTCTTGGGGGCCCCCAGGGGGGTTCTACCATGCCTACGACGCGCTCGTTCATCCGGTCTCTGGCAACGATGGCCTTGGTTCTCGGCACGGCCGCGGCAGCCCACGCGGGCGACGCGCCCAAGATCGACTCCGGCGACACCGCGTGGGTTCTCACGTCGGCGGCCCTCGTCCTCATGATGACGGCGCCGGGCCTCGCGCTGTTCTACGGCGGCCTCGTGCGCGGGAAGAACGTGCTCAGCATCCTGATGCAGAGCTTCTTTCTCATGGCCGTGGTGAGCGTGCAGTGGGTGCTGTTCGGCTACAGCCTCGCCTTCGGGCCCGACCTCGGGCACGTCGTCGGCGGGCTCGACTGGGTCGGCCTGCGCGGGGTCGGGCTCGATCCCAACCCCGACTATGCCGCCACGGTGCCGCACCAGGCGTTCATGGCGTACCAGATGATGTTCGCCATCATCACGCCAGCGCTCATCACGGGTGCCTTCGCCGAGCGGATGAAGTTCGCCTCGTTCCTGGTCTTCTCGATCCTCTGGTGCACGCTGGTCTACGACCCGCTGGCGCACATGGTCTGGGGAACGGGCGGGCTCCTCGGCAAGGTGTGGGGCGCGCTCGACTTCGCGGGCGGCACCGTCGTGCACATCAGCTCCGGCGTCTCCGCGCTGGTGTGCGCGCTGATGCTGGGCAAGCGCCTCGGCTACGGTTCCGAGCCGATGCCCCCGCACAACCTGCCGTTCACCGTGGTCGGCGCAGGTCTGCTCTGGTTCGGCTGGTTCGGCTTCAACGCCGGTAGCGCGCTCGCCGCGAACGGCCTCGCGGCCTCGGCGCTCGTCGCCACGAACACGGCGGCCGCCACGGCGGCGCTCACCTGGGTCGGCGCGGAGTGGCTCGGTCACGGCAAGCCCACGATGCTCGGCGCCGCCTCCGGCGCGGTCGCGGGGCTGGTGGCGATCACGCCGGCGTCGGGCTTCGTCACGCCGATGTCCGCCCTGGCGATCGGCGGAATCGCCGGCGTGCTCTGCTACGCGGCGTGCAACCTCAAGGGCAAGCTCGGCCTCTACGACGACGCGCTCGACGTGGTCGGCGTGCACGGGGTGGGCGGCACCTGGGGCGCGATCGCGACCGGCCTGTTCGCGACCGCGGCCGTGAACCCAGACGTGTTCGCACCGAAGGGCCCGGCCGTCTCGCAGGGGCTCCTCGTCTCGGGCGAGTGGGGGTTGCTCGGTGTCCAGGTGACCGCGACGCTCATCACCTATGGGATCGCGATCGTCGGTTCGCTCGTCTGTCTCGCCATCGCCGGTACGGTCACCGGCGGGTTGCGCGCGAACGACGACGACGAGTTCGCAGGCCTCGACCTGTCACAGCACGGGGAGAACGCTTACGTGCTGGCCACGGGGGTATTCATCGGCGAGCGGCATGCCGGGAATGGGGCGTCCGGTCGACCAACGCGCATCCGCCCTCGAGACCCACTTCGCGGGCTGAATCCGGTGCGAGCGACCTTTACAACCACGCAGGTGTCTGCATAAACGAGGGGCCCGCCGCGGCGGGCCCAGAGCCGGGGGTTTAACCATGAAGAAGGTCGAGGCCATCATAAAACCGTTCAAGCTCGACGAGGTGAAGGAGAGTCTCTCGGCGGTCGGTGTTCAGGGTATCACCGTGAGCGAGGTGAAGGGGTTCGGGCGGCAGAAGGGCCACACGGAGCTCTACCGAGGCGCCGAGTACGTCGTCGATTTTCTCCCGAAGGTGAAGCTCGAAGTCATCGTCCGCGACGAGCAGGTCGCGGAGGTGGTCGAGACGATCGAGAAGGCGGCCAAGACGGGCCGCATCGGAGACGGGAAGATTTTCGTCCTGCCGGTCGACGAGGTCGTGCGCATCCGCACGGGCGAGCGCGGCGGGGACGCCATCTAGCCGTCGTCGGCAACGGCGCTTTTAGGAGGGGCGCGGTATGGCAATTCAGACAGCAAAGGACGTCCTCAAGTTCGCCAAGGACAACAAGGTCGAGGCGGTCGATCTCAAGTTCTGCGACCTGCTTGGCACGTGGCAGCACTTCACCATCGCGACGAGCGAGCTCGACGAGGCGCTCTTCGAAGAGGGCTCGGGCCTCGACGGCTCGTCGATCCGCGGTTGGCAGCCGATCAACGCGTCGGACATGCTCGCCGTTCCCGACCCGTCGACGGCCGCGATCGACCCGTTCATGGCCAACCCCACGTTGAGCCTCACCTGTTCGATCGTCGATCCGATCACCAAGGAGGACTACAGCCGCGACCCGCGCAACATCGCGCGCAAGGCCGAGGCCTACCTCAAGCAGACGGGAATCGGCGAGATCGCGTACTTCGGTCCCGAACCCGAGTTCTTCGTCTTCGACGAGGTGCGCTACGAGCAGAACCAGCACACCTCGTTCTACACGGTCGACTCGGCCGAGGGGCAGTGGAACACGGCCCGTGCCACGGATCCCGTGAACGACCGCAGCGGCCACATCGTCGAGGGCAAGAACCTCGGCTACAAGCCGCGTTACAAGGAAGGCTACTTCCCGGTCGGCCCGACCGACAGCCAGCAGGACATCCGCGCCGACATGGTGCGCGAGATGGAGAAGGTCGGCATCCGCGTGGAGAAGCACCACCACGAGGTCGCCACCGCCGGCCAGGCGGAAATCGACATGCGCTTCCAGCCGCTCGTGAAGATGGGCGACGCGCTCATGTGGTACAAGTACATCGTCAAGAACGTCGCACGCCGCTGGGGCAAGACCGTGACGTTCATGCCGAAACCGCTCTTCGGCGACAACGGCAGCGGCATGCACTGCCACCAGTCGATCTGGAAAGGCGAGAAGCCGTTGTTCGCCGGCGACAAGTACGGTGGCATGAGCGAGATGGCGCTGCACTACATCGCCGGCATCTTGAAGCACGCGCCAGCGCTGGCCGCGTTCACGAACCCGGGCACGAACTCGTATCGCCGCCTGGTCCCGGGCTTCGAAGCCCCGGTCAACCTCGCGTACTCCAGCCGCAACCGCTCCGCGGCAGTCCGCATCCCCATGTACTCGCCGTCACCGAAGGCCAAGCGCATCGAGGTCCGCTTCCCGGACCCGACGGCCAACGGCTACATCGCCTTCGCGGCGATGCTGATGGCGGGGCTCGACGGCATCGAGCGCCGGCTCGACCCGGGCAAGCCGCTCGACAAGGACATCTATGCGCTCACGCCCGAGGAGCTGAAGGACGTCCCGTCCATGCCCGGCTCGCTCGAAGAGGCGGTCGGCAACCTCAAGAAGGACCACGAGTTCCTGCTCAAGGGTGACGTCTTCACCGAAGACCTCATCGAGACCTGGGTCGAGTGGAAGACCACCGAGATCAACGCGATTCGCCTGCGGCCGCATCCGCAGGAGTTCGTGATGTACTACGACGCCTGATCGGGCGTCCTGACACCCCAGAAGCGTGAACGGCGGAGTGGGCCAGGGCCCCTCCGCCGTTGCATTCTGGAATCCCCCACGAGACGCTCAGCCGGCCTTGGCCGCCTTCTTCGACTTCTTGGCGGAGGTCCGCTGGGTGGTGCAGGCCTTCACGCGGGCCTGCGACACCTTGAGATCCTTGGCGACGTCCTCCGCGGACTTGCCAGCCGCGATCCCGTCCTTCACCTGCTTGCAGGTCGCCGCGTGGTGCCGTGCCGCCCTCTTGGCCAGCACCGGGCTGGCCAGAAGAGCCCCCGCCGCCAGCACCGCCAGGGTGACTGTCATGATCCGACGCATCGATTTTCACCTCCTTCCGTCGCGGGCGGAACGATCCGCTGCCGCGCTCGCGATCTACCACGGGCCCGCACTCGACGCCATGCCATGCGCGTCGGCAGGTGCGCGGAGGACCGCGGCTGGGCGGCGAGGGGGGAAGTATGCCATAGAACGCCCTCCCGTCGTGGTCCGATGAGACGAGCGCTCGGCCTCCTCCTCAAGTTCAGCGTCACCGTCGCGATCTTCGTCGCGATCTTCCTCGAGTTCGGCGGCGGCTTCGCCCCGGTCCGTACCGCCGACCTCGCCGCCCTCGGCGGATTCGAGACGAGCAATCCGGCCTACCCGGGGATCGTCGGCCGAGTACGCGCCCGCCTGCGGGGTGCGACCCTCCCTCCCGCGCGCCTGCCCGCCACGGCCGCCGACGTTTGTGCAGGCGCGGCCGAGCGCGCACTGTTCGTCCGCACCGCCGACGGGACCATGCAGCGCTTCAAGCCGCTGCGCCACTGCGGCGACCAGGGCATCGCCACCGTGTTCGTCCGCGCCGCCGACGGCTCCTACACTCCCGTCCCGTTCGCGAATGCGCCCGCCGAGGCCTTCGTCCGACGCCAGGGGTTCCAGCTCGTGCCAGCGGAGCTCTCCGAGCTCTGGGCCGAGATCCGCGGCGTGCAGCTCGCCGTCTTCCTGCCCTGGTTCGTCGCAGCGCTGGCGGTGAAGCTCGCCGGCATCCTCGCCAACGTGCTGCGCTGGCAGATCCTCCTGCGCGGCCAGGGGATCCCACTCGGGTTCAACTTCCTCACCAGCACGTACTTCATCGGCCGCTACTTCGGCATCGTCACGCCGAGCACGATGGGCCTCGACGCCTGGCGTCTGTACGAAACGATCCGGCTCACTCGGCGTCCGGTCGAGTGTACGACGGCACTCGCAGTCGAGCGCGTGGTCGGCCTGGTAGGCCTCTTCGCGGTCATCCTCGGATTCATGCCGTTTGCCGGCCGAATCACGCAGGGGCAGTCGTTCGGCGAGTTGGTGGGCGCGATGAAGGTGCCGCTCGCCGGCACGGCGCTCTTCGGCACGCTCATCCTCCTCCAGCCCGCATGGTTTCGCGGGCTGCTGCGCGTGGTCCCCGGCCCTGGGCGGAAGTTCGTCGGCAACGTCATCGACGCGGCCACCGCCTACTCGCACCGACGCAGCGCCCTCTTCTGGGCCCTGCTGCTCGCCATCTTCGGCCAGCTCACGACGACGCTCATGTACTTCTGCAACGCGATGTCGCTCGGCGCCGAGAACGTCCGCGCGAGCGAAGTGCTGTTCGCGTCGGCGGTGATGACGCTCGGGACCTTCGTGGCCCCGTCGGCGTCGGGCGAGGGTGTCCGCGAGCTCGTCTTCGTGTGGCTGCTCGGCTCGAAGGCCGGCGCGGCCAAAGCGTTTCTCATCGGGAACCTCGGCTTCTGGATCGAGAAAGTGCCGCTGTCGGTTCCCGGCGGGATCACGCTGCTGCTCCGCCACGACCCCACGCTCCACGCCGTCACGCGAGAGGACCTCGACCGGGTGCGGCGAGAGGCCGAGGTGGAGGGCGTGGGCTCGCGTTGACTCCCCCCGCGCGTCCCGGATCATGGACGCGAATGCGGCGCCTGATCGTTGCGGCGGTTCTGGTCGGTCTGGCGACCGGGGGCTACCTCCTCTGGAGTGCCTCCGGCGGCCGCGCGGCGGCCCCGCGCTGGGTCACGGCCACCATCGACCGCGGGCCCATCTCCGCCACCGTCACCGCGACCGGGACGGTGAACCCGGTCACCACGGTCACCGTCGGAAGCTACGTCTCCGGCCCGATCCAGGCGATCTTCGCCGACTTCAACGACCGCATCACGAAGGGGCAGCTGCTGGCCCGCATCGATCCGCGGCCCTTCCAGGTCCGCGTCGAGGCCGCCGAGGCCGACGTCGCCAATGCCCGGGCGCGGCTCGCGAAGACCCACGCCGACGCCGATCTGCGCCGGGCGACGCTCCGCCGCCAGCGGGCACTCGCTGCCACCGGCGTCACCTCGCGCAATGACCTCGACGTCGCCGAGAGCGATGCCCGACAGGCCGAAGCCCAGATCACGCTCGACGAATCGGCCGTGCACGCCGCCGAAGCCCGCCTCTCCGAGGCGCGCGTGAACCTCGCGTACACCGACATCGTCTCGCCGGTCGACGGCGTGGTGGTCGCACGCAACGTCGCCGTCGGGCAGACGGTCGCCGCGAGCTTCCAGACGCCGACCCTGTTTCAAGTGGCCGGGGATCTCACGCAGATGCTGGTCGACGCGAGCGTGAGCGAGTCCGACATCGGCGCCGTCGTCGAGGAACAGGACGCCACGTTCACGGTCGACGCGTGGCCCGGGCTCGCCTTCCACGGTCGCGTGGCCCAGGTCCGGAACGCGCCGGCGACGGTGCAGAACGTGGTGACCTATTCCGTGATCGTCACGGCCCCGAATCCGGAGCGGAAGCTCAAGCCGGGCATGACCGCCAACGTCACGATCGTTCTCGCCGATCGCCCCGACGCGCTGCGCGTCCCGACCAGCGCGCTGCGCTTCCGCCCCCCGGGCGCCGCCGTCACGACCGTGGAGAGCGGACCGGGGCTCTGGACGCCGGGCACCGACGGAGCACCGCGGCGGGTCGCCGTCCACACCGGCATCGCCGACGATCGCTTCACGGAGGTCACGGACGGGGTCGCCGCCGGCGACGTCGTGATCACGGCGCTCGCACGCGAGGCACAGGCGCCCGCCGGACCGCAGCGCGGGCCCTCGTTCGCGCCCGCCCGTCGCGCGCACTGATGGTCGAGCTGGTCGACGTCACGCGCGAGTACACGCTGGCTGGCGGTGCCGCGCCGGTGGCGGCGTTGCGCGGCGTCCGGCTCACGATCGCCGACGGCGAGCTGGTCGCGATCATGGGCGCGTCGGGCTCCGGGAAATCGACGTTGCTCAACGTGATCGGCTGCCTCGACCGCCCGACCGCCGGCACCTATCGCCTGGACGGCCGCGACGTCGGCCGACTCGACGCCGACGGCCGCGCCACGCTCCGCAACGCGAAGATCGGATTCGTCTTCCAGGCCTTCAACCTGCTGCCGCGGACGTCGGCGCTCGACAACGTCGTGCTGCCGCTCCTCTACGGCGACGTGCCGGCCGCCGAGCACGACTCCCGCGCGCGCACGGCGCTCGCCGCCGTCGGCCTCGCCACCCTCGCCGACCGGCTCCCGAATCAGCTCTCGGGCGGGCAGCAGCAGCGCGTCGCGATCGCGCGTGCACTGGTCACGCGCCCTCGGCTGCTGCTCGCCGACGAACCCACCGGCAACCTCGACACCGCGACGTCGCTCGAGGTGATGGACCTTCTCCGACATCTCAACCGTGACCAGGGGCTCACCGTCGTGATCGTCACCCACGAGCCCGACATCGCCGCCCGCACCCAGCGCATCCTTCTGCTGCGCGATGGCGAGGTCGCCGCCGACGGCCCGCCCGCGGTCGTGCTCGCGCGGCTCGCGGAGATGCGCGCGTGACGCGCCTCGCCCGCATGACCGTTCGCACCGCGCTCGCGGCGCTCACGCGCAACCCGCTGCGCTCGGCGCTCACGATGCTCGGGGTCGTGATCGGGGTGGCAGCGGTCGTCGCGATGGTGAGCGTCGGCAAAGGAGCCGACGCCTCGGTGCAGGAGCAGATCAGCAACCTCGGCACGAACATCGTGATGGTGTTCCCGGGCGCGACGACGGCGGGCGGCGTCCGCTCGGGTGCCGGCTCGGCAGCAACGCTCACGGTGGCGGACGCCCGCGCGATCGGACGGGAGTGCCCGTCGGCACGCGCGGTCACGTGGGTGAAGCGCGAGATCGCGCAGGTGTCGTGCGGCAACCGCAACTGGTCGACCGGGATCCAGGGCAGCCCGCCCTCCTACCCCGACGTGCGCGACTGGCCCCTCGCGCAGGGCCGCTTCTTCACCATCGCCGAGGAGGACGGGGCCGCAAAGGTGGCCGTCCTCGGGCGCACGATCGTCGAGCAGCTCTTCGCTCCGGGCGAGGACCCGATCGGCGCCACGATCCGAGTGAAGAACGTGCCGTTCCTCGTGATCGGCGTCCTCGGCCCCAAGGGACAGACCTCGTGGGGCCAGGACCAGGACGACGTGGTGATCGTGCCGTTCAACACCGCCGAGCGGCGCGTGCTCGGCAACCCGATCCTCGGCACGGTGAACCTCATCGTGGTGTCGACCGCGACGCTCGAGGCCTCCACCGCGGTCACCGAGGAGATCACCCACCTCCTGCACGAGCGCCACCGCACGCCGGCCGGCGGCGAGGACGACTTCACCGTGCGCAACATGCGCGAGATGTTCGAGGCGTCGCTCGCGGCGAGCCGCGTGATGACCAACCTCCTCGCCGCGATCGCGTCGATCTCGCTGTTGGTGGGCGGGATCGGGATCATGAACACGCTGCTCGTATCGGTGACCGAACGCCGGCGCGAGATCGGCATCCGCATGGCGGTCGGCGCGAAGGCGCGCCACATCCTCGCGCAGTTCCTGGTCGAATCGACGGTCCTGAGCCTGTTCGGTGGCCTCACGGGCACGCTGCTCGGCGTCGGGACCGCGGCGCTCATCGGCCGGCTCGCCGACTGGCCGATCGTCGTCTCGCCGGCGGCGGTGGCGCTCGCGTTCCTGTTCGCGGCCGGCGTCGGCCTGCTCTTCGGCGTCTACCCCGCGCGCCGGGCGGCACGGCTGGACCCGATCGCGGCCCTGCACCACGAGTGACTGCCGCTCACGCGGCGAGCGTCCGCTCGAGCCCGGCTGCGTGCTCGAGCCAGCGGTCGACGGCGCGCGCCATGAAAGCCGTGAGGAGCGCGGCACGCGGCGCGGCCGGGCAGCGGGCGGCCTCCGCCTCCACCTCGGCCGTCTCGCCGGACAAGGCCGCTTCGAACTCGTCCCAGCTTGCGCGGACGATCGGGCCGAGGCGCGCGAAGTCGCGCGCGACCAGCTCGAGCAGCTGGCGCGCGCGCCACCACGGGCTCGCGGGATCCGGCTCGCCGCCGCCGGCGGCGAGCCGGGCGGGAACGGTCGCCTCGAGCCAGCAGGGCAGGAACGCGCCCACGCACGGACTGCCGAGACTCACCCACGTGGTCGCGGGCATGGCCGGATCGGTCGGCAGCCGCGCCACCATGGACGCCGTCGTGTTGTCGAGCGGATCGGCGTGCATGCAGATCGAGAAGAAGTACGGGTCCTCGAACGCCCGCGGGCGGTGCACCACGCCGGCATCGAAGTGATCGCGCAGCAGGCGGCGGAGCGCCGCCGGCCCGATCTGCCCACGGCCCTCGTCGAGGAGGGCCGCTCCCCGACGCCGGCGCTCGACGCACTGGTGCGGCGGCACCCCGGTCTCGTCGCGATAGGCCGCCGCGAAGTCGACCCGACCCGCGTCCGCCGCCCACCAACCCTGCTGCACGGCGAATGCCGTCAGGTCGCCCGAGCCGCGCGCCCACTCGGTGCCGATCGCAAGCCCGTTCGAGATGTTTGCGACGTCCGCCACCGTACGCGCCGCCCAGTGCCGCCCCGACGTCTCGAGAACCCAGGCCGACGTCGGGTCCGCGATCAGGAACGCGTTGTGGTACGGCCAGTCGAGGTGCAGGTGGCCTGAGCCGCCCTGTCCGTGCGCCTCGATGAGGCCCGTGATGACCTCGAGCGCCTCGGTCGCGGTGCGCGACCTCTCCAGACCCAGGCGCACGAGATCCATCCCCGTGAGCCCGACCGCCGGCAGCGGCTCCTTGGCAAACACGGTTTCGTTGCCGATACCAAGACGATGCTCGTTCACCCCGTGCTCGAAGCCCCACAACCAGTGCGGCTGCGATCCGAGGACGGCGAAGGTCTCGCCGACCTGCGGAACGTCGAGGTACTGCGTGCGAAGGCGTGCGCCAGGCTCGTGGTGGCGGCGCGCGAGCTGGACGATGCGCTGGCACTCGCGCGGCGGACGATCGCTGTTCTTCGCGAAGAGCGTGACCCCATCGCGCGTCGCGGGAGCCAGCGCGACCATCGTGTCGCAGCCCATGGCTCGGACGTCGCGCAGCGTGCCCGTCGTTGTCAAGTGCTCGCGACGTTCTTCACGCCGCTCGTGCTCGCGGGCACATGTGCCGCGGGACTCACGGCCGCGCCCGACACCGGGGCCATCGGCCAGTGCGTAACGTACGCGGAGCGGCCCGCCGCGAAGGTCGAGCGCCACATCGTCCCCACCACCGACGCCGACGGCATCGTGGTCGACCTCGCCGAGCGCGCGCTCTACTGGTTCGACGGCGGGCACCTCAAGGCCCGCTATCCCGTCGCCGCCGGCAAGCCGGACTGGCCTACGCCGACGGGCGACTTCTGGATCTCCGGGCGGCGCAAGGACCCGACCTGGCACGTGCCGCGGTCGATTCAGCACGAGATGGCGCGCGAGGGCTATGACGTCGAGACCGTCGTCCTTCCCGGGCCGCGCAACCCGCTCGGGCGCCACTTCATCCAGCTCTCGGCCGACAACCTCGGCCTCCACGGCACCAACGCCCCGTGGAGCGTCGGGCGGTTCGCCACCCACGGCTGCATGCGGATGCGCGCCACGGACGTGAAACGGATATTCGACGAGGCGCCGGACCACACGCCCGTGCGGATCGTCTACCAGCCGCTCCAGATTGCGGTCGACGACGAGGGAGGCGTCTACCTGGAGGTGCACCGCGACGTCTACGGCCGCTACCCCAACGACCTCGCCAGGGTGCGCGCACGCCTCGAGGCGGCGGAGCTCGCCGATCGCGTCGAGTGGCCGCGCGTCGCCGAAGCCCTGCGGAAGGCGGCGGGCCAGGTCGTCGATGTCACGCGCGGCCGGCGACTGCGGCCTCCGTCCGGGCGCGCAACGACCTCGGAGTGACCCCAGCCAGTTTGACGGCGGGTCGCCCTCCGTTATGATCCGGCCCCCGGATGCCGCCACGCTTCTGCCCGCAGTGCGGGGCCAAAGCCGCGCCCAGCACAAAATTCTGCGTTGACTGCGGTACCAATCTGCGAAGCGGCAGCCCGGGGCAGCCACAGGCGAGCGGCTGGCAGGTCACCGCGATCGGCTCGGTCGTCCTCACGGCGTTCCTGCTCTGCGGTCTCACGATCTGGGCCACGATCCTCACGCCGGCACCGCCACGGCCCGCACCTGGCGGGGGTGGGAAAGGCGCAGGCGCGACGGCGGCTGCCGGGACGTCGGCGATGCCGCCCGACCATCCGAAGCTCGAGTTGCCTGAGGAGGCCAAGCAGCTCCTCGTCGACATCGCGCGCAAGGCCAAGGACAGCCCGCAGGATGCCGACGCATGGGTCCGGGCGGGGCAGGCCCACTTCCGCGCCGCACAGCTCGATCCGCGCTACGGCAAGGAAGCGCTCGAGTTCTTCGCGCACGCGCTCGAGCTGTCGCCGAAGAACCCGGACGCGCTGCGCGGCAAGGCCGACCTGCTCTACGACCAGGAACGCTACGCCGACGCGATTGGCGCCTACGATGCCTACCTCGCCGTGCGTCCCGACGACCTCGCGGCGCGCACTGACCTCGGCACGATGCACTTCTACAACGGCGACACCGCACGGGCGAAGGCCATCTATCACGACGTCCTCGAGCGCAGTCCGTCCTTCGTCCAGGCGCACGTGAACCTCGGCATCACCCTCCATCACGAGGGCGACGACAAGGCGGCCCTCGGCGAATTCGAGACCGCGCGCTCGCTCGCCGGCGACGACCAGCTCCGCAAGCAGATCGACGGCATGATCACCAGCGTCGGCGGAACGCCGCCGGCCGGGGCCACAGCCGCCGCGAAGGACGCCGCACCCGCGGCCGGCCGCACGCCGTTTCAGGCCGCGGTCGAGCAAGCGCTGCGCGCACACCAGATCGTCGGCGGGAAGATCGTGCGCTTCGAGTGGTCCGCTCCCGCCGCCGGCCGCATGGTCGTGCGCGACTTCCCGATGGATGCGATGCCCGCGTTCGCGCGTGACAAGTTCGCGAGCCGCGTCCAGGAGACGCTGCGCGACGCCGCGCAGGCCAACGCGATCACCGACCCCCCGCGCCTCGAGATCGCCGACGCGGCCTCGGGCACGGTGATGGCGACGCTCAGCCCCTGATCACCCCGACCAGCCCCACTTCGCCTTGTTGGCGGCGACCTGCTCGGCCGTCGGGTGCTCCTTCTTCTGGTGCGGGGCGACCTTGAACTCTCCCGCGCGGTCGACCATGGCGTAGTTGAGCGGCGTGTCGTCCTTGAACGTCTCCGGCACCGCCACTTCCTCGAAGATCGCCTGCCAGGGACACTCCGGCTCGCAGGCACCGCAGTCGATGCACTCGTCGGGATGGATGTAGAGCTGATTTGGGAACGTGGCCCGATCGCTGCCGGTGTACTCGTAGATACAGTCGACCGGGCAAACGGCCACGCAGCCGGTGTCGAGGCAGTCACGGCAGAGGCGAGTGATGACGTACGCCATAGCGGCCTCGCTTACCGCCAGCCCCTCGGCATTGCAATACGCCGCACCGGGAAGGATCGGCAGGTTGACGACATCGGCCCACCCGGCCTAATCACCCTCCCGACGGCTCCTCGAGCCCCGATCGTGAGGTGATCCGCATGAGCGTTCCCTTCCCGTCCGTCCAGTTCTTCGCCGCGCTGCGCGACGCCATGGGGGCGGAGCAGGAGCGCTTCCGCCGCCTCGGGTTCTTCGACACGACGATGGGCGTACGCGTGCTGCGCGACGGCCGACCCCCGGCCGAGTTCGCGCTCACCTTCGAGGTCTTCGACTGCACCCGCGTGCACGAGGGGTTCGCCGACGTGCAGCCGGACTTCGTGCTCGAGGGCCCCCTGCCGGTCTGGCGCGACATGCTCGACGCCATCCACCACCTCGGCGCCGCCGACACCGCGCACAGCATCAACACCCTCACCCACTTCGGCGACCACCTGAAGGTCGTCTACGACGACCCGAACGGCCACGACATGCTCTACCGCTTCGCCGAGAGCATCCAGGAATTCTTCGATCTCGCCGCGCGGGTCGACTTCACGTACGACGACGGCCGGCGGCCGCCCGCGAGGAGCGCCGCATGAGCTACCTCTCCCCCATCGATTTCACCGAGGATCCCGCCTTCGTCGACCGCTTCCAGCGGACGATGCGGGGCGACCTCGAGCTCGGCTGGCTCGACGAGCCACGCGAGCGGGCGACGTGTCGGCCGCAGAACGAGCGGCGCGGGCTCACCCTGCGCGACCTCGACGTCGGCCCCTACGGCTTCTCCGACATGCCGGAGCTGATCCGCCAGAACCGCAGCTTCGCGCCGCGCGGCGCCGCGCTGCCGCCGGGCCTCCCCGACCTCCAGGCCGACGTCAACCGCAAGAGCGAGGTCTGGGCGTACAACGTCGAGGGCTACTACGAGGAGGCGATGAGCCGCCAGTGGAACGCCACCACGGACATCCCGTGGGACGACCTTCGGAAGACCGACCTGCCCGAGGACATCGGCAAGGCCTACGCGCAACTCCTCACCTTCCTCACCGAGGTCGAGATGATCGCCACCGACGTCCCGGCCAAGTGGATGGCGCACCTGAACGCCGACTTTTTCGAGGTGAAGAACTTCATCGCCACGCAGGCCATGGACGAGGCGCGCCACGCCGAGATCTTCCGCAAGCGCGCGTTGTCGACGGGTTGGGGCCTCATGCGCGCGAGCGAGCACAACGAGTTCAATCTCAAGTTCCTGCGCGACGCCGACACCTTCGCCGAAGCCTCGCTCTCGCTCCACCTCCAAGCCGAGGGCATGGTCCTCACGATGTTCCGCTTCAGCGAATTCATCTCGCCGACGGAAGGCGACAAGAAGCTCTTCCGGCTCGTCATGCAGGACGAGGCCCGGCACGTGGGGTACGGAATGCAGCACCTCAAGTGGGTGATCGACCACTACCCCGAGCGGCGCGAGACCATCCACGCCCATCTCGACGAGGCCGAGAACTTCGTCTTCGGCGCCGGCTACGCGAGCGAGGTGCTCGAGCCCTTCATCATCCTCTCCGGCAAGGGGATGAAGAAGGAGAACATCCAGGACGGCATCCGCATCACGCGCGCCTTCCAGATGAAACAGAGCGAGGAGTACTTCGAGCGCCTCGCCAAGTGCGGCCTGCCGGAGCGCCGCGAGCGCTCGCGTCTGTGGAAGATGCTCGAGCTCGCGAAGCAGGCGGCCTGACCCATGGCCTACTACGCCGAAAAGGACTTCTTCGAGGACGACCGGCTGCTCGAGGTCGTCCAGGGTGTTTTCGCCGGGAACCTCCGCCTCGACTGGTACGACGTCGACACGCCGAAGCTGCGCGCGAACCCCGACGACCCGCGGCGCGGCCTCACGTATGCCGACTGCAACCTCGGCCCGTACGGCTACGACGCGATCCCGGAGCTCGTCCGCAACCGCCACAGCATGGCGGCGCGCGGCAGCGCGCTGCCGGCCAGGCTCCCCGACCTGGGCTACGTCGTGAACCGCAAGAGCGACGTGTGGTCGGACAACGTCGGCACGCTCTACGAGGAGGCGAAGGCACGCCGCTGGGCACCCGCGGTCGACGTCGCGTGGAGCGAGATCGTCGGCGCCGCCGAGCCCGTGCGCGAGCGGGCGATGACCCAGATCGCGACGCTGCTCGAGGAGATCGCGCTGGTCGCGATGGAGGCGCCGTCGCGCTGGGTGTTCGTCATCAACCAGGAGTTCCTCGAGCTCAAGAGCTTTCTCTGCGCGCAGATGATCGACGAGGCCCGGCACGTCGAGGCCTGGCGCAAGCGCGCGCTCGCCACCGGCCTCGGGCTCGGGCACGCGAGCGTCGCCGCCGAACAGGGGCTCAAGGAGCTGCTGTTCGCCGACACCTACCCCGAGACGTCGCTCGGCGTGAACCTGCTGCTCGGCAGCTTCGTGCTGGCCGCATACCGGGCGCTGGCGGCGGTGGCGGCCACGCCGGCCGACCGCCGGCTCGCCACGCTCGGGATGCAGGACCTCGCCCGCTCGGTCGCCTACGGCGTGGGCCACATGCGTTACCACCTCACCCGCCAGCCCGGGAACCTGGGCGCGCTCACCGACTATCTCGACCGCACCGAGCACGCGGTGGTGGGCGTCGTCGGCAGCCCGGAGTTTCTAGAGCCGCTCATCGTCGTCGCTGGCGGTGGCCACGACCGTGCGGCGCTCGCGCGCGGCAGCGCCTTCGCCCGTCGCTGGTTCCGCGCCGCGGTGGCCGAGTACCTCGAGCGGTGTGGGGCCGCTGGCTTCCCGGACCGCGGCACGCACAGCCGCCTGCCGCGCCTGGCCGCGCGCCTCGCGCCCTGATGGCGCGCCTCGCGCTCGGGATCATCGGCGCCGGCAAGCACGGCCAGCGCTACCTCCAGCATGCGGCGCGCGATCTGCCGGGGCTCACGGTCACGGCCGTCTCGCGCCGCGACGCGGCCGCCGGCGCCACCCAGGCGGCCGAGCTCGGCTGCCGATTCCATGCCGACTGGCGCGATCTCGTCGCAGACCCGGCGGTCGAGGCCGTGGTCGCGGTCGTGCCGCCCGACCTGCATCTGCCGATCGCACGCGCGGTGGCGCAGGCGCGCAAGCCGCTTCTGCTGGAGAAGCCGCTCGCGCCGACCGGCGCCGCGGCCACGGAGATCGTCCGCACCGTCCGCGCCGCGGGCATTCCCTCCCTCATGGCGCACACGCTGCTCTGGAACGCGGTGGTCGCGGCGATCCGAGCTCGCCTGCCCGGGCTCGGCCCGCTGCGAGCGCTGCAGCTCAACCAGCGCTTCGAGCCCACGCAACTCGACTGGCTGGACGACCCGGCGCGCGGCGGCGCGGGCATCCTCATGCACACGGGCGTGCACAGCTTCGACCTCGTACGCCACCTCACCGGTCGCGAGGTGCGGCGCGTGTGGTGCCGAACCGCCAGGGCCGTCACCGTGCGGACGGAGGACAACTTCCTCGCCATGCTCGAGATGGCCGGCAGCGACGTGCTGGTGTCGGTGAGCGGCTCGCGCGCCACGCTCGGCCGCTCCGGCCTCATCGACGTCGCCGGGGCGGAAGGCCAGGTGGTGGGCGACCACCTCCTCCATTTCGCGTACGCCGTGCGGGAGCGCCATCGGACCGAGGTGCCGCTGCCCGAGGCCGCGCAGACCGTGCGCGACGTGCTCGCATCGTTCCTGCGCGTGGTCCGCGACGGCGAGGCGCCGCGCGCGACGCTGGAGGACGGGGCGTGTGCCGTGCTCGTCGCCGAGGCATGCCAGCGCGCGGCGGTCTCCGGCGTCCCCGTCGATGTGTCACCCCTCGCCGGGTGAGGCCCGACGCCGCGCTTTCTCCTTGACAGTCGCCCTCGTGTTCCAGTAACTGAATCATTATTCAGTCATGAGCCCAACCTCACTCGCCATATCCCCCGAGAATCGCTTCATGCGCCGGCGCCGCCGCACCCGCGAGGACCTGCTCGCCGCCGCGCGCCGTGTGCTGGCCGACCGAGGCCTGCACCAGACGAAGATCGCCGACATCGCCGCCGCCGCCGACGTCGGTGTGGGCACGTTCTACCTGCACTTCCCCACCAAGGAGGCCCTGTTCAACGCGGTCGTCGAGGAGATGGTGGGTCGGCTCAAGGCCACGGTCGACGCCGTCCACCGCGGTGGCGGTGACCCCGTCGCGCGCACGCGCGCAACCCACCTCGCGTTCTTCCGATTCGTGGCCGACAACCGCGAGGTGTTTCGCGTCGTCTTCGGACACGCTGCCACCTACAACGACGTCGTGCGCCGCGCGCAGGCGAGCTTCGCGGCCGACATCGCCACGACCGTGCGCGAGGGCGTCGCGAGCGGGGCCTTCCGTCCGGTCGACCCGGAGATCGCGGCACAGGCGATGGTCGGCATGGCAACCCAGGTGCTGTCGTGGTGGGCAGAGCACCCGGACGTCCCACTCGAGATGCTGCACGACCAAACCGCCGCGCTCACGCTGCACGGCCTCTGCGCCGCGCCTGAGGAGGAGGATCCCCATGCTTGACGGCGTCTTGAACGCCACCGCCGCGAACGGCCCCGGCTGCGAGGCCATCCGCACCACGTTCGACACCACGTACACCTGGAACTACGGGGGCGACCGCCACGAGCTTCGCAACCTGTACGAGAAGGCCAAGCGCGACCAGTGGAACGGAACCGACCAGCTCGCGTGGACGACGCCGGTCGATCCCGAGCGCGAGATCGTCCCCGACATGCAGGTTCCGATCTACGGCACGCACATCTGGAACCGGCTCACCGCGGGCGAGGTCAAGAAGCTGCGGCGAGAAGCGCTCTCGTGGTCGTTGTCCCAGTTCATGCACGGCGAGCAGGGCGCCCTCCTCGCCACCGCGCAGATCGTGGACGCCACGCCGTCGTTCGACGCCAAGCTCTACGGCGCGAGCCAGGTGATGGACGAGGCGCGCCACGTCGAGGTCTTCAACCGCTACCTCGCCGAGAAGATGACGCGGCAGTACCCGATCAACTGCCACCTGCGCGCGCTGCTCGACCAGCTGCTCACCGACGGCCGGTGGGACATGAAGTACCTCGGCATGCAGATCATGGTCGAAGGGCTCGCGATGGCGGCCTTCGGCTACATGCACCAGTCCTGCTCGGAGCCCCTGCTCCGGGAGCTCCTCCACTACGTCATGCGCGACGAGGCCCGGCACGTCGCGTTCGGCGTGCTCGCGCTCGAGGGCTTCTACCGCGACATGTCCGAAAGCGACCGGCGCGACCGCGAAGATTTCCTCTACGAGGGCTGCCGCCTCATGCGCGACCGCCTCCTCATGGAGGACGTCTGGGAGGAGATGGGCTGGCCCAAGGACGAGGTTCGGGAAATCGTCCTCGCCTCCGAGCAGATGCGCGAGTTCCGCAAGATGCTGTTCGCGAAGATCGTCCCGAACGTGAAGCGCCTCGGGCTGCTCACACCGCGCGTGCGGGAACGCTTCCAGGAGCTCGACATCCTCAAGTTCGAGCACATGGAGGCCTCGATCTGACCCTGGGCGCGCGCGGCGGTGGGAACGGGCTCACCGCCGCGCGCGCGCGACCACCGCGGCCGCATTGAGCGCGGCGACCAGCCAGGCGGTCCCGCGCAGCGCCATGGGCCAGCCGTCCCAGGACACCGCCATCGCCCCCGCGGCGAGTCCCGTCACGGCCCAGTTGCCGACCCCGGCGGCGTGCCCGACCACGTTGTGCGCGAGACGCACCGTCCCGCCGCGACGCGAGAGGTCGATCGACGCCGCCGCATAGGTTCCGGCGGCGCACGCGATCGCCAGGGGTAGTGCCCACGGCACCAACTCGAGGCGCGCCGCCGCGGTCGTGCCGCAGAGGACGAACACCACGTCGGCGGTGGCGTCCAGAATACCCCCGTGGCGCGTGGCGGAGGCGCTGCGACGGGCGACCCGGCCGTCGGCGACGTCGCTCGCGATCGCCGCAGCGACCAGCACGACCGGCCCCCAGCCACCCCGCGCGAGGCTCACTGCGAACACCGGCGCAGCGAGGAGCCGCGCCGCGCTCAGCGCGTCGGCCAACCCGTTCAGCGCTTGGCCCCGTCGGTAACGCGGATCGGCCGCCGGCGCCGGTCGCGACGCAGGAGCACGTAGAGCGCCCCCGCGCCCCCATCGCAGGCCCGTGCCGTCGCGAAGGCGAGCACGAAGGCCGCGAGCCGCGTGCGCGCGAGCCAGGTCTTGAGCCGCTCCTTCAGCACGGGCTCCTGATCCTTCGAGTTGAGCCCGCGCCCGTGCACGATCAGCACGCACCGATTCCCGGCACGCTGGGCACGGACGAGGAAACCCTCGACCGCGACGCGGGCCTCGTCCGCGGTCATCCCGTGCAGGTCGAGGTGGGCCTGCCACGCGAACTCGCCGCGTCGCAGGCGCCGCACCAGACGCGGGTCGAGGCCCACGGCGACGCCCTCGACGTACTCGCGGGTTTCGGTGACGTCGAACGCGCCGTCGCCCGTGACGAGGTCCGAGAGCACCGCGAGCGCCTCGGCCTCCTCGCTGACCCGCACGCGCGGCGGCGGGGCCGACCGACCCGACTGGACGCGCTCGCCGGCGCCGGTCGGCAGCGGCCGCACCCCGTCCATGGCGCGGGTGAAGAGCGAGCCCTCGTCGGGCTCGACCGGTGCCGCGGGGCTCGATTTCGGGGGAGACGGTCGTGGCGCCGGAGTGCTCGGCGCGGAACGCACCTGCCTGCGCAGGTCGGCGAACGGCCGGTTGATCGCTGCTGCGGGTCCCGCCGGCGGCCCGGGGGGGCGCTTGCCTCGCCGCGCCATGGCTTCGAGCTATCACATTCCTCGCACACCGCTACCCCGGGTTGACCGGGCCCGACGCCGCGCGGTACGCGCTCGACGTGCCGGTACGCTCTCGACCGACCCGGCGACGCGCACGAGACCACCTCGCGGCCGGGACGTCGTACCTCGGGCTGCTCACGCCGGCCGGAACGCTGCTGTTCGCGGATGGTCCGCACCGCGTCCCCGGTTGCGAGACGTGGGAGGGGCGCCCGCTCTGGGAGCTGCCGTGCTGGTCGACCGGCGAGACCGCGCCGGCGCAGATTCGCCGTGATCTGCAAGCCGCGGCGGCAGGCCAGCGCGTCCGCCGGTCGAAGGGTGGACGGGACGACACCGGCCGGCCCGTCACCATCACGACCACGTACGCGCCGTTGCGCGACGCGAGCGGCGCCATCCGGTTCGTCCTCGCCGAGGCGATGCTCCACCCCGCGCCGACCCCGGCCAGCGGCCGTGATGACCGCCCCGAGACTCCGACGCCGCTGCACGAGGCCAACAACGCGCTCGGCAGCCTGAAGAACGCGCTGGTCCTGCTGCGAGCCACGATCGGCCCGGATCATCCGACCACGCGCTACGTCGACGTGGCCGAGCGCCAGACCGAACGGCTGGTCGCGGCACTGCGCGAGAGCCGCCGCTCGAACCGGCGCTCCCCGCGCCGACCCAAGAAGTCCTAGGCCTGCAGCGAGCGCAGCCTGGCAACCAACTCGAGCTGGGAATGCATGCCCAGCTTGCGCAGGATCGCCTTGACGTGGTTGCGCACCGTGCTCGAGCTGAGGCCGAGGCTCGCCGCGATCGCGTGAACGCGACGCCCCTTGAGGACCAACCCCAGCACCTCACGCTCGCGCCCAGTGAGCCGTGCGAGCCGCAGCCGCAGCTCAGCCTCCAGCGACGCATACGGATCGGCGGCAGCCGACGCGCCGGTCTCGCCCGCCGGCGCGTTGAGCGCGCTGCCGAGCGCTCGCGTGCGCCGCAGGAGCCCGACCGTGTCCTCGTGCAGGCGCTCCGCCATCCGCACGACGGTGGCCTTGCGAAAGGCCTCGTCGATACCGGCGCGGAGCTTCGCGAAGTCGACGGGCTTGATGAGATAGTCGACCGCGGCGCAGCGCACCGCCGTCGCGGCGCTGTCGACGGACGGGTACCCGGTCACGACGACCACGGCGACGCCGGGAAAGTGCGCCCGGCACGTGCGCACGAACTGCATCTCCGTGTTGCCGGGCATGTTGACGTCGGCCACGACGACGTCCCACGGCTCCTGTTCGAGCGCCTCGAGCGCCGCCCCCCCGTCGCGCGCGCACCCGACCACGTAGCCCTCGCGCCGCAGGAGCTCCGCCGTGAGCGACAAGAAATCCTCCTCGTCGTCCACGAGGAGGACGCGGGTCGGAGCGATCTTGTCGGCGGTGGCGGCGAACATGGAGGGGGATCGCGGTGAAAATACGGGAATTCATCGCGACCTTCAACGTGAATCGACGAGGCATCGCGGTCTCGCGCCCACGGTAGGCTGCCCGCGGGACCGCCCCACGGCCGCTCGAGTCGAGACGCACGGTGTCAATAGCTCCGCGACCCCGACCATTGACGTGGCGCCCCGACGCCGGTAACGGCGCGTCATGGCTCCCCGCCACAGCGAGCCGGCCGCGCTGGACCTGCTCGCCGAGCTGCTCGCGCCGTGGCCCGCGCGCGATGTGGAGATCGTCGATGCGATCGCGCAGCGCGCCGTCCACCGGCTCGCGGACGCCGCCTGGGTCGATCTCGCCAGCGGCATGGGGGAGCCCTCGTGCGCCACCCGGACGAGTGGCGGAATCCCGCCCGCGGCGCTGCGCGGCGATCCCGAAACCCACGCGCGCACCGTCGCGAGCGTCCTCGCCGACCAACAGCCGCGCCGCGAGCCCGCGCGCCTCCACGTCCCGCTCGCGGTGGGCGCGCGGTGTCTCGGCGTGCTCACCCTCGCCCGCGCACCCGGCGAACCCGACTTCGACGACGCCGCGCATACCCTCGCCACGGCGTTCGGGCGATATGCGGCGCTGGCGCTCGAGGCCGCGCGACTCCGCTCCGCCACCGGGAGCGCGGACCCGAGCGGCCGCAACGCCGAGCTGCAGCGCGTCGCGGAGCGGGCCACGGAGATCTTCGCCGCCGCACTCGACTACGACACGACGCTCGCGCAGGTGGTGCAGCTCCCCCTGCCCGCGCTCGCGGACTTCGCCGTGCTCAGCATCGTCGGGGCCGACGGGCGGCTGCGCCGCGTGGCAATGGCGCACGTCGACCCGACGATCGGCGAGCGGGCCAGTACCTTCGAGCGCGGCGTGCCCGAGGGGGTCATTCCGCGCTCGATCCAGACCGCGCTCGAGCTCGGCGAGCCGCTGCTCATCCCCGAGATCGACGCGCGCGTCCTCGACATCGTCGCCTGCGGGCCGCGACACCGCGCCATGCTGGAGGCGATGCACCTCGGCTCCGGGCTCACGCTGCCGCTGGTCGCTCGCGGCAAGCTCATTGGCGCCATGGTGCTCGCGACCAGCGGATCGGCACGGCGCTTCACCAGCGCCGATCTCCCGGCCGCACGCGGGTTCGCCGCCTGGTGCGCGCTCGCCATCGACAACGCTCGGCTCCTCGCCGAGGCGCAGGAGGCGGCGCGACGCCGCGAGGAATCGCGGGCCGTGCTCGACGCCGTCGTACGCGCCGCGCCGGTGGGCATGGCGTTCTTCGACTCCGAGCTGCGCTACGTCTTCGCCAACGAGGCGCTCGCACGCCTCGACGGCCGCCCGGTCGAGGGGCACGCGGGCCGTCTCGTCTCGGAGCTGATCCCCGACCTCTGGCCGACCGTCGGCCCGATCCTCGAGCGCGTGCTCGCCACCGGCGAGCCCGTGCTCAACCTCGAGCTGCAGCATGCATGGCCGGTCGCTCCCGACGAGCGCCGCGCGGCCATCGCCAGCTTCTTCCCCGCCAAGCGACCGGACGGCAGCGTGCTGGGCGTCGGCACCGTGGTGACGGACATCACCGCGATGAAGCACGCCGAGGAGGAGCGGGAGCGGCTGCTCGAGGCGGTGACGCACCAGCAACGCCAGTTGATCGCCATCCTCCGCCATCTCCCCGTCGGTGTGGTGATCGCCGAGGCGCCCTCCGGGCGCATTCTCCTTGGCAACCCCCGCATCGAAGAGATGGTCGGCCATCCGGTCATCGAGTCGGCGAACATCGCCGCCTACACGGAGTGGGCGCTGCTGCACGCCGACGGCCGCCCGATGGCGCCCGAGGACACGCCCATCGCCCGGGCAATCCGCACCGGCGAGACCACGCCCGAGATCGAGATCGCCGTGCGCCACCCCGATGGGACGCTGCGCTGCGGGCTCGCCAGGGCGGCCCCGATCCGCGACAGGGAGGATCGCCTCACGCACGCCGTGCTCACCGTCCACGACGTCACCGACCGCAAGCGGGCGGAGCAGGAGCGCGCGGAGCTGCTCGCGCGCGAGCAAGCCGCCAACCGCGCCAAGGACGTCTTCCTCGCCACGGTTTCGCACGAGCTGCGCACGCCGATCGACCCCGTGCTGAGCTGGATCCAGCTTCTGCGCACGGGCGCGCTCGACGTCGCCACCGTCGCCCACGGCCTCGAGACGATCGAGCAGAACATCCGGCGGCTCGCCGGGTTGATCGACGAGCTGCTCGACGTGGGCCGGATCACCGCGGGGACGCTGCGACTCGACCCGCGCCCGAGCGGCCTCGCCTCGATCGTGAGCGCCGCGATCGAGACGATGCGTCCCGCCGCCGCGGCAAAGGGGATCGAGCTCCGGACCGCGCTCGACGAGGACCTCCGCGGCATCGTCGATCCCGGCCGCCTACAGCAAGTCGTGGTGAACCTGCTGGCGAACGCGGTGCGCTTCACCGACCGCGGCGGACGCATCGACGTCGGGCTCACCCGGCGCGACGCGAGCGCCGAGATCACGGTCACGGACACCGGCCAGGGCATCGCTGCCGGGGACCTCGCCCGCATCTTCGAACACTTCGTGCAGGGCGTCGACGCCGCCACCGATACGCACCGCGGGCTCGGGCTCGGCCTGGCGATCACCCGGCACCTCGTCGAGCTCCATGGCGGCACCGTCGAGGCGACCAGCGGCGGTCGTGGCCGAGGCGCGACCTTCGTCGTGCGGCTCCCGCTGCCCGCCAGCGCCGCCGCGGAGCGCGACCTGCCGCGCGCCACGTCGGCCCACGAGCCCGGGACCGACTGCCTTCGCGGCGTCCGCATCCTGCTCGTCGAGGACAGCACCGATGGCCGCGAGGTGCTCGGGCTCCTGCTCGGCCGCTACGGAGCCGAGGTGACCCTCGCGGGCTCGGCGGCGGACGCGCTCGCGGCGCTCGAGGGCGCCCGACCGGACGTGGTCGTCTCGGACATCCGCATGCCCGACGTCGACGGCCTGACCCTGGTCCGGCGCATCCGTGCTCGGCCCGGCGATCGCGTCCCGACGGTCGCGCTCACCGCCTGCGCGAGCGCGCGCGAGAAACGTGCCTGCCTCGCCGCGGGGTTCGACGCGCACCTCGCCAAACCCGCCGACCCGGCCGAGCTGGTGGCGCTCCTCCATCGTCTCGCGCCGCTCGGGGTGGCGAAGCGGACCGGGAGCCCGCGCGGATCGCACCCGCGCGCTGCCGGACGGCGCGCCACCCGGCGGCGCTGATCCGCTTGCGGGCCCGCAGGGGCATTGCTACCCGTTGGGGATGCCCACGCCCCAGGAGGTCCTCGCGCACCTGAAGCGCGTCCGCTACCCGGGCTTCTCGCGCGACATCGTGTCGTTCGGGGTGGTGAAGGACGTCTCGGTGTCGTCGGCCGGGGTCACGGTACACCTCGCCCCCAGTACCGCCGACGAAGAGGTCGTCCGGCAGATCGAGGCGGCCGTGCGTGCCGCGGTCGCGGCGATGCCGGGTGTCGCTGCGGTCGAGGTGACACGCGAGCAGGCGCCAGCCCCGCAGCGAGCGCGCGGCCCGCAGCCGATCCCCGGCGTCGCCGCGGTGATCGCGGTGTCGAGCGGCAAGGGCGGCGTCGGCAAATCGACCGTGGCCACGAACCTCGCGCTCGCCCTGGTCTCACTCGGCCAGCGGGTCGGACTCATGGATGCCGACGTCTACGGACCGAGCATCCCGCTCATGCTCGGGATCACCGAGAAGGCCCGCGCCGGCGAGAAGCGCGAGCTGGTGCCAGTGGAGCGGCACGGGCTGCGCGTGATCTCGATGGGGATGTTCGTCCAGGACGAGACGCCCATCATCTGGCGCGGGCCGATGCTCACGAAGCTGGTCACGGAGTTCCTCCGCAACTGCGCCTGGGGCGACCTCGACGTGCTCGTGATCGACCTCCCGCCGGGTACCGGCGACGTGCAGCTCACGCTGACGCAACAGGTGCCGCTCACCGGTGGCATCATCGTCACCACGCCCCAGGACGTCGCGCTCGCCGACGTGCGCCGCGGCATCCAGATGTTCGATCAGGTGAAGGTTCCGGTGCTCGGCCTGATCGAGAACATGAGCTATCACCTCTGCCCGGGCTGCGGCGCACGGGCGGAGCTCTTCGGGCACGGCGGCGGTACGGAGCTGGCGCGCGAGGTCGGGATTCCCGTGCTGGGCGAAGTCCCGCTGGTGCGCGCGATCCGCGAGGCCGCCGACACGGGCACCCCGATCGTCGCCGCCGATCCGTCGCATCCGCAGAGCCGCGCGTTCCGCGAGATCGCCGAGCGCGTCCTGGTCCGCCTCGCCGACGCGCAGCGCACGGCCGCCCGCGCGCCGGCGCTCCCCGTCGTCTCGTAGGCGGGCGACGTGCGTCATTGACACGCTCGCGCGGGTCTGGGATCGGTGCTCCCCCATGAAGGCGTACGAGAGGCTCTACATCGGCGGCGAGTGGATCGCCCCCTCCACCGCGGCCACCATCGACGTGATCTCGCCCCACACCGAGGAGGTCGTGGGGCGCGTGCCCGAGGCGCGCGAGGCCGACGTCGACCGCGCGGTTGCCGCGGCCCGTGCCGCGTTCGACACCGGCCCCTGGCCGCGCATGACGCCGGCCGAGCGCGCCGACGTGATGGCGCGGCTGCTGGCGGCGCTGCAGGCGCGCGCGGAAGAGATGGCCACCACCATCACCACCGAGATGGGCTCACCGATCTCGTGGTCGGTGATGGGCCAGGTGATGGCGGCGCACATGGTGCTCGACTACTTCGTGCGCCTCGCGCGCGAGTACACCTTCGAGGAGGTCCGCCCCGGTATGCTCGGGCCGGCGCTCGTCCGGCGCGAGCCGGTCGGCGTGGCCGCGGCGATCATCCCGTGGAACGTGCCGCTGTTCACGACCCTGCTGAAGCTCGGTCCCGCGCTCGCCGCCGGCGCGACGATCGTCGTGAAGCCCGCGCCCGAGACGCCGCTCGACGCGATCCTGCTCGCCGACGCGCTCACCGAGGCGGGCGTGCCGAAGGGCGTCGTGAACATCGTCCCCGCCGGCCGCGAGGTGGGCGAGCACCTGGTCAAGCACCCCGGCATCGACAAGGTCGGCTTCACCGGCAGCACCGCGGCCGGCCGGCGCGTCGCGGCGCTGTGCGGTGAGCGGTTGAAGCGCGTGACGCTCGAACTCGGCGGCAAGTCGGCGGCCGTCATCCTCGACGACGCGGACCTCGCCGAGACGGTCGCCGGGCTCCTGCCCGCCGCGATCATGAACAACGGCCAGGCGTGCGTCGCGCAGACGCGCATCCTCGCCTCGCGGCGCCGCTACGACGACGTGGTCTCCGCCCTGGCCGAGGCCTTCCGCGCCGTCCCGGTCGGCGATCCGATGGACCCGTCGACCATGTGCGGCCCGCTGGTCGCCGCGCGCCAGCGCGACCGCGTCGAGGGCTACATCGCCGCCGGCAAGGCCGAGGGCGCACGCGTCGCGTGCGGCGGCGGCCGCCCGAAGGGCCTCGCCAAGGGCTGGTACGTCGAGCCCACCGTGTTCGCGGGGGTCACCAACCAGATGAAGATCGCGCGCGAGGAGATCTTCGGGCCGGTGATCGCGGTCATCCCCTACGACGACGTCGACGACGCGGTGCGGATCGCCAACGACTCCGACTATGGTCTCTCCGGCTCCGTGTGGAGCGCCGACGTTGCCCGCGGCCTCGACGTCGCGCGGCGCGTGCGCACCGGCACGTACACCGTCAACGGCTTCGCGATGGAATTCAGCGCGCCGTTCGGCGGCTTCAAGTCCTCTGGCGTCGGCCGCGAGCTCGGCCCCGAGGGTCTCGCCGCGTACCTCGAGACGAAGACGATCAACCTGCCGATGGGATACGACCCGAAGCTCGTGGGCTGAGCGAACGGTGCGGCGCGCTGGCAGGCTCGACACGCCATCTCGATCGGGCTAGTCTAGCTTGATGAAGACCGCGCCGGTCACCGATCTCAAGAACCGCCTGAGCCACTACCTCCGCCTGGTCGCCAAGGGCGAGGCGGTCACGATTCTCGATCGCGGGCGGCCCGTGGCCCGGATCACGCGCGTCGAAGGCAGCAACGCCGATTTCGACGCGCTGGTCGCCGCGGGCCTCGCGCGCCCGCCCCTCGCCGCCCTCCCGAAGGATTTCCTCACCCGCCGGCTGCCCGCGCCCAAGGCCTCGGTGCAGGAAGCACTGCTCGCCGACCGGGCGGATCGGCTCTGAGCGGCCGTGCGGTACTGGACGCGTCCGCCCTCGTCTCCCTGTGCGTCATGGAGCCGACGACGGCCGCGGCCCGACGCCTCGCCACCGAGCCCCTCGTCACGTGGAGCCTTTCCGCCGTGGAGATCGCGTCCGCCATCGAGCGGCGTGCCCGCGAGGGCAGCCTGTCGGCGGCCGCGCGGGCGGCTGCGCGCGCGGCACTGGCGGAACTCGCGCAGGCGTGGACCGAGGTCTCGGCGATCGGCCCGGTTCGCGAGCGCGCCATCCGCCTGGTGGCCACCCACCCGCTGCGCGCCGCCGACGCGCTCAGCTCGGCGCCGCGCTGGTGGCGTGTCGGATCGCCCCGGAGGGCATGACTTCGTCTGCGCCGACACGCGTCTGGGCGACGCCGCCGCCTGCGAGGGCTTCCGCGTCCTCCCGTGGCGGCGGCGCCGATTCGCCACCGTGAGGCCCGCGCTGCGCGCGGGAGCGGTTCACGTGCTCGTATATCCCGGCGCAGAGATCGTAGGATCGCTGCATCACCGGGATCCGCTCGCCGTCCCGAGTAGCAAAGGGCCAACGGGTCAACGTCCGGACCACCGGGGAGAGGCGCGCGGGGCGGCTACCGCCCGCAGCGGAAGCCGATGTTGCCGAAGGCGTTGCCCGGATCGTACCGGTACGCCAGCGAGACCGACGCGTTCGAGCCGTCGTCCCAGTTGCCACCGCGGATCCAGGTCGCCGCGAAACCGCCAGTCGTCCATTCCCACACATTGCCGATGGCATCGGAGATTCCGGCCGTCGAGACACATCGCTGCGCGACCCGGTGTTCACCGGCGCATTGACGCCGGCGCCGGGCGCGTTCGTGTTGCAGTCGGTCGTGCCATTGTCCGTGTCCGTGTCCGGCGTGCCGGTCGCCGCCGCAACCCACTCTCCGTTCGTGAGCAGTCGCTTGCCCGACAGCTCGCACGCCACCTCGGCCTGGAAGGCGGTGATGCACGCGCTCGGCTTCACGCCCGCGATCGACGCCGCGTAGAGCGGCGCGCTGTAGTTGCCATCCCAGGGGAACGTGGCGGGATAGCTCGGCGTGCACGCGTAGGTCGGCGGCCCATCCGTCGCACCGATCTGCGTCGCGCCGCCGCCGGTGAGGTCGGCGAGTGTCGCCGTGCCGTCCTTCACCTTTTGGATGAGCACCGTGTTACCCGCCGGAATGTCCCACACGCTGGCCTCGTACTTGTCCACACACGGCGCGCCGGCGCGCACCGAGTCCGGCGCACAGACGGCCGGCTGCGGTGGAGTCGTCCCGCCCACGGTCGCCGTCTGAAGCTGGCAGGCGCCACCGACCGGCGTCACCCCCGTGCCGGTGACTTGCAGGTAGAACGTCGGCACCGGCATGACGCCGCTCAGCACGTGCTCGATGCGCGCGGTCGCCGGGGCCTTGGTGCCGCCCTTCGGCGTGATGCGCTTCAGCTGCTCGAGGACCTGCGTCGCCTCGGCGTTCACGACCTGCGTCGCCGCCGCCGTGCCGCTGCACGACGCGTCGGTGAACAGCGAGAACGTGAGCGGCGTCCCGGCGACCGCGGCCTTGAAGGCCTTCGCGTCGGCCAGGTAGCTGACCTTGACGTCAGCCGCGTGCGCTACCGGAGAGAGAGAGAGCAAGAGCAGGACCGGGGTGACGATCGACCGTCGCATGGACGCCTCCTTGGGGTGTGCTGCTGCCATCCGGGAGTGAAGGTCTCCCCCACCAGAGGCGCCCCTGTCAACTGTGGTCCGCAAGATACACTCCTCTCTGGGAGTGGTGGAACCTGCGGACGATCTGTGCGACCACCCCGCGGCGCGCTGCTCATCGCCACCATCGGCGGCCCGACTCGATCGATCTGCCAGTTCCGGCGGATGCACGGGCCAGGTGACCCCAGGGGTCATGGGCCGACAGCAGCACGACGAGGCGGTCGAACACCCGCTCTGCGCCGCTACCGCTCGGGCGTGCGCCGCGACGCCAGCACCAGGATCACGACGCCGATCGTGATCGCGGAGTCCGCGACGTTGAACACCGGCCACGACCAGTGCCGCCAGTGCAGCTCGATGAAATCGACCACCTCGCCGTAGCGCACGCGGCAGACGAGGTTGCCGGCCGCGCCGCCCAGCACCGCGCCGAGCGCGCCCACCGTCCAACGGTGCTCCGGCGGCGTCTGGCGGAGGAACGAGACCACGATCGCCATCGCGACCAGCGTGACGCCGAGGAGCACCGTCAGCCGCAGCGCCGCCGGCCAGCCAGCCATCAGGCTGAAGGCCGCGCCCGTATTGCGCGCGTAGGTGAGCGCCAGGAACGGCGTCAGCGGAATCGACTGGTGCAGGAGCATGGTCCGCTCGACGACCATCTTGGTCACCTGGTCGAGCACGACGACGGTCGCCGCGACCAGGAGCGCCAGACGCCAGCGCGGGTCGCCGAGGCGGCTCACGCGAGCACGGCCGCGCAGCGAACGCAGAGCGCCGGATGCCGCGCGTCGCTCCCGAGTTGGCGGAGGTTCCAGCAGCGCTCGCACTTCCCTCCGGCCGCCTTCTCGACTCGCACGCGCAGGCCGGCCACGAGCGCGCTCTCCGGGGCGTCACCCGCGTCGCCGAGCACGACCTCGGCGGCCAGAAAGAGCGTGGCGAGCTCCGCCGCGTCCGCAGCGAGCAGCGCGGCGAGATCCCCCGTGGCCGCAAGGGTCACGCGCGCCTCGGTCGACTGCTTGACGGCCCCCGCCGCCCGCGCCTCTTCGATCGCCTTCGTGACCGCCGCGCGCACGGCGAGGAGCCGATCGAAGCGGGCGGCGAGCGCCGCATCCGTCCACGACGCCGGCACCGCGGGCATCCCGGCCAGGAACACGCTCGGCGCCGGCGCGGCCGGCATGAACTGCCAGACCTCGTCGGCCGTGAACGAGAGCACGGGCGCCATCAGACGGACGAGCACGTCGAGGACGCCGTGCAGCGCGGTCTGCGCGGCGCGCCGCTCCGGGCCGCCGGGGCGCTCACAGTAGAGGCGGTCCTTGCGCACGTCGAGGTAGAACGCGCTCAGGTCGACGCTGCAGAAGTTGTTGAGCGCGTGGCAGACGGTGTGGAACTCGTACGCGTCGTAGGCCGCGAGCAGCCGCTCGGCGAGGGTCGCGGTGCGGTGCAGCACCCAGCGCTCGAGCGCCGGCAGTGCGGCGTGCGGCACGGCGTCGCGCGCCGGGTCGAAGTCGTAGAGGTTCGACAGCAGAAAGCGCGCCGTGTTGCGCAGCCGCCGGTAGGCCTCGACGAGCTGGGCCAGGATCTCGTCGGAGATGCGGATGTCCTCGCGGTAGTCCGCCGCGGCGACCCACAGGCGCAGCAGCTCCGCGCCGTACTTCTTGATCACGGTTTCCGGCGCGATCACGTTGCCGACCGACTTGGACATCTTGCGGCCCTGGCCGTCGACGGTGAAGCCGTGCGTGAGGACCGCGTCGTACGGCGCGCGCCCCGCGACGGCCACGCCCGTCAGCAGCGCCGAGTGGAACCAGCCGCGGTGCTGGTCGCTGCCCTCGAGGTAGAGGTCGGCGTGCCCGCCGAGCTCGGGCCGACGGTTCACGACCGCCGCCCAACTCGCGCCCGAGTCGAACCACACGTCGAGGATGTCGGTCTCGCGCCGGAAGGCCGTCCCGCCGCACGTTGCGCAGCGCGTGCCCGGCGGGACGAGGTCCGCCATCGGCCGCGTGAACCACGCATCGGCACCCTCGCGCTCGAACAACGCCGCCACGTGCTCGCAGAGCGCCTGGCTCGCGTGCGCCGCGTCACAAGCCTCGCAGTGCAGCGCCACGACCGGCACGCCCCAGTCCCGCTGCCGCGAGAGGCACCAGTCAGGGCGCGTCGCGATCATGCCGTGGATGCGCTCGCGGCCCCATTGCGGGATCCAGCGCACGCGGTCGATCTCGGCGAGCGCGCGGGCGCGCAGCTCCCCGCGCTCCATGCCGACGAACCACTGCTCGGTGGCACGAAAGACGATCGGGTTCTTGCAGCGCCAGCAGTGCGGGTAGCTGTGGGCGAAGTCGTGCGCGGCGAGCAGCGCGCCGACGGCGCGCAGGTGGGCGACGATCTGCGGGTCCGCGTCGTGGACGCGCGTGCCCTGCCACTCGGGCACCTCGGCCGTGAACCGGCCGCGCGCGTCGACTGGCGCCAGCACGTCGAGGCCGTAGCGCATCCCCGTCTCGTAGTCCTCTTGCCCATGTCCCGGAGCCGTGTGGACCAGGCCGGTGCCGGTCTCGAGCGTCACGTAGTCGGCGAGCACGACCGGAACCGTCCGGTCGATCCACGGGTGGCGGCAGCGCGCGCCCTCGATGTCCCGGCCGCGGAAACGGGCCCGCTCGCGCGGCGCCTCGGCACCCATCGCCTTCGCGAGCGCGGGAGCCAGCGCCGCGGCGACCACCAGCGTGCGCCCGCCCAGCTCGACGGCGACGTACTCGTGATGCGGGTGTACCGCGATGGCGAGGCTCGCCGGCAGCGTCCAGGGCGTGGTCGTCCACGCGGCCGCGACCACGTCCGCCAGGCCGGCGAGCGGTGCCGGCAGCGGCGCGACGAACGGATAGGCGACGAAGACCGACGGCGACGTGGCGTCGGCGTACTCGACCTCGGCCTCGGCGAGCGCCGTCACGCAGGACGGGCACCAGTGCACCGGCTTCTTGCCGCGATAGAGGAGCCCGGCCGCGATGCAGCGCCCGAGGACCCGCACCTCCTCCGCCTCGTACGTGGGGTCCATCGTGAGGTACGGACGCTCCCAGTCGCCGAGCACGCCCAGGCGCTCGAACTCCGCCCGTTGCACCGCGACGAACTTCTGCGCGTACTCGCGGCAGCGGGCGCGCACCTCCGCCTTGGGGAGCGCGTCCTTCTTCGCGCGCCCGAGCTGCTTCTCGACCTCGAGCTCGATCGGCAGCCCATGGCAGTCCCAGCCCGGGACGTACGGAGCATGAAAGCCGGCCATCGCCCGGTGCTTGACGATGATGTCCTTCAGCACCTTGTTCAGCGTGTGGCCGATGTGGATGTGGCCATTGGCGTAGGGCGGCCCGTCGTGGAGGACGAAGCGCGGGCGCCCGGCACGGGCCTCCAAGAGCCGGTGGTAGAGACCCGTCTCCGTCCAGCGCCGCAGCATCTCCGGCTCGCGCTGGGCGAGGTTGGCGCGCATCGGGAAATCGGTGCGCGGCAGGTTGAGGGTCTCCTTGTAGTCCATCGGCGAGCGCGCCACGCTACCAGCGCCCCGCACGCTTTCAAAGCGACCGGGACCGCCGGGTGGGCCGATCAGTCGAGGATGTCGGCGACCCGCTCCGACGGCCGCGCGATCACGGCGCGCCCCCCCCGGATTACGACCGGGCGCTCCATCAGCTCCGGATGCCGATCGAGAAGCGCGATCACCTGCTCGCGCGTCACGTAGTCGGCGGGGTCGAGGCCGAGCTCCTTGAAGCGCGCGTCCTTGCGCACCAGCGCGGCGGGCGGCGACGGCAGCAGCGAGAGGATGCGCGCCAGCATCACCCGGTCGGGCGGCGTCTTCAGATACTCGATCACGTCGACGTCGACGCCACGGGCCGCGAGGATATCGAGCGCGCCGCGCGACTTGGAGCAGGCCGGGTTGTGGTAGGCCGTGACCGTCGCCATCGGACCAGACGTAGCGCGCGCTCCGGGCCGCCGCAACGGCTACCGCGGCGCGAGGGCCGTGAGCGTCCGCTCGACCGCCGCCGCACGCGGCTCGCCGACCGGGTTGGTGAACACGATCACCATCGTGGCCCCGGCCATGAGATAGGCGTGCACCCGCTCGCGGCAGTGGGCCGGGTCGCCGGCGAGCGTGGTCGCGTCGGCCATCTCGTCGCTCACCGCCGCCTCCGCGCCCTGGACGTCGCGACGCCGCCAGGCCGCGCGCACCGCGCGCACCTCGGCGCGGAAGCCGCTCTGCGCCAGCATGTTGCCGTAGAACTGGAGGTTGGCATAGCGCGCGAGCATCCGCTTGGCCTCGTGCAGCGCAGCGCGGCGGTCATCGCTCAGGTAGCAGGTGGTGAAGTGACAGACCTCGAGCGTCGCGGGGTCCCGGCCGGTGCGCTCGGCGCCCGCACGCAGCGCCGCCAGCGCGTGCGGGTACCGCGCGAGCGGGAAGAGGTTGAAGATCACGCCGTCGGCGAGCTCGCCGGCGAGGTCGATCGCGCGCAGGGCGAGCGCCGCGGTGAGGATGCGTGGCAGCGTCTTCGGGCGCGGCTGGTGCCCGCCCTGCGTCCACGCTGAGCGCAGGACGCCGATGACGTCGCGCAGGCGCACCAGGGGCTCGCCCATGTCGATGCCGAGCTGCGTGTTGACCGCCCGGTGCCCCACGCCGAGCCCGAGGAGGAGCCGCCCATTCGAGAATTCCTGCACCGCCGCCGCCTGCTGCGCGAGCAGCGTCGGGTGGCGGAGGTAGACGTTCGTGATCGCCGTGCCCACCGTGATCCGGCTGGTCCGCATCGCAACCGCCTGCGCGTAGGCGAGCGAGTCGTTGAACGATTCCGGAATGAACACGCCTTCCCAGCCGAGATCCTCGGCCCGCTGCCCCCAGCGCACGATGTCCTCGGGCGAGGCGTCGCGCAGCGGCGAGCAGGCAAACCCGACGCGATACGGGCGACCCATGCAACCTCATAGACCATGCGGCCCGGGCCGAGGGAAGCCGCGTTGCGACCACGGGAGGCCTGGGTTACACAGAGCCCGTGGCCAAGCGGATGCTCCTCCACTTCCAACAGGGCGGCCTCGCCGCCTACGCGTCCATCGACGACGGCGGCGCACCGCAACCCTGCGTGCTCGGGCAGCCCTGGGTGAACGAAGACACGCAGCGGACCCTCGCCAAGCTGCGCATCCCGCGCACGGATCCCTGGGGCCGGCCCCTACCCGGGGAGCCCACCGACACGACGCGCGTGTCACCGGACGTCTCACGCTCGCGTCCGATCCCGACCCGAGACTCGTCTCGGGTCGGCTCCTAGAATTCCGAGCCACCGTCCGGCGCGACGCGCACGCGGCCGCGCTCGACCACGACCGGGACGACGCGCCGGCCGCCGGTCAGCTTGAGCAGCTCCGGGATCAGCTCCGGCCGCGCGCCGACGTCGATCTCGCGCACGACGACGCCACGCGCCGCGAGCGCCGCCCGCTGCGCGTCGCAGTGCGGGCAGCCGGCCCTCGCGTAGAGCAGGACCGGCGCGTTCACGGCGCGGTGCCGAGGACCAGCGTTCCCGCGGCGCTGAACATGCCGCCGAGGCCGTGGCAGAAGGCGACCTCGGCATCCTGCACTTGGCGCGGGCCGCACTCCGCGCGCAGCTGCCGCACCGCCTCGACGAGCAGGAACATCCCGTACATGCCGGTGTGCGTGTACGAGAGGCCGCCGCCGTTGGTGTTCATGGGGAAGGCGCCGCCGGGAGCGGTGCGCCCGCCGGCCACGAACGCCCCGCCCTCCCCGGGCTTGCAGAAGCCGGTCGCCTCGAGGCCCATCACCGGCACGATCGTGAACGCGTCGTAGAACATCGCGACGTCGACGTCGGCGTGGGCGATGCCCGACATCGCCCACGCCTGGCGGCTCGAGATCCGGGCGGCTTCCCACGAGGCGAAGTCCGGCATCATGCTCACCTGCACGTGCGTGGAGGCCTCGCCGGAGCCGAGCACGTACACCGGCTTCTTCGCCAAGTCCTTCGCCCGGTCGGCGCGCGTGAGCACCACCGCCCCGCCGCCGTCGGTCACGAGGCAACAGTCGAGAAGATGGAGCGGCGTGGCGATCATGCGCGAGGCGAGCACGTCCTGCACGGTGATCGGGTCCCGCATCATCGCGCGCGGATTGAGCCGTGCCCATTCGCGCGTCGACACGGCGAGCGCGGCGAGCTGCTCGCTCGTGGTCCCGTGGACGTGCATGTGGCGCGTTGCGGCGAGCGCGTACCCCGTCGGCGGGCCCGCCAGCCCGAACGGTTGCT
>JAXLXP010000004.1:622500-954245 GCA_046327955.1 Binatia bacterium | reverse complement strand
CCTACCATGCTGGCAAAAGCGGACATCACTACTTGGGAGCGAAGCGGACATTTGTACTTTGTGTTGACATGGCAGTCGCCGCGTCCGCAGGCAGCTTGCTGTGCAGCATCGCCTGCAGCTCCGCGTCCGGGTTCTGCCCAAGCAGCTTCACGTAGACGTCGCGGGCCTTGGTCGACTCGCCGGCGGCCTCGTACGCCCGCGCGGCGCCGAGCAAGGCGTCGGTGCGGAACGGGCCCTCGAGGGCCCCGGCTTCCTCGAATGCCGCCCGCGCGCCGGCGACGTCCTCGGCTGCCTCGCGTGCGTGCGCCAGCCCGACCAATGCCTCCTGGCGGAGGTAATCCGCCGCATGGCCGGCCGCGAGGTACTCCTGGTATGCAGTCGCCGCAGCCGATGCATCCCCGCCACGCCCGAGTGCATGTCCGCGGTAGAGTCCAGCGAGCCCGGCAAACGGCGTCCCCGGGAACTCCCGCTGCACGTCCGCGAACGCCGTCGCGGCATCGCCGAAGCGCGCGGCCTGGAAGAGTGCGTGCGCGCCGTGGAAGGCCTCGGCAGCCGCATCGACACGGCTGGCCCGATAGCGCCCGAAGGCCAGGAGGCCTGCCCCGAGCACGATCGCGACCCCGAGTGCTGCGAGGAGCTTCGTCCGGTGCTCCTCGCTCCACGCCAGCGCCTGCCCGGTCAGCGTCAGGAACTCGTCCGGCTCCTTGAGCGCTTTGCGGCTGATCCGACCCGGGTGCTTCGCGTGCTCCGTCATCCCCCGCTCACATCTTGTACTTGAAGTCGTCGGGGGCCATCTTCTCGAGAATCTCGGCCCACTTGTCCCGCGAGACGTTCGAGAGGTCCTGCTCCTTGCCCTCTTCCATTTGCTGCAGGACGCTCGAGGCTTCGAGCACCTGCTTGGCGACGTAGATCGGGCTCTTCGTCCTGAGCGCCAGGCTGATCGCGTCGGACGGCCGCGCGTCGATCGTGAGCTGCCGGCCGTCGATGCGCAGGTAGATGAGCGCGAAGTAGGTGTTCTCTCGCAGCTCCGTGACCTCGACCCACTCGACCGTGGCGCCGAGCTCGCCGAGCACCGCGCGCAGCAGGTCGTGCGTCATCGGCCGCGCCATCTTGATGCCCTCGAGCTCGGTCGCCATCGCGGTCGCCTCGAGGAGCCCGATCCAGATCGGGAGGTTCAGCCGGTTGTCGGGGTCGCGTAGAATGACGATCGGCGTCTTCGTCACTGGGTCGAGCGTGAGTCCGCCCACCGTCATCAGGATGAAGTTCTCACGGCTCATTGCTGCGCACGTCCCTTCGAGCGGCCCGAACGTGCATTCTGAAACAGCGGCGAGACGACGTCAACAACCGTTCACGCCGCCACGAGACGATCGATGACGCGGTAGAGCTGGTTCAAGTTGCGGCACTCCTCGACCACGGTGCAGAACGGCGCGTAGCGATCCATCTCGCTGTCGCCGAAGCCCCAGGTCATCCGGTTCTCGGGATTGAGCCAGATCACCTGTTTGGCGCGTTGGTGGATCTCCTTCAGGACCCACTCGTGCGGCAGGTTGTAGTTGTTGCGTGCGTCGCCGAGGATGATCACCGACGTGCGCTTGTTCACGCCGGCGATGAAGTCGCGGTGGAACTGCTTGAACGCCCGACCGAAGTCCGAGTGCGAGTAGACGTTGATGACGTCGCCACGCAACGCGACGTCGAGCGCCTGACCGACGTCGCGCTCCGCGAACAGCGGCGTGATCTCGCCGATCTCGGCCACGAAGATGAAGCTGCGGACCTTCGAGTACAGGTCCTGTAGCGAATACATGAACTGCAGCATGAAGCGCGAGACGTTGCGGACCGAGTCCGACACGTCGCAGAGCACCATCACCTGCGGCTTGTCCTTGCGCTTGTAGTCGAACACGATGCGGAACGGCACGGCGCCGTACTGCAGGTTCTTGCGCAGCGTCGCGCTCGAGTCGAACCGGCCGCGCCGGGCGCGCTTGCGCCGGATCGCGATCACGTTGCGCAGGCGTTGCGCGAGCCGCGTCACCGCCTCCTGCATGCGGCGGATCTCGTCCTCGCTCAGGTAGAAAAAGCTCTTCTCGGCGAGCGATTGAATGCGCTGCTTCTCGCGGCGGCTCACGTCCTGGCGATCGAGCTCGCCACGGACGAGCGCCTTGATCATGTCGGCGAGGTCCTGCAGGCGCCGCTCGACGTAGTCGGCGAGGTCGGGCCGATCGGGCGCCACGCCCGTGATGCGATCGCGCAGCGCTTCGAGCTCCTGCGTGAGGCCGCCGAGGCCGAGCGCGTTTGCGATCGCGTGCGTGAAGCGGCCCTCTTGGAACCCCTGCTCGATGTCGCTGAGCCCCGCCTGCGCAGCGGCCTCGCGCAAGAGGCGCTCGAGCGTGCCGGCATCGGCTGCGAGGAGCGCGCGCGCCATCTCGGACAGGTCGAGTCCCTGCTGCTCGAGCAGCGCCTTCAGGTCGTCCAGCATCTGCTGGAAGTCGGGCGCCTCGAGCCCGAGCGTCGCTTGGGTTGCGGCGGTCAGCTCCTGGATGGCAGCGGACGTCCCCGAGAAAAACAGATCGAAGAGCGTCTCGAACGTCGAGAGGTCGACCGACCGCTTGACGAGCGTGGCACGCAACGCGGCACGCACCGTCTCGCGGTCGTCGAGACCGAGGACTGCCAGGGCTTGGAACGTATCGACGCTCTCGGAGAGCGATACGCGAACCCCGTTCTGCCGGAGCAGGTGTGTGAACTCGATGAGCTTGGCGTCCATCGCGACGGGGGTGGCCGCCGAACGCTAGTTGAGCAGGTCCTTGTCGGGCTGCGCCGGCGAGGCCTTGAGCTTCGCCCGTTGGAGATCGACGTAGGCCTTGAGCTCCGGCTGTGCCTTGCGGATGTCCCCTTCGTACTTGAGGATCGTGGACAGCGTGTCGTTGACGAGCTGCTCGTCCATGCCGCCGACGTTGAGCAGCGTGAGCGCCCTGGCCCAGTCGAGGGTCTCGCTGATGCTCGGGACCTTCTTCAGGTCGAGCTTGCGCAGCCGCTGGACGACGGCGACGACCTCGCCGGCCAGTCGGTCCGATACGCCGGGCACCTTGAGCTTCACGATCTCGAGCTCCTGGGCCTTGTCGGGGAAGTCGATGTAGAGATGGAGGCAGCGGCGCTTGAGCGCGTCGGACATCTCGCGGGCATTGTTGCTCGTGAGCACGACCAGCGGGATGTGGCGGGCCTTGAGCGTCCCGAGCTCCGGGACGCTCACCTGGAAATCGGAGAGCAGCTCCAGCAGGAACGCCTCGAATTCCGTGTCGGACTTGTCGATCTCGTCGATGAGCAGCACGCAGGGATCGGCCGAGGTGATCGCCCGCATGAGCGGTCGCGGGAGGATGAAGCGGTCGCTGAAGAAGACGTCGTCCTCCCGGGCGATGCGATCGACGGCCTCACGCATCGAGCCCGCACCCCCGATGACCTCGGAGAGCTTGTCGCGGAGGATCTGGGTGTAGAGCAGCTGCTTGGCGTACTCCCACTCGTACAGGGCCTTGGCCTCGTCAAGTCCCTCGTAGCATTGGAGGCGGATCAGCTCGCGTCCTACGGACTGGGCGAGGACCTTGGCGAGCTCGGTCTTGCCCACGCCCGCCGGCCCCTCGACGAGGATCGGCTTCTCCAGGCGCGAGGCGAGGTACACTACGGTCGCGATCGCGCGGCTGGTGATGTACCGGCGCGCGCCGAACGCGGAGATCACGTCATCGATGCTCGCAAACATGCCCCGATCCTCGGCGCGGACGCTAACACAGGGGGTATGGTGAAACAAACCAACGCGCGTCACTCGGCGAGCCACACGCGATCGACGCGCGCCGGTCGCAGTGGATGCAGGTGGTAGCCGCGCACGCGGGGATGGCGGACGAAGACCGTGACCGGATGGTACAGCGGAACCCAGGGCGCATCGCGCAGGATCCGGGTCTCTGCCATCCCGAACAGGCGCAGTCGGCGGGCGGGGTCGATGGCGGCACCGGCGGCGTCGAGGAGCCGGTCGACGTGCGGGCTCGCGTAGAAGGTGTGGTTGTTGGCGCGCCGTCCGGCGCTGTGGAGGAGCACGGTCAGGAAGTTCGACGGGTCCGGGAAATCCGCCTCCCAGCCGAGCAGGAAGAGCGGCACGGTGCCGGGATGGCGCACCGCCTCGAGCAGCGCCGGGAAGTCGACGGGCTTGATCTGTACTGCCAGGCCGATCGCACGCAGGTCCTGCTGGATCGCCTGGGCGATGCGCATGGCGTTGTCGTCCCGCCATGTCCAGAGGACCGGCGCGGCGAGCGCTGCGGGCGCGAGGCCGGCGAGTCGGGCCCGGGCCCGCGCCGGGTCGTACGCGACGGGGCGCCGGCGCCGGCCCGGCATGTCCGGCGGCAGCACGCCGGAGGCGATCACGCAGCGCCCGTCGAGCAGCTCGAGGATCCGCCCACGATCGACGGCCTGCGCGACGGCGCGGCGCACGGCCGGCCGGTCGAAGGGCGGCACCTCGCAGTTCAGCCCCAGGTATTGTGTCCGCATGGTCGTGCGCTGCAGCAGCAACGGGCGGTAGCGCGGGTCGGCGACGACGCGCCGAAACTCCGCCGACGGGACGTTGGCCAGGTCGAGCTCCCCGGCTTGGTATCTGAACCACCCGAGCTGCTCGCTCACGCCGATCGCGAGGTCGACGCCGTCGAGGTAGGGCAGCCCGGGCTCGTGATAGTGGGGGTTGCGTTCGAGCCGCAGCCGCCGCCCATAGGTCCACTCGGCGAGGCGGAACGCGCCACTGCCCACCGGGGCCTGCGAGACGCCATCCTCCCCTGCCCGCTCGGCCGCCTCCCGGTCGAGCACCGATGCGAACGGCATCGTGAGCTTGTCGAGCAGCAGCGGGTCGGACTCGACGAGTGCGATCTCGACGTGCGTCGCCCCGCGGGTCGTGATCCCGGCGACCCCGGGTGCCTGGCCGGCGGCGAAGGCGGCCGCGCCGACGATGCCGGTGAAGAATTCCGCGCCTTGCGAGTGGATCGTCGGGCGCAGGAGCCGCTCGATCGAATACCGCACGTCCTCGGCGTCGAGCGGGCGACCCGAGCTGAAGCGGACGTCGTCGCGGAGCTCGAAGGCATAGCGCCGCCCGTCGGGACTCGCCTCCCAGCGGCGGGCGAGCTGCGGGACGATGCGCGTACCGGCGTCGTAGGCAACGAGCGTCTCGAAGACCATCTGCTCGAACGACCACGACACGACGTCGTAGCCACGCGCCGGGTCGAGCGTGTGCACGTCGTCGAGGCTCGCGAGCCGGAGGACGCCCCCGGCGCGCGGTGGCTCCGCCGCGGTCTCCGATCCCGCCGGCGGCGGGTCGAGCGGCGCCGCGCACGCACTGGCGAGCACGAGAATGCCGAGAAGCCACGCCCGATCGCGTGCCCTCACGCCCGCCCGCTCCCGCGCCGGGCGAGCACGCCCTGGGCGACCAGATTGAACCCGACGACGGCGAGCGAGATCGCGGCGCCTGGCAGGACGACGAGCCGCGGCGCGACGGCGAAGTACGGCTGCCCCTCGCTGATCATCCGTCCCCACGACGGTGTCGGCAGCGGTGCGCCGAGCCCCAGATAGCTGAGCGCCGCCTCCGTGCCGATGGCGGCCGACATGCCGAGCCCGGCCAGCACCACGACTCCGGGCGCCACGCCGGGCAGCACGTGACGCAGGAGGATGCGGCCGTCGGTCGCCCCGAGCGCGCGGGCCGCGGTCACGTAATCGTGTCCGCGCAGCACGAGCACCTCGCCGCGCACCGTGCGTGCGAACGTGGTCCAGCCGACGAGGCCGATCACGATCGGAACCGTCCAGATCGACGGCGGGAGCACCGTCGCGAGCACGATCAGGAGCAGCAGCGACGGCAGGGTGAGCACGAGATCGACGAGCCACATGAGCGCCGCGTCCACGCCGCCGCCGAAGTACCCCGCCGCGATCCCGATGCCGACGCCGACGGTGGCGGCCAGCGTCGTTGCCAATGCCCCGGTGAGCAACGAGGTGCGGGCGCCGTGCGCGAGGCGCGCCCACATGTCCCGCCCGAGCGTGTCCGTGCCGAGCGGATGTGCGGGGCCCGGCGTCTGCGGACCGACGTAGTGCGCCACCACGATCGCGCTCGGATCCCACCGCGTGAGCCACGGGGCTGCCACCGCCACCACGCACACCACCGCCACGAGCCCGAGGCCCATGGCGAGCATCACCCTGCCCTGCCACCGCTCAGGCACGCTGCACGCGCGGGTCGAGGACACCGTAGAGGAGGTCGACCGCGAGGTTCGCCGCCACGACCAGGGTCGCGGAGAAGAGCACCGTGCCGGCCATGACCGGGACGTCGAGACGGAACACGGCGTCGACCGCCAGGCGGCCGAGCCCTGGCCAGTTGAAGACGGTCTCCGTGAGCACGACGCCGCTCATGAGCTCCGCGAGATCCAGGCCGAGCAGCGTCACCACCGGGATCAACGCGTTCCGCAGGGCGTGGACGACGAGGACCCGCACCGGGCCGACGCCCTTCGCCCGTGCCGTACGAACGTAGTCGGCCCCGAGCGTCGCGCCGACGTGGGCGTGCACGAAGCGGGCGTAGAAGAAGTAGCGATACAGCGCGAGCGTCGCCGCCGGCAGCACCAGGTGGGCGAGCGTCCCGGACCCGCCGAGCGGCAGCCAGCGCAGCCGGTGGCCGAACACGTAGACGAGCAGGTTGCCGATCCAGAAGACGGGCAGCGAGAGCCCGACCAGCGTCGCCACCAGGACGACGCGGTCGGTTCGAGACCCTTGGCGCGCTGCGGTCAGCAGCCCGGTGGCGAGGCCGGCGAGGAAGCCGAGGCCGAGGCTCGTGGTGGCGAGGAGCACGGTGGCCGGGACGCGCTCGGTGATCACGTCGCGCACCGCGCGGCCGGTGACGTAGGATCGTCCCAGGTCGCCGCGGCCGAGCTGCGCCAGGTAGCGGGCGAGCTGGAGCGGGATCGCGTCGTCCAGCCCGAGGTCCCGGCGAATCGCGGCGAGGGTTTCCGGATCGGCCTTGGGGCCGGCGATCGAGACGGCGGGGTCCGCCGGCACGAGACGCACCAGGGCGAACAGCAGCAGCGTGGTGGCGAGCAGCGTACCGAGCGCGCGTAGCGCGCGGCGAGCGATCCATACCGTCATGCGCTACGTTCGGCGCGCGAGCTGACCGAGGAACTCGTCGATCCGGCCGGCGGCCGCCGCGACGATCTCCTCGGGCGCACGCCCTCCTTCGGCAAGCGCCTCCAGCTCGACCGGGCGACCGCTGGCGTAGCACAGCACGCCCCCCACCGCCGCCAGGATCGGCGCCGCGCCGGCGAGGTCCCACACGTACGCGGGCTCGAGCAGTGCCGCCGCCGCCGAGCCGCGCGCGACCAGGACCACGTGATGCGCGGCCGAGCCCAACGAGCGGGCTTTCCCCGGCCAGCGGATGCCGCTGCGCAGGTGGGCCTTGGCCGGGATCAGCACGTAGGGCTCGCCACCCGCGGATGCGCCGGCGAGTGGGCCCAGGCGTTCGCCGTTGCGGAACGCGGCTCCGCCGGTCGCGGAATACGTCTCGGCGGTGCTCGGAACGTGGACCACGCCCGCGATGGGACGTCCCGCCTCGAGGACGCCGATCGACACGCACCACGTCGGCAATCCAGCGAGAAACGCCGATGTGCCGTCGATCGGGTCGATGACGACGCGGTACGGCCCTCGTCCCGGCCGCACGCTCCCTTCCTCCCCCAGGATGGCGGCCTCCGGGAAGACCGACTCCAGCTCCTGCACGATCAGCGCCTCGACGGCCCGATCGGCCTCGCTCACGAGCGTCCGATCGGGCTTCTGCTCGGGCCGGACGCGACCCTGGAAGCCGAGGGCGAGCGCCCCCGCGCGAACGGCGAGCGCCTCGAGCTGGGCGCGGCTGGGCAGCGACATCGCCAGCATGATGCCACGCGGTGGCGCCGGGGAACAGTTGCGACGCGCCTATGGGGCGCCGCGCTCGAGCGCGCGCTGCGTGAACAGCTCGGCGTCGAGGTGCTGGTCGAAGCGCACGTCGCTGATCGCCATCTCGGTGTGCGTGCCGGCCGCAGGCGTCTCGACGTGAATGTGGTGCGCGGTCGGAATCGCTCCCACGTCCTTGATGTCCGACTGGACGATGCGCTTGACCGGGGGCTCCTCCGCGCCGAAGAACTCGAGGCGCCGCGGCACCAGGTCCTGGGCTCCGAGCCAGACGAGAATGCGGCGGTAGCCGATGTCCTCACGCCGTGGCGTGAGCTCGATCGCGTAGCAGGTGACGCCGTCGACCGCCTCGCTCCCGGTCAGTTTCGATGCGGCGTCCTCCTCGGTCCAACTGGTCATCTCGGTGATCAGGTCGAGGTCGTGGTACGAAAGGTCCGTGCCGACGAAGCTCTGGCTGCGCGTGTTGGCGGTGATCTGGCGCGTGCGGGCGAGCTCCGGGAGAAACAGCCACTGCTCGGCCGGTCGTCCCTTGTGGCTGTGCGAGAGGAAGGCCGTGCCCTTCACCTCGGCGGGCGTCTGGAAGAACACGATCGTCTTCTGCTCGCCGCCGGCGTCCTTCCGTTCGTAGAGCTCGAGCTCCCGCTCGCGTTCCCCGCCGCCCTTCCCCGCGATCGTGAACTTCATCCGCTGGTGGCGGTCCTCCCACCGGCGGGTCGTGTCGTCCAGCTGCCGGCGCCGATCGAGGATCTCGCGGGCCGTCTCGGCCCCGGCGGCGCCCGCGAGCGTGGCCAGGAGCGGGAGCACGGCGACGACGGTGAGCAGGCGGGTGTGCATGGCGGGAATGCTTAGCAAAGGCCGCCCGCGGAACTCAAAGGCCGGGCGAGCCGGGCGCCTCGGGACCCTGGCGCTGGAGCCATGCGAGGCCCCGCACCGCGTACTGACACCCGGCGACTGCCGTGAACGTCCCCGTGGCGATGAACACCCCGGCCTCGACGACGGGCTCGACGACCTCGGTGGTCGCCAGGCGTACGAGCACCAGCGAGATCGCGCACAATTGGAGAAACGTGCTGACCTTCCCGAGGACGCTGGGGCGGATCGCCATCGTCTGCTGCGTGAGCATGAAGAGCAGAAAGTAGCCGAGGATCAACATGACGTCGCGCGACAGGACGACGACGGTGAGCCAGCGCGGCACCTCGTGCATGAACCCGAGCGCGATGAAGGCCGAGACCAGGAGCAGCTTGTCCGCGGCGGGGTCGAGATAGGCCCCGAGCGTCGTCTTCGTGTGCGTGAGGCGCGCGATCGCGCCGTCGAGGGCGTCGGTCACGCCGGCGGCGACGAAGACGAGCAGCGCGTCGCGGTAGCGCAGGTCCTCCAGCAGGATGAGGAACACCGGCACCATGGCCAGCCGGAGCAGCGTGAGCAGGTTCGGAATGGTGACGACGTCGGACATCAGCGTGCCAGCGCCTCGGGCCATTGCGTGCGCAGCATGCTCGCCACCCGCGGCGGGACGAGCGCGGTCACGGTCACGCGGCCGTCGCGGTAATACTCCTCGACGATTCGTCCCGAACGACGCAGCCACGCGACGACCTCGCCGCGCTCGGCCGGGAGGTCGCAGCACACGCGCTCGAGCCCCGCGGTGAGCCGCGTCTCGACGGCGGCGAGCAGCGCGGGGAGCCCCTCCCCCGTCCGTGCCGAGATCGCGACCGCGTTCGCGCCGGCCGGAGGGAGCCGCGCGTCGGGCGGGAGCTCGTCCGTCTTGTTGAGCGCCAACAGCACCGGCCGCTCCCCGGCGCCGATCTCCTCCAGCACCTGCTCGACGACCCGGACCTGCTCCGGCCACCCGGGATGACTGGCGTCGACGACGTGCACGAGGAGGTCGGCCTGTCGCACCTCCTCGAGCGTGCTCCGAAACGCGTCGACGAGCTGGTGCGGCAGCTTGTGAATGAAGCCGACGGTGTCGGCGACGAGCGCCATCTGCCCTTCCGGCAGCCGCAGCCGGCGGACCGTGGGGTCGAGCGTGGCGAACAGCCGATCCTCGGCGAGGACGCCGGCGCGCGTGAGGGCGTTCATGAGCGTCGACTTCCCCGCGTTGGTGTAGCCCACGAGTGCCACCGTCGGAAGGGGAACCCCCGTGCGTTGGTCCCGGTGGAGCTGGCGCGTCCGGTCGACGTCGGCCACGCGCCGCTTGAGGATCGCGATGCGCTCGCGGACGCGCCGGCGGTCGACCTCGAGCTGCGTCTCTCCCGGTCCGCGCAGCCCGACGCCGCCGCCCCGCTGTCGCGAGAGGTGGGTCCACGCCCGCGTGAGGCGCGGCAGGAGGTACTGGAGCTGTGCCAGCTCGACCTGCAGCTTGCCCTCCAACGACCGGGCGCGTTGCGCGAAGATATCGAGGATGAGCGCGCTCCGATCGATCACCTTCACGCCGAGTGCCTTCTCGAGGTTGCGCTGCTGCGCCGGCGTGAGCGGCTCGTCGAACACGACGACGTTGGCGCGCGTCGCGTCGACCAGCGTCCGCAGCTCCTCGACCTTCCCCTCGCCGATGAAGGTGGCGGGATGCGGGCGGCGCAACGCCTGCGTGGTGGTGCCCGCGACGGCGAGGCGTGCGGTGTCGGACAGGCGCGCGAGCTCGCCCAGGGACTCCGCCGCGGGTACCGCCGCCCGAGGCAGGTCGACGCCGACGAGAATCGCTCGCTCGACGTCGGGGGCGGTCCTGTGCCCGGCGCTCGTCACCGGAACGACAGCGTCCCCGCGCCGAGGACGCCCTCGACCGCCTCGACGATGGCGTCGGTGGCCGCGACGCGGATCGCGGCGGGCAGCGCCAGGACCGCCTCGGTCTCGTCAGGCCGCACGAGGTGCAGGAACGTCTCGCACGGCCCGGGGTGCGCCGCCAGGATGACCTTGAGGCGCTCGAGTACCCCGCGTTCGGTGGACGGCGGGACGCGGACGTGCGCCTGCCGGATCGCGTCGGCTCGTGCGGTGGCGAGCGGGGTGACCTCGTCCACGATCACCTGACAGCGGTCGGCCGACAGCTCGAGGGCGCCAGCGACGAACACGGGTTCCCCGCTCTGGATGGCGCTCTCGCACTTCCGGTACGTGTCCGGCCAGGCGATCGCCTCGACCGTGCCGTCCTTGTCCTCGAGGACGAAGGTCGCGTAGCGGTCGCCCTTCTTGCTGTTGCGGAGCTTGAGGGAGTGGATCACCCCGCCGAGCCGGACGCGCGGGCGCGTGTCCGGGCGTCCGGGACGGTCGGGAGCCGCCGGCGGCAGCTCGGGCCCGCGCGTGCGAAGGGTCCCGATGGTCACGTTCGTGAACCGCTTGAGGTCCTGCTCGAAGCGGTCGAGCGGGTGGCCGGTGATGAAAAACCCGATCGCCTCGCGCTCGCGGCGGAGCTCCTCTTCCGGCTTCCACGACGGCACCTCCGGCAGCGGCGGCTGCGGCGATTCGACCACGCCTTTGGCGGCGAAGAGCCCGATCTGGGGGCTGGTGGCCTCCTCCGCGCGCTGCGTTGCCCAGCGGAGGACGTCGTCGAGCCCGGCGTGGAGTCGCGCGCGGTTGCGCTCGAGGGTGTCGAAGGCCCCGCAGGTGATCAGGGACTCGGCGACCTTCCGGTTGACGACGCCGCCCCGTACGCGCCGGCAGAAGTCGTGCAGCCCCGTGAACCCACCGTCCCGGCGCGCCTGGATGATGGCCTCGATCGCCTTCGAGCCGAGACCCTTCACGGCGCCGAGGCCGAAGCGGATGGTGTTCCCCGCGGCGGTGAAGTCCTCGAAGCTCGCGTTCACGTCGGGCGGGAGGATCGCGATGCTGCGGTCGCGGCACTCGGCGATGTTCTTGTAGGTGTTGTCGGTGTCGCCGGCTTCGAGCGAGAGCAGGCCGGCCATGAACTCCGTCTGGAAGTGCGCCTTCAGGTAGGCGGTCTGGTACGTGATCACCGCGTACGCCGCCGAGTGGCTCTTGTTGAAGCCGTAGGCCGCGAACGTCTCCATCTGGTCGAAGATCTCGCCCGCGACCCGCGCGTCGGCGGTCCCGAGCCGGAGCACGCCTTCGATGAAGCGCGCGCGCTCCTTGCGCATCTCTTCCTTCTTCTTCTTGCCCATCGCCCGGCGCAGGTTGTCGGCGTCGCCGAGCGAGTAGCCCGCCAGCGCCTGCGCGATCTGCATGACCTGTTCCTGGTAGACGATGACGCCGTACGTCTCGGCGAGGACCGTCTCGAGGGCGGGGTGCAGGTGGGTGATCGGCTCTCTGCCGTGCTTGCGGCGGATGAAGCGGTCCACCATCGTGCTGCCGTCCTCGAGCTTGGCGTCGAGGGGGCCCGGACGGTAGAGCGCGAGGGCGGCGACCACGTCGGCGAAGCAGGACGGCTTGAGCTGCATGAGCATACGGCGGATGCCGCCCGACTCGAGCTGGAACACGCCGACGGTGTCGCCGCGCGACAGCAGCGCGTAGGTGGCGGCATCGTCGAGCGGCAGGCGGTTGACGTCGATGGCGATGCCGCGCCCGTCTCGGATGCGGCGCACGACGCCCTCGATCATCGTCAGGTTCTTGAGACCGAGGAAGTCGAACTTGATGAGCCCGACTGCCTCGACGTCGGTCATCGTGTACTGCGTGACGACCGCGCCGTCCTTGTCGACCCAGAGCGGGACCTCTTCGGCCAGCGGGGTGGGCGAGATGACGATCCCGGCGGCGTGCTTCGAGGTGTGGCGGCAGAGGCCTTCGAGGCGGAGCGCCAGCTCGAAGAGGCGCTGCTCCCGCTCGCCGGTGTCGCGGATCTCGCGCAGCCGCGGCTCCATCTCGAGTGCCTCGGCGAGCGGGAAGTCCTTGCCCTGCTTGGGCTCCGGATAGAGCTTCGCGATCCGGTCCGTGTCCGCGAACGTGAAGTCGAGAACGCGCCCCACGTCCTTGATGGCGGCCTTACCCTTGAGCGTCCCGAAGGTCACGATCTGGGCGACGCGGTCCGCGCCGTAGCGCTCCTTGACGTAACGGATCACCTCGTCGCGGCGGACGAAGCAGAAGTCGACGTCGATGTCCGGCATCGAGCGGCGCTCGGGGTTGAGGAAGCGCTCGAAGAGGAGGCCGTGGTGGATCGGATCGAGCTCGGTGATGCGCAGCGCCCACGCCACCAGGCTGCCCGCCGCCGAGCCCCGTCCGGGCCCGACCGGGATCCCCTGCTGCTTGGCCCACGTGATGAAGTCCGCGACGATCAGGAAGTAGCCGGCGAACCCCATCGACTTGATGATCTCGATCTCGGTGGCGAGGCGCGCCTCGTAGGCGCGCTCCTGGTCCGCCGTCCACCCCAGGGTGCGGCGCTCGTCGAGCCGTTCGGCGAGGCCCGCACGGGCCCCGCGCTCGAGGGCGTCGTCGAGGCTGTCGTGCTCCGGAACCTGGTAGACCGGAAAACGCCAGCGCTGCTTCAGCTCGAAGTCGCAGCGCTTGGCGATTGCGAGCGTGTTCGCGATCGCCTCCGGCGCGTGCGCGAAGGCCGCCGCCATCGTGTCCGGATCCTTGACGAAGAGCTGGTCGGTCTCGAACTTCCAGCGCTTCTCGTCCGAGAACGTCTTCCCGGTCTGAATGCAGAGGAGCGCCTCGTGCGCGTGCGAGTCCTCGGCCCGCAGGTAGTGGCAGTCGTTGGTGCCGACGAGCGGAAGGCCGAGCGTCGCCGCGAGCGCCACGAGCTCGCGATTGACCTCCTCCTGCGCGTCGAGGCGATTGTCCTGCACCTCGACGTAGAAGCGCTCCTTGAAGATGTCCGCGAGCTCGATGCACGCGTTGCGCGCACGCTCCTTCTGCCCGGTCATGAGGCTGTGCGCGACCTCGCCGCGCAGGCACCCCGAGAGCGCGATGATCCCGCCGTTCAGCTCGCGCAGCAGCTCCTTGTCGACGCGGGGCTTGTAGTGGAACCCGTCGCGGTACCCCGCGGTCACGAGTTGGCAGAGGTGCCGGTAGCCGTCGCGGTTCATGGCGAGCAGGATCAGGTGGTAGTTCCCGCCCGCTTCGTAGTCGTCGATGCGGCCGACCTTGTCGAAGCGGCTCTGTGGTGCGACGTACACCTCGCAGCCGATGATCGGCTGCACCCCGGCTTTGGCGCATTCCTGGTAGAACTGGACCGCGCCGAACATGTTGCCGTGATCCGTGATGGCGCACGCCGGCATGCCGAAGCCGTGCACCCGCGGGATCAGCTCCTTGATCTTGTTGGCGCCGTCCAGCAGCGAGTACTGCGTGTGCAAATGCAGGTGGACGAACGACATCGCCCCGAGCCCCTCCTCCCGTTCCGCCGGCGGCCCGGCCTTATTCCCACTCGATCGTGGCCGGGGGCTTCGACGAGATGTCGTACACGACCCGGTTCACGCCCCGGACCTCGTTGATGATGCGCGTGGACATGCGCGCGAGAACGTCGTCCGGCAGGCGCGCCCAGTCGGCGGTCATGCCGTCCGTCGAGCGGACCGCGCGAATGGCGACCACGTTGTCATAGGTACGCTCGTCGCCCATCACGCCGACCGTGCGAATCGGGAGGAGGATCGCGAAGGCCTGCCACAGGCTGTCGTAGAGATCGGCGGCACGGACCTCCTCCTGCACGACCACGTCGGCGCCGCGCACGATCCGCAGGCGCTCCTCGTCCACCGGCCCGATCACGCGGATCGCCAGGCCGGGACCGGGAAACGGCTGCCGGCCGACGATGTCCGCCGGAACCTCGAGCACGCGCCCGAGCTCGCGCACCTCGTCCTTGAAGAGCTCGCGCAGCGGTTCGACGAGCTCGAGCCGCATGCGCTCCGGCAGGCCGCCCACGTTGTGGTGGCTCTTGATGGTGGCCGAAGGGCCACGGACCGAGACGGACTCGATCACGTCCGGATAGAGCGTTCCCTGCGCCAGGAACTGGAAGTTCCCGAGGCGGCGGGCCTCCTCCTCGAAGACCTCGATGAAGGTGCCGCCGATGATCCGCCGCTTCTGCTCCGGATCCTCGACGTCGCGCAGGTTCGCGAGGAAGCGGGCCCCGGCGTCGACCTTGCGGACGTCGAGCTGCATGCGGTCGTGGAACAGCGCGACGACCTCTGCCGCTTCGTGCTCGCGCAGCAGCCCGTTGTCGACGAACACGCACACCAGTCGGTCCCCGATGGCGCGGTGGATGAGCGCGGCGGCGACCGTCGAGTCGACGCCGCCCGAGAGCCCGCACACGACCCGTCCGTCGCCGACGCGCTGGCGGATGCGCGGGACCCAGGTCTCGACGAAGCCGTCCATGGTCCAGTCGGCGGACGCCCGGCAGACGCGCAGGACGAAGTTCCGCAGGATCTCCCGTCCCTCGGCGGTGTGGGTCACCTCGGGGTGGAACTGCAGGCCGTAGATCGGACGCTCGCGGTGGCGAAAGGCGGCGTAGGGCGCGTTGTCGGTCGTCGCCAGCGGCTCGAGGCCGTCGCCGAGCTTGGTCATGCGGTCGCCGTGGCTCATCCAGACGCGCGTGCTGGTGCCGCCGAGCGCGAGCAGCGGATCGACGCGCGCGATGTGCACGTCGGCTGGCCCGAACTCCTTGCGCGTCGCACGCTCCGCCTCGCCCCCGAAGGCGAGATTCACGACGCCCATGCCGTAGCAGATGCCCAACACCGGCAGCGTGCCGGCGGTGAGGAGGTCGAGCACCGCGGGCGCGGGCCGCGGGGCATCCGGCTCGTAGACGCTGGCCGGGCCGCCCGAGAGCACGATACCGGCTGGCGCGAGGCGCTCGATCGCGTCGCGGGCCAGAGAGAACGGGTGGATCTCGCAGTAGACGTGCAGCTCGCGGATGCGACGGGCGATGAGCTGCGTGTACTGTGACCCGAAGTCGAGGATGAGGATCACGGCTGCCGCCCCCTACTCCAGCCGGTAATTCGGGGCTTCCTTCGTGATGTAGACGTCGTGGACGTGGCTCTCCTTGAGCCCTGCCGGCGACACCTTGACGAAGCGTGCCTTCTGGCGCAGCTCCGCCAGCGTACGGGCCCCCACGTAGCCCATCCCGGCGCGCAGGCCGCCGACGAGCTGTTGGACGATGAAGGACATCGCCCCCTTGTACGGGACGCGCCCCTCGATGCCCTCGGGGACGAGCTTCAAGCCGGGGTCGCCCTCGGCTGCTTCGTCGTCCTGGAAGTAGCGGTTGCGGCTCCCTTCGCGCTCGCGCATCGCCTCGAGCGAGCCCATGCCGCGATAGAGCTTGTAGGTGCGGCCCTGGTACAGGATGTTCTCGCCGGGGCTCTCCTCGGTGCCGGCGAAGAGCCCGCCGATCATGATCGTGCACGCGCCCGCCGCGAGCGCCTTGGTGATGTCGCCCGAGAACTTGATCCCGCCGTCGGCGACGATCGGGACGTCGCTGCGCGAGCAGACGGCCACCGCGTCGGCGATCGCCGTGAGCTGCGGCACGCCGACGCCCGACACCACCCGCGTCGTGCAGATGGACGCCGGTCCCATACCGACCTTGATGCCGTCGGCCCCGGCGCCGAGCAGCGCCTCGGTCCCCTCCCGGGTGGCGACGTTGCCGGCGATGACTTCGACGTGCGGGAACGCGCCCTTCACCGCTTGGAGGGTCTCGATCACGGCGCGAGAATGCCCGTGCGCCGTGTCGATGACGAGGACGTCGACCCCGGCGCGCACCAGGGCCTCGGCCCGGGCTTCGCGATCCGCCCCGGTGCCGATCGCCCCGCCCACGCGCAGCCGGCCGAGGTCGTCCTTGGCCGCGTTCGGGTAGCGCGCGGCCTTCTCGATGTCCTTCACGGTGATGAGGCCGCGCAGCATGCCGTGCTCGTCGATCACCGGCAGCTTCTCGATCCGGTAGCGGTGGAGGATCTCCTTGGCTTGCTCGAGCGTCGTGCCGGGCCGCGTGGTGACGAGCTTCTCCTTCGTCATGAGGTCGCCGACGGTGCGGTCGAGCCGCTTCTCGAAGCGGAGGTCGCGGTTGGTGAGAATGCCGACGAGGCGGCCCTCGCGCGTCACGGGAAGGCCGGAGATGCGGTACTGCGCCATGACGTCGAGCGCGGCGGCGAGGGGTTGCTCGGGATGGACGGTGACCGGGTCGACGATCATCCCGCTCTCGGACTTCTTGACCTTCTCGACCTCCAGCGCTTCGGCGGGGATCGAGAGGTTGCGATGAATGACGCCGAGGCCACCTTCCTGCGCCATGGCGATCGCCGTGCGCGCCTCCGTCACCGTGTCCATGGCCGCGCTCAGCAACGGGATGTTGAGCCGAATGCCGCGGGTCACCTGCGTCGAGACGTCCGTCTCGCGGGGCAGGATCTCGGACTCCTCCGGGAGCAGCAGGACGTCGTCGAAGGTGAGGCCCTCACGCAGCTCGGTGAGCGACATGATTCCTCCTCCGGCTGCGCGAAAGGGCCCACCCGGAGTGACGGATGAGCCCTTTCGAACGCGCCATGAGGTTCTGTAGCAGGCGCACCCCGACGGGGCAAGGCGGCGTATCGCCCGCCCGCGTCTCAGTTGCGCCGCGCGGGCGAAGACAGTAGACGGCCGTCAGCGGCGCCGACGAACGGAGGTGGCGGATGGCGGTGGTGCTCGTCGTAGGGCTCGCGGTGGTGGTCTTCGCGATCGCCACCTACAACGGTCTGGTCCGCCTGCGCGTGCAAGCGGACACGAGCTGGTCCGACATCGACGTCCAGCTCAAGCGTCGATGCGACCTCGTCCCGAACCTCGTCGAAACCGTGAAGGGCTACGCGGGACACGAGCGGGCGACGCTCGAAGGCGTGGTCGCCGCCCGCAACCGCGCGATGAGCGCGGTCGGTCCGGCGCAGCGGGCGGTGGCGGAGGGCGCCCTCGCCGAGAGTCTCCGTCAGCTCTTCGCGCTCGCCGAGGCGTACCCGCAGCTCCGTGCCGTCGAGAGCTTCACGGCGCTGCAGTCGTCGCTGGCGAGCATCGAGGAGGCGCTCCAGAACGCGCGCCGCTACTACAATGCCGTGGTCCGCGATTTCAACACGCGCATCGCGCAGTTCCCCTCGAACCTGATCGCGAATGCCTTCGCGTTCCGGCCGCGGGAGTTCTTCGAGCTCGACGGCCCCGCCGAGCGGGAGGTCCCGAAGGTGACCTTCGGCGGCGGCGACGGTGGCGGCCGCTAGGCTCGCCCCCCGGTGCCGGGCCGCGGGTGCGGCGGTCGCGGCCCTCGTCGTGCTGGCGGCGACGCCAGCGGCTGCGCGCTCGCTGGCCATCGGGAGCTTCGAAGCCGCGGTGGACGTGGCGCGTGACGGCAGTCTCACGGTGGTCGAGACGATCTCGCCGCGGTTCGAGGGGCAGTGGAACGGGCTCTATCGCAGCATCCCGGTCGAGTATCGCTCGCCCCAGGGCTTCGGCTACGCGCTGCTGCTCGACGTGCTCGGCGCCACCGACGCCGCCGATCATCCGCTGCGCCTCGAGCTCTCGCGCGAGCGCCACTACCGGAAGATCAAGGTTTGGGTGCCGGACGCCCGTGATGCGACACGCACGGTGCACCTCGTCTACCGGGTCGAGAACGGGCTTCGTTTTTTCGTCGACCACGACGAGCTGTACTGGAACGTGACGGGCGACGAGTGGGACGTCCCGATCGAGGCGGCGGAGGCGCAGATCACGCTGCCCGAGGGCGTCACGGGCGTGCGCGCCGTCGCCTACACCGGCCCCTACGGCTCACGCGATCGCGACGCCGACCTGCAGGTGACCGGCGGCGTCGTGCGCGTCCGCATGCGTCGTCCGCTGGCCTTTCGCGAGGGGCTCACGGTCGCGATCGGCTGGGACAAGGGCGTGGTCACGGAACCGGGCCTGCTCACCCGCGCGGGCTACTTCCTGCGCGGCAACTGGCCACTCGGCATCCCGGTGGTGGTCTTCGCCGGGATGCTCTCGGTGTGGTACCGGCGCGGGCGTGATCCACGCGGCCGGACGATCATGGTCGCGTACGAGCCCCCGGCCGGGCTGCGCCCTGCCGAGGTCGGCACGCTCGTCGACAACGCGGCCGATCTGCGCGACCTCACCGCGACGCTGGTGGACCTCGCGGTGCGCGGCTTTCTGCGAATCGAGGCACGGCAGACCGCCACGGCGTTCGGGCTCCTCTCCCGCACGACGTACGCGTTTCACCTCCGCCGTCCACGTCCCGAATGGACGGACCTGCGCGACTGGGAACGGACCTTCCTCGACGCGTTGTTCCCCGGCACGCGGACCGACGTCGAGCTGGCGGCGCTGGAGAACGTGTTCTACCGCAGCATTCCCGGGATCCGCGACGGGATATTCGACGGTCTCCTCGGCCACGGCTACTACGCCCGCCGCCCGGATCACGTCCGGCTCTTCTGGGGTATCGCCGCGGTGGTGACCGGCATCGTGCTGGCCTTGGGTGGTGCCTACCTCGCCGAGCGAGGACAGGCGGCGCCGCTCGCGTACGTCGTGGGCGCCGGCCTCTCGACGCTGGTGATGGGCGTCTTCGCGCGCGTCATGCCGGCGCGCACCGTCGCCGGCGCCCGGGCGCGCGAGGCCGTGCTCGGCTTCGAGGACTTCCTCTCGCGCGTCGAGAGCGACCGCTTCGCGCGCGTCGTCCGGACCCCCGAGCTGTTCGAGCGGCTCCTGCCCTTCGCGATGGCGCTCGGGGTCGACCGGGCCTGGGTCCGCGCCTTCGCCGACATCTGCACCCAGCCGCCCGACTGGTACCGTGGGCCCGACGGGAGCCGCTTCGCGCCGCGCGCGTTCGGCGACGACCTGCGCCACATGGCGTCCGCCGCGGGAGCGTCCCTCGCGTCGGCGCCACGCAGCTCGGACGGATCGGGGTTCAGCGGCGGCGGCTCGTCGGGCGGGGGCTTCGGCGGCGGGGGTGGCGGCGGCTTCTGACCGCCGCGCGATTCGACAGCCTCCGGGCGATCCGCTACCACCCTCCGCCGTGGCCGACCTCGTCGAGTCGAAGGCGCTCTCCGGCTTCCAGGACCTGCTCCCCGACGAGGCGCTCGCGTTCGCGCGCGCCGTGGAACGCGTGACCGCGGTGTTCCGCCGGTACGGGTACGTCCCGATCGACACCCCGTGCATCTACCGCTACGAGACGCTCACCGGCGGGCGTGCCGGCATCGACAAGCAGCTCTTCGAGTGGCGCAAGCAGGAGGGTGCCCCAGGCGCGCGCACCGAGGGCGAGCACCTGGCGCTGCGCTTCGACCTCACCGTGCCGCTCGCGCGCTACGTGGCGGCGAACTTCGGGCGGCTCGCGTTTCCTTTTCGCCGCTACGACGTCGGCAAGGTGTGGCGTGGTGAGCGACCGCAGCGCGGGCGCTACCGCGAGTTCACGCAGTGCGACTTCGACGTCGTCGGCACCTCCGCTCCGGCGGCCGACCTCGAGGTCGTGCTGGTGGTGGCCGATCTGATGGAGGCGCTCGATGCCGGGCCGTTCGTCGTCCGCCTGAACGACCGCGCGATCCTGAACGGCTTGCTCGACGCGCTCGGTCTGCGTGGTCGCGGCGACGAGGTGCTGCGCACCGTCGACAAGCTCGACCGCATCGGCGAGGAGGGCGTGCGCGACGAGCTTGCCCGCCCGGGGGCGGCGGACACGCCCGGCGTGGGGCTGGGGACGGGAGCCGCGAGTGAGATTCTCGCCTTCGTCGCGTTGTCGCGGGCCGAGGGCGGCGACGCGTTGCTCGCACGGCTGGCCGATCGCTTCGCCGGCAACCCCCTCGCCTCCCAGGGCGTCGACCGGCTGCGCTTCGTGGTCCAAGGGGCGCAGCGACTGCGTGCCCCGGAGCGGTTCGCGGTGGACCTGTCGATCGCGCGCGGGCTCGGCTATTACACGGGCACGGTCTTCGAGACGACGCTCACGGACGTGCCGGGCTTCGGCAGCGTGTGCTCGGGTGGGCGCTACGACGACCTCGCGTCGCAGTACACGAAGAACCGCCTCCCGGGCGTCGGTGGCTCGGTCGGGCTGTCGCGGCTGCTCGCGGCGCTCGCCGGGCGGGCGGTGAACGCCGCGGAATCGCCCTGCCCCGTGCTGCTCGCGACGGCGCCGGGGGTCGACCCGGTCGCGGCCCTCGGGCTCGCCGACGCGCTTCGCCGGGCCGGAATCGGCGTGGAGGTGTACCCGCAGGCGGCCGCCGGTGCGGACGTCGCCAAGATCGCCAAGCAGATGAAGTTCGGCGACGCGGCCGGCAAGACCCTCGTCGTGCTGCTCGCCCCCGACGAGATCGCCCGCCACGCCTGTGTCGTGAAGGACCTGCGTGTCGGCACGCAGGAGGAGGTGGCGCTCGCCGCCGTCGCCGCCGCCGTGCGTGCTCGCCTCGGCGAGGCCGTGTGATCCTTCCCTACCGCGACAAGACGCCCGCGGTCGCCGCCACCGCCTGGGTGGCACCGACGGCCACGGTGATCGGGGACGTCGTGATCGGCGCGGAGGCGAGCATCTGGTTCGGGACCGTGTTGCGCGGCGACGTGGAGCGCATTCGCGTCGGCGCGCGCACGAACATCCAGGACAACTGCACCGTTCACGTGACGCGCGGGCGCTGGCCGGCCATCCTCGGAACCGGCGTGACCGTCGGCCATGCGGCGGTCGTCCACGGCTGCACCGTGGGCGACTACTGCCTGGTCGGGATCGGCGCGGTGCTGCTCGACGGCGTCGTGGTCGAGGACGAGTGCCTGGTCGCGGCGGGCGCGTTGCTCACGCCCGGCACCCACGTCCCGGCCCGATCACTCGTGATGGGCCAGCCGGCGCGGCGCGTCCGGGAAATCACCGCGGACGAGTACGCGCACCTGCACGAGCTCGCGGAGCACTACGTTGCCCACGCCGCGACGTACCGGCAGGCGGGGCCGTGACCGGCCGCGGCGCCGTCAGCGCGCCCGTACGCGGCGCGTCGCGGTCGGCCGTTTGCGACCGCGCCCGGCCCGGCGCGCGCCCTGCTCTTCCGCCCGCCGCGACCGGAACTGCAGTCGCAACGGGACGCCGACCAGGCGGAAGGCCTTGATGAGGCGCGTCGTCAGGTAGCGCGCGTACGACGTCGGCACCGACGCCGGGGCGCTCGTGAACACGGCGATCGTCGTCGGCCGCGTCGCCGTCTGCGCCGCATAGTAGAATCGGAGCTGGCGCCCGCCGGGCGATGGCGGCGGGGTCGCGGTCACGGCGGCGGCCAGCGCGCGATTGAGCTGAGCGGTCTGCAGCGTGCGGGCGTGCGACGCCGCGACCTTCCGGACGATGCCGAACAGGTCCGCGAGCCCCGCGCCGGTGATCGCGGACACGCACAGCAGCGGCAGCGCCGCGAACACCGGCCGCGTCTCGGCCACCAGGCGCGCGAAGCGCTCGGGATCGCGGGCGGCCGCGGGAACCTGGTCCCACTTGTTGGCGAGCAGAATGACGCCGCGTCCCGTGTCCCACGCGCGTCCGATGATGTGCGCGTCCTGGTCGGTCACGCCCTCGGTCGCATCGAGCACGACCAGGGCCAGGTCGGCGCGGTCGATGGCTCCGAGGGCGCGCACGGCGCCGTGGCGCTCGAGCGGGTCCACCTTCTTGCTCCGCCGGCGGATGCCCGCCGTGTCGATCAGCACGTAGGGCACGCCGTCGACCACGACCGGCGTATCGACCTCGTCCCGCGTGGTGCCCGGCACCGCCGTGACGATCGCCCGCTCCGTGCCGAGCAGGCGGTTCAGCAGGGACGACTTGCCGACGTTCGGCCGGCCGACGAGCGCGAGGCGCGTCGCCCCCTGCTCCGCCGCGGGCCCCGCGCCCTCTGGGGGAAGTCTCGCCACGATCGCGTCGCGCAACGAGTCGAGACCGCGGGTGTGCGCGGCGGAGACCGGCAGGAGGGCGCCGACGCCGGCGCGGTGGAACTCGAGCAGCCGGTCCTCCCGCGCGACGTTGTCGATCTTGTTCACGACCCAGACGACGGGCTTTCCGCTGCGCCGGAGCAGGCCCACCGTGTCGCGATCGGCCGGGCCGTAGCCGGCCATGCCGTCGAGCACGCAGACGATCACGTCCGCCTCGTCGATCGCCGCCAGTGCCTGCCGGCGCACCAGCGCGGCGATCTCGCGGGCGTCGCGGGGCTCGTCGGCGGCGAAGCCCCCGGTGTCGACGCAGAGAAAGGCGCGGCCCTGGTGCTCGGCTCGTGCCGTGACACGGTCGCGGGTCACGCCCGGAATGTCGTCGACGATGGCCCGTCGCGCCCGCACCAGGGTGTTGAACAGCGTGGACTTGCCGACGTTCGGCCGGCCGACGAGCGCGACGATGGGGAGCGCCGGGTTCGCCGCCTCGACGAGCGGCGCCGTCACAATCCGAGCTCGGCGAGTCGGCGCGGGTTCCGCGACCACCCCGGCTCCACGCGGACGAACAGGTCGAGGAAGACGCGTGTTCCGAGCAGCGTCTCGAGGGCGAGTCGGGCCCGCGTGCCGACCTCCTTGAGGCGGCCGCCCGCCTTGCCGATCACCATCGCCTTGTGCGCGGCCCGCTCGACGAGGATCGTCGCGCGAATCGTCGTCAGCTCGCGCTCCGGCTCCTCCACGTAGTCGTCGATCAGCACCGCCGTACCGTACGGCACTTCCTGGTCGAGCGCCAGGAAGAGCTGTTCGTGCACCATCTCCTGGACGAGAAACCGGGCGCTCTCGGTGGTGTACTCGTCCGCCGGGTAGAGGGCCGGGCCGTTTGGCAACGCCCGCACGATCGCTTCGAGGAGGATGCCGACTCCGTCGCCCTTCGCCGCGCTCACGGGGACGATCTCCCGCCCCGGTAGGAGCTGGCCGATGGCCTCGAGCTGCGGCAGGAGGCGGCCCTTGGCCACGCGATCGATTTTGTTGAGCGCGACCACGACGGTGGTCTCACCGAGGCGTGCCGCGAGCTCGCGATCCTGGGGTGTCACGCCCGCGGTCGCGTCGAGCACCAGCAGCACGACGTCGGCCTCTGCGAGGCTGCGCTGCGCGGCCTCGACCATGCGGCGGTTCAGGACCGAGCGCGCCGCGTGGATTCCCGGCGTGTCGAGAAACGCCACCTGTGCTCCCGGGAGCGTGCGGAGGCCGACGATGCGCGTCCGCGTCGTCTGCGGCTTGGGGCTCACGGCCGCCAGCTTGACGCCCACGAAGCCGTTCAGGAGGGTCGACTTCCCGACGTTGGGCCGGCCGACGATCGCGACGTGGCCCGCACGGTGGGCGGACGCCGTCATCGAACCGCCCCGGGGTGCTCCTGCGCGAGCAAGGCGAGCGCCTCCATGGCCGCGGCCTGCTCGGCGGTCTTCTTGCTCCGCCCTTCCCCGCGCGCGTAGACCCGTCCGGCGATGGTGAGCTCGGCGACGAACTGCTTGGCGTGATCCGGGCCGGTCTCCTCGACCAACGTGTACACGGGTGTCTCCTTGAAGAGCCGCTGCGTCATTTCCTGGAGGCGCGTCTTGTAGTCCCGCAGGCCCGCTGCGGCCTCGTTGGTGACGTCGGCCGCGAACTGCTCCACGACCACGGCCCGGGCCGGCTCGTAGCCCGCGTCGAGGTAGATCGCGCCGAGCAGCGCCTCGTACCCGGACGCGAGAATGGACTCTTTGTCGCGCCCGCCGCTCTTCTTCTCACCCCGCCCGAGCTCGAGCCAACTCCCGAGGCCGAGCCGTCGCGCCTTGCCCGCCAGCACCTCCGCGTTCACCAGGGCGGCCCGCATCTTCGAGAGGTCTCCCTCCCGGGCGTCCGGGAAACGGGTCATCAGGAGGTCGGACACCGCAAGCGCGAGCACCGCGTCACCCAGGAACTCGAGCTTCTCGTTGTTCGGTGTGTCGCCGCCGACGGAGCGGTGGGTGAGCGCCTCCGCCAGGTACTCCGGGCGCCGAAAGCGGTAGCCGAGGCCGGCCTCGAGCGCGGCACGCGATTCCGGGGTCATCCTGCTGCCCGGGCCTCGACGCGGCCGCTCGGCGTGACGGCCAGACGCACCGGCACGATGTCGCCCATCCAGGCGTCGGGGCCGTCGAGCCGCGCGCGCAGATAGTGCCGCGTGTAGCCGCGGAGGGCACCCGTCCGGGGGTCGCGGGTGCTCTCGACCAGGACGTCTGCCTCCGCGCCGTCGAAGGCCACGGCGAAGGCCGCGTGCTTGCGCTCGCCGATCTGGCGCAGCTGCCGCGCCCGCGCCGCGATCACCGGCGGGGCCACGTGCCCGTCGAGCTTCGCCGCCGTCGTGCCGTTGCGAACGGAGTACGGGAAGACGTGGAAGTAGGTGAGCGGGCTTGCCGCCACGAACGCCGCCGTGCGGTCGAATGCCGCCTCGTCCTCACCCGGGAAGCCGGCGATCAGGTCGCTGCCGATGGCGGCGTCCGGCAGCAGCTCGCGGATCATCGCGAGGCGCTCGCCGGCGAGCGCCACGTCGTTGCGGCGCCGCATGCGGCGCAGCACCGCGTCGTCGCCTGCCTGGAGGGGGACGTGGAGATGCGGACAGAGACTCGGGAGATCGCGCAGCAGGCGGATCAGGCGCTCGCTCACCTCGTGCGGGTCGATCGACGAGAGGCGCAGGCGTGGCACGAGGCCGCGCTCCGCGACGATCTCGATCAAGTCGCACAGGTCGCGCCGCGGCGTGAGATCCGCGCCGTAGCCGCCGAGGTGCACCCCCGTCAAGACGACCTCGCGAAACCCGGCGCGCGCAAGCGCGCCGATCTCGTCCAATACCGCACGCGGTCCGAGGCTCCGGCTGCGGCCGCGCGCCATCGGGATGATGCAGAACGTGCAGAAGAGGTCGCATCCCTCCTGGACCTTGAGGAACGCCCGCGTCTGGCCATCGAACGTCCGGGCGCCGACGGTTCCAACCACGCGCTCCGCTCGGATCGCGCCGACCTCGATGCGGGCGGGCGCCGGCCCTGCCGCCGGTGCCGTCGCCGCCGCGATGATCGCGTCGACGCGGCCGAGCCCGATCACGTGGTCGACCGCTCCGACGCCGGCTGCGTGCGCCGGGCGGGTCTGCGCGTAGCACCCGGTCAGGATCACGCGCGCGCCCGGGTTGTCGTGCCGCGCCCGCCGGGCGAGGCGCCGGCTCTCGGCGTCGGCGGCGTCGGTCACCGTGCAGGAGTTGACGATCACGACGTCGGCGGGCTCGGTCGCGCCGACGATCGTACAGCCCGCGGCGCGCAGACGGTCGGCGATGGTCGCCGTGTCGTACGTGTTCACCTTGCACCCGAGCGTGTGCAGCGCGACGCGGGAACCCATCAGCCGAGTCCCCCGGCGATCCAGCCGCCGCCGAGCACGAGGTCGGCGTGATAGAACACCGCCGCCTGACCCGGTGTCACCGCCGGCCCCGGCGTCTCGAAGCGCAGGCGGGCGCCGTCGCCCTGCGCCTCGACCAACTCCGCGGCCACGAGCGGATGGCGGTGGCGGATCCGCACGCCGAGCCGGGTCCCGGTGGCGGGCGCGCGCCCCGCACTCCAACTCGTCTCGCGCACGATCAGGCCGGCGTCGACGAGGTCCTCGCCCGGTGCGACGGTGACCGTCCCCGTCTGCGCGTCGATCGCGCGCACGTAGCGCGGCTCCCCGGTCGCGACGCCGAGACCGCGGCGCTGTCCGACCGTGAAACGGTGCACGCCCTCGTGGGTGGCGAGCGCGCGCCCCGCCCGGTCGACGACGACCCCCGGCCGCAGGGCCGCCGCGGCGGCCCGCGCCGCGACGAACCCGGCGGCGTCGCCGCGGGGGACGAAGCACACCTCCATGCTCTCGGGCTTTCGCGCGGTCGGAAGGTCGAGGGCTTCGGCCTCCGCGCGCACGGCCGCCTTGCTCAGGTCGCCGAGGGGGAAGAGCGTGCGTGCCAGCGCGTCGGCCCCGAGCGCGAAGAGGAAGTAGCTCTGGTCCTTTGCCGGGTCGGCCGCCGCCCGTAGCACCGGCGTGCCGCGGTCGGGGTCGATGGCGATGCGGGCGTAGTGGCCGGTGGCGAGCCGTTCGGCCCCGAGCTCGCGTGCGTGGCGCCACAGCAAGTCGAACTTCACGTGCTGGTTGCAGCGCGCGCACGGATTGGGCGTGCGCCCGGCGAGGTAGTCGGCCACGAACGGCTCGACCACGGCGCGGGCGAAGGCGTCGCGGAAATCGAACACGTAGTGCGGGATCCCGAGGCGGTCGGCGACGGCGGCGGCGTCGTGAAAATCGTCGAGCGAGCAGCAGCTGCCGTCGCCGCCGGACGCCAGGCGCAGCGAGATGCCGATCACGTCGTGGCCGGCGGCCACGCAGCGGGCCGCCGCCACGCTCGAATCGACGCCGCCGCTCATCGCCACGACGACCCTCATGCCGCCGCTCTCCGCCGAACCTCGGCGACGACGCGCGGAAGGACCGCGATCACGCGGGCGACGTCGGCCTCGGTGGTGCTCGGGCCGAGGCTCAGACGGACGCCGGCGCGGGCCGCTTCCGGGTCGCGTCCGAGCGCCAGCAGCACGTGCGACGGCTCGATGCTCCCTGCCGCGCACGCGGAGCCGAGCGAGACGGCGATTCCCTCCAGGTCGAGGAGGACGAGCAGGGTCTCGCCGGCGCAGCCGGGCACGGTGACGTTGAGCGTGTTCGGCAGGCGCGGCCCCGCGGCCGGACCGTTGCGGACCAGGCCGGGGATCGCGCCGCGAAGCCCGTCCCAGAGTCGCTGCGTGAGCACCGCTTCTCGCGCGGGCTCGGTTTCGAGCGCCTGCCGGGCGAGCCGGGCCGCGACGCCGAAGCCGACCAGGGCCGCGACGTTCTCCGTCCCGGCGCGCCGGCCGCGTTCTTGCGCCCCTCCGGTGATCGCCGGGCTCAGGATCGTGCCCGGGCGTACCCAGAGCGCGCCCGCCCCCGCGGGTCCCCCGAGCTTGTGCGAGGAGAGCGACAGCAGATCGACCCCGAGGGCACCGACGTCGACCGGCAGCCGCCCGCACGCCTGGGCCGCGTCCGTGTGCAGCAGGATGCCCCGACCGCGGAGCCCGGAGGCGATGTCCGCCACCGGCGTGACGACGCCGATCTCGCCGTTCGCGAGGCCGACGCTCACGATCGCCGTCCCGGGCTCCGCGGCCGCGAGGACGGCCGACGCCGCGACCCGCCCCTCGCCGTCGCTGCCGACCTCGACGACGGTCCCGCCGTGCTCCGCCACGAGGGCCCGCGCCGTCTCGCGCACGGACGCATGCTCGATCGCAGTCGTCACGATCCTGCTGGCGCCCGCTCCTCCCGCCAGGACCCCACGGAGCGCGAGGTTGTTCGCCTCCGTCGCACCACTCGTGAACACGATGTCCGCCGGCGCCGCGCCGATCAGCCCAGCCACCTCGGCACGGGCCTCCTCGAGCGCCCGGCGCGCGCGCGCGCCCTCCCGGTGCGCGCTCGACGGGTTCGCGGGTGGCCCAAGCCACGCGAGCATGGCCTCCCGAACGGCGGGGCGGAGTGGCGCGCCCGCGTTGTGGTCGAGGTAGAGCCGCATTCGGCGCTCAGGCGGGATGCGCGCCCGCGCGTCGACGGCGTCCGCCCGCCCGGCGCTGCTTGTGCAGTTTGTAGTCCATGCTGTCGACCAGTGCCTGCCAGCTCGCCTCGATCACGTTGTGCGAAACGCCGACGGTGCCCCAGCGCTCCTCGTCGTCGCCGGACTCGATCAGCACGCGAACCACCGCCGCGGTGCCCTCGGCGCCGCCGAGCACCCGCACCTTGTAATCGTGCAGGCGCACCTGCTCGACCTCGGGATAGAACTTGGCCAGCGCCTTGCGGAGCGCGCCATCGAGCGCGTTCACCGGCCCGTTGCCCTGCGCGGCGGTGTGCTCGACGCGCCCGTCGGGTCCTTCGAGCATGATCGTCGCCTCCGCGATCGGCGCCTCGCCCTCGTGTCGCTTCTCGTCGATGACGCGGAAGCCGATCAGGCGAAAGAACCGCACGCGGTCCCCGTCGAGCGCCTTGCGCATGAGCAGCTCGAACGAGGCCTCGGCGCCCTCGTAGGCGTATCCCTGCGCCTCGAGCTCCTTCAGCTCGCGCAACAGGCGCTGAATGGCGGGGGAATTGCCCTCGAGGTCGACCCCGAACTCCCGTGCCTTGACGAGTACGTTCGAGCGGCCGGCGAGGTCGGAGACCAGGACCCGCTGCGTGTTGCCGACCAGCGCCGGGTCCATGTGCTCGTAGGTCGCGGCGTTCTTCTGAACCGCCGCCACGTGCAGGCCACCCTTGTGCGCAAAGGCGCTCTGGCCGACGAAGGGCTGGCGCTTGTTCGGTTCCATGTTCGCGAGCGCGTAGACGTACCGCGATACCTCGGCGAGGTGGCGGAGCTGCGCCGCGGTGAGACAGTGCCAGCCGCGCTTCAGCTGGAGCACCGGGACCACCGAGACGAGGTTGGCGTTCCCGCACCGCTCGCCGATGCCGTTGATCGTCCCCTGCACCTGCGTGCAGCCGTGCTCGACGGCGATCAGTGAGTTCGCGACCGCCAGGTCGCAGTCGTTGTGGCAGTGGATGCCGAGCGCGACGTCGGGGAGCGCGGCGCGCGCGGCGTCCACCGCGGCCGCGACTTCGGTCGGCAGGGCACCACCGCGTGTCTCGCAGAGGCAGAGAACGTCCGCGCCGGCGGCGGCCGCCGCCTCGAGGCACCGCAGCGCGTACTCGGGATTGGCCTTCCATCCGTCGAAGAAGTGCTCGGCATCGAAGACGACCGCGTCGGTACGGTGCTTCGCATACGCGATCGACTCGTGGATGACGTCCAGGTTCTCCGTCAGCGGGATGCGCAGGTCCTCGCGTACGTGCAGGTCCCACGTCTTGCCCACCAGGGTGACGACCGGCGTCGCCGCCTCGAGGCACAGCGCCAGGTTGCGGTCCTGGTCCGTGCGCACGCCGGCGCGGCGCGTGGCACCGAAGGCGGCCACCTTGGCATGCCGCAGCGTGAGGCGCCGCACGGCGCGGAAGAACTCCTCGTCGCGCGGGTTCGACCCCGGCCAGCCCCCTTCGACGTAGTGGATCCCCAGGTCGTCGAGCCGCTCGACGATGCGCAGCTTGTCGTCGAGTGTGAAGGCCACGTCCTCGGACTGGCAGCCGTCGCGGAGGGTGGTGTCGTAGAGGTGGATCCGCCGCATGCTCGTCACTTGATGAACGCGTCGTGCAGCACTCGGACGGCGAGCTCGGCGTACTTCGCGTCGATCACGACGGAGATCTTGATCTCCGACGTGGAGATCATCTGGATGTTGATGCCCTCCCGCGAGAGCACGTCGAACATTCGCGAGGCCACCCCCGCGTGCGTGCGCATGCCGATGCCGACGATCGACACCTTGGCGATGTCGAGCTCGCCGGCGACGCCCGCGGCCCCGATCGTGCGTGCCACGCCGTCGACGATCGCGCGCGCCTTGTCGTAGTCGCTGCGCGGGACCGTGAACGTGAGGTCCGTGGTGCCGTCGGCGCTCGCGTTCTGGATGATCATGTCGACGACGATGCCCTTGTCCGCGATCGCGCCGAAGAGCTGTGCGGCCACGCCGGTGCGATCCGGCACGCGCTGGACCGTGAGCTTCGCCTGATCGCGGTCGTGTGCCACGCCGGCGACCGTGACCTCTTCCATCTCGGTATCCTCCTCGACGACCCACGTGCCCTCGTTGTCGTTGAACGACGACCGCACGTGGACGGGCACCTTGTAGCGGCTGGCGAACTCGACCGAGCGAATCTGCAGGACCTTGGCCCCGAGGCTCGCCAGCTCGAGCATCTCGTCGTAGGAGATGCGCTCGAGCTTGTGGGCGCGGGGCACGAGGCGCGGATCGGCGGTATAGACGCCGTCGACGTCGGTGTAGATCTCGCAGGTGTCGGCGTGCAGCGCCGCGGCGAGCGCCACCGCGCTGGTGTCGGAGCCGCCGCGCCCGAGGGTCGTGATGTTGCCGTCCGCATCGACGCCCTGGAAACCGGCGACGACCGCGACCCATCCGGCCGCGAGCGCGTCGCGCAACCGCTCCTGATCGATGCGGACGATCCGTGCGCGGCCGTAGGCGCTGGTCGTCTCGATGCGCACCTGGTGCCCCTGGAACGAGCGGGCGGGAATGCCCATCCCGTTCAGCACGATCGCGGTGAGCGCCGCGGTCACGCTCTCGCCCGTGGCGGCCAGGGCGTCCGCCTCGCGTTCGTCCGGCGTGGCCGTCGCCGCCTTGGCGAGGGCGAGGAGGCGGTTGGTTTCCCCGGCCATCGCCGAGACCACGACGACGACACGATGGCCCTGGGCGTGCGTGCGGGCCACCCGCTCGGCGACGTGGCGGATGCGGTCGAGGTCGGCGACGGAGGTCCCGCCGAACTTCTGTACGATCAATGCCATCCGCGTGTCACCCGGCCTCCAGCGCGGCGAGCAGCCGCTCGTGCCGAGGACCGTGGGCCTCGAGTCGGATGGTCCGGCGGTCCCCCCGGGCGTGGTGGAGGGTGACCAGCAGGTACTCCGCCCCCGCGGCCGGGAGCAGCCGCTCGAACCACTCGACGGCCACGACACCCGCGCCGAAGAGCACGTCGCGCAGGAATAGCTCATCCGCGACCGGTGTCTCAAGGCGGTAGAGGTCCACGTGCGTCAGGGGCAGCCGGCCGCCACGGTATTCGGTGGCAATCGTGAAGGTGGGGCTGTGGACCAGCTCGGGGTCGGCCCCGAGCCCGCGGGCCAGGCCTCGGACGAGGCAGGTCTTCCCGGCGCCGAGCTCGCCGGAGAGGCCGAGCAGCTCGCCGCCGGTGGCAGCGCGCCCGATCGCCTCTCCGAGGGCCTCGGTCTCCTCGGGGGTCACCGTCTCGTGCTCAATCGTCCGCAGCCGAGGGGTCCTCCCGGGGGCTCGCCGCGGCCTCGGAAAGAGCCGCGAGCGTGGGGGGCATCTCGTCGACGACGTCGCGCGCCAGCAGACCGATTTCGCCCCGTCGGTGCGCGACCCGGTCGGCGGCGAGGCCGTGCGCGAACACGCCGAGGGCCGCGGCATCGGCGGGCGCCAGCCCCTGCGCCAAGAGGGCCCCGAGGATGCCCGACAGCACGTCGCCCATGCCCCCGGTCGCCATGCCGGGGTTGCCGGTCGGGGAGATCGCCGCGTGGCCGTCCGGCGTGGCGATCACCGTTCGTGCCCCCTTGAGCACCACGATCACCGCCTGCTCGGCCGCGAAGTGCCGGGCCGCGCCGAGGCGATCCTCCTGCACGGCCGCGTTGGTGCAGCCGAGGAGCCGCGCCATTTCGCCCGGATGCGGCGTCACGACGGTCGGCGCTGGCCGCTCGCGCAGGAGCCCCGTGGCGACGACGGCATTGAGCCCGTCGGCGTCGAGCACGAGCGGCGCTCGCGTTCCGCGGACGATCGCGGCGACCAGCGCCCGCGTGCCCTCCGTGAGCCCGAGGCCGGGGCCGCAGACCACCGCCGAGCGGCCCTCGAGCAAGGCGGCGAGCGCCCCACCGTCACCCGCCGCGGCGGTGCCGTCGGGGCCGTCGGCGAGGGCGGCCGTCATCACCTCGCGCACGTGCCCCTCGAACACCGGCTGAACGGCGGCCGGCCCGGCGAGGGTCGTGAGCCCCGCGCCGGCGCGGGCGCAGGCCTCCGCCGCCAGCAGCGCCGCGCCCGTCTTTCCGCGTGATCCCGCGACCACCAGGACGTGTCCGGCGGTACCCTTGTGGGCATCGCGCGCCCGACGAGGCACGAGCCGACCGACCTCTTCCGCCTCGAGGAGCGCCGTGCGCGGGCCCACCTCCGCCACGGCCCCGGGGGGGATGCCGATGTCGACGATCTCCAGGCGGCCGGTGAAATCCACACCGGGGTGCGTCACCTGCCCCAGCTTCGGAAACGCGAAGGTCGCCGTCACCGTCGCGCGCACGGCCGTGCCGAGCGGGCGTCCGGTGTCGGCGGAGAGGCCGGAGGCGATGTCGACCGCGAGCACCGGATGCCCGGCGGCGTTGATGGCGTCGATCACGCCGGCGAAGAGCCCGCTCACCGGCGCCGACAGCCCGGTGCCGAGCAGCGCATCGACCACCGCCCCTGCCTTGTCGAGACGGCCCCGAAACGCTCGCACCTGCTCGTCGCTCGTCAGCTCGTGGACCTTCCCGCCGCCGCGCCGCCACGCGGCGAGGTTGCGGAGCGCGTCGCCACCGACGGCGCGCGGATCACCGGCGAGCCAGACTTCGACCGGCTGACGGACGCGCCGCAGATGGCGGGCGATCACGAAGCCGTCGCCGCCGTTGTTGCCCTTGCCGCACACCACGACCACCGGGCCGCGCAGCCGCGGCAGCTGCGCCCGCAGCACGCGCGCCGCGCCGGCGCCGGCGCGCTCCATGAGGACGTGCCCCGGGGTGCCGTGCGCGATCGTCCAGGCGTCGAGCGCCCGCATCTCGCTGGCGGTGGTGACGATCATGCGAGCGCGGCCTTCATCTCTCGCACCGCCGCGGCGAGGCCGATGAACACCGCGCGGGCGACGATGCTGTGACCGATGTTGAGCTCCGCGAGATGCGGCAGGCGCGTGATCGGTCGCACGTTGTCGACCGTGAGCCCGTGGCCGGCGTGCACCGCGAGCCCGAGGTCGTGGGCCAGCCGCGCGGCCGCGGCGAGGCGCTCGAGCTCGCGCTCGCCCGACGCCGCGGTGCGGGCGTTCGCGTAGTCCCCCGTGTGCAGCTCGACCGCGTGCGCCCCACAGTCGTGGCTCGCCCGCACCTGGTCCCCGTCCGGATCGATGAACGGGCTCACCCGGATGCCGGCGGCCGCCAGCCGCGTCGTCGCGCTGCGGACCCGCTCCCGGAGGCGTGCGACGTCGAGGCCACCTTCGGTGGTCAGCTCCTCGCGACGCTCCGGAACCAGGCACACGTCGTTCGGCCCGACGCGCAGCGCGAAGGCGACCATGGCATCCGTCACCGCCATCTCGAGGTTGAGGCGCGTTTGCACCTGCCGGCGCAGCCCTTCGACGTCGCGGTCCTGAATGTGGCGCCGATCCTCCCGCAGGTGGACGGTGATGCCGTCCGCGCCAGCCTCCTCGGCGATCCGCGCCGCCGCCAGCGGGTCGGGATAGCCGACGCCGCGCGCCTGGCGCAGGGTCGCGACGTGGTCGATGTTCACGCCGAGGCGGATCATGTGCCGCGACGACTCCCGGCCTCGCCGATCGCGCTGCGCACCTCGCCGGCGATGGTCTCCGCGAGCGTGCGGATGTGCGCCTCGTGCTCGCCCTCGAGCATGATGCGGAGGAGCGGCTCCGTTCCGGAGTAGCGCACGAGGACCCGACCGCGGTCGCCGAGCGCGGCCTCGGCGCTGCGGATCGCCGCCTGCACCGCCGGGAGCGTCCCCAGGTCGCGCCGCTCGGCGACGCGGACGTTCACGAGGACCTGCGGAAAGCGGGTCATGAGCCGGCGCAGCTCCGACAGCGGCCGTTCGCGCTCCACGACCAGCGCCAGCACGGCGAGCGCGGTGATGAGCCCGTCGCCGGTCGTGTTGTGGTCGAGGAACACGACGTGTCCCGACTGCTCGCCGCCCAGATTGTGGCCCCCCTTGAGCATCGCCTCCACGACGTAGCGGTCTCCCACGGGGGTGGTCACCACCGCGATGCCGCGCTCGCGCATGCACACGTGCAGCCCGAGGTTGCTCATGACGGTTGCGACCAGGGTCCGTTGCTTGAGGCCACCCCGGGCATCGAGCTCCGCGGCGAGCATGGCCATGATCTCGTCGCCGTCGACCACGTCGCCGTGGTCGTCGACGAAGATCGCGCGATCGGCGTCGCCGTCGAGCGCGATGCCGAGGTGGGCGCCGCTCGCGCGCACGGCGGCCTGGAGGGCGCCCGGGTGCAACGCCCCGCAGTTGTGATTGATGTTCTCCCCGTCGGGGTCGACGCCGAGCGGGATCACGCGCGCGCCGAGTTCCTCGAGGACCTCGGGGGCGACCCGGTACGCTGCACCGTTGCCGCAGTCGAGCGCGATCGTCAGCCCGTCGAGCGTCAGATGGCGCGGGAACGTGCTCTTCGCGAACACGTTGTAGCGTCCGACCGCGTCGTCGATGCGGAACGCCTTGCCGATCTCGGTCGCCGTCGGCCGCAGGGCGTCGATCGAGTCCGACACGACGAGCCGCTCGATCTCGGCCTCGGTGTCGTCGGGCAGCTTGAAGCCGGCGTTCGAGAAGAACTTGATCCCGTTGTCCTGGAACGGGTTGTGGGAGGCCGAGATCACGACCCCGGCGTCCGCCCGCTGCGAGCGGGTGAGGAACGCGATCCCCGGCGTCGGCAGCGGCCCCACGAGCAGCACGTCGACGCCCATCGAGCAGATGCCCGACGCCATCGCGGTCTCCAGCATGTAGCCGGAGAGGCGCGTGTCCTTGCCGATCAGCACGCGGTGGCGGTGCGGCTGGCGCTTGGCCACGTATGCCAAGGCGCGACCGAGGCGCAGCGCCGTCTCCGACGTCATCGGTTCTACGTTGGCGATGCCGCGCACGCCGTCGGTGCCGAACAGCCGCCGCCCCTCGCTTCCCATCAGTGTCGTCCTCCTCCGCTGCCGGCGAGCTGGAGCTGGTGCGTCTCCGGAACCCGCCGTACCACCTCGAGCGCGGGCGGCAGATCGACGCGCGCCGCGACCCGGTGCGCGCCGGGCCCGAGCCCGCCGGCGTCGATCGTCACCGCCGCCGCGTCGAGCTTGAAGTTGTGGAGCACGCGCTGCGGCCCGCGGATCGTGAGGTCGACGAACGCCGGCGTGAGCTGTGCGCGCTGGGGCTCGACGCCCATCACCCGCACGTCGACGTGCCGGAACTCCCGCGACACCATGACCTCTTCGAGCGTGATCGTCACGTTGACGTGATCGGGTGTGAAACTCACGAAGTCGCCAGCCCACCCGAGCAGCACGCTGCGCTCGACGGTGGTCGCGCCCGCCTCCGTCGAGACGGCGCGCAGGTCGATGGCTTCGGTCGTGACCTCCTTGATCTCGTCGACCTTCGCCGCCGGCCCCGTGACCTCGACCTGATCGGGCACGACGTGCGACTCGGCGACGGTGAAGCCGAGTGGCGGCAGACCGGCCAGCTCCGGCCGGACGGGGAGGCTGCGGCGCACCAGCCGATCGACGCGGATCTTGAGCCGCTGCGGCTCGATGCGCACGATCTTCAGGCGGCGCGGGAAATCCGGCCGTACCATCTCCGTGTTGATCTCGATGCGCTGATCGCCCGGGAGCGTGCCGCCCAGGTCGAGCGCGACGCGGCCCTTGTGCTCGTCGACGCCGTCGAGGATCGTGCGCGGGCCGCGCAGCGTGAACGCGACGGGCTTCGTCGGCAGATTGGTGACGATCAGCCCGGGCTGGAGCTTGCGGATCGTCACCGGCAGCTCGACGACGCGCTCGGCGTCCCGCTCGGTCACGTTGATGGCGAACCAGAGCAGCCCCGCCAGCCAGAGCGAGACGAGCTTGAGCCCCGGGTTGCGGCGCAGCTCGTCGCGCAGCGACCGCAGCGGCGGGAGGGGCATCCACGTGCGCCAGCCCGCGCGCGCGCCTGGTGCGGGCGGCCGCTCGGCGCGGGGCTGGTCACCACGCGGGGGGTGCACGGAGGGCTTCATCTCACCCGACGACCAGTCGCTGGAGCGTGGTTCGCAACGCGCTGGCGTCGACGTTGCGGGTGATCTTGCCCTCGCGCACCAACGAGATCGTCCCGTCCTCCTCGGAGACGACGATGGCCGTAGCGTCGGTCTCGTCGGTGAGGCCGATCGCGGCGCGGTGTCGGGTTCCGAGGGTCTTCGACACGTTCGGATTCGTGGTGAGCGGGAGAAAGCAGCCCGCGGCGGTGATGCGCCCATGCTGAATCACCAGCGCGCCGTCGTGAATCGGCGATCCGGGCTGAAAGATGCTGGTGATCAGCTCGCGTGACACCTGGGCATCGAGCCGCGTGCCCACGTCCATGTATTCGTTCAGCCCGACCTCGTCCTCGAGGACGATGAGTGCGCCGACGCGCCGGCTGCCGAGGTGGGTGACCGCTTTCACCAGCTCCTCGATCGCCTGGCCTTGCATGATCCGATCGCGCTGCGAGAACAGCGGGCGGGTGCCCACCTGCGTGAGTGCCCGGCGGATGTCGTTCTGGAACACGATGAGGACGAGGACCAACGTCCAGTTGAGCAGGTAGTTGAGGAGTACGTTGACCGTGTAAATCTCGAGGTGCCCCGAGACGACGTAGATCGCGTACACGACACCGAGCCCGATCAGCATCGGGACCGCGCGGGTACCGCGAATGAGGTTGATGCCCCAGTAGATCACGATCGCCAGCAGGAAGATGTCGAGGGCATCCTGCCAGCGGAACCCGAGCAGCAACTCCTTCATGCGCGCGCGATCGCCTCGGCCACCGTCACCACGTCGCGCATGGCGCGTACGTCGTGCACGCGGACGAGCCGCGCGCCGTGGGCGACGGCGAGCGCGACGGCGGCCGCCGTACCGAAGCCGCGTCGCGTGGGTGCCACCCCACCCAGCAGCTCACCGACGAACCCTTTGCGCGACACGCCCACGAGTACGGGATACCCGAGGCCGGCGACGAGGTCGAGCCCACGCAACAGGGCGACGTTGTGGGCGCACGTCTTGCCGAAGCCGATCCCGGGGTCGATCACGATGGCGTCCGCGGCGACGCCCGCGGCGAGCGCGACGGTCGCCCGCGTGGCGAGGAAATCACGAACTTCGCCGACCACGTCGGCATACGCGGGGGCGTCCTGCATCGTGGCCGGCGTCCCGCGCATGTGCATCAGCACGATCGGGACGCCGGTGCGCGCACAGAGCGACAGCATCGCGGGGTCGTCTCGGCCGGCCGAGACGTCGTTGACGACGTCCGCGCCCGCGTCCAGTGCGGCCGTGGCGACGACCGCCTTGCGGGTGTCGATCGAGAGCGGGACGCGCACGGCTGCCCGCACGGCGCGGAGCACCGGCAGCAGCCGGCGGAGCTCCTCCTCCGCGGGGACGGGCGCCGCCCCCGGGCGCGTCGACTCGGCTCCGAGGTCGAGCATGCCGGCCCCGGCCTCGACCATCGCGGCCGCGGTCGTCGCCGCGCGGACCGGGTCCAGGTGCAGACCGCCGTCGGAGAACGAATCGGGGGTGGCGTTGAGCACCCCGACGAGCACGACGCGATCGAACGAGAGCGAACCGGAGCGCGTGCGGAGCGCCGGGACGGGTGCGGCCAGCCTGTCAGGCCGTGGCGGTGGCGGCGTCGCGAAGGCCACCGTTCTGGGACCCGCAGCTCCGGAGGATGTCGTCGATCTCCCCGCCGTCGAGGACTTCGCGCTCGAGGAGGGCGGCCGCGATCTTGTGGAGCGCATCGAGGTTGCGCCGCAGGATCATTTTGGCGCGCTCGTAGGCATCGAGCACGATCCGCCGCACCTCGCCGTCGATCTGCACGGCCGTGGTCTCGGAGTAGTCGACGCGCTTGGTGAAGTCGCGGCCGAGGAAGATCTCCTCCTCTTTCTTGCCGAACGTCATCGGCCCGAGCTTGTCGCTCATGCCCCACTCGCACACCAGCTTGCGGGCCAGGTCGGTCGCACGCTCGATGTCGTTGCTCGCCCCGGTGGTGACCTGCGTGAGGACGAGCTCCTCGGCGGCGCGACCGCCGAACAGCATCGCGAGCTGGGCGAGGATGTACTCCTTGTTCCAGCTGTGGCGGTCGTCGATCGGAACCTGCTGCGTCACGCCGAGCGCCATCCCACGCGGAATGATCGTGACCTTGTGGAGCGGGTCCGAGCCGGGAAGCATCTTCGCGACCAGGGCGTGGCCGGCCTCGTGGTACGCGGTGTTGCGGCGCTCCTCGGCGCTGATGATCATCGAGCGGCGCTCGGGGCCCATCAGGACCTTGTCCTTGGCCAGCTCGAAGTCGGACATCTCGACCCGATCCTTGTTCTTGCGCGCCGCGAGGAGCGCGGCCTCGTTGACCAGGTTCTCGAGGTCGGCGCCCGCGAAACCCGGCGTCTGGCGGGCGAGCAGCACGATGTCGACGTTCTCGCTGGTCGGCACCTTGCGCGTGTGTACCCGAAGGATGCCCTCGCGGCCCTTGACGTCGGGCCGCGGCACGACCACGCGCCGGTCGAAGCGACCTGGGCGCAGCAGCGCGGGATCGAGCACGTCGGGACGGTTCGTGGCCGCGATCAGGATGACGCCCTCGTTGCTCTCGAACCCGTCCATCTCCACCAGGAGCTGGTTGAGGGTCTGCTCGCGCTCGTCGTGGCCGCCGCCGAGCCCGGCGCCGCGATGCCGGCCGACGGCATCGATCTCGTCGATGAAGATGATGCAGGGCGCGTTCTTCTTGCCCTGGACGAAGAGGTCCCGGACACGCGACGCGCCGACGCCGACGAACATCTCGACGAAATCCGACCCGGAGATCGAGAAGAACGGGACGCCGGCTTCGCCCGCGACGCCACGCGCGAGCAAGGTCTTGCCCGTGCCGGGCGGCCCGACGAGCAATACGCCCTTCGGGATGCGGCCGCCGAGCTTGGTGAACTTCTTGGGGTCCTTGAGGAACGCGATGATCTCCTCGAGCTCCTCCTTGGCTTCGTCGATCCCGGCCACGTCGGCGAAGGTGATCTTCTGCTGGTTCTCCGAGAGGAGCTTGGCGCGGCTCTTGCCGAAGGACATGGCCTTGCCGCCGCCGAGCTGCATCTGGCGCATGAAGAAGACCCACACGCCGATCAGCAGGAGCATCGGCGCCCACTGTACGAGCGCGACGAAGTACCAGGGCTCTGCGTCCTCGGGGCGGGCCTCGATCTCGACGCCCTTGTCTCGCAGGATGCGGACGAGATCCGGATCCTCCGGGGCGTAGGTCTTGAACCCGTCGCCGGTCTCGCCGCGTTGCTCGGCCCGGTAGTGCCCGCGGATGCTGTGGCCCTGGATCGTGACCTCGGCCACGCGGCCATCCTGCACCGCCTGCGTGAAGCGGCTGAACGGGATCTCCGGCTCCCTGGGCTGCTGCTTGGTCACGATGGACCAGAGGAGCAGCGCCATCAGGAGGAGGAGCAGCCACAGGCCGAGGTTACGGGAAACGGGGTTCAATGATGCCTCGCGTCGGAGCGTCGCAGCGGTGTCGAGGCTAACACAGGGTCACTGTTGCGGCAATGCACGACGCTCGAAAACGACGGTGATCACGCGCTGCGTCTGGGGGGTCACCGCGGCCACCGAGCCACGCGTCACGCCGGCCACCCACACGACGACCTCGCCGGCGAGCACGAGCGGGACGCTCGGTCGCGTTTCGCGCGGGACCCGGGCATCCACCAGCACGTCCTGGACCTTTCGCGTGCCCACGCCGGCCACGTGGATCCGATCGCCCGGGGCCGGCGAGCGGACGAGCAGGCGGTCCGGCAGCGCGTCCGCGTCGAAGACTGCCCGCGCGGGGGTTGCTCCCGCCAGCACGTCGGCGGTCCGCGGCCCCGGCGCCGACACGTGAAGGGCCCACAGGCCGGCCGGATGGGCGAAGGTCTCTCCCGGAGCGACCCACGCCGAGAGGCGGGTACGGTCGGGATCCCGACCCGGCCGGCAGACGAGCCACGCTCCTTCGCGGACGACCCGTGCCGGCCCCGGAACCGCGATCGCACCTGGCCTCCCCGCGCCCGCGAGCGCGAGCACGCGCTCCACGTGCCCGGCGCTCGGCAGGCGACGTGTGGTTGCGGCGAGCCACGTCCGCACGATGCGTCGGCCCAGCGCTCGCGGCTCTGCCGCCACCCCCACGGCCAGGCGTTCACCCTCGCCGAGAGCGGACGCACGAGACGCGGCCTCGCGAGCGAGGAGCTCCTCCTCGTCCTGCATCCTGGCCGCCAACGCGGCCAGCTGTGGGCCGATCCGGGGATTGAACTCGGCCGCCAGCAGCGGAATCAGCACGCGGCGGACGCGGTTGCGGGTGAAGCGCAGCTCCGCGTTCGTACGGTCGATCACCGCGGGCAGATTTCGCAGGGCGAGGAAGTGGCGCACGTCCACGCGGGTGGTGTCGAGCAAAGGCCGCCAGAGACGCCCGCGGCGGACACGCATCGCTCCGAGGCCACGACGGCCGGTCCCGCGCAGCAGCCGCAGCAGCAGCGTCTCGACCTGATCGTCCTGCGTGTGGGCGGTGACGATGCGCTGCGCGCCGACCGTGGCGGCGACGTCCGCCAGCGCGCGGTAGCGCGCGCGGCGCGCGCGCGCCTCGAGGTTCGGCCCTGGGGTCACCGCGACCGCACGCACCTCGCACGGCGCGGCGAGCCGCGCCGCGAGTGCCTCCACGTGCGCCCGGTCGTGCGCGCCCTCGGCTCCGCGCAGGCCATGATCGACGTGGGCCAGGGTGAGCGCGAGGCCACGCGCGGGGGCGAGCTCCGCGAGGCCGGCGGCCAGCGCCGTCGAGTCGGGGCCGCCGGAGACGGCGACGAGCAGATGCTCCCCGCGTCGCGGCCCGATCGCGTCGTCGAGCGCGGCGGCGAGCGCGGAGATCAGCCTGGGGGCAGTGCGGCGCACCGGAATGTTGGCCGCGGCTACCATGCGGCGCTCCTTCGCGCCAGCGCCGACTCAGGCAGCGTCGCGCGCGGCGACGCCCCTCGGTCCGCTCGGGTAGAGGCGGACCATGAGCGCCTCGAGCGGCGCGAGGAACGGCGACATCACCAGTGCCGTCCCGAGGTTCAGGACGACGAACACGAGTGCCATCTGCGCCTCGAGCGGGCCGGCCAGGCGAGCGGCCAGCGCCTTCACGAGGGGGACCCCGCCGAGCGTCTCCAGGTAGAACAGCGGGACGAAGATCAGCGTGCAGCAAATCTTGAACATGTCCTGCGAGCGGGCGAGTTGCTTGGCCGGCCCACGCAGCGAGGCGTTCAGAACCATCTTGAAGAGCGCGGAGCCGAGATTCGCGCCATAGATCATCATGATGGTCTGGTCGACGACCATGACGCCCGTGCGGGTCATCGTGATCGCCACGATCGTGATCGCGGTCGACGACTGGGCGACGAACGCGAGACCCGCGCCGAACAGGAACGCGAGCGCCGAGGAGTCCCGCGTGTGGGCGAGCAGCGCTCGAGCCCACCCGGCCTCGCGGAGCGGCAGTGCCCCCGCGCCCAGGAGGTGAACGCCGTGGAGGACCAGGGCGACGCCGAAGACGGCGCCGAGCACGTGTTGGTGCCGGCGCGGCCGGCCGAAGGCGAGCCCGAGCGCGGTCGCGCCGAGCACGTAGAGCACCACGAGATGGAGGTCGAGGAGCGCGGCGAAGATCGGCACGGTCCCGCCGAGGTTCGACCAGAGCACGAGCGGCAGCGCGTTCCCGACCGTGATCACGTCGCTGGTGACCATCCCGATCAGCACGAAGGTGATCGCCGTGCTGCTCTGCAGGAGCGCCCCGGCGCCGACGCCAACGAGCCCCGACACCATCGGACGCCCGGTCCACCCCCCGACCAGCCTGCGCACGCGCGTGGTCGCCAAGGGCCGGAGGCTGTTGCCCAGGACCTCGAGCCCGAGGAACAACAATCCGACGCCCGCGAGCAGTGTGCCGACCAGCTCCGGGACGACGTGGGTCATGGGCCTGTTCGAGTATCGACCGGGACTCCCGGCCGCTTGAACGGCGCGCGCTTCCGGGCGGCACCCGGATCAGAGTCCGGGCCGCGTCCCGGTGATGGGCGCGCTGCCCGATTCGAAGTTCGCCGCCATCTCGAAGACGACCCACGCGCCGCAGCGGTTGCAGTCCGCGTCGTTGCCGTAGCAGCAGTACGGAGTCGTGAAGTGGTCGCCTTCGAGGTACAGGGGCAGCAGCAGCCGCTTGCTGTGGCAGGTGGCGGTCACGTGCTCCGCGAGCCCGGGGGCCATGAGCTCGAGTGCTCGTCCCCGGTTGCGCACGAAGTCCGGATAGGCCTCTTTCAGGCGCGCGACCTCGCGCACGGCGGTCATCCGCTCTTCGAGCGTCTCCCACGCCAGTCCCGTCCGGTCGCCCACGCTCGGCACGTAGAAGCTGAACGTGATCCACCCGAGGCGCGTGCCGCGCACGGCCCGCACGAGGTCCTCGAGACGATCTTGGTTGCGGCGTGTCACCGTGCACTGCGCCTGCACCGGCGTCGAGAAATCCCCCGGCAGCCGCTCGAGCGTGCGCATGACGCGCCGGAAGGTGCCCTCGCCGCGGATGGCATCGTTCACCTCTTCGGGCCCGTCGAGCGATACGATGTAGAGGACCTCGGGGCCGAGGTCGACGAGCGGGACGGTGCCGTTGGTGACGACGTGGTTGCGGCGGAACAGCCCCACGCCGCGCTCGAGGAGGCGGCGGCGGAGCAGCGGTTCCCCACCCATCCAGAGCATGAACTCGATCCCGTGCCGGTCGCGGAGCCTGGCGAGGATGTCGAGGATCTCGTCGTCCGTGGGCTCGCGGCGCGGGCTCTCCGCGACGTTCGGGTTGCCGTCGCGGTAGACGAAACAGTGCGCACACTCGAGGTTGCAGCGGTTGGTTACGTTGACGAGCGCGAGCGGATAGCGCGCATCGGCACGGAAGCCGTTCGCCAGCACGACGCGCGCGTCGAGGTCGACCGAGGTCTCGTTCATCGCGTCGTCCTCCTCGGAGGCTCCATCACTGCCGATTTACCTATGCCGGGGCGCCCGACACAAGGCAGGTGGGGAGGCGAGCCCCGCCACCCCGTTTGCGGCCCTGGGCGCACGCGCTAGGCTCTGCCGCATGCGACACGGTGCGCTCGTCCTCGTGCTCGCGACCGGTTGCCTGCGCCGCCGGGTTCCAGGACCCCGCCGTCTTCGCACCCGGGCGGGAGGTCACCGTGAGTGGGGAGATCGACGCCACGGTCACCGCGCAGATCGGCGAAGTCGAGTACACGTACCCGCACGTTCGTGCCGACGGCGTCCACCTCTGGCCGCCGCGCCCTCCGATAGAGCGCGCCCATGACGACCCCTCGCGCTCGGGTGTGGCTGTGGATGGGCCTGCTGCCGTTGCTCGCGCTCGGCGCCGAGGCCGCCTCGCTCCGCAAGCAGTGCAAGCACAGCTGCAGGGACGCCATCCAGCGGTGCGTCGCGGCGACGGGCAAGAAGGGCCGCTGCAAACGCAGCGTCCTCCAGGAGTGCCGGCAGCAGGGACTCGACCGGTGTGCGGCGCCGAGCACCAGCAGCACCACCACCACCACGTCGACGGCCGTCACGTCGACGACCGCCGGCCCGGGCGAAAGCACCACCACGACCTCGACCACCCTCCCGACCGTGAACGGTTGCTCGACGTACGCCGACCGCACCGGCCCGTCCGACGCGCGGACCATCACCTTCACGAGCTACGCCTACTCGCCGGCCTGCATGGAGGTGCGGGTCGGGCAGACGATCTTCTTCAGCGGCACGTTCGGCGCGCACCCGCTCGTCGGTGGGGAGATCGTCGGCTCGAGCAAGGTGGCGGACCCGAGCAGCCCGATCCCCGCGACCAACTCGGGGACCGCGATCAACTTCTCGATCGGCATGACCGGCACGTACCCCTTCTATTGCGACTTCCACGGGACGTCGCACGCCATGAAGGGTGCCATTCGCGTGGTGCCGTGAGGCCGTCAGCGGGCCCGACGCGCCGGCGCCAGCCGTCCGCTGCGCACGCTCCGCTCGCCGCGGGCGACCTGGTGCACGACCCGCGCGGGTAGCTCGAGGGCGGTGAGTCGCCCGCCGTACACGCATCCCGTGTCGATGCCGATCTTCTCCGGCAGGTCGACTAGGACCTCGCGCACCGGGGTGTGCCCGAACACGACCGTCCACGGCAAGCCGTGGGCGTGGTGGACGAACTCTCCGCGAATCCAGAACAGGTCCTCCTCGACCTGCTGCGCGAGCGGGCGCGCGGGCCGCACCCCGGCGTGGACGAACAGGTGCGTGCCGTCCGTTCGGTACGGCTCGAGCCCGGTGAGGAACGCGAGGTGGGCCGGAGGGAGCGCCGCCCGCACGTCGTCCGGGGCCTGGCCGCGGGCGAGGCCGTAGCTCGCGAGCGCGATCGCGCCACCGTTGGCCATCCACACGTCGCCGTGACGACCGCCCAGGCCCAGCCAGCCGAGACACATGTCCTCGTGGTTGCCCTTCAGGAACGTAGTCGTGAGGTCGTCGCGAGCGCGCAGTGCGAGCAGCACGTCGATCACCCCGCGGGAGTCTGGTCCGCGGTCCAGGTAGTCGCCGACGCAGACGACCGTGTCGCCCGCACCAAGGCCGAGGCCGCCGAGCAGCGTGTCGAGCTCCGCCGCGCAGCCGTGGACGTCGCCGATCGCGAACACCCGGCCCGCCATCGCGTCAGCGGCCTCCGATGAGCGCCGTCAGCGTGTGCTCGTCCTCGAGGATGCGCAGGGCGCCCGCGTACGGGTCGAGCGTCCCGTCGGCGACGGCATTGGCGACGGCGCGGGCCGATCCCTCGAGACTCCCCTCGACGCGGCGCTGGATCTCCTCGGCCAGGATGTCGCGGAGATCGCGGGCCCGCTGGCGGCGCTCGCGCTCGGGCCGATCCATGGCCGCGGCGACGAAATCGCGGTGCCGCGCGAGGGCTCCGGTCAGCTCCGCGACGCCCTCCCCCGTCGTCCCGCACGTGCCCAGCACCGGGATCTCCCAACCGCCGGCGGGACGGAGCTGGAGCATCTGGACCAGCTCCGTGCGCATCCGCTCGGCACCGTCGCGGTCGACCTTGTTCACCACGAAGATGTCGGCGATCTCGAGAAGGCCGGCCTTCATCACCTGCACCGCGTCACCCGCCTCGGGTACGAGCACGACGACGACCGAGTGCGCGAGGCGCATGACGTCGAGCTCGGTCTGGCCGACGCCGACCGTCTCGATCAACACGTCGTCGCACCCGTACGCGTCGAGGAGACGCGCCATGTCCCGTGCGGCCGCGGGAATGCCGCCGTGGGCCCCGCGCGTCGAGAGGCTGCGGATGAAGACGTCCGGGTCGAGAAAGTGGCGCTGCATGCGGATCCGGTCGCCCAGGACCGCCCCGCCGGAGAACGGGCTCGACGGATCGACGGCGAGCACACCCTCGCGACGACCGTCCGCACGGTTCGCGGAGACCACGCGATCGACGAGCGTGGACTTCCCGGCGCCGGGCGGTCCGGTGAAGCCGACGCGATGCGCCCGTCCGCTGCGGGCGTGGACCGCGCTCATGAGCGTCGCCACGCCGGGTGCGCGGTTCTCGACGAGCGTCAGGGCGCGTGCGAGTGCCACGCGGTCGCCCGCCAACACGCGCACGAGCAACGCCTGCAAGCGCGATTCACTCACCGGTGCGCGTCGTCGGACGTCTGCCGACGAGGATCCTCTGGCTCGAGAGTTCCATGCTCGTATTCCTCCGCGTGCGCTCCGAGGCCCGTCGCCAGGGTCGCTACGGCGATGCGCGCCGCCTCGGGCAGGGTGAGCGAGCGCCCGCCGAGTGCGGCGAGCGAGGCGATGCTGCCGCCGGTCATGCCACACGGGCGGATCCAGGCAAACGGGGTGCAGTCGAGCGTGAGGTTCACGGCCAGTCCGTGTGACGCGATTCCCGCCTGTACGCGCACGCCGACCGATGCCACCTTCGCGGCGCCGACCCACACGCCCGGCTGGCCCGTGCGTCGCTCACCCTCGAGCCCCGTCGCGCGAATCACGGCCAACGCCGCGTCCTCGAGGAGCGCGACGTAGCGCCGCACGCCGATGCCGCGCAGCGCGACGATCGGGTACAGCACGAACTGGCCCGGACCATGATACGTCGCCAGGCCACCGCGGTCCGTGCGGCAGACGGCGATGCCGCGGCGCTCGAGCTCGGCCCGCGCCAGCACGAGGTCCGCGCTCTCCGCCCGTGGCCCCAACGTCACGACCGGCGTGTGCTCGGTGGCGATCACGACGTCGGCACCTCCGGCGCACCGCGCGGCGACGAGCCGTTGCTGGAGCGCGAGGCCCTCCTCGTAGCCGAGGCGCGGCCAGAGCGCCCACCGCAGCAGCATGACGAGAAGGCTACCATAGACCCACGTCGGTCGCCTGCACCCCGCTTGACGGGCCCATGGTCGCCCGCGAAGATGCCGCCGCGATGCCCAGCTCTGCCCCCCCGGTGCTCCGCAACGCGTTGGTGCTCACCGGGATCCTCCTGCTCGGCGTGGGCCTCGCGGATGCCCTCGTCGGTCGTGCGAAGCTCGCGCAATACAACGAGCTGCTCCGCGCGGCACCCGCACCGGAGGCCGCCAAGGCTCCGTCACTCTTCCCCACCGCGAGCGAAGGCCAGGAGCGCAGCGCGGTCGTCCGCGCCAAGCTCGGCTTCTACCAGCTGCTCGTCACCTGCGGCTGGACGCTCGTCTGCCTCGGCAGCGTGCTCGTGACCACCGGCGTCCTGCACGTACGCCTCCGCGGTCTCTCGCCACCGCGTCATGCCCAGCAGATAAATTGACATCCCGGCATCCGGCATCTACAAGGCGGACAAAATTGCACACCGAGTCACGGTTTCGGTGGGCAATGCGGCGGGGTGGGGAACGGGGTGACGCGGAACGGAGAGACGGCTGTCGTGGAAGCGCTGCTCACGACGCTTGCCCGGGCCCTCGGGCTCGATCGCGCCGCGCTCCTGATCGGCGAAGCTCCCGGCCGGCCGTATCGGTCCATCGCCCGCCACGGTCCCGTGCGCGTGCATTCCGTTTCTCCCGGCGAGCAACCGGGGGATGGACCGTGGAGTGCCGTGCTCCCGGTCGGGCGCGCGGACCGTACGCCCGGGCTGCTGCTCGTCGCCCGCCCGGACGGGGCGACGCTCACCGGCAACGACGCTGGCTTGGCCCAGCAGTGCGCCGAGGCGTTCGCGCAGCTCTTGGAGCACGGCGCGCTGGCCGCCGAGCTTGCCCACTCGCGCGACCTCCTGGCCCGCGCCGATCGCCTGGCGATGATCGGTACGCTCGCCGCCGGCGTCGCGCACGAGATCCGCAACCCGCTGGTGTCGGTGCGGACCTTCCTCCAGCTCCTGCCGGAACGGGAGGCGGACGAGGAGTTTCGCACCAAGTTCCGCGACCTCACGCTCGCGGAGACCGAGCGCATCGCCAACCTCCTCAACGATCTCCTCGCCTTCGCCCGGCCCACGGTCACCGAGCCCGAGCTCGGCGATCTGAATGCGCTGGTCTCCCAGACCACGCGGCTCCTCGAAGCCGAGGCGCGCAAGACCGGCATCCCGGTCACCTGCGAGCTCGCCATGGAGCTGCCGCTCATCCTCATGGACGAGGCGCAGGTGAAACAGGTCCTGATGAACGTCGTGTTGAATGCCGTCGAGGCGACCGGCGCGCGCGGCCGCGTCGAGGTGTCGACCGACGTTCAGGAGGACCGGGAGGGCCGCTGGGCCGTCGTCGCCGTCTCCGACGAAGGCGCTGGCATTTCGCCCGATCAGGCGGCGCGCATCTTCGATCCGTTCTTCAGCACGAAAGGGACGGGGAGCGGGCTCGGGCTGTTCATCGCCAATCGCATCATGACCGCCCACGGCGGTCGGATCCGCGTCACCCCGCGGCCTGCTGGCGGGACGGTGTTTCGACTCTTGTTCCCGTTGGGCGAGGAGCCGGGCCATGCCCGCACGGCGTGAGCGGTCACCGCACGCCGCGCTCCCGCCGCTGTCGCCCGCCCGTGTCGCGACGTGCCTCGCCCCGCCCGCGGTCGACGCCGCCGAGGTCGCTCGTGCCTGTGCGGCCGTCCGCGCCCGTCTCCCCGTCCTCGTGCGCGGGCCGCGACCAGCCCGCCTGCGGATCGCTCGCGCGCTGCACGCGCACGCGGGCGTCGGCGGCCTCCTCCTCGCGGCCAGCGGGCGGCGACCCGCCCTCGCCCGTCTCCCGTCCGACGCGTGGGTCTACATCGAGCTCGACCGGCTCGCCCCCGATGCGATCCTGGCGTTGTCCGCCGTGCTCGACGACGGGGACGTTGGCGTGATCGCGGGAGGCGATCCCGGGCGCGAGCCCGCGGCACCCATCGCGCCGTGGTTGGAGCCCGCCCGCGTCGAGGTCGGTGGCGCATCGCCGACGACGTCCACCGCTCCGCTCGCGGCGGAGGGAGGACCGACGCTGCCCCAGCAGCAGCTCGAGCTGATCCTCACCGAGCTGGCGCACGAGCTGCGCAATCCCCTGGTCACCATCAAGACCTTCGCCGAGCACCTGCCGGCGCTGCTCGAGGACGAGGCGCTGCGCACCCAGTTCGCCGCGCTCACCGCGGAGGGCGTCGCGCGCATCGACGACGTGCTCGAGAACGTCCTCGCGTTTGCGCGGCTCGAGACGCCTCGGCCGCAGCCCATCGACCTCGCGCCGCTGCTCGACGCGCTCCTGGCCGACCTCGGACCGACGCTCCATGCGCGCGCGCTCACCGTGCGGCGCGCGGGCGCGACCGTCGCGCGCTGCACCGCCGACCCCGCCTACGTCGCATACGGCCTGCGCAACCTGTTCACCGGCTTGGCGCACGAGCTGCCGCCGCGCGAGGAGCTCGCGCTCGAGACGCGGGCCAATGGCGTCGTGCGCGTGCGCTTCACGCCAGGCGGTACGCAGGCCGCGCGGCTGCGGCGCCTGGTGGTCCCCGAGGACTCCCCCCGTCTCGGGGATCCGACGTTGCTCCCGCTCGCATTCACGCTCGCCCGCGCCGCGCTCTCGCGTGGCGGCGGGACACTCGACGTCCAAGCCGAGCCCGACGGCGCCGCGACCGTGGTCGTTCGGCTCCCCGGCGGTACGGCCACGGACCCGACCACGTAGGCAGAAGAGGAGATGGTGGTGGAGGAGAGGAATCCCAGGCGGCGAGTGCTCATTGTCGACGACGAGCCGGGCGTACGAATGTCGGTCGCCATGGCCGTGAAGGACGGCTTCGAACCCGTCCCCGCCGCGAGCGGCCCCGAGGCACTGCAGACGCTCGCTGCCACGCCGGTCGACGTCGTCCTGCTCGACATCGTGATGCCGGGCATGGATGGCCTGCAGGTGCTCGACGAGATCCGGGCACGGCACCCGCAGCTCCCGGTGATCATGCTGACGGCGACGAAGACCGTGAAGACCGCCGTCGAAGCCATGAAGCTCGGCGCCTTCGACTACGTCGGGAAACCCTTCGACGTCGACGAGCTGCGGGTGATCCTCGATCGCGCCACGCAGAACGCGGCGCTCGTGAAGGAGGTGGAGGAGCTCCGCTCCGAGGTCGGGCGCCGGTACCATCTCGAGAACATCATTGGCCGATCGCCGAAGATGCAAGAAGTCTTCAAGACCGTCCTCACCGTGGCCCCGCTCAAGACCACGGTCCTCATCACGGGCGAGAGCGGGACCGGCAAGGAGCTGATCGCCAAAGCGATCCACTACGGTAGCCCGCGCGCGAGCCGGCCGCTGGTGACGCTCAACTGCGCGGCGATCCCGGAAACGCTGCTCGAGAGCGAGCTGTTCGGCCACGAGAAGGGCTCGTTCACCGACGCCCACACGCGCAAGCTCGGGCAGTTCGAGCTCGCCCACGGTGGCACGCTCTTCCTGGACGAGATCGGCGAGATGGGCGCGGCGACGCAGGCGAAGCTCCTGCGCGTGCTCGAGCACAGCGAGTTCCTGCGCGTCGGAGGAACGAAGCCGATCACCGTGGACGTCCGGATCATCGCCGCGACCAACCGCGATCTCGAGACCGCCATCCGGCAGGGTGTGTTTCGCGCCGACCTGTACTACCGCCTGAACGTCGTCACCGTGCACCTGCCCCCCCTGCGCGAGCGGCGCGACGACCTCCTGCTCCTCCTCAAACACTTCGTCACGGGCAAGTCCCGCGAGATGGGGATCGCGGAGAAGACGTTCACGCCCGAGGCCGTCGACACGCTGCTGCGCTATCCGTGGCCCGGCAACGTCCGCGAGCTCGAGAATCTGATCGAGCGCGTGCTCGTTCTGTCGGAGGGACACACCGTCGGTGCCGATGATCTGCCGGATCAACTGCGGCGAACGGACGTGAATCCGGGGACGATCAAAGAGCAGGTCCTGTCGGGCCGCCGGAGCCTCGGCAACGCGGTCGACGATTTCGAGCGCGAGCTGATCCAAGAGGCGCTGCACCAGACCGAATTCAACCAGACGCGGGCAGCCGAGATGCTCGGGACGACTCGCCGGATACTCAAGTACCGGATGGACAAACTGGGCATCGAGGCCCCCGACCGGTAGATCGAGAGGCGCCGCCGCTGTCGGCGCGTGTCACGAGAGTGTGCCACGCTGGCACACTCTCGTGACGTTTCTGACACCACCCGTCGGGGAGCTGCTGCGACTCGCCCGGATTCTCCGGCGCGGCGGAACCCCATGCGCGGCACGTTTCGTGCTGCATTGCCGCTTGCCATGACTCGGCGCGCGCGCGTTCTCGTCGTCGACGACGAGCTCGGAGTCCGGGAATCGCTGCGCGCGATCCTCGGTGCCGAGTACGAGGTCCTGACCGCGTCGACGGGCGAGGAGGCCCTCGAGATTCTCGACCGCGAGCGCGTCGACGTCATCACGCTCGACCTCCGCATGCCGGGTATTCCCGGGCTCACGGTGCTCGAGCGGGCCAAACGCATCGACGCCGACGTCGAGGTGCTCGTCATCACCGGGTACGGCTCCTTCGACACCGCGCTCGAGGGCTTGCGCCACCGGGCGTTCGACTACCTCACCAAGCCCTTCGAGACCGATCGGGTGCGGGCGTTGGTGGAGAAGGCCGTCGCGAGCCGCGCGACCGCACGCCTGCTCAAGGCGGCGCCCGAGAACATGCTCGCCGGCCTGTCGCACGAGTTTCGCACGCCGCTCAACGTCATCATGGGCTACTCGACCATGCTGCGCGAGGAGGCCTGCGGGTCGCTCTCCGAGGACCAGCGCCAGGCGCTCGACCGCATCCAGTCGAACTCGAGCACCCTGCTGAGTTACATGGAGACGCTCTTCTACCTGGCCGAGCTCGACCGCGGCATGGTTCCGGTCGCGACCAGTGAGGTGCGGGTTTCGACCCTGCTCGGGCGCGTGCGCGACGAGCTGGGGGCGCGCGCCCGCGAGAAGGGCCTCACGCTGACCGTCGAGGCCGAGGCGGACCTCGTGTTCACCACCGACGAGGACAAGCTCCTCCGGCTCCTGCGCGTGCTCGCCGACAACGCCGTGCGCTACACACAGATCGGCCACGTCGTCCTGGCCGCACGCCCGATCGCCGGCGGTGTGGTGCTCGAGGTCCACGACACCGGCCCCGGCCTGCCGCGCGACGTCCTCGGGGAGACGCGCGCTGCGCTGGCCGGCTCGCCGCCCGGTGACGGGAACGTTCGCCTCGGCTTTGGCCTGCGCCTGGCCCAGCGCCTCGTCCATCTCCTCGGTGCCGCCCTCTCGATCGACACCGGGCCGGAAGGGACGACCTTCCGGATCGCGCTGGCCGACCTGGCCGACAGCCGCACGCAGCCTCTCGCCTCGAACGGCTGACGGACGGCGCGCACTCTTGCGCCTCGCGCCGCCTTGACACGCGGGACCTCGTCCCATATCCGGAACGAGATTCCGTCATGCGCTCCCCCGCTCCCGAGGTCGACCTCGACGCGCGCGGAGCCCTCGCCGATGCGCTCGCAAAGGCGCGGGCCGGCGCCGACCTGAGCCGGGACGAGGCCGCGGCGCTCCTGGCCACGCCGGGTGTCACCGACGCGTTGCTCGCCGCGGCCGCGGCGCGGCGGGACCGGTTCTGGGGCCGGACGGTCACGTTCTCCCCGAAAGTGTTCCTGCCGGTCACCAACCTCTGCCGGGATCGCTGTACCTACTGTACGTTCCGGAAGGATCCGACCGATCCCGGCGCGTGGACCATGCGACCCGACGAGATCACCGCGTGGTCGGAACGGGGGCGCCGCCTCGGCTGCATCGAGGCGCTCGTGTGCCTGGGCGACAAGCCCGAGCTCGCTTTTCGAAGCTATCGGACGCTGCTCGCCGAGCTCGGGCACCGGACCACGGCGGAGTACGTCCACCGTGCCTGTCAGCTGGCGCTCGCCGCCGGACTGCTCCCGCACACCAACGCCGGCATCCTTTCGCGCGCCGAAATGGCCGCACTGCGCGACGCGAACGTGAGCATGGGCCTGATGCTCGAGACCGTGTCGCCACGGCTCCGCGGTCGTGGCGAGGTCCACCAGTGGGCGCCCGACAAAGACCCCGCCCTCCGGCTTCGCATGCTGCACGAGGCGGGGGAGCTGGGCATCCCCTTCACCACCGGGTTGCTTCTGGGCATCGGCGAGACACTGCCCGAACGCGTGGACACGCTGTTCGCCATCCGCGATCTCCATCGTGCCCACGGCCACATCCAAGAGGTCATCGTCCAGAACTTCCGCGCCAAACCCACGATCCCGCGGGCGGGTGCCCCGGAGCCCGATGCCCTCGACGTCGCGCGCACGGTCGCCCTCGCGCGGCTCGTGCTGGATCCGAGCGTCAGCGTGCAGGCCCCTCCCAACCTCTCCCCCGATGATCACGCCCTGCTGCTGGCCGCCGGCCTCAACGACTGGGGCGGCATCTCGCCGCTCACGCCCGATTACGTGAATCCCGAGGCACCCTGGCCGCACGTCGCCGCGCTCGCGGAGACCTGCCGGGCTGCCGGCTTCACCCTCGTGGCCCGCCTGCCGATCTACCCCGCGTACGTCGCGCGGCCCGGTTGGCTCGCCGACCCGTTGCGCGCTGTGGTGGCCGCCCACACGACCGCGGTCCCCGGCGCCCCGCCCTCGATGGAGGCTGCACCCACATGAGCTGGTTCGACCCGTGGCAGGAGATCGAGGCCGTCGCGCTCAACGACGAGCCCGTGGACCGTGCGCTCGCGCGCGCCACCCCACCGGTGCGCGCAACCCTCGAGAGCGCCCTCGCCCGCCGAGAAGTGACGGTCGACGAGGGGGCGCGGCTGCTGACGGCGACGGGGGACGACCTCACGGCGCTCGTCCGCACGGCCGACGTCGTCCGTGCGGCCGACGTCGGCGACGTCGTCACGTACGTCGTCAACCGGAACATCAATTTCACCAACGTCTGCTTCGTGAACTGCGGGTTCTGCGCCTTCAAGCGTCAGCGCTGGGAGGATGACGCGTTCACTCACGGCGTCGACGGCGTGCTCGGCAAGGTTCAGGAGGCGATCGACCGCGGCGCCACCGAGATCTGCATGCAGGGCGGCATCAACCCCGAGATGGCGCCGTTCACGTACCGGGATCTTCTGCTCGGCATCAAGGCCAAGTATCCGGACCTCCACGTGCACGCCTTCTCGCCGATGGAGATCATGTACGGGGCGCGGCGCACGGGCATGGACTACCCCGCCTACGTCCAGATGCTCCGCGACGCCGGGCTGGGCTCGATCCCGGGCACGGCCGCCGAAATCCTCGATGACGAGGTGCGCGACGTCCTGTCGCACAAGAAGGTGGACGTGCGGACGTGGGTGGAGATCATCACCACCGCGCACCGCCTCGGAGTCCCCACGACGGCGACCCTGATGTACGGGCACGTCGAGACCCCCCAGCACGTGGCGCGTCACATCGACCTCCTGCGCGGCATCCAAAAAGAGACCGGCGGGTTCACGGAGTTCGTCCCGCTCGGGTTCATCTGGGAGAACACGCGACTGTATCACGAGGGCCGCGTCGCCCCGCAGGCGAAGGGCCTGCGCGACCTGCGCATGTACGCGGTCGCGCGCCTCATGTTCCGCGGGCTCATCGACAACGTGCAGACGTCGTGGGTGAAGCTCGGCCACCGGCTGGCGCAGCTCACGCTGCGTGCCGGGTGCAACGACTTCGGCGGCACCCTCATGGAGGAGAGCATCTCGCGGGAGGCGGGTGCGGACGCAGGCGAATTCACCTCGGCCGAGGAGATCGAGGCGCTCGTCGGGGCCATGGGCCGGACCCCGAGGCAGCGCACGACGCTCTATCGGCGGATCGGCGACGCGTGTGGCGAAGCGCTTGACGGTGCTGGCCGGTGGCGTGGGAGCGGCCCGGTTCCTCCGGGGGCTCCAGCAGCTCACTGAGCAGCCCCGGCTCACTGTCGTCGGCAACACGGGCGACGACGAGGAGGTCTGGGGCCTCCACGTCTCGCCGGACCTGGACACGGTCCTCTACACGCTGGCCGATCGCGCCGACCGCGCGCGCGGTTGGGGTCTGGCCGGCGACACGTTTGCCTGCCTCGGCGCGATGGCGCGCCTCGGCCAACCCACCTGGTTCCAGCTGGGCGACGGCGATCTCGCCATGCACCTCACGCGCACGGCGGCGCTCCGCGCGGGGATACCGCTGTCCGCGGTGACGGCGCGGCTCGCCCGCGCGCACCGGGTCGCCACGACACTCCTGCCGATGTCCGACGACCCCGTGCGCACGTTCGTCCACACCCCGGCCGGTCGGCTCGCCTTCCAGGACTACCTCGTCCGCCGCCGCGCGCGTGGGACGGTGCGCCGGATCGAATACGCCGGGGCGCGCCGTGCCCGACCCGCCCCGGGCGTGCTGTCGGCGCTGCGCACGGCCGACGCGATCCTGCTGGCGCCGTCCAACCCCTTCGTGTCGATCGGCCCGATGCTGGCCGTGCCGGCGATCCGCCGGGCGCTCGCAGCCCGCCGCGCGCCCGCGGTTGCCGTGACACCGCTCGTCGGCGGTCGCCCCATCAAAGGGCCCCTGCACAAGATGCTGCGCGGGCTCGGGCACGAGGTCTCCCCGCGCGGCGTTGCGCGCCTCTATCGCGGGCTCGTCGACGTGTTCGTCCTCGACTGCGTGGACGCTGCGTGGGCACCGCGCATAGCGGCGCTCGGCATCACGCCCGTCGTCACGGACACGGTCATGCGGACGCCGACCGCCGCCGCCAACCTTGCTGCGGCGGTGCTCCGTGCGATACATGCCCGAGCGCAATGACGGTCGCGGTGATTCCCGTCCCCGGCCTGCCGCTCGTTCGTCCCGGCGACGACTTGGCGCGCCTGCTCGGTGACGCCATCGAGACCGCGCGCGTCGGTCTCAAAGCGGGCGACGTAGTGTGCGTCTGCCAGAAGGTCCTGTCGAAGGCCGAGGCCGCCGTGGTGGCGCTCGCCGATGTGACGCCATCGCGCTTCGCCGAGCAGGTCGCCGCCCAGGGTCAGGGCGGAAAGGACCCCCGCGCGGTCGAAGTCGTGCTCCGCGAGGCGGCCCGCATCGTCCGCAACGATCAGGGACACCTGATCGTCGAGACGCGCCACGGATGGGTCTGCGCGAACGCCGGCGTCGACGAGTCGAACGGCATCGCGCCGCAGGTCGTCACGCTCCTGCCGGCCGACGCCGACGCCTCGGCCGAGGGCCTGCGCGCCGCGCTGGGGGCGCGGTTCGGCGTCGCCGTCGCCGTCGTCGTCACCGACACGTTCGGGCGGCCATGGCGCGAGGGCCAGGTCGAGGTCGCCATCGGCTGCGCCGGCATCGTCCCGCTTCTCGACCTGCGCGGCGGCACGGATCTCGGTGGGCGTCCGCTGCACCACACCGTGATCGGGCTCGCCGACCACGTCGCCAGCGCCGCCGGCCTCGTCATGGGCAAGGACGCCGGCGTCGCGGCGGCGATCGTTCGCGGCCTCACCTATCCCACCGGCGGCGGCGCGGCGCGCGCCATCCCGCGCCGCGCCGCGCTGGATCTCTTCCGCTGATGTATACGCAGCACTTCGGCCTGCGCGAGCTGCCCTTCAACATCACGCCCGACCCGCGCTTCCTCTACCTCAACGACTGCTATCAGGAGGCGATCGCCGCGCTCGGGTACGGCATCGAATCCCGCAAGGGCTTCCTGTCGCTGATCGGCGAAGCCGGCACCGGGAAGACCACGCTGCTGCGGCGCGTGCTCGACACCCTCGACGCGCGTGTCCGCACCGTGCTGTTGCTCCATCCCACCGTCGCGTTCGACGAGATACTGGAGCACATCCTGCAAGAGCTCGGCATTCCGCTCGAAGGGGCCGGGAAGCTCGGACGCCTGCAACGCCTGAACGAGTTCCTGCTCGAGCACACGCGCACGGGCGGCAATGTGGCCCTGCTCATCGACGAGGCGCAGGACCTCGCGCCGGTCGTGCTCGAGGAGCTCCGTCTGCTCTCCAACCTCGAAACGGGACGCGAGAAGATCCTGCAGATCGTCCTCGCGGGCCAGCCGGAGCTCGAGGCGCGCCTCGCCGACCCGGCGCTGCGCCAGCTCCGGCAGCGTATCGCGCTGCACGTTCGCATCCGGCCCCTGTCGCCGGCCGAGGTCGCCGGGTACGTGCAGGCGCGCCTCGAGCGGGCCGGGGCGGCCGGCCCTGGCCTCTTCACGCCCGAGGCCCTGGCGCGCGTGGCGGCGGCGAGCACCGGCATCCCGCGGATCGTCAACGTGCTGTGCGACGCCACCCTCCTCACCGCGTTCGCACTCGGCGCGCGTCAGGTGACGCCCGAGATCGTCGACGAGGCCTGGGCCGACCAGGCCGGGGGACTGCCCGCGGTGGTCGCCCCGGAGCCCAACGTGCCGCCCCCGGCGATCCGGGTCACTCCGCCCCTGCCACACCCGTTGCCGCCTGCGTCCCCCGTGGTACGGACGCGCTGGTCGCTGCGTCGGGCCGTGGCTGCGGCGGCCGCCGTCGCCCTCGTCGCAGCGATCGGCTGGGTGGTCGTGGGCTTGCGCGGAGCCCGCGAGGTGCCGGTGGCCATCTGGCGCGACGACGTCGCTTCGGCTCCGCCGCTTGCCGTCACGCCGCCACCCGCGCCCGTGGAGGCTCCCCCCGCGGCCGCGGCGGTCGTGCCGGCCGTGGAATCGGTGCCAGCCGAGATCGCGGCACCGCGGGAACCACCGCCGGAGCCAGCGGCCGAGGAGCTCCCCGCCCCGGTCGTCGCCGCCGTCGCGCCGCCCCCGCCTCCACCTCCACTGCCGGCTGGCCCGCCGACGGCCGCCGAGGCGGTGACCGTGGTCGAGGCCTTTCGTGTCGCGTACGCCGCTCGCGATGCGGAGGCCGTCGCCGCCGTGTTCTCGTCCGACGGCCGGGTGAACCGCGCCCGAGGACGTGACGCGGTCGCGGCACTCTACCGCGCCACGTTTCGCCCGTGGTCCGCGGCCCAGCTGACGCTCCCGGAGCTCCAGGTGATCCAGCAGGCCCCCCGGACCGTGGTGCGTTCGCCGCTGCGCATCCGTTATCAGCGGGCCGACGGGCAGCCGGGCCAATCGACCGCCTGGGGCGAGTTCCAGGTCGAGCGCCGCGACGGCGTGGTGCGGATCGTGAGCCTCACCTATCGTTACGGCTCGCCAGCGCCCGCCCGAAGGCGACCCGCGCCGCCGGCGCGGCCGGCAGCGGTGCCGCCGCCACGGCGTCCAGCAGCGGGCGCAGCCCGCGGCGATTAGCGAGCTGGATTGCGAGCCCGGGGCGCGCGTTCAGCTCGAGCACGAGCGGCCCGCGACGCGCATCGAGCACGACGTCCACGCCCAGGTAGCCGAGCCCGACGGCGTCCGCGGCGCGGGTGGCCAGGAGGAGGACGTCGTCCCAGCACGGGACGCGGTGCCCGGCGAGCGGCGTTCCCAGGTCGGGGTGCGCCACGACCGGACGGTCGTGAACGATCGCGGTCGTCGTCCGTCCGCTGTCGAGCGCGATGCCCACGCCAACGCCACCGACGTGGAGATTCGCGCGGCCGTCCGAGCGTCGCGTGGGCAGGCGGAGCATGCCCTGGACCGGGACGCCCCGGAATACGAGAATGCGCAGATCCGGGACGCCGCGGTGGGCCAGCGCGCCGAGGATCGGTTCCGCGACCACGAGCTCTTCCACCAGCAGGATGTCCTCGCGGCCGCCCGGCGAGAAGCCACCTCCGATCACGTCGGCCGCGTGCCCGGCCACCGCGGGCCAGGTCATCGTCGCGCCGCTCGCCCTGCGGAACCGCCCACCCTCGCGACCGACGACGACGAGGATGCCGCCGCCCCCACTGCCACGCGCCGGCTTGAGGACGAACCCCTCGAGCCGGTCGAGGCGCGCGCGCAGCCCCGCCACCTGCCAGACGGCCGTGCGCACGTCGAGGAGAGCCGGAGCGTCGACCCCGTGGCGCGCGAGCACGGTTTTCGTGGCGTGCTTGTCGTCGACCACGCGGTGGCCGTCGCGGGGATTGTAGCGAAACAGATAGCCGTGGTTGCGCCGATTGAGGCCGAGGAACTCCCGCTGCACGCGCCGCAGACGACGGATCATGCGGGACGGTCGACCGCGGTGCGGAACCGGAGGTACTCGAGCAGTCGCATGCCGCGCCAGCGCCCGACGACCACGTCGAGCGCGACGGAGACGAGCAGGACCTCCGGCCACGCCAGCAGCAGCGACGACAGGCCGCTGCGATCCACCGCGAGGTAGCACGCGACCGCCAGCAGCAGCGTGTTCAGCGTCATGCGGACGGCGGGCAGCGTGCCGAGCTCCGCCTGCGACGCGGCGAAGTGCTCGATGACGTTGGACATGATCACCATCGGGAAGATGCTGATGTTGAGCAGCGGGCCGATGCCGAGCGACGCCCCCACCGCCGTCAGCCCGCCCATCACCACCGCGACCAGCGCGATGAGGATCGCGAGCCGGGCCACGGCCTGGAGCCGCAGGCGCTGCAGGACGGCCCGCAGGCAGACGCCGAGCCCCACGATCGTGACGAAGATCACGGTCCCCCAGCGGAGCCCGGTGGTGAGAAAGGCGAGCGAGACGATCACCGGCCCGAAGATGCCAAATGTCTCGAGCCCGACCACCAACCGGGCGATGACCGCGAGCGTGGCGAGGATCGGCAGGACCAGGATGAGGGTGATCACGGGGAGCGGTACCTGCGCGCGGACGACGCGCGCCCACACGTCGCGCAGCGGAAGACGCCAGCGCGGCAGCCGGGCGCCGGCGGAGCCGACGACGCGCGCCTCGATGCCCCAGCGCGCGGCCTCTTCGGGCATCGGCACGCCGTCGATCAGGTTTGCCCGGGCGACTTCCCAGAGCGGCAGGAGCCCGGCCGGTCGGGGGACGAGCACGACCTCGCCCGGGCCCACCAGCTGGACGAGCAGCGAGCCGAGCATGAGGGCCGCCGGCCACCGCATTGCCCCGGCGGCCACGATCCGACTGTCCGGCATGCGCACGCCGCGTTCGCCCAGGTGCAGCAGCGCATAGAGGCCGGCGTCGTCCGCGGTCGCCACCAGGACGAGGTTCGCCTGGCGGATGAGGTCGACGTTCGCGGCCACCAGTCGTGAGAGGTAGCTCTCCCGAAAGTAGCGCGACTCGAATCGCGCCGTGAGCAGCACGCAGTCGATCGAGGCGGCGCGCGCCTCCGTCAGGATGCGGTCGGTCGCCGCGGCGGGAACGCTCTGGTCGGCGATCAGCACCACCGACGCCACCGGCGCGCTCACGTACGCGGCATGGGTCTCGACGGGGTGTCGCCCCGGGCCGCGCACCGTCGGCTCCCGGCCACCCGCGACCGCCACCTCCGGCTCGTCGCTCTCCTCGACGCCCTTCCGCGTCGTCTCGCGCACGCTGAACCCGTACTCCAGATCGACTCCCGCGGTGTGCACGATGAGCGGCACGTCGCCACGGTAGAGCGCGAGGTAGCTGTTCGGCAGCGTCGCATAGTGGCCACCGGCTGCGTCGAGCGGCACCCACTCGCCACCCGTCCACGCCTCGACCCACGAGTTGGTCGCACGCCGCTCCGACGCGTTCGCCAGGCGTAGCCCGCCAACGAGCCGCGCCGGGACGCCGGCGGCCGAGAGCAGCGCGACCAGGGCCCGCGCACGACCGAGGCTCGTCCCGCGCCGCGCCGCCAAAACGGTGACGGCGTCCTGCGGGCCCGGCGGGTCCGCCGCGGGGAGGAACGCCGCCGTGTGCTGGTAGAGCGCCCACACCACCTCGTCGACGCGCGTGCTCGTGCCGACGATCTCGCGCGCCCGCTGGCCGACCTCGGGCGCCGTGGTCTGGATCTGCGCCGACGGCAGCGCCATGGCTTCGCCCGCCGGCGGTGGGGCGACGTCGCGCACCGCCAGCGCAGGGAGCACGTGCGGCGCCGCCACGATGCGCACCGCGAGGTCGTACTGCATGGTGCCACCACCGTGTTCGTCGCCGAGCCACTCCGCGCGCAGGTTCGGTGTCTCCTCCAGCTCGCGGAAGCGAAAGCCGGGCGCCGTCACGCGCCGGGCGAGCACGTCCTGGCGACCGTCGGAGAGCGGGACCAGCACGGCCACGCGCCCGCGCGCGCCGGCCGGGACACGGAGCGTCGCTCGCACCCGCCAATAGCGCAGCGCGGGCAACTCCCGCCGCGCCCCCCCGGGTACGTCCTCCGTCCCCGTGAAGACCTCGGTCTCGTCGCCCGGCTGCGTGCCCTCCTGGGGGCGGGCGCCCGCGACGCTCGCCACGAGAAGTACCGCGACGAGAAAGACCGCCCGACGCACAGCGCCGTGCACGGTAGTGAGGCCCGCCGCGCATTGCAAGGCGGTCGCGTTGCGTGCTCGGGACAAACGTGGTGAATGCCGTGCATCCCACGGCCGAGGAGGGGGTGCCCTGGTGGACGACCGCGAGCAGGTGAATGCACAGATTCTCGAAACGGTACGGCGATTCGTCGACCGCGAGGTCGTGCCGGTCGCGAGCACGTACGAGCACGCCGACGCGTACCCGCAGCCACTCGTCGAGCGCATGCGGGAGCTCGGGCTGTTCGGCGCGACGATCCCCGTGGAGTACGGCGGGCTCGGCCTCGACTACTCGACCTACGCGCGGATCGTCGAAGAGATCTGCCGCGGCTGGATGAGCCTCTCGGGGGTGCTGAACACGCACCTGATGTTCGCCTTCCACGTGGCCCACCACGGAACCCCCGAGCAGAAGCAGCAGTGGCTCCCGCGCCTGGCGACGGGAGAGGAGCGCGCCGGCTTTTGTCTCACCGAACCGCACGCCGGCAGCGACACCCAGGCGATCCGGACGACGGCGCGTCGCGTGCAGGACCGCTACGTGGTGAACGGCACGAAGATGTTCATCACGAACGCGCAGACGGCGACGGTTTTCTCGCTGATCGCCAAGACCGACCCGACCGCCACGCCGCCTCACCGGGGAATCAGCATGTTCGCGGCGCCGAAGGGTCCTGGCCTGACCGTGGGCCGTCACATGGAGAAGCTCGGCTACCGCGGCATCGAAACCTGCGAGGTGCTGTACGAGGATTACGAGGTTCCGGCCGCCAACCTGATCGGTGGGCGCGAGGGGGTTGGGCTCAAGATCGCGCTCTCCGGGCTCGAGGTCGGCCGCATCAACATCGCTGCGCGCGCGGTCGGCGTGGCCCGCGCGGCGTTCGAGGATGCGATCCGCTACGCCCAGGAGCGCAGCGCCTTCGGCAAGCCGATCTGCGAGCACCAGGCGATCCAGCTGAAACTCGCCGACATGGCGACGAAGATCGAGGCGGCCCGCCTGCTCGTTCGCCGGGCCGCGCAGCTGAAGGACTCGGGCCAACGCTGCGACCTCGAGGCCGGGATGGCGAAGCTCTTCGCCTCGGAGAGCTGCCAGGAGATCTCCCTCGAAGCGATGCGCATCCTCGGCGGCTACGGCTACGTGAAGGAGTTTCGCGTCGAGCGCTACTACCGCGACGCCCCGCTCATGATCATCGGCGAAGGAACGAACGAGATCCAACGTCTGGTGATCGCGCGCAACCTCCTCGAGCGCTACAAGGTCTGACGCCGGCGGCGGAGCGGGACAGCACGGTGCAGCGCGCGGCCCTGTTGGCGCTCGTGATCGGCAGCGGCGCCTGCGCGCCGTCCCGTCCCGTCCCGCTCGTCCTGCCGCCCTTGCCCCGCGTGCTGGTGGTCGCCCCGCACCCGGACGACGAGACGATCGCCGCCGGCGGCTTGATCACGCGCCTCACCGCCCGCGGCGCCCCGGTGACGGTCGTCTTCGTCACCGACGGCGACGGCTGGCAATGGGCCGTGCAGGCGAACGTCGGGCGGCCCGACGTCGGTCCCGAGGATTATCGGGCCCTGGGTGTCCGGCGCGAGGGCGAAGCCCGCCAAGCCGCCCGCGCGCTCGGTCTCGCCGACGGCGCGTTGCGCTTCCTTCGCTTTCCCGACGGTGGCCTCGACGAGCTCTGGACCGCGCACTGGCGGCGCACCGCGCCGTACACATCGGTCTTCACCGAGCGCGATCGTCCGCCCGGGGCGGCACCCGGCGTGCGCTACGACGGCGAGGACCTGATCGCGACGCTGATCGCCGTCGTTGAGGACGTTCGGCCCGACGTAGTCGTGCTCCCGCACCCGAGCGACTCGCACGCGGACCACGCCACGGTCGGGCTGTTCGTGGCCCGAGCGGTCGACGCTGCGACGGCCCGTGGGCTGCTCCCGGCGCGCCCGCAATGTCTCGCCTATCTCGTCCACCACCCGCACTGGCCGCCCTCCCCCAACGGCGCGGACGACCCGATGCCCCCGCCCGCGCCTGCGCTCGTTCCGCACACGTCGTGGCGCGATTTCGCGCTCGCCCCGGCCGAGCGCGCCGCCAAGTCCCGCGCGCTCGCGGCCTATGCGACCCAGCTCGCCGCCTCGCCGGACTTCCTGCATCGCTTCCTGCGCCCGAACGAGGTGTTCGCCGCCCTCGCTCCCTGACTGCCGGATCTCCATCTGCGCCGGGCTTGTGGCTACAGCCCGACGACGCGCAGCATCGCCGCGAGCACGCGGTCGGCCGCGAAGTACTCCCGCGCGACCGCCGCCGCGTGGCGGCGGGCCGCGGTGTAGTCGGCCTCGATCGTCGCCACCGCCTCGATCGCGCCCGCCAGATCGCGAAACGCGTGCAGCCCGGGGCCGAGCGGGAGCACGTCGCCGAAACCCGTGTCCTGTTCGACCACCGGGCGGCCGGCCGCGAGGTAGCAGGCCGCCCGGTCGCTGAACCAGCCGCCGCGCAGCCGCACGTTGAGATCCTTCGCCACCGTGAACTCCCCGCGCGAGTCGCGTATGTAGTCGCGGTACCGCCAGGGATCGCCCGATACGTGGCGGGGATCGACCACACCCCAGCCCGCCCCGGTGAGTCGGTCGACGTCGCCGGGCACGGCGTCCACGTTCATGGCGACCTCGAACGTGCGGCCGGTCGCGGCGGGCAGCGTGAGAAAGCGGAGCCACTCGGTGCGCTTCCGCCAGGTGTACGTGACGCCCTCGAACACGAGGTCCCGATCGGTGGAGTTCCACGTCCCGATCGTCGTGTAGGCCCGGCCGCCCCCGGGGGCACCGGACCACTGCGCGATCGCGACCGGCGGTCGCGTTGGATGCCAGCGATAGCCTGCCGACGGCAGCGGCGAGCGCGGCGTGCCGATGTTCTCGCCAAACGTGAAGTGCGCCACGTGCTCGTCGAGAATCTCGCGCAGGAGCGTATCGCCGCCGGCCGCCTTGATCTGCGTCACCCCCGGATCGATGTCGACGTAGATCGCCGGACGACCGGCGCGGCGCTCGGGCGCAATCCGGTTGATGCCCGCGACGTTGATCAGGAGGTCGCACTCGCGCAGCAGCGCGGCCGCCCTCCCGGCACCCGGACCGTGCTCGACGCCGCGCTCGACGTCGCAGAACACCCAACCGTCGCCCAGGCCAAGCCGACCCAGCAGCGCTTCGGCTGCACGGATGCCGAAGGCATAGTCGGGGCCGAACGCGTTGGTCACCGGATTGTAGGCGGGCGCGTAGTGTCCGGTGTCCTCGTAGAACCAGACCTCGTGGCCGAGCGCGGTGAGCCCGAGGAGATAATGCGCCGCCTGCCAGGCGTAGCCGCCGAGCGGGTTGCGCACGAGAAACCCGGCGACGACGATGCGTGCCATCAGAACCCGGCGTCGGCGAGGAGCCGGCGCAGCACGGCTCCCGCTTCGAAGCACTCCTCCGCAACCGTCCGCGCGTGCTCTGCGGCGGCGGTGACATCGGCCGCCACCGCCTCGAGCGCCGCCACCGCCGCGGGCATGGTCGTAAACGGCCGCAGCCCCGGTCCGGAAGGGAGATGACTCGAGAACCCGGTGTCCTGAACGACCACGGGGCGCGCCGATGCGAGATAAGCCGCGCTGCGCGTGCTGAACCACCCACTGCGCGTCGCGACGTAGGCGTTCTTCGCGACCGACACCTCTCCCCGCGAGCGCTCGATGTAGCCGCGGTAGGCACCGAGCGTCGACGACACCCGGCGCGCCTCCACGACCCGCCAGCCCGCTGCGGTGAGTCGCTCGCGCGGCGCCCGCCCGGACAGCGCAACCTCGAGCGGCACCGGGGTGCGCGAGGGAAGATCGAGGAAGCGCTCGAATTCGACGTCCTTCCCGCCGTACGTGGACCCGCCGACGACGGGTGCGGCGGGCTCGATCTTCCACGACATCACCGTCGTAAAGGGCCCGTCGGCGCACGGTGGTGACACGGGCCAGTTGGCGAGCACGATCGGCTGCCGCGTCGGGTGCCACGCGATGCCGCACGTGGGGATGGCGCAGTCGGGCGCGCCCACGTGCTCGCCGAGCGTGAAGAACACGTCGTGGGCGCGGATGAGCGCGACCTGTCCCGCGATCTCCTCGGTGACCGTCCCGGCCGCGGCGCCGGCGAGCTTGGCCTGGCTGTAGCAGGGATCGGTGTCGACGTACGCCGTGCGCCGCGCACGCCGATACGGATCGCGCAGCCAGCACGCACCCGACAGGTTGAGGAACAAGTCTGCCGAAGCGCAGAGCCGCTCCACCTCGGCGCCATCTGTGCCCGCCCACCGACCGTCGGGTGCCCGCACGGCCCACGCGTCGGCCCGTGCGGGGAGCAGCTCGCGCAGGGCGTATGCCAGAAAGCGTGCGCCGGTGTCCGGCTCCGGGGTGAACGTCTCGCGAACCGGATCGTAGAACCACTGCCCCGTGTCCTCGAGATACACCACGTCGCAGCCGAGCGCGTGGAATCCCTGCACGTACTGGAGATAGTCGTACGCCACGCCAGCCACCGGGTACGTAGCGACCAGGCCAGTCACGATCACGCGCATGGCCGCCCCCGTCGCTCTCTACGCGAGCCCGGCGTCTCGGAGCATGCGCGTCAGCACGGGACGCGACCCGAAATGTTCGCTCGCGATCTCCCGCGCCGCCTTCCGATGCGCCGGGTAGTCGGCGTCGATCGCGGCGAGCGCCGCGATCGCCTCGTCCATGGTGGAGTAGGAAAACAGCCCACGGCCCGTGGGGACGAACTTCGCGAACGCCGTGTCCTGCGTGACGACCGGGCGCCCGGCTGCGAGGTAGCAGACGCTGCGGTCGCTGAACCAGCCGCTGCGGGGCCGAACGTAGATGTCTTTCGCCACGGTGAACTCCCCTCGTGACGTTGCGATGAAGTCCCGGTAGGCGTCGACGTCGCCGGACGCCGGACCCGGATCGATGAGCTCCCAGCCCGCGTCCCGGACGCGCGCCTCCGTCTCCGGCCGGTCGGGCTTCATCGCCAGGCGAAAGCGCTGCGGCGTGTGGCGCGGCAGCTCGAGGAACCGCAGGAAGTTGGTGTGCTTCGACCACTGGTAGGTCTCGCCCTGGAAGGTGATGTCCTTGCCCTTGTTCGACCAACTCGCGACCGTGGTGAAGTAGTGCGCGTCCTCGTCGCGTGGGGGCCAGCACTCGAGCACCACCGGCGGCCGCGTCGTCTTCCACGCGAAGCGGGTCACTGGCACCGGGCAATCGGGCTGCCCGAGGTTCTCGCCGTACGTGAACAGGACGTCATGGGCCGCGAGGAACCCGAGCGAGGATTCGTCGCCGCTCGCGATCCGGAGCTGTTCGTACACGGGATCGGTCTCGACGTAGATGAGCCGACCGCTCTGCCGGTGCTCCTCGCGCGGCGCCGTCGCGCCGCAGAGATTCACGATCGCGGTCGCCGAGCGGTAGAGCTCCTGCAGGCGGGAGGCCGAGAGCCCGTGGGTCTGGTTGTGCATCATGTCGAGGTAGACCCAGCGCTCGTCGAGCCCGTGGCGGCGCATGCAGTCCGCGACGTACGCGACGGCGTAGCCGCAGTCGTCGCTCACGCCGCCGCTGCGCGGATCGTAGGGCGGCGCGCCGGAGTCCTCGACGTAATAGACGTCCCAGCCGAGGGCCTGAAAGCCGAGGAGGTAATGCAGCGCCTGCCAGGCGACCCCGGCCATCGGATACTGTCCCACGATTCCCAGGACGAGAATGGTGTCACGGCGTTGCGGCATGGTCCGCCTCCTCCCCGAACTGCGTGCGATGGAGGGCCGCGAACACCCCGCCGCGCGCGATCAGCTCTTGGAACCGTCCCTGTTCCACGATCCGGCCTTCGTCGAGCACGAGGATCGCGTCGGCGCGACGTACGGTCGAGAGCCGGTGGGCGATCACGAACGTGGTCCGGCCCTCCATCAGGCGCTCGAGGCCGGCCATCACGCGCGCCTCCGTCGTCGCGTCCAGCGCGGAGGTGGGCTCGTCGAGGATGAGCACCGGGGCATCGCGCAGAATGGCGCGCGCGATCGTGATCCGCAGCTGCTCGCCCGCGGACAGCGTCGCGCCCCCCTCGCCGACGGCCGTGTCGAGCCCGCGGGGCAGGCGCGCGAGGAAGTCGTCGAGCTGGGCCAGCCCGGCGGCCCGGCGTACCTCGGCATCGGTCGCCTCGGGACGCCCGTAGGCGATGTTGTCGCGCACGGTCGTCGGAAACACGAGCGCGGGCTGCAGCACCATGCCCACCTGTTGGCGGAGCGCTTTCAGCCGAAAGTCCCGCACGTCGACCCCGTCGAGGAGGACGCGCCCGGCCGACGCATCGTAGAAGCGCGGGATCAGACTCACGAGCGTGGTCTTCCCAGCGCCCGTGGCCCCGACGATCGCGATCAGGTCGCCCGGGTTGGCCTGAAACGTCACGCCACGGAGCACCACGCGCGAGTCGTCGTAGCCGAAACGCACGTCCTCGAACGACACCGCACCGCGCACCTCCGCGCGCGTCAGCTGGCGCGGCCCGTCGACCAGGTCGGGTGCCGTCTCGAGAATCTCGAACACCCGCTCCGCACCCACCCGTGCGCCCTGGATCAGCCCGTAGGTCTGCGTCAGGCTGTTGATCGGGGCGTAGAGCGACGCCAGATAGCTCGTGAACACCAGCACCTCGCCGACGGTGAGCGCGCCGGCGAGCACGTGGGTCACGCCCGCCCACAGCACGGCGGCGGTTCCGGCAGCGATCACGACGTTCACGAGCGCGCTGTAGACCGTCTGGAACGTGTAGAGGCGGAGGTTGGCGTCGAGGCTCGCGCGGCTCGTGTCGACGAAGCGGCGGTGTTCCTCCTCTTCCGTCGTGAAGGCCTGGATCACGCGGATCGCCCCGATCGTGCGCTGTGCGACGCCCCAGAGCAGACTCTCCTTGATGCGTGCGGCAGCCGAGAGCGCCGTGATCCGGTGGCTCATGCGCGCGATGCTCAGCAGCAGCAGCGGCACGATCGCCAGCGCGATCGCGGTGAGCAGGGGGTCGAGTCGGACCATCACCGTGACCATGCCGCCCAGCAGCACGACCGAGGTCACGATCGGGAAGAATCCGTTCATCGTGAGCGTCTGGATGGCGAACGTATCGGCGGTGAGCCGGTAGAGCAGATCCCCGACCTCCCGCCGACTGTGGAAGGCCAGGGAGAGGCGTTGGAGGTGCGCGTACAGCTCGCTGCGGAAGTCGTTCACCAGCCGCTGCCCGACGCTGATCGTCGCGTAGTTGCTGGTGACGCTCAGCACGCCGAGGAGCGCGTAGACCCCGACGAGCACCGCGCACGCGACCACCAGGATGCCACGACCATCCAGGTCGCGGAGCACCGCGAATCCCGGCGGGTGTCCGCCGAGCACGCTGTCGACGATCACCTTGAGCGGCCAGGGCTTCGCCAGCTCGAGAAGCCCGATCGCGAGCACCTGGAGCACCGCGAACGCGAACAGGCCGCCGTAGGGCGCGACCCGACGCAGGACTTTCGGCACCAGGCGCAGCGTGCCGGACATGATCCTACGCGGCGCGCGCGGGCGGCGCCGGCGGCGCCTGCACGCCGAGCGGGCGGAGCGCGATCCCGCTCGCGACGATATCGAAGGTGTCGTTGAGAATGCGGCCCAGCCGCAGGTTCTCGCCCGCGATCACGGCGAGGTTCACCAAGCCGAGCGCCATTCCGGCGCTCGCGATCTCGGGCACGCCGAAGGCCAACCCACACGCGACCGCGATCGTGAAGCCGAGCAGCGTCAGTTGGGCCACGCGCGTCAGCCGCAGCTCGCAGCGGACGTTGAGCATCCGCTTGTTCCCGCCGTGGTTCTCGGCGGCGACGGCCACCCGCGCCTTGGCCCAGAGTCCCCGGTACACCTCGAGGTCCCAGGGGTTCCAGCCGGGGTCGACCGCGATCAGGTACTTGCGCGGGATCAGAAACTCCATCACGGCGCCGAGCAGCGACTCCTTCTCGTGGCCCTGCTCGCTCCAGTAGCTGAGCGTGAAGCGCCGCTGGCTCCAGTCGACCGACGGCACTTGCCGCGGGCCCGTCATCTCGATCCGACCGACGTCCGCCATGCTCCGCAGCCGCCAGAGGTAGCGCTGCGCCCCCCGTACGAGCGGCCCGAGGTAGGTGAGCACGGCGATCAGCGCACGCGCCCGGACGCCCGTGAAGCGCGGGTCGATGCGAGCCCGCAGCGCGGTCGCGACCGACCACGCGAGCGAGATCCCGAGCGGGAGCGCAGCGATCGGCAAGATGCGCGGCGACACGAGCGCGGCCACGAACGCGAGGATGCCGACCGCGTTCCACTCGAGCGTGAACGGCAGGTAGCTCAGCAGCGACGACGGCGGGTCGTACATCGACTGGAACAGGCCGCGGCCGAACGCCCCGAAGTAGATCACGGGGCGCCGCGAGAGAACGCCGGTGGTGAGCTCGCCGTAGATGCGACCGAGCCAGCGTGACTGCCCGAGCATGTTGAAGCGGTAGGGATGCTTGAAGTAGAGCAGCGCCTCCGCCTTCCCGTAGCCCATCTGCTGCCGCAGATACGCCTTCACCGTGTTGCGCCGGTAGTGCCAGACCGTGGCCGCCGCACTGAAGCCGACGGGGTAGCCCCGGTTCTGCAGCCGCCAGCAGAAGTCGACGTCGTCCCCGGCCGCTGCGAACACTGCATCGAACCCGCCGACCTCCTCGATCGCCTTCTTCGTGAAGGCCATGTTGCAGCCGGGAATGTGCTCGGCGACCTCGTCCTCGAGGAGCACGTGCATGGGGCCCCCGGGCGACACCGCCACGGCGGCTGGGACGAGGCTCGGCTCGGGCGGGGCGAAGTTGGGTCCGCCGACGGCCACGAAGCCGCTGCGAACGAACCGGTACACCAGGAACGCGAGCCAGTCGGGATCGGGCACGCAGTCCGAATCCGTGTACGCGACGATCGCACCCGTTGCGGCCTCCGCGCCGACGTTGCGCGCGAGGCTGAGGCCCTTGTTCGGCTGGTCGATCAGCACGAACGGGGGCGCCGTCGCGTCGGCAGCGAAGGCGGCCGCATGACGCTGCGAGATCTCGAGCGTGCGGTCGGTCGAGCCGTCGTTGACGACCACGACCTCGTAGTCCGGGTAGTTGAGCGTACGCAGCGACGCGAGGCACGCGTCCATCGTTCGCTCCGCGTTGTAGGCGCAGACGACGACGGACACGCGCGGCGGTCGATCGAGGCGCGGCGGCAGCGGCGCGGAGTACTGCGCCTGGACGGCGTGGAATGCGGGCTTCTTCTCCCGGCGGGCGTCCACCAGCCCGAACGCCCAGTCCGCGATCTGCGCGCCCCCGGTGAACCAGTCGTCGGTCCACGAGAACACGAAGGTGCCCGCGGCCCCCGCTTCGAAGGCCGCCGGAACCATCCAGGAGAGCAAGGTCGCCTGGGCATCGCGGCCTTCGCGGATCGAGTCGACGCCGAACTCGGTGAGGACGAGCGGCTTGTCCTCGGCCAGGTTCTGAAGCCGCGAGATGTAGCGGCGAAATGCCGCCTCGCGGTGGAGGTAGACGTTGAACGACAAAAAGTCGACGAACTCCTGCAGGTCGAGATACTCGGTCGACGGAAAGTTCGCATAGCTGACGAGCGCGTGCGGCGCGCGCTGCTTCACCTCCTGCACGAGGGTGCGCAGGAACTCCTGCACGCGCCGCGGGCCGTACCACCGCACGATATCGGGCGGGATCTCGTTTCCGACCAGGAAGGCAAGGAGCGCCGGGTGGTCGCCGAGCTGCTGCGCCGCCGCGCGCACCGTCCCGCGGATCTCGGCCACGACCTCCGGCCGGTCGAGGAAGGAGATGTGCTCCGCCCACGGGATCGTGACCATCACGCGCACGCCGTGTGCGGCGGCCCGGTCGAGCAACCAGCGCGGCGGGACGGTGAACGTGCGCAGGCAGTTGACGCCACACTCGCGCATGAGTGCCAGGTCCCGCTCGACGGTCGGCTCGATCGGGAACGGAAAGCCGTGGCGCGCGACACCGAACGGCCCGTAGGACACCCCGCGCAGGTAGAGCTTGCGATCGCCGACGAAGAAGAACTTTCCGTAGATCGTCGGCGCTGGCCCGTCCATGGGCGCGCCATCGGGACCCTCCGGCAGCGGGCGCGAGATCTCCTGGATCATACGGATGCGGGGCACCCTATAGACGACGGCGGCCAGGCCCACAACGCCCGCGGGGCGACGAGGTCACCCTCGCCGCCCCGCGGTCTTCGCGTTCGTGTCCGTGTCCGCGGATCTAGCGGAGGACGAGCACCCCGAGCTTGGTCTGGCGCAGCGGCCGTGATGTCTGCACGCACTGATTGCCGAGGCGGAGCGTGACGGTCAGCTCCGAACCCTGTGGCCGCCGCATCCGCATCTTCCGCCCGCGGGTCCGGAAGACGACGGTTCCGTTGCGGCGGACCTTCCAGCGTCCCTTCATGAGCCCTCCGGCGTAGTCGCCCGGACGGTCCTTGAAGCGCACGACGCGCGGCGTGAAGCGGCTCCACCGCGGGGCGTCGATGGTCCGGCAGAAGAGCTCGCCCCGTGCATCGCGCACCTGGAGGGTCGTGTCTTCCGTGAGCGGAACACCGCTGTCCGGCGCGAACACGCGCGTGCGCGCCTTCACGCGGAGCTTGTTCCGGAGCGACCGCGGGCTCCGCGGGTCGGGGCGGATCGCGAGGCGGCCGATCGCGAGGTGCGCCGTGGCGGCGCAGCAATCCGGATCCTCGAAGTCGACGAAGCCGTCGCCGTCGTTGTCGATGCAGTCGCCGCAGATCTCGGCCACTCGATCGGGCTGGCAGACGGAGGTCGCCGCGCAGTCGGAGTCGTTGCAGTCCGTGACACCGTCGCAGTCGTTGTCGATCCCATCGCCGCAGACCTCGGCGACCGGGGTGCACGCGCCGCAGCCCTCGCGGCGGGTGTGCTGGCACATGCCCTCGACGCAGGCGTCGTCCGTACAGGCGTCCTCGTCGGCGCACTCCGTGGCGGTCTCGCAGGCCACGCAGTCCTGTATCCGAACGTGGGTGCAGACACCCGACGGTGCGCAGACGTCGGTCGTGCAGGGGTCCGCGTCGTCGCACTGCTCGGTCGGGATCGCGATCCCTGGCACCGTCAGAGCCTCGACCTCGAGGTCGCAGCGGACGCAGTCGTTCTCCGCGGCGTGATGGCACTGGCCGGCGTCACAGGTGTCGGTCGTGCAGGGATTGCCATCGCCGCAGTCCTCGGCCGTCGTGCAGGGCTCACAGCTCGGTACGTCCGTGTGCGCGCAGCGCCCGGCGCTGCAGGTGTCCGTCGTGCAGGCGTTCCCGTCGTCGCATTGGTCGGTCGGGATCGCGATCCCTGGCACCGTCAGAGCCTCGACCTCGAGGTCGCAGCGGACGCAGCCCTCCTCCGTGACGTGCCGGCACTGGCCGGCGTCACAGATGTCCGCGGTACACGCATTCGCGTCGCCGCAGTCTTCGGAGGTCTCGCACGCGGTGCAGGAGGGGACGTCCGTCCACTCGCAGGCACCGCTCGCGTTGCAGATGTCGACCGTACACGCGGTTCCATCGTCGCAGTCGCTCGCGTCGCGGCAGGGGTAGCAGTCCGCGATCGGCTCCGAGCAGCAACGACCCTCACAGCAGCGATCGGTCGTGCAAGGATTCCCGTCGTCGCAATCCTCGCCCGTCGTGCACTGATTGCAGCGCGGCGTCCCGGAGTCGCTCGTGCCCGCTCGACTGCCCCTGTGCCTGCTGACCGTGGCCGCCTCGGCGTTGGAGGTGATGTCCGCGGCGCCCCCCGCCAGGATGACCATGGTGGTTGCAGCGACCAGGGTCAGGAATGCCGTTGCGATCGTCCGCCGCGCGCGGACCCGACTCGTTCTCACGTTGTTCTGCACGTTCTGCTCGCCTCCTGTGGATCGGGAGAACAAGACTCATGCCGCCCATGTGCCGTCGCATGTGGCGGGCAGCCGCGGACACCCCCGGCCCGACCCGCACTTCGCGAGAAGTCCGAGCTGGCGGGCGGGGTTGGCGCGTCGCCGCCGCATGCCCATTTGGCATCGCTTCGTGGGACCATTGCGGATGCGCGCCGGCACGTGCCACGTAGTCTGCCAAGGGCACGGCGCGTCGCGCTGGCCGCGGTGTGCCACGCGCGACGCGGTTGTGCCAGCCCCCCCGGAGCCGCGGCACAGTCGTGCCCGCGATTGGACGGCCACGCATCCACGGTCTATGCACGGGTCTGGCGCGCCGGGATGGCGAAACTGGCAGACGCGGTGGACTTAAAATCCGCTGCGGGGACAACCCGCGTGGGGGTTCGACTCCCCCTCCCGGCATAGACGCGAAGCCCCCGATTCGTCAGCCGCCGATGCCCGAGCCCGCCGCCCATTTCTTCATGAGCTCCGCGTCAAGGCACACGACCACCAAGCCCGCGGTGCTACCCCGTCCCGGCCCTGAAGCAGTGCCCGGGATCGGAGTAGTGGTTCGCATCGTGGAGGTGCCGTGCCGAGGCCTCGCGACATTCCCTTGACCGCCCTTTCCTCCGTGCCGTACGTTGCGCGACTTCGCGCGCGGCGCGGTAATCGGACGGAGGACCCGGCGATGATGCTCCAGGACAAGGTGGCGGTCGTGACCGGCGCGGGACGCGGCATCGGCCGCGAGATCGCGCTGTTGATGGCACGCCACGGCGCCAAGGTGATCGTCAACGACATGGGCGTGGCCGCCGACGGGCGCGGAGAATCCGCCGCACCCGCGGACGACGTGGTGCGCACCATCGAGGGGTTTGGTGGCCAGGCCGCGGCCAGCTACGACTCGGTGGCCACGATGGACGGGGGGCACCGCATCGTCCAGGCGGCGCTCGACCACTTTGGGAGCGTCGACGTCGTGGTGAACAACGCCGGCATCCTGCGCGACCGCATGATCTTCAAGATGGCCGAGGAGGAGTGGGACGCGGTCATCAATACGCACCTGAAAGGCACCTTCACGGTGACCCGCGCGGCGGCGCCGCACATGCGCGAGCGCCAGTGGGGACGCGTCATCAACATGACGTCGACGGCGGGGCTCGTGGGCAACATCGGGCAAGCCAACTACGCGGCGGCCAAGATGGGCATCTTCGGCTTCACGAAGTCGGTGGCCTTGGAAATGGCGCGCTACAACGTCACCGCGAATTGCATCTCGCCTTTCGCGTGGACGCGGATGATCGGGACCATGCCGTCGGAGACCGAGATCGAGAAGGCCCGCTTGGAGAAGCTCAAGCGGATGGGGCCGGAGCACATTGCCCCCGTCGCCGTCTTCCTGGCCTCGGAGGCCGCCAAGGGAGTTTCGGGGCAGGTCTTCGGAGTCCGGGGGAAGGAAATCATGTTGTTCAGCCACAACCGACCGATCCGATCTCTCCACCACGAGGCCGGTTGGACGCCGGAGTCCCTCACCGAGATCGTCGTCGGCACGCTGCGTCACCACTTCGCTCCGCTGCAGACGTCCGCAGAGTACTTCGCCTACGAACCGCTGGTCTGATCGGCTGCGACGCTTGCTCGGATCGCCGTCGCCGGTGTAGCGTCCCGGGCGAAGCCGGGAATTCTGCTCGAGTGTCCGGGGGGGGGGCGCTGCATGGGTAGGATCGGATGGGCGGTTGGGCTGGCCTTCTGGGGGATGTCTGGCCTCTGGGTGGAGGCAGGACCTCCGCCGATCGATCGCCCATGGCCACCCGATCCGAAGCGCTACGAGCCGGTCGGTCGCGAGGTCGCGCCTGGCCTCCGGATCGGCGACACGGTCGACGAGAAGAACGCCGACCTCGCCAAGGACCTCCTCCCGCCCGAGATCTACGCGCACTATCGGAAGGGGGAGTACCGCAACGACGTCGCGTCCTGGCCCACCGGGCTGATCCACTGGGATCATTCGTTCGAAGAGGCGACGCGCGAGAACACGACCCGGCTCGACGTCGACGAGCACGCCACGATCGTCGAGCGGGCCACCGGCAAGCAGCCCGACTACGTCTACGGCATCCCGTTCCCGAAGCTCGACGCCAACGACCCGAAGGCCGGGGTGAAGGCGGTGTGGAACCAGTTCCACAACTATTGGAACGTCGGCGGATTCCACTACCACGCCCTCATCGTCTGGCTGAGCTCGACCGCGAAGGATCGCGAGTCGATGCAGGACGTGTATTTCGCGTTCTACGAGAACCAGTCGGCGTTGCACCGCCTGCCGAACCCGGGGCGCTACGAGTGGCAATCGCTGTCCGTCTCGCTCACGCCGGCCGACATGCAGGGCACCGCGGCGCTGGTCTTCCGATACCTCGATCCCGAGCGGCGCGACGCGGTCTGGACGTACGTGCCGGCACTGCGCCGCGTGCGCGCCGTCAGCCCGTCGAATCGGTCCGACGGCTTTCTCGGCTCCGACCTCTCACAGGACGACGGTCACTTCTTCGACGCCAAGCCGCAGGACTTCACCTGGAAGACCATCGGGATGCGGGAGGGGTTTCGCATCTCGGAGCCGTATTCGATCCGCGGCGCGGCCACCAGCGCGGCCTACCAAGCCGACACCGGGGGCTGGCGCAGCATCTGGACCAAGGGCGCCAAGGTCGCCGGCTACGCCATGCCGGGATGGACGGGCGTCGCCTGGGCTCCCACCGACGGCGTGCTCACCAAACGGAAGTTCTGGGTCGTCGAAGGCGTTCCGAAGGACCGCTACTACCTGTTCGGCCGGATCGAGCTCTGGATCGACGCGGAGTCCTGGATCGGCGCCTGGGCCCGGAAGTTCTCGTGGACCGGGGAGCTGCTGAACACGTACCAGGTGAACGGCTATCTGAACGCGCCCGCCCTCCGCGACGGCATGCCGGAGGTCGAGTGGATCTGGACCAACGAGGGAGCCTGGCAGTGTGCAGAGAACCTGAAGGCCGGGCGCGCGACCCTCGCCGGCATCCGCGCCGACCCAACGGGCCTCTTCGACCGCCGCGTGAAGCTCAACCCGGAGCGGACGTTCGACCTCCAGGCGCTGTCGCGCCTCGGGAAGTAGCGCTGGTCGGCGGTGGGCGGCGCGGCAGCCCGAGCAGGCGCTGGGCCACGATATCGCGCTGGATCTGCGACGTGCCGCCGAAGATCGACTGGGCACGGGACCAGAAGTACGTATCCAGCTCGAGCCCGACGTCGAGCAGTGGCGCGGCGCCGCGGAGGTCCATCATCGCGCGGTGCAGACTCTGATCCGTGCGCGTCATCAGGAGCTTGTCGATCGAGCCCTCCGGCCCCGGCGTGGAGCCGTCGGCCCGGCGCGACAGCGTGCGCTGCACCTGCACCTGCAGTGCCCGCAGGTCCACGTAGGCCCGCGCCAGGGACGCGTGCAGCGATGGTGACGTGCGCAGCCGGCCAGCACGCGCGTCGTCCTCGAGCACGCCAAGCGTGCGCGCGAAGCGCGATACCCAGCCGATGTCGGCCGGCCCCCGCTCGTAGCCGAGCAGCGACATCGCGATCTCCCATCCCTGCCCGGCGTTCCCCAACAGGTTGGCCGCATCGACCTCGGCACCGTCGAAGAAGACCTCCGCGAATTCGCGCGTGCCGCTCGCGGTGACGATCGCCCGGCAGTCGATCCCGGCCGTGCGCATCGGAACCACGATCACCGAGAGGCCGCGGTGCCGCTGCGAGCCCGGCTCCGATCGCGCGAGCAGCAGGCACCAGTCGGCCCAGATCGCCTCGCTCGTCCAGATCTTCTGCCCTGTGATCCGATAGCGCACGATGACGCCGTTCGCCTCGACCGGCTCCATCCGCGTCGACAGGCTCGCGAGATCCGATCCCGCGCCCGGTTCGCTGAAGCCCTGGCACCAGCGCAGCGCGCTCGACAGGAGCGGCGGAAGGTGCTGCGCCCGCTGCGCGTCGGTGCCGTAGAGACGGATGGCGTTGGCGATGTGACCGAACGACGGGCCCGGCGGTGCCCCGGCGGCGCCCAGCTCGTCGTTGAAGATCGCCTCGTAGACCGGCGCCAGCCCCCGTCCGCCACAGTCGACCGGAAAGGACAGCCCGACGTAGCCCGCGGCATAGAGCATACGATGCCACGCGTGGAGAAATGCGGCGCGTGCGTCGGGCTCGGCGGGGATCGCCTCGCGCGGCGCCTGTGCCGCGAGCCAGCGACGGAATTGGATGCGGAACGCGTGCTCGTCGGACGTGTCGCGGAAGTCCATGCCCTTGCTCCCCGGCTCACGCGGAGCCGCGCGACCGGCACGCGCCGATCGCCTCGATCTGCAGATGCTCGTCGCCGAGCGTCTGTCGGCCCACGAGGGCCCGCCGCACCAGCACGTGCAGCATGTGCTCCCAGGTGAAGCCGACGCCCCCATGGAGCTGCAGCGCCGTCTCGGTCACCTCGCGCGCGTGCTCCGAGGCGTAGGCCTTCGCGGTGCGTGCCGCGAGCAACGCCTCCTGCGCGCTCGACGCATCCACCGCCCAGCCCGCGTACCACGCGAGTCCCCGCGCAGCCTCGATCGACACCTGCGCCTCCGCCGCCAGGTGCTGCACCGCCTGGAACGTCCCCACCGCCACGCCGAACTGCACGCGGGTGGCGACGTGCGCCACCGACAGATCGAGCGCCGCCTGCATCACCCCGACCAGATCGGCGGCGAGTGCGGCGAGCGTGAGCGCGAGCGCGCGGTCGAGGGCATCCGCCGGCAGCGGACCACCCAGGTCGCCGACGTCCATGGCTTCGGCCGTCGCGTCGACGGCGCGCAGCTCGCGCGTCGGGTCCGCTGCGGCAAGGGGCGTGGCGCGCGGGCGCACGGCGACCAGCCGCCGCGACTCCCGATCGACCACGAGACTCGCCTGCGCCCCGCGCGCTTCCCACGCGATCGCCGGCTCGCCCCGCACCGCCAACCGCTCGAGGGTCTGGGCGAGCGCGGGCGCGAGGCGCATTCGACCAGCCGCCAGCGCCTCGAGCACGCCGGCCGATGCCCCGGCGGCGACCAACAGGCTGGTGGCACAGACGGCCGAGCCGACGAACGGCTGCGGCACGACCCGCCGGCCCAGCTCCTCGGCCGCGAGCACGACCTCGACGCCCGACACCGGCATCCCGCCCGCCGTCTCGGGGACGCGCATCCCGAGCAGACCCATCTGCGCGAGCGTGTGCCATTCCACGTCGCCGGTCCCCGTCGGCGGAAGCGCCGCCGGCGACCGCGGCGCCAGGTTCCCGGCGACGCGGGCCACGCTCTCGCGCAGCGCCTGCTGTTCCTCAGTGAGTCGCGCGTCCATGCTTGTGGAAGCCCCTCGCGACCGTGTATCGACGCTCCTCATCCATGCGAACCGCGAGGAGCCGATGAGCAGCGCCCTGGAAGGCCTGAAGGTAGTCGACCTCACCAACGTCGGACCGGGGGCCCATTGCATCAAGATTCTCGCCGACCTCGGGGCCGACGTCGTGCGGATCGTCGAGGCCCGCGCCGTACTGGAGAAGCGCGGCCGCTCGCAGTGGAAGGCCCCGTTCTGGGCATACGGGATGCGCCGCAACACGCGGGTGATGGGACTCGACCTCAAGAGCGAGCAGGGTCTCGGCGTCTTCCGCCGGTTGGCCGAGCGCGCCGACGTCGTCCTGGTCGGGATGCGGCCCGCCGCGGCCGAGCGACTCGGCGTCCACTACGAAGCGCTCCAGCACGCGAACCCGCGCCTCGTCTACTGCTGCCTCACGGGGTTCGGGGCCGACGGACCCTATCGCGACGTGGTCGGCCACGACATCAACTACCAGGCGATCGGCGGCACCGTGGGGCTGACGGGGCCGAAGGACGGGCCGCCGTCGATTCCCGGGGCGACCGCGGCGGACAGCGCGGGCGGCGGGATGCACGCCGCCATCGCCATCCTGGCGGCCGTGGTCGCGCGACAACACACCGGCCGCGGGCAGCTCCTCGACGTGGCGGCGACCGACGGGGTCGTCAACATGATGTCGGTCGCGATCGACGAATACCTCAGCACCGGCACCGAGCCCGCGCGCGGTGCCAGCCTGCTCACCGGCCAGTATCCCTGGTACAACATCTACGAGACCCGCGACGGCAAGTACCTGAGCGTCGGCGCCATCGAGTCGTGGTTCTACCAGAACCTCTGCCGCCTCATGGGGCTCGACGACCTCGTTGCGCATCAGTACGCCGAGGGCGAGCAGCGCCAGGAGGCCTTCCGCCGATTCGCCGAGACGTTTCGCACCCGAACGCGCGACGAGTGGATCGCGCGGCTCATGCACGCCGACACGTGCGTCGCCCCGGTCTACTCGATCGCGGAGCTGGCCGCCGACCCGCACCTCCGCCACCGCGGCATGATCCGCGAGGTGCCGCATCCGACCCGCGGTACCGTGATGCAGACGGGCATCATGGTCCACATGTCCGAGACGCCCGGCACCATCCGCAGCGTCGATCCGCAACCCGGTGACGCCACCGAGGACATCCTGCGCGCCGCCGGCTACGCACCGCACGAGATCGCCGCGCTGCGCGGCAGTGGGGTCGTCGACTGACCGCTTCGCGGGACTCGCGGTCACCATCGCCTACCGCCGCTCGCGAGTCGCCGGCCGCAGCAGACGGAGCAGATTCTCGCGCAGCGCCGCCAGCGGCGCGTCGAAGCTCGGCGCGTCGGTGCGCATGATGGACTCGACCACCATCCCGCCGAGCGTGGTGAACGTCACCCGGCGCGCCAGCTCGATCTGCTCGCGCGACAGCCCGAGGTGGCCGAAGAGGTGGTCCCACGCGGCGATGATGACGTTCCACACGCGCGCCCGGTACCGCAGCGCCGGGTTCGTCCGCGGCGGCTCGTGCCGGTGGCCGAAGACGATCTCGAGCAGCGCGAGGAACCCTGGACGGTTCACGAGCCGCCAGGCCCCCTCGACCAGGACCGCGACGCGGTTCTCGAGCGTGTCGTCCGTCGGAGAGATGCGGTGACTCTCCAGCAGGAACTCGTCGAGCGCCTGATCGAGCACCGCCTGGATGATCGCGTCCTTGGTCCCGAAGTGGTGCTGGATGCCGCCCCACGAGACCCCGGACTGCTTGGCGATCCTGGTGACGCTGGCGTGCTGGTAGCCACACTCCGCGATGCACTGGATCGCCGCCTCGATGACGCGCTCGCGCGTCTCGTCCCGGCGCTCCGCCTGCCTGCCGCGGCTCCTCCCCTTGCCGCGCGCACGCTTCGTCGCGGTTGCGGCCGTGACTGTCGCTCTCGCCTTCATCGGGGCTTGCGCTCTGGACGATACCTCCAATTCGGTATGATTGCGAATCACGCCGCTGGCAACCGCGGGAATTGACTACGTCACCGGGACTTTGGTAGTCACGCCGCTGGCCATTACAATCAGCCATGATTGCCGTGGCGCCGCGGCCGGATGGACTTCGAACTGACACCGGAGCAGGACCGCCTGCAGCACGAGGTCTACGCGTATCTCGACGCGCTGGTCACCCCTGCCCTGCTGGCCGAGCTCCGCGACAAGCCGGAGGGCGGCGGTAGCGAGGACGCCCCGGAGTACACCAAGTGCCTGCGCCGCCTCGGCGAGGACGGCTGGCTCGGCATCGGCTGGCCCACGGCGTACGGCGGCCAGGGGCGCAGCGCGATCGAGCAGTACATCTTCTTCGACGCCGTCGCGGGGCATCACGCCCTTCCCATCCCGATGCTGGCGCTCAACACCGTGGGCCCCACGATCATGCAGGTCGGCACCCCGGAGCAGAAGGCGCGGTTCCTGCCCCCGATCCTCAAGGGCCGGCTCAACATCGGCATCGGGTACACGGAACCCGCCGCGGGCAGCGACCTCGCCTCGCTCAAGACCACGGCCGTGCGCGACGGCGACGACTACGTGATCACCGGCCAGAAGGTCTTCACCAGCCTCGCGCACTTCTGCGACTACATCTGGCTCGCCGCACGCACCGATCCCGCCGCGAAGAAGCACAAGGGCATCTCGATCTTCATGGTCGACACGAAGAGCCCCGGCTTCAGCCTCGATCCCCTCGAGACGATGGGGGGCTTTCGGACCAACGTCACGTACTACGACGGTGTCCGGGTGCCGAGGAACTGTCTCATCGGCGAAGAGAACGCGGGCTGGTACTACATCAACACGCAGCTCGCGATGGAGCGGATCACGCTCGTGCCCCACTCGCGGGCGGCGCGTCTCGTCGACGAGATGGTCCGTTGGGCCAGCGCGACCGAGCTCGACGGCGCGCGGGTCGCGGACGCGCCGTGGGTACGCGCGCGACTCGCCGAGCTGTCCCGCGACGCCGAGGTGCTCAAGCTGCTCAACTACCGCGTCGCCTGGCAGATCAGCCAGGGCGCGGTGCCGTTCGCCGAAGCGTCGATGGTGAAGATCTTCGGCTCGGAGCTGTTTCAGCGCATCCACGGCCTGGGTCTCCAGATGATGGGCCTGCTCGGACAGCTCGAGCCGGGCAGCGCGCTGGCACCGCTCGGCGGCAAGGTCGAGCGCGAGTATCTGGCCAAGATGCTGCTCACCTTCGGTGGCGGTGCGAACGAAGTCCTGCGAGACGTGGTCGCCATCATGGGCCTTGGCATGCCACGGTCGCGATAGCGAGGAGGACGAGAGCGATGGGTCTCGATCACGCGCAGGCGGCACAGTACGTCGGGAAGGAGTCGGGCACGATGCAGGCGCCGGACAAGGTGAGCAAGTCCGACATCCGGCACTGGTGCGAGGTCGTCGGCGACCCCGATCCCGACTATGCGGAGAAGATCACGCGGGGAGACAAGGCCGCGCCCGGCACGATGACCATGGTCTGGGCCATGCCGCCGCTGTGGCCGCCGAAACAGCCCGTCGAGCCGCACGAGAAGCTCCTGGCGCTCCTCGACGCGGCCGGGTACTCGGGCACCGCGGGCCTCGCACTGGCGCAGGAATTCGCGGGCCTCGCGCGCATCGGCGATCGTCTGACCTTCACGGTCCGGACCGTTGGCCTTTCGCACGGCGAGGAAGCCACCCCGATCGGCAAGGGGTACGTCGTCGATCTGGACTACACGTTCCGCGACGGCGCCGGGAAGATCCTCGGCACGCACAGGTACAAGGTCCTCAAGTTCCAGAAGATGGAGCTTGCGAGCTGAAAGGGCGAACCGATGCACGACGCCAACCCCGCAGCGACCCAGCCGTTCTCGGCACCGGCCGAGGTGGCCTTCGACTACGCGAGAATCGCCCCCTTCGTCGGCGCCAGCTCCGAGTGGCACGATGGCCATGACGAGGTGAGCGAGTCGGACATCCGCCACTGGTGCGAGGTCATGCAGGACCCGAACCCCCTCTACACCGACGAGGCGTACGCCACGCAGAGTCGATACGGCGGCCTGATCGCCCCCCCCGTGATGGTGCAGACCTGGTCGCTCGACCCGATGAAGGCGGCGCTCGATCGGTTCGTCCGCAACGACCCGCCCTTCAAGGAGGACCCGCACAACCAACTCTTCGGTGCGATCGACGCGATGGGCTATCACGGCGTCGTCGCGACGGCGCAGTCGCAGGAGTATCTGCGACCGGTTCGCCCGGGCGACATGCTGCGCTCGCGCATCACCGTCGGGAACGTGTCGCGGTATGACCACTACACCCGCATGGGCGTGGGCCGATACGTGGACCTGATCTACACCTTCATCAATCAGCGCGACGAGGAAGTCTGTGTCGCCTCGTTTCGCGTGCTCAAGTACCGCCCCCCGCTGGACACCCGGCGGCTGTATCAGGGCTGAACCAAGGAGGCGACCATGGCAGCCGAACCGAAGACGCTCTACTGGGAAGACGTGCGCGAAGGGCAGGAGCTGCCCGAGCAGGCGCGCGAGATCGACACGACGCTGATCGTGTCGGGCGCGATCTGGGCCTCGCACGACTTCATGCCGGTGCACCACGACCCCAAGTTCGCGCAGGAGAAGGGCGCGCCGCACATCTTCATGAACATCCTGACGACGAACGGGCTCGTCGGCACGTACCTCGGCAACTGGACCGGCCCCCAGGGCGAGATCAAGAAGCTCAGCATCAGTCTGGCCGTGCCGAACTTCCCGAACGACGAGATGCGGATGAACGGCAAGGTCACCCGCAAGTACACCGACGCCGGCCAGCATCTCGTCGAAGTGGCCGTCAGCGGCGACAACCGCATGGGCCCGCACGTGACCGGGTCCGCGGTGCTCGCCCTGCCGTCGAGAGGCTGATTCGGAGACCACGATGAGCCTCAAGAACAAGGCGTGTATCGTCGGCATCGGATCGACCGAGTTCACCCGCAACGCCGGCCGCAGCGAGATCCACTTGGCGGTGGACGCGGCGATGGCCGCCTGCCAGGACGCGGGGCTGCCGCCCGAGCAGATCGACGGCTGCGTGCGCTTCGGGACGGCTGGCGCGATCGCGGTCGAGTTCGCGACGGAGTCCGACGTCGCGCGGTGCCTCGGCATTCCAAACCTGCGCTACTTCGTCGAGGCACCGTGGGGCGGCGGCGCGTCGTGTGCCACCATCCTGCACGCCTCGGCCGCCGTCGCGCTCGGACTGGCCAACTACGTGCTCTGCTTCCGCGCCATTCGCGCCGCCAGCGGCACGGTGCGTTACGGCCGGCCGGCCAACATCCCGATCGACTCCCACTGGAGCTGGACGATGCCGTTCGGTTTCCAGAGCCCGACCTCGTGGGTCGCGATGTTCACGAAACGCTGGATGTACGAAACCGGCGCCACCGAGGCGCAGCTCGGCGCGGTGGCCATCGTGGCGCGCGAGGCGGCGCTGCGCAATCCACGCGCGATGTTCTACGGGCGACCGCTGACGATGGACGAGTACCTCGCCTCTCCGATGATGTGCGACCCGTTCCGCCTGCACGACACCTGTCTCGAGAACGACGGCGCCGTGGCGCTCATCGTGACCACGCCGGAACGGGCCAAGGACTTGAAGCAGACGCCCGCCTGGGTCACGGGCGTCGGCGAGGGAACGGGCTGGGATTCCTACTGCATGACGAGCTTCTACCGGCCCGAGATCGGCATCCCCGAGATGGAGGAGACCGGCAAGGACCTCTTCCGCATGGCCGACATGACGCCCGCCGACATCCAGGTGGCGCAGCTCTACGACGCCTTCTCGTCGCTGGTGCCGATGCAGCTCGAGGCCCTCGGCTTCGTCAAGAAGGGCGAGGGCGGCGCGTTCTGCGAAGGCGGCGACCGGCTGCGGCCCACGGGCGAGCTTCCCATCAACACGTCCGGCGGGATGATGTCGGAGTCGTATATCCACGGCATGAACATGATCGCGGAGGGGGTGCGGCAGATCCGCGGCACCTCGACGACGCAGATCGCGGGCGCCGAGCGCGTGCTGGTGACCGGCGGCCTCGGGGTCCCCACCAGCGCACTCATCCTCACGAAGGGACGGTAGAGCGCATGGCCCTTCAGCTCAACCAACGCTACGTCAAGTACTACTTCGACCCGGTCGCGGAGTCCTTCGAGGAGCCGTTCTGGGAATACGTCAAGCGCCGGGAGCTCCGGTTTCAGCGCTGCGGCCGCTGCCGCGAGTGGCTCCACCCTCCGCGCCCCATGTGCCACAAGTGCAAGAGCGACGACCTCCGCTGGGAGCCCTCGGCCGGGACGGGCCGGATCTACAGTTGGGTCGTGTTCCGGCGCGAGGTCAACCCGCTCTACGTCGTGCCCTTCGAGGTCGTCCTCGTCGAGATGGACGCCGAGAAGCCCGTGCGGATGGTGGCGAACATGCTCGACAGCACGCCGGAGGAGCTCCAGTTCGGGATGCCCGTCGAGATCGACTTCTTCGACGTGACCCCCGAGAAGGTCATGCCCATCTTCAAGAAGCGGACACCGTGACCACGCGACGGGGCCGCGCCGTGCCATGAACTTCGACCTCGACGACTCGCAGCGCCTGCTGCAGGAGACGGCGCGGGACTTCCTGCAAACCGAGTGCGGCTCGTCCGTGATCCGCGAGCTCGAGGCGAGCCCGTCGGGCCATTCGCCCGCGCGCTGGAAGCAGATCGCCGATCTCGGCTGGCTCGGCATCCTGGTCCCCGAGCAGTACGGCGGCCTCGGGCTCGGGCTCTTGGACATGGCGGTCGTGTTCGAGGAGGTTGGCCGCGCCGCGTTCGACAGCCCGTTGTACGCGACCACGTTCGCCACCCTCGCGCTCGTCGCGGCCGGCACCGATGCGCAGAAGCGCGACCTCCTCCCCAGGATCACGACGGGCGACCTGGTGGCGACGTTCGCCTGGGCAGAGCCCGCGGTCGTGGCGGACGCGCGGTTCGTCGCCACCCAGGCACGGGCGGCCGCCGGCGATTACCGCCTGCGGGGCACGAAGGTCTTCGTGCCCTACGCGACCGTCGCGGGCGAGGCCATCGTCGTCGCGCGGACCGCCGGAACGCCCGGCGAGGCGGATGGCCTGACACTGCTCTCCGTCGCGATGACGTCCCCCGGACTGCAGGTGAGCCCGCTACGAACGATCAGCCCGGAGAAGCAGTACCGTCTCGACCTGGCCGACGTGCCGGTCCCCATGGATCGGGTGCTCGGCCAGCTCGGTCGCGGGTGGACCACCCTCCGCGCCGTGGTCGAGCAGGCGACGGCGCTGCGATGTGCCGAGCTCGTGGGCGGAGCCCAGCACGAGCTGGAGATCACCGCCGCGTACACGAAGCAGCGCGTCCAGTTCGATCGGCCGCTTGCGACCTTTCAGGCCGTCCAGCATCGCCTGGCCGACATGTTCACGGACGTTCACGGCGCCCGCTGGACGTCCTACCAGGCGATCTCCCGCCTATCGCGCGGACTGCCCGTCGGCCGGGAGCTCGCGATCGCCGCTGCCTTCACGACCGACGCCTGCCAGCGGGTTGCCTTCGGGGCTCAGCAGCTCCACGGGGGCGCCGGCGTGGACGTGGCGAACGACCTCCACTTCTACTATCGCCGGGCGAAGGCGCTGGAGCTGCAGGTGGGCGCCAGCGCCACCCATCTGAAGGCCTTGGAAGAGCGGATCGGACTCCCTACGGCTCGACCTTGAACTCCCACCGGCAGCAGATGCCGTTCTTGTCCTCCCGCGGGGGGACCTGCAGCGCCTTGCACTTCATGTCGGCATTCGTGAGCTTGCAGAACTCGGTGAAGGCCCGGTCTTCGACGCCCCCGGGCCCGCAGAGACAGTGGATATCCCGGTCGGTTCCGGTTGCCTCGAAGTAGGACAGGCTCGGACACCGGGTGAACGTGAGCACGACGTGATTCCGGTCCTTGATGTCGTAGTCGAACTCGTAGAACTGACCACCAGCGCCGTCGGGTGCGACCTGAAAGATCTTGAGCAGCGAGAGGACGTCGTCGCCCTCGATGTGCATCGCCTCCTTGAGCAGCGGGAGGTAGAACTTCCGCAGGACCTTCTCGTAGACCTCCGCGTCGAGGTTGAACGCCTCTTCGACACTCATGCGCTTGCGGTTGGTCGTGTTCCACATCCCCATGAGGCCCACGAAGATCGTGCGATACGCCTTGAGCAGGCGGATGAGGGCATCTTTCGAGAGGTCCTCGAACTGGAAATCCGCCTTGTACGGGATGCTATAGTCGGCGAGCTCTTGAGACATGATGCCTCCTCCGCACTGACCTTACGCGGTTTGTCCCCCGTGTGACAACCCAAATGGACATACCCAAACGCCTCGAAGATCTCCCGACCACGACCCCCCGCTTCGTCGGCCGGGAGGTGGCGCGCGTGGAAGACCGCGCCCACGTCACCGGACGAACGGAGTTCATCGACAACGTTCACCTGCCCGGGATGCTGCATTGCGCGATCCTGCGCAGCCCCTACCCGCACGCTCGCATCGTGCGCGTCGATGCCAGCGCCGCCGAGCGCCTGCCGGGCGTGGTCGCCGTCGTCACGGGGGAGGACGCCCTACGCTGGAGCTTTCCGACGTCGACCGTTCCGGAGGGATGGGGCACGCACTGTCTGGCGACCGACAAGGTGCGGTACGCGGGCGAGCCCGTCGCCGCCGTCGCCGCGACCAGCCGCTACGTCGCCGAGGACGCGCTCGAGCTGATCGTCGTCGACTACGATCCTCTGCCCGCCGTGGTCGACGGCCGCACCGCCGCCGAGCCCACGAGCCCGCGCCTGTTCGAGCAGCACGACAGCAACGTGATGTTCCGAAAGGTCTTCACGTGGGGCGAGGTGGACGCGGCGTTCCGCGACGCCGACCACGTCTTCACGGAGACCTTCCGCTGGCACCGCGTCGGCGCCAACCCGATGGAGACGTTCGGCGTGATCGCGGAGTGGGACCCGGTGGAGAACGCGGTCACCTGCCGTGGCACGTTCCAGTCCCCGTCGCTGATCGCCATGGGCCGCGCGGCGGTGCTCGGCCTCCCGCTCAACAAGGTTCGTCTGATCAGCCATCCGCGCGGCGGCAGCTTCGGCGGGAAGATGGGCTTTCGCGGCACCGACATCTGCGCGCTGCTCTCGCGCAAGGCGGGCGGCCGGCCGGTCAAGTGGATCGAGGACCGCATGGAGTACCTCGCCGCCGGGAGCGGCCAGGCGTGGGACCGCTTCTACGAGGCGGCACTCGCGGTCAAGCACGACGGCACGATCACCGGCTTCAAGGTGAAGCTCGTCGAGGACCTCGGCGCCACGGGCGAGGGCTTCTCGTCGCTCGGCGCCGTCAAACCGCTTTCCTGCTTCACCGGCTGCTACGCGATCCCGGTCGCCGGCTACGATCTCACCCTGGTCGCGACCAACAAGGTCCCGACGACGGCCTACCGCGGCATGGGCCCGCCGCCGCACAACTTCGTTCTCGAGCAGCTCGTCGATATCGCGGCGCGCGGGCTCGCGATCGACGCCGCCGAGATGCGCCGGCGGAACTTCGTGCCCCCGGATCGCTTCCCGTACACGATCCCGAGCGGCAACGAATACGACAGCGGTACCTACGAGGCCGCGCTCGACGCCGTCCTCGCCCTCGCCGACTATCCCAGGCTGCGCGAGGAGCAGGCCGCGGCGCGCCGTGCGGGCCGCTGCGTGGGCATCGCGGTCGTGAGCACCATCGAGCCCGGCGTCTTCGACTGGAACGCCTACGCGGGCGTGGGCATGCCGGGCATCGGCGTGCCCGAGGGCGCCACCGTCAGCATCGACATGCTCGGCAAGGTCGTCGTGCGCGTGGGGTTCACCCCCGAGGGCCAGGGGCAGTTCACGCTCGCGGCGCAGCTGGCGGCGGACTACTTCGGTGTCGGTCTCGACGACGTCCGCGTGGTCACGCTGGACACGCTCTCGGCTCCACCCCACTTCGGCCCCGGCGGCAGCCGCCTCGGCGTCGCCCTCACCGGCGCGATTCTCGGGGCCTGCGAGCGGGTCCGCGACAAGATGATCCGAGCCGCCGCGCACCTGATGCAGGCGCCGCCCGACCGGGTTGCGTTCTTCGATGGCACGTTCCGCGTCAGGGACGTCGCCGGTGCCGAGATGCCACTCGCGCAGGTCGCGGCGACGATGCGCATGCGCGCCGACCTGTTGCCTCCCGACCTCGAGCAGCACCCGGAGGCGACGTACGTGTGGACCGCGCCGGGTCGCACCCCGATCGACGACCAGGGCCGCGCGAAGAGCTACCTCACCGCTGCCAACGCCTGCCACGTCGCCGCGGTCGAGGTCGACCCCGACACGGGACAGGTCGACATTCTCGCGTACTGCATCGCCGACGACTGCGGGACGCGCCTCAATCCGGCCACCGTCGAGGGGATGGTCGACGGCGGCGTGGCTCAGGGCGTCGGCGCCGCGCTGCTCGAGGAGTACGTCTACGACGACGCGGGCCAGCCCCTGACGTCGACGTTCATGGACTACCTGCTACCCACCATTTTCGAGGCGCCCACCACGCGGAAGACGGCCCTCGTGACGCCATCGCCCTTCACACCGCTCGGCGCGAAGGGCGCCGGTGAAGGTGCCATCCACACCACGCCGGCGGCGATCCTCTGCGCCATCAACGACGCGCTGGCACCACTCGGGGTGCGGGTTACCGAGGCGCCGGCCACACCGAACCGCCTCTGGAGAGTCCTGAACGGCGCGGGGCGGAACTCGGGATGAACCGCGTGGACCTCTCGCGGGCGGACGCGCGCGTGCTCGGCTCGATCCTCCGTCACCAGGCCGAGGCCGTTCCCGACGCCCCGTACCTGCGCGCCGGCGACCGCCGATTCACGTTCGCGCAGGTGAACGACCGCGCCAACCGTCATGCGGCGGGGCTCCGGCGCGCGGGGGTGCAGGCCGGCGATACGGTCGCACTCTTGATGATCGGGTCTCCCGAGCTGATCTTCACCACGTTCGCCGCCAACAAGCTCGGAGCGGTGTGGGTTCCCACCAACACCGACTACCGCGGGGACTGGCTGTGCGGAGCGCTGCGCGCGAGCCGGGCCCGCGTGCTCGTCGTCGACGCGCACCTCCTGCCGCGGCTGGCCGAGTTGGGTCCCGACCTGCCGATCGAGCGGATCGTCGTGAACGGGCGGCCCGAGGTCGAGCTCGCGGGCGCCACCATGATCGACCTCGCCGAGTTCGCCTCGCTCGACGGGCGAGAGCCCGACGTCGAGGTGGCACACGGCGACACCGCCGCCGTGCTGTGGACCTCCGGCACCACGGGACGTCCGAAGGGTGTCATGCAGAGCCACAACGCCTGGGTTCGCGGCTCCGAGAGCAGCATTCGGAGCTATCGCGTGCGCGAGGGCGACGTTCTCTACAACTGTCTGCCGATGTACAACTCGGCGGCTTGGATCTCGACGGTGTACCCGGCGCTGATCGCCGGCCTGCCGTTCGGCCTCGACGATCACTTCTCCGTGAGCGGCTTCTGGGACCGCACCCGATTCTACGGCGCCACCCACGTATTCACGCTCGGCGCCATGCACGTGTTCCTCTGGCAGGCTCCGGCCGCACCCGACGACCGCGACAATCCCGTGCGCGTGGCCTCGACGATCCCGATGCCGGCTTGGCTCATGGAGCCGTTCAAGGCGCGCTTCGGCATCGAGACGATCGTCCAGGGCTATGGCCAGAGCGAGGTGTTCACCGTGTTGCTCCGCATCGACGACGGGACGCGCACCTGGAAGCCCAACTCTGCCGGCGAACCGCCGCCGGGCATGGACGTCCGTCTGCTCGACGACGACGACGAGGAGGTCGCGGTCGGAGAGGTGGGTGAGTTCTGCGTGCGGCCCGCCGCTCCCTACGTGATCGCCAACGGCTACTTCGACGATCCCGAAGCGACCGTCGCGGCGTTTCGCAACCTCTGGTACCACACGGGCGACCTCGGCCGGCGCGACGAGGACGGCGAGTTCTTCTTCTTCGATCGCAAGGCCGACTACATCCGATACAAGGGCCGCAACGTGTCGTCGTTCGCGGTGGAGGCGGCCGTGAACGCCCATCCGGCGGTGGCGCAGTCGGCGGCGTACGGTATCCGATCGGCGGAGCTGGAGGCGGAAGCGGAGATCAAGGTCGACGTCGTCGTGAAGGCTGGTCACACCCTGACGCCCGAGGCTTTGGCCACCTTCGTCAACGAGACCGCACCGTACTTCTTCGTGCCGCGCTTCATCGAGCTGGTCGACGCACTGCCCCAGACCCCGACCGGACGCGTGCGAAAGTTCACGCTGCGCTCGCGCGGCGTCACCGATCGGACCTGGGACCGCGCCGCCGCCGGCTTCGTCGTCAAGCGCTGAACTCGCGATCCCGCAGCACACGGCGGCGGATCTTCCCCGTCGCCGTCTTCGGCAGCGCGTCGACGAACTCGATCCGCCGCGGGTACTTGTACGGAGCCGTGCCTCGCTTGACGAACTCCTGCAGCTCCCGCTTCAGGGCGTCATCGCCCGACACGCCGGGGCGCAGGACGACGAACGCCTTCACCACCTCCCCGCGCTCGCGATCCGGACTTGCCGCGACGGCGCACTCGAGGACGGCCGGGTGCTCGACCAGGACGTTCTCGACCTCGAGCGGTCCGATCCGATAGCCCGCGGAGTTGATGACGTCGTCGGCACGACCGCGGTAGGCGAGGTAGCCGTCCTCGTCCATCGTCACGACGTCCCCGGTGAGGAACCATTCCGTTCCCTCGATCGTGACCCGGCTCGCGGAGGTCAGCTCGGGGGACTGCCAGTATTCGAGCATGAGCTGCGGATTCGGCAGGCGGATCGCCAGCGTGCCGGTCTCGCCCGGGCCGAGCAGTCGGTTCCCCTCCCCGATGACGCCGACCATCGTGCCGGGCAGCGGACGCCCCATCGACCCCGGCTTCACCGCCGCGCCTGGAACGTTCGCCACGGTCATGAGCGTCTCGGTCTGCCCGTATGCCTCGAGCAGCGGCCGGCCCGTCGCCGCGCTCCACCGCGCGACGATGTCCGGGTCGACGCTCTCGCCGGCCGACACCGTGAACCGCAGTGCCGACAGGTCTCGCCCGGGTACGTCCTCGGCGACGAGCCGCCGCAGCTCCGTGGCCGCGGCACAGAACACCGTGACACGGTGCCGCTCCAGCAGCTCGAGCCGCGTCGCCGCGTCGAACGGACCGTCGTAGAAGAGCACCGCCGCGCCGCAGGTCCACGGGCCGAACAGGATGCTCGTCCCGGCCTTGCTCCAGCCCGTGTCGGCCGTGCACCACACGAGGTCGTGCTCGGTGAGCGCGAGCCAGTACCAGGCCGACACCCGCCAGGCGAAGAGCGCACGCGCCGCGTGCGTCACGCCCTTCGGATGCCCGGTGGACCCCGAGGTGTAATAGATGATCGCCGGGTCCTCGCTCGCGACGGTCGCAACCGCGCAGGTGTCCGCGCAGGTGGCGAGCTCACGGTCGAAGTCGAGCCAGCCGGGGCCTCCCCCGACGCTCACGCGGACCCGGTACGGCCGGTCGGCGGCGAATTTGTCGACGTGCTCCCACGTCGTCACCGCGGCGACGGCCTCCGAGTGGCGGCTGCGGAAGGCAATGTCCCGCGCCGTCTGCATCGTGACGCAGGGGACGGGGATGGCGCCGAGCTTGAGACACCCGACCATGACGATCTGCCAGGCGGGAATCCGTGGCAGCATCACCAGGACCCGGTCGCCCTTCCCCACTCCGTGGCGCGCGAGCAGGTTCGCGAAACGGTTCGACTCGCGGCGGACGTCGGCAAAGGTCAGCCGCCGCTCCTCGCCGCGGTCGTTGCACCAGATCAGGGCGAGCCGCGCCGGATCCTCGGCCCAGGCGTCCACGAGCTCACACCCGGCGTTGAACGTCGCAGGCACGTCCCACCGGAACTCCCGGCAGACGCGCTCGTAGTCGAGCATCGCGATCCGCTTCACGTGCCGGACGCCGCGCTAGGTGATCACCTCGCACGCGAGGCCGAGCGACTGGAAGCGCCGGACGACCGCCTCGACCCGCTCGTCGCTCGGCGGCTTGAGATCGCCGGGCAGGTAGGGTTTGTCCAGCATCGCGTACTTGTTCATGCCGAAGCGATGGTAGGGCAGGACGTTCACCGCAATGCCGGTGCCGAGCGTGCGCACGAATCCCGCGATCGCGCTCACGTTCTCGTCGGTGTCGGTGACGCCGGGAACGAGGGGAAGGCGCGCGACGACCCGCACCCCGCGTTCCACCACCCGTCGGAAGTTGTCGACGATCTGCCGGTTGGACCGCCCGGTGACCACCACGTGCGCCGCATCGGACATGACCTTCAGGTCGAACAGCACGAGATCGGTGTAGGCCAGGACCGCGTCCAGAGCCCGGCGAGGCGCCGCCCCGCACGTGTCGAGGGTCGTATGGAAGCCGGCCTCGTGGCAGCGCCGGAAGAGGGCCTCGACGAACCGCGCCTGCGTGAGCGGCTCACCTCCCGAGCAGGTCACGCCGCCGCCCGAGTTGAGATAATACGCCTCGTCCTTCTTGATCTCGTCGAATACCGCGTCCACCGTCGCGTCGCGCCCCATGATCCGCAGTGCGCGCGGCCCGCACACCGGCACGCACTCGGCACACTCGTCGCAGCGGTTGCGGTCGATGACCACCCCACCGTCGTCGCTGACGGCGATCGCCTGCTTGCCGCAGGCCGGCACGCACCGCCCGCAGTGGTCACAGAGCGAGTCGCTGTGGGCGACCTCGCAGGTCGCCCGCTGGGACTCGGGGTTCGCACACCACGGGCAGGCGAGCGGGCACCCCTTGAGGAAGACCGTCGTCCGGATGCCGGGGCCGTCCTCCGTGCTGAAGCGCTGGATGTTGAAGACGCGCCCGGTGACCGCCCCGTCCCCGGTCCCGCCGTCGGCCCGGCCGTCGAGTACCCGCAGCTCGGGCCCCGCGCTGCGCGCGGTGAGGGTCACAACCGCTGTTCCGTCCGGCTGATGATCTCGTCCTGCACGGCGGGCGTCAGCTCCACCCAGAAGGCGCTGTAGCCGGCGACCCGCACGACGAGGTTGCGGTATTTTTCCGGGTTCTTCTTCGCCTCGAGCAGCGTCTCCCGGTCGAGGATGTTGAACTGCACGTGAAAACCGCCCCGGTCGAAGTACGTCCCCATCAGCTCCGCGAACTTGTGCATGCCCTCCTTCTTCTTGAGCATGCCCGGGGCGAACTTCATGTTGAGCAGCGGGCCCTCCACGAACATGTTGTCCAGCTTGGACACCGAGTTCATGCTCGCCGTCGGTCCCTTCACGTCGCAGCCCTGCTGCGGCGACGCGGAGGCGTCGGCCAGCGAGGTGCCGCTCTTCCGGCCGTTCGGCAGCGCGCCGGTGGACTTCCCGGCCCAGGTCGACCAGGCCGCCCCCTGGCGGAACATCGTGAACCGCCGGCCGAACCCGTCGCGGTACGACTGGCACTTGTCCACCGTGTAGCGCCACATCGCCCGTAGGAACTCGTCCGGCTCGTCCTCGTCGTTGCCGTACTTCGGCGCCGCGAGGCACGCCTGGCGCAGCTCCTCGTAGCCCTGCCAGTCGGCCTTCAACGCCGTGATCAGCTCGTCCATGGTCGCCTTCTTGTCCTCGAAGACGACCTTCTTGATGCCCATCAGGGCGTCACAGGCATCCTGCTGCGCGCGATCGACGAAGCACCAGGCCTCGAGCTGCTGGTAGCGGCCGCCGCCCCGCGTCGCGTCCTTCCCCCGGCCGATGCAGTCCTGGAGGAACGCCGAAATGAAGGGGAAGTAGTTCGAGTCCTGGTAGTAGACCTTCTCCATCGCGCGGAAGTTGGCGACGCAGTAGTCGTAGAAGGCGTCGATCTGCTGCTTGTAGGCGTCGACGAGCTGCTCCCACGACGTGAACGTGCGCGGATCACCCGTCTCGATGCCGAGCTTGTGGCCCGTGTACGGGTCGACCCCGTTGTTCAGCGTGATCTCGACCAGCTTGGCGTGGTTCACGAACGAGACGACCGCGTTGCGGGTCCAGGCGAAGCTCTTCGGGTACGACGTGTTGATGCAGCCGGCCATGGCCCAGTCCCGGGCGTCGTCCCACTGCACGCCGCGGTCGAGCAGGTACTCCGTGCCCAGCCGGTCGTTGAACCACGCGGGAATCCCGGCACCGTGGTCCCGGTTGCACTCGATCCCCTTCTGGAGGAGCTCCGGCGCCATCGCGCGGTGGTAGCGGATCGAGATGTGCGGCTGGTGCGTCTTCACCTGCTTGGCGACCTGCAGGATCAGGCAGGTCAGCTCGTTCGCGGCGTCCCGACCGTCGCGCCCCTGACCGCCGAGCGTCATGTTCGCGAAGTAATTCGCCGGTGAGATCTCCTGGTGGTAGCGCTTCCCGAGCAGCCCCATGAACAGGAAGGGCTCGAGGATCGTCCACTTCATGAACAGGCAGCCCATGAGCTCCGCCGCCTGATCCCGGGTGAGGCGCCCGGAGTTGATGTCCCGGGAGTAGTACGGCCACATGTACTGGTCGAAGCGTCCGATGAAGGCGTTCGGATTGGCCTTCTCGATGTCGTGGCCGACGGCGACGAACCAGTAGGTCTGCAGCGCGTCGTGGAAGCCGCGGGCCGGATTGGCCGGCGCCCACTCGCACACGTCGGCGATCGTCTCGAGGTCCCGCTTGCGCGCGGGATCGCGCTCGGCCGCCGCCATCTCGCGTGCGAGGGCGGCGTAGCGGTGCGCGTGCGCGATCATCGCCTCGAGGACGATGATGACGGACTCGAGCCACTCGACCTTCTCGTGGTCCTTCTCGCCGAGCCCCGCGCCGTTCGCGCCGGTCCTGAGCCGGTCGATGTGATCCTGGGCCTCCTTGATGAAGCCGTTCATGCCGATGGCGAGGATCTTGTCGTAGTCGGCGCCGGGCGTGAACAGCATCGGCGTGTAGGGCTGGCACATGCCCATCCGGGCCTCGCCCACCTGCTTCCACTTTCCGCCGTCCAGCTCCGTGATGATCTCCTCGGCGCGCTTGGCCGCGTACTTGTCCTTCCAGTAGTGGCACGCCTCGAGGAGCCACTCCTTGTCCTCCGGCTCGAGGTGGGTCTCGTTCACCTCCGACGCCGTGGTCGGCGCCTCGTGCTGATTGAGCAGCCAGAGGAGGTTGAGGGGCGCGAGCTCGACGTTCGGCAGCGCGCCGCGGAGAAACCGCGTCGGCGACCCGACCAGCAGCTCGTCCTCGCGAATGGTGATCGTCATCTTCGCGAGCACGTTGGCGAACGCCTTGGCCCGGCGCTTGGCCGGGTGCTGGCCCTCGGTTTCGAGGTAGGACTCCATCATGAAGCGGGCCCGCTCGCCGCACACCGCGGGGCGCACCTCGAAGTACCGCTCCCGCATGCGCTCGACCCGGGGGGTGAGGCCGATCAGGCGGTCGATCTCCGCCAACGGGATCCGCCCGCGCTCTGCCGGGACGAATCCGCGCGCGCGCGAAGTCGTGTCGCGGCGAGCCCCTGACGAGGTGTCGTGTGCAGTGGCGGTATCCATGATCGATCCCTCCCATCCATATTTAAGCAAACCTCCCCCGGATTGGTCCAAGACAAAGGCTTCATCCGGGCCATAGAGAACCCGAATGGCCCGGAGGGCGTGTTTCCGACACACCGAAGCTAGATGTCTTGCGCAGGGGCTCGGAGCGGGCCGCGGCACCGATGCCCGCCGCTCCCGCACTTGACGCGTCCGGCCTGGAACCTCATCATGCCGCGATCGCGCTCGTATGAACCCGCGGCACATCGAATTCGTCGTTGCGGTCGCGGAGCACCGGAGCTTCACCCGGGCGGCGGAGGCGATGCACGTGTCGCAGCCGTCGCTGTCGCATGCGGTGGCCGAGATCGAGCAGTCGCTCGGGACGACGCTCTTTCATCGGCTGGGGCGCTCCGTATCGCTGACACCGGCCGGCCAGGCGTTCGTGGAGACCGCTCGCGTCGTCCTCCGCGACCTCTCGGTCCTGTATGCTTCGGTCAAGGCCGTGGAAGGCCTGCAGGTGGGGACGCTCGACGTCGCCGCCCCGCACGCCTCCGCGGCGGAGCTGCTCGCCCGGCTCGTCGGCGAGTTCCGTTCGCAGCATCCCGGCGTCAGGGTGCGCATCCAGACGTCCGAGAACCTGCGCGACATCGGGCGCTACGTCCGAACCGGCCGTTGCGAGGTGGCGCTCACGGTCGAGGCGGTCGAGCCGCCGTTGGTGTGCGAGACGATCGGTACGGAAGAGCACGTCGTGGTCTTCCCGCCCGGAACCCGGCTCAAGCGACGCCCGGTCAAGCACGCCGACCTCGTCGATCGCCCCATGATCGTTCCCAGCGGCGCGCTCGAGTACTACGGCGGCCTGGCACTCGACATCTCGCCCGCCAACCGCGGCCCCGTCATCGCCGTCGAGACGGAGTCGCGACAGGCCCTGATCCCCCTCGTCCTCGCCGGGGCCGGATTCACGTTTCTGCCGCGGGCGCTCGCCGAGGGGGCTGCCCGTCAGCGGCTCGTCGTGGCAGCGCTGGATCCTCCGCTGCGTCGGGAGATCATGCTCGTCACCCGGCCCGATCCACTGTCCCCTGCCGCGAAGACCTTCGTTGCGCTCGCCCGCGCCGGGACTCCGCGGCGCGGGCGCAGTTGAGACGTGCGTCAGCGATCCGACGGCACGCGCTTCTTGGGCTCGATCTTCGCGAGCTTGGCGAGGTTGAGGCCCAGGATCTTGGCTCGCATCTCCTCCGTGATCGCCGGATAGCCCCACTGCTCCTGCAGCTCCTCGGGCATCTCGAGCGTGCGGATGAAGTCGACGATCCGCTTCGTTTCGTCGAACGGCATGTCCAGGCCCATCACGATCTTGTCGGCACCCGCCCACTCGAGCGACTCGCCGAGCACGTGATAGCCGCGATGCGGCGCGCGAGCGAACCAGCCGACGATGCCCGACAGGCTCAGGTACAGGTTCTGGTGCTTGCCCGCGAGCCCGATCAGCTCCTCCGTGTACGGCCAGCCCATGTGGTAGGCGATGACCTTCAGCTCCGGGAAGTCGAGGCACACGTCGTCGAGGAGCAGCGGCCGCGTGTGCGTGTCCGGATGCGGCAGCACGTAGGCGGTGCCCGTGTGGACGGTGACCGCGATGTCCAGCTCGCAGCATTTCTCGTAGAATGGCCACAGGCGACGGTCGTTGAGTGGACCGTCGTCCTCGGGCGCGTAGACCTTGCAGAGCTTGGCGTTCCCGTTCTTGACCAGGTGCTCCAGCTCCCAGATCGCGTGCGGCACCCCGCGCCGCAGGATCGGGCCCACGTTGCACTCGAGGTACATCCGGTCCGGATACGGCGCGATCTCCTGCATGATGAACGCGTTCGTGGAGAGCGGTGCCACGTAGCCGCTGATGTTCATGGCTGGCTCGCGCAGCACGAAGGTCACGTCCACCCCCGCGATGTCCATGTACGTGATCAGCTCGGACGCCCGCGGCCGCGGCATCTCGCCGCCCGCGGCCAGGTTGCGCCCCGCCCACACGCGCATCACCGCGTCGACGCTCTGCCACCACCGGTGGAAGTTCGGGAAGTAGCCGATCTCGCCGAGGGTCGCCTCGTTCAAAAGGTGACACTCGGTCAACGCCACGAAGGGGTCCGTCACTGCCATCCCTCTCTCCTTCGCCTCACGCGGATGCGCGTCACGGAACCACCGGCAGCGTGACGTGCGACGCGTGTGCGCCACCGTGCAGCACGTGCTGGACGGCGCATCGCATGTCGGCCGCGGTCGCGCGTCCCGGGGACACCGCGCAGTTGAGGTTGCGGTCGTACTTCGGGAAATTGCTGCTGCTGACCTCCAACCGTAGGCGGTGCCCCTCCCGGAACACGTGCGCCACGGCGAGCAGGTCGACCGCGATCTCGGTGACCTCCCCCGGGACCAGCAGCACCTCGCGGTCCGGTCCGCGGCGGTATCGCGCCCGCAGAATTCCCTCCGCGATCGGGGCACAGTAGCCGTCCGGCTCGACGTCCACGAGCTTCGCGGTGAAGTCCGTATCCACCGCGCTGCTCGTGACGAAGAGCGTGACCGACACCGGCCCCGCGATCGCGAGCGGCGCCAGCAGGTGCGCCGAGCTGTACACCAACACGTCCGGACGTTCCTCGATGCCAGACTGATCCTGAACCCCGGCCTCGCAGTACGCCGGGGCCATGCTGCGGCCGCCGAACGTGGGGACGGGGTCGGCCGGGTCGTAGACGTAGCTGTCCGTCCCCGCGGCGGCTGGCGCGTCGGTCGTGAGCGTGCCATCGCCGAACCGGGTGGCGGCTCGCCCCCCGCTCTGCAGGTAGTACCGGCGCGCCACGTGCGGTGGCGGCCATGCGTCCGCATCGCGCCACCGGTTCTCGCCCATCATGAAGTAGCGCACCCGCGCCTGCTGGGCCGCCGTGGGCTCCCAATCCGCGAGCCAGCGGTCGAACCACTCGAGCGTCATCTCGGTCGCGAAGCTGGGGCCGCCGAACGCCGTTGGTCCGAACTCGCGCCGCCCCGCGGCCGATTTGCGCACGCCCAGGTACGCCATGTGGTCCCAGGGGCCGACCACGAACCGATGCCGATCGCGGACCCGCGGGTCGGAGTGAGCCGCGAGGCGCTCGTTCAGGTCGAGGTGTCCGCGCAGGAACCCGTCGTACCAGCCCGAGATGTGGAGGACGGGCACCGTGATCTCGGCAGCACGGGCCACCGCATCCAGCGGCCGCCAATACTCGTCGTACGTCGGGTGCGCCAGCCAGTCGTAGTAGTACGGCGCGAGCCCACCGCCGAGCAATGGCTGGTCGCACAGCGGCAGATGGCGCAACGCGGGCCAGGGGTCGGTTACGCCACGGCCGAGCCGCGCCATCGCCTCGGCGATGCCCGCCTCGTCGAGGCCGAGGCGCGCGACCTCGCCCCATGCCTGGTGCAGCGCCCACCAGAAGTTGAAGCCGAGCTCGAACGCGCCGCCGCTGTATACCCAGCCATCGTGGTAGTTGGCGCCCGTCATGTAGGCAACGCACGCCCCGAGGTGTGGGGGCGCGGCGATCGTCGCCTGCAGCGTCGTGACGCCGTTGTACGAGGACCCGTAGATGCCGACGCGGCCCGTGCTCCAGGACTGGCTCGCCGCCCACTCGATCGCGTCGTAGCCGTCCGGCCCCTCGACAACGAAGGGAATCCACGTCCCGTCCGACGCGAACCGCCCGCGGCAGTCCTGCACCACGACGACGTAGCCGCGCTCCACGGCGTCCAGCGGGTTGAGCATGAGCCCGCCGACGACCCAAGCGTCGCCCTTGCCATACGGCGTGCGATGCACGAGCACCGGGTGGCGTCCACCATCCGCGGGGCGGTAGACGTCCGTCGCCAGCGCGACGCCGTCCCGCATCGGCACTCTCACGTCCCGCTCGATCATGATCGTCCGCGTCATCCGAGCGGCTCCCTTCCCTTCCACGCCGCGTCCGAGCCCCCGTCGGACCCGACGCCGCCCGTGACTACCGCGTCCGGTCCCTCGACGGCAACCCGTGGCGATCGGCACGCCGGGCTTTCCACCCCCAAGCCGGTTCGTGCTACACGGCGCATCGCGAAGGACACGACGCCGAGCGGACACGGCGACTGGAGGGTGTTCATGGATGGCGGAGAAGACGTCAAGACCGAGCTGCGGCGGCTCCTCGACCTCGAGGAGATCAGGACGCTGAAGGCCAGGTACTGTCATCTGGTCGACGCCCGCCGCTGGCCGGAACTGGAATCCCTCTGGACCGACGACGCGGAGTGCGACTACGGGTTTTTTGGCACGTACCATGGGCGCCGCCAGATCATCGACACGTTCTTCCGGGGGCTGGTCGATTCCGCTTCGACGTTCATGGCCCACATGGTCCACAACCCCGTCGTCGAGGTGCGCGGCGACGAGGCGACGGGCACCTGGTATCTCACCGCCCAGACCACGATCCAACCGATGAATCAGGCGGTGTGGGTGATGGGTATCTATCGAGATCGCTTCCGCCGGGTCGGTGGTACCTGGCGCATCAGCTCCCTCGCATTCGAGTTCAAGTACTACACCCCATTCGAGGACGGTTGGGCAAAGACGCCGATGTGGGAGATTCCCCGCTAGGCGCGCGCCCATGCGGTCGATCAGAGACGAGGCGTGCATCGTCGGCATCGGCCAGACGCCGTACACGCGCAGCCCGCGGATGGACGGGACAAACCTCACGCTCCAGCTCCGGGCGTGTGAGGCAGCGATCGCCGACGCCGGCCTGCACGCGTCGCAGATCGATGCCGTCCTGCCGTTCCCGAGCCTCGCCATCGCCGAGGAGTTCGCGGTGCACCTCGGCATCACCGACCTCCGCTATCAGACGACGGCCCACCTCGGCGGCGCGGCCCCGGGCGCCGCGATCGCCACCGCCGCGATGGCCGTCGCCACCGGGGTCGCCACGCACGTGCTCGTGCCCGGCGGCTGGCACGGCTACGCCGGGCCTCGCGTTCGCGAGGTGGTGGTGGCCGACGTCTCCGCCATGTCGGGCGGCGTCACCGCCCGCGAGTTCTACTTCCCCTACGGCCTCACCGCCCCCGTGCAGTGGTTCTCGCTCCTCGCGCGGCTGCACATGAACGCGTTCGGCACGACCCCCGAGCAGATGGGGGCGGTCGCCATCGCCTGCCGTCGCCACGCGCAGCGGAATCCCGACGCCCTCATGCACGCCAGAGCGATGACCATGGGCGACTACCTCGCGTCCCCCATGATCTCCGATCCGTTCCGGCTGCTCGACTGTTCGCTGGAGGCCAATGGTGCCTGCGCCCTCGTCGTCGCCGCTGCCGAGCGCGCGGCCGACCTCGCGCAGACGCCCGTGCACGTCATGGGATTCGCCCAAGGACAGCCGTTTCCGCCCGACGACATCTTCGCGCGCGAGGACCTGTTCCGCCTCGGCGTCGCGACCGCGATGCCGAGGGCCTTGGCGATGGCCGACATCGAGCGGGAGGCCATCGACTTCGCGGAGCTCTACGACCCGTTCACGTTCCAGGTGATCCACCAACTCGAGGAGATGGGGTTCTGCGCGCGCGGCGAAGGCGGACCATTCGTCGCGAGCGGGCACATCGAGCTCGGCGGCGACCTGCCCATCAACACCCACGGCGGCCTGCTCTCCGAGGGGCACGTGCTCGGCATGAACCACTTCGTCGAAGCCGTGCGGCAGCTGCGGCGTACCGCCGGCGCACGCCAGGTGACGGACGCAGAGATCGGCTTGGTCACGGGATTCGGCGACTTCGGCGATGGCAGCATCGTGATCCTCAGGCGATGAAACCACTACCGCCCATGCAGGGGCTGGCCGCGCAGTTCTACGGCTACTGCCGCAACCGTGAGCTGCGCTTTCAGCGGTGCACGAGCTGCTGGACGTGGCGACACGTGCCCCGGGCGACCTGTGCCGCCTGCGGCTCGTGGGAGTTCGAGTGGACGCGGTCGACTGGACGCGGGCGGGTGCTCACGTGGACTGTCGTCCGGCGCCCGATGCATCCCGCCTTCGCCGCGGACGTGCCCTACGCACCGACGGTGGTCGAGCTCGAGGAGGGCGTGCGAATGGTGGCCTCGCTCGTCGACGTCCCCCCCGACGAGATCCGTCAGGACATGCCGGTCGAGGTCGTTTTCGACGCAGTCACCCCAGACGTCACGCTTCCCAGGTTCCGCCCATCGACAAGGAGGTTGCGGTGAAGTTCGCGATTCGGGTTCCGGCGAATTTTCTCTATCCCTCGATCACGAGCCCGTGGGAGGCACGCGTGACCGCGGCCGACACGCTGCGGTTCGCCCGGGCCGCCGAGGCCCTCGGCTTCGACTACCTCTGGGTGTCCGAGCACATCGTGCAGATTCCCGAGGTTCTCCCGTTCCAGGGACCGCGCTTCTACGAGGCGGTGAGCGCGGCGGGCGTCCTGCTCGGGGCCACGGAACGCATCCGGCTCCTCACCTACATCGCCGTGCTGCCGTATCACCACCCGGTCGTGTACGCGAAGCAGATCGCAACCGTGGACGTCCTCTCGGGAGGACGCCTCACGCTCGGGCTCGCCTCGGGGCACCTCAAGAAGGAGTTCGAAGCGCTCGGCGTCCCGTTTGCGGAACGCGGCCGCCGCAGCGACGAGTCTCTGCGGATCATGAAGACGTTGTGGACGGAGGAGCGCGCCACCTATCGCGGCGAGTTCCACCGCTTCGAGGACGTCGTCTTCGAGCCCAAGCCCGTGCAGAAGCCCCACCCGCCCATCTATCTCGGCGGCGACGCGAAGCCCATTCAGCGCCGCGCTGCACAGCTCGGCGACGGCTGGATTCCGTGGCTCACCGTTCCCGAGGAGGTTCCGGACTGCCTGGCGTACATCAACGACCGACGCGCCAAGGCCGGCCGCACGGGGCACTTCGACGTCCTGATGCTGTTGGCCGACTTTCCGCCCGAGGACCGTCTCAACCTGGCGCGCTTCCGGATTCCCAAGACCCGGGACGAGGTGATGCCGTTGGTCGACCGACTGCGGCGCGCCGGTGCCGACGGCGCGGTCGTCCACCTGCCGATGGGCACCGCCGACCTCGACGAATGCCTGGCCTGGATCGAATGGTTCGCGGCGGAGATCATGCCGACGTTCCGCGCCTGACGGGGAGCGAGGGGAAGCGATGATGGAGCGTACCGTGTCGGAATGGGATCACACCGTGGACGTGTTGGTCGTCGGCGCCGGGGCGGGGGCGATGGTCGCCGCCATCACGGCCAGCGACCGCACGCTCAAGACGTTGGTGATCGAGAAGGGCGCGTTCTACGGCGGCTCCTCGGCGATGTCCGGTGGCGGGCTCTGGATCCCCAACAACCATCTCATGGGCTCCGTGGGGCTCAGCGACACTCCGGAGGACGCGCTCGCGTACCTCGAGGCGACCACCGCCGGGCGCGTCGCCGCCGATCGTCTCGCGGCGTTCGTCAAGACCGCGCCGGAGATGCTCCGGTACCTCTGCGACCATACGCGGGTGCAGGTGGATCCGCTGCCGGAGTACCCCGACTACTATCCCGGCTCACCCGGCTATCGCGCGGGCGGGCGCTGCCTCGAACCACGGCGCGTACACGCGCGCACGCTCGGGGAGGAGTTTCCCCATCTCCGCGAGGGCGCCATCCAGTCGCTCATCGCCGGCCGCATCTTCATGACCATCAAAGAAGCGCGGACACTGCTCTGCCGTGGGCCCGGGTGGATCCGCCTCACGGCGCAGTTGATGGCCCGCTACTGGCTCGACCTTCCCTGGCGCCTCAGGTCGCGGCGGGACCGGAGCCTCACGATGGGCAACGCGCTGGTCGCGATGCTGCGCCACTCGATGATGGATCGCGGCATTCCGCTCTGGCTCCGTACTCCGGTGCGGGAGCTGGTCGTCGAGGCCGGCCGGGTCGTGGGCGTCGTCGCCGAGCGCGACGGGAAGCACGTCCGCATCCGCGCCGCCAAGGGCGTCATCCTCGCCGCGGGTGGCTTCGAGTCGAACCAGGCGATGCGAACGCGCTACCTCCCCAACCCGACGCAGGCGGAGTGGACGTGTGCCAATCCGGACAACACGGGCGACGTCATCAGCCTCGGCATGGGCCTCGGGGCGGCCGTCGATCTCATGGACGACGCCTGGTGGGGCCCCACCACGGTCGTGCCCGGCGAATCCCGGGCGCGGATGCTGGTGATCGAGAAATCCCTGCCGGGGAGCATCCTCGTCGACAAGCGCGGCGCCCGCTTCGTCAACGAGGCCCTGCCCTACGTCGACGTGGTCAATGCGATGTACGCGCACAACACGCCGGCCGCTCCGAGCGTCCCCGCGTATCTGATCTTCGACGCGACGTTTCGCGCGAAGTATCCCTGCGGCCCGTTCTTGCAGGGGACCGCGCAGCCCGACTGGGCGCTCCCGAAGCGCCTCAAGCGCGAGTACCTGCGCAAGGCCGACACCCTCGAGGGCCTCGCCGCGCTCGTCGGCGTCGATGCGGCGGGTCTCCGGGCGACGGTGACGAAGCTGAACGGATTCGCCCGCACGGGCATCGACCTCGACTTCCACCGCGGCGACACCGTCTTCGACCGCTACTACGGGGATACCAACGTCGCGCCGAACCCCTGCCTGGCACCGATCGAGACGCCCCCGTTCTATGGCATCGAAGCCTTTCCGGGCGAGCTCGGTACCAAGGGTGGCCTCAAAACCAACGCGAGCGCGCAGGTTCTCCGCGAGGACGGCAGCGTGATCGTCGGGCTGTACGCGATCGGCAACTGCTCGGCGTCCCCGATGGGTCGCACGTACCCGGGCCCCGGTTCGACGCTCGGGCCAGCCACGACGTTCGGCTACATCGCGGCGCGCCATGCGGCGGGTGTCACGGCGAGCCTGTAGTCGCGATGACCGGCGAACCTTGTCATAACCGGCATACCCGGACTTGGCCCCGCCTCCCCGGCTGGCGCGGCTACAGTCGCTGGGCGCGCTCGACCTCGTCCTGCCGCGGCGTGCGCGCGACCGAGGTCTGCAGGACCACGATCCAGCACCGCGCATCGGCGAGCCAGAACCGGCTCTCGTAGGAGTCCGAGGCCGTGGGATACTGCTCGAGGTGCGCCGCCCAACCCATCTCCGCCAAGCGGTTCTCGCCGATGGCCTTCTCGATCCACGCTCGCTGGTCGGCGTGATCAGACCGCTAGCTGGGATCCCCGGTCGCCGCGCCGGCCTGAGAGCGGGCCCGTTCGCCCGGCCGGACAGCGTGGCGCCGGCATGCGCTCCGTTTCCTGCCCTCTCGGCGGTGCGAATCCGCCCGCCCCAGGGACGGAAAGCCGACATCAGGGAATGTCAGCCCGGGCACGAAAGCGGCTGCCGGCCGCATCAGGCCGCGGAGCCGAGGCGCACCTTCCAGCCCGGAAAAACGACAACGGCGGGATGGCACTTGAGCGCCACGGCGAGGACCTTCGCGCGCTCGACACCCAGGTTCACGCGGCCACGCTCGATGTTCGAGATCGTTGCCTGCGGGATGCCAGTGCGTTCGGCGAGCTGGTTCTGGCTCAACCCCTGAAGCTCCCGGATGATGCGCACCGACTCGCCGACGGAGACCTCGACACGCTTCTTGGCCGGACGGAAATGTCTCACCTCAATGCCTCCGATAGTCGTGGGGTGTGACGCGGACCAAGAAGACGTCGTCCAGCACGCGGGAGATCACCCGCCACTGTTCGTTCAGGCGTGAGGAACGATAGCCTTTCCTCTTACCGGACAGGGCCTCTTCGTGGAACCCCCGGATGAGTCGCAACCCCAGCGGCCCCCGAGAGCGTCGCGATGTCCTTCCATTTCTCGTACCGCTTGAGGAGTTCGATGGGAACCCGCCCCGCAAGATCCTTCTCGACCTGCCGATGTTCCTCGATCCGCCACACGTCTCCCGATCCCATGTCCAATATGACATGCCAGGGCGGTCGTGCCCATCGCCTGACGGTCGTCTTTCAGGCGGGGGACTCCGGAACTGTCCCGGACCCGTCCGCGCTAGCCGGGAGGCGAGGCGGGAAGCTGCAGGATCGCGAGCGGCGGCTCGCCCACCATCAAGCGCGCGGTCGCCTGTAGGCGCGATGACCGGAAGGGCGGAAGGCGCTGAACCGGCTCACGCACCGCGACTAGTGCGGCGATGCGCTCGGGCTGATCGCGAGCTACGCCGCCGACGTCCTGACCGCCGCCCAGTAGCACGGGGGCCCGACTTGGTGGCGCTGCCGGACGCGGATCGCGCGGCAGTGGGGACGTTCCTGCGGAGCCTCTGCGCTACTGCACGGTCAGGGTGCCCGTGGTGCCGAGGTCGCCGCGCACCGTCCGCACGAACACGAGGTACTTGCCGGGCGCCGACGGCGCGGTGATCAACAGCGCCAGCGGGTTGGTCGGATCCAGGGCCGACGGGATGGCCTGGATCGAGTTCGGGCACGCGTTGGGATTCACCTGCCCCGGCCCGGTGCCGTATGTGATGAACGGCTGCGTCGGCGGCGGCACCCCGTTCAGGCAGTTGCCGAACGGCACCGTGAAGGCGCCGCCGGTCGGGGTGAGGGCGCCGGTGAAGGTGTTCGCCGCCTTGGTTCCGCAAGCGAGCAGGACGCTCGTCTGGCCTCCCGGCGCGACCGGGTTCGGGTAGACGATCGGCAGGCCGTAGGTGTTCGTGCTGCAGCTCTGCGCGCCCGGCGCCGCGGCCGACGGCGCCGGGCCGCCCGGAGGGCCCGGCTGCGGCACCGAGAAGCCGGACGGGAGCATGAAGTTGGTGACGTACGCCGGCGTCGCGTAGACGGTGCAGAATCCCTTTCCGCCCGATTGCGCGTTCTGCGCCCAGGTGCCGGGATCGGAATCCTGGCAGAAGTAGCCGCCGCCGATGACCACCGGGTTGCTCGGCCCCGGGTAGTTCACGGTCCAGTTGACGTTGGGCGCCCCGCCCTGCCCGGCGCTGCCGGTCGCCTGCTGCGGCGCCACGGACGGATTCGGCGTGCCGATGTTGATCAGCCCGCGCTTGAGCCCGATCGTCCCCGGCGTACTGCCCGCGCCGTTGTTCCAGTGGTACGTGCTGATCGAGTCGAGACACCAGTTGAAGACGCCCGGAACCTGCGTGCTGGCGGTGATGAAGAACGGTGGCTTGCCGCCGTTCAGGACGCCGCCGAAGTTCGAGCTGTCAAACAGGGTGATCTGCGAGCCCTGGCACACGAACGCGGGCGTCGCGGGCGCCGGCGGCTTCGCCTTCACCGCACGCATCACCACCAGCGTGCAGAACCCGTGGCCGCCGCTCTTCGTGTTCTGCGACCAGGTCGCCGGATCGGAATCGAGGCAGCTGTAGCGCCCGTTGATGACCACCGGCTGCGGGGCCTGTGACACCATGGCGGTCCAGTTCGCATTCTGGACACCGCCCTGGCCGGCGCTCCCGACCGCGGGCAGCGGCCCGATGGTGCTGCCGGGGCGGCCGAGGCCGGAGACGACCGTGAGGCCGACCGTGCCGGGGGTCGCGCCAAGGCCGTCGTTCCAGTGGTAGTCGGTGAGCTGGAGGAGGCAGTACGCGCGGCCCCGGGTGTTGATGGTCGCCGGCGTACCGGCGTTCTGGACGGCGTCGGTGTTGGAGTTGGTGATGGTGATCTGCTTGCCGACGCACTTGTACTGGCGCGGCAGCCTCGGAATGGACCCGGCGGACACGAGCCCGGCCGGCAGCGCGGCGATGGCCATCGAGACCAGCAGCCGGCGCGCGATCAGAGAGGGCTTCGAGCCGCGACGATTGACTGTGCGAGTCGTCATGTCACATCCACTCCTCGGGTGGCGGGCCGCCGGCTCGGGTCGGCAACGCGCCTACTGTCAGCGCGTCGGCACCCCCGACCGGCACGTCGGCGCGGACGCACCCTGCGTCTCAACGTATGTCGGCCGTCGCACCCCGCCGCTTGAGCGGCCGGGGAACGAGCGAGCTGTTCTCCAAGCGAACGACGCCCATGTCACCAGCATGACTCATGGCCGTGAATTCTTTAGTCGCGAGTGAAACAACTGGCTGGCCGCCGAACGCGCATTTCATCCGGACCAGCATCCTGGCGCGCCGCGCGTTTTGGCCGGTCGACTACCACCGCGCCGGCGGCGCGGTCTCCGGCGGCTTCATCGATCCGGGCACCCCGGGCCGCGGGCTCTGCGAGGTCTGTCACCGGAAGACCGACTCCTACAGCGCCAACGGCCACGGCAAGGCGCACGTCACGGTCAGCCTGCACCGTGGACAACGGCCATGCGAGCCGCCCGTAACCGCGACATTTCGACGCGGCGGCCGTTTCACGGCCGGCCCACTGCAACATTCGGTTGCACTTGCCCACCTGGCGCAACACCGTCACCCCGACCGCCGCGCGCTCGAGCGCACGCCGCACCGCGCGTGGTTCGTGCGCCCGGGGTGTTTCGGGAACTCGCGCCGGAAGAGCTGCGCGCGGCCCGCCCGCGCGGCACGTCCGCTCTCCTCGCACCGGGTCGTGTCTATACGGGTCTACTGATACTGCTACCCATATGAAGACCACGGTCGACATCTCGGACGAGCTCGCGCGGGAAGCCAAGGCCCTCGCCGCACGGGAGCACACGACGCTCCGCCAGCTCATCGAGGCCGGCCTGCGGACCGTCCTGAAGGAGCGCCGTAGGCGCGGGCGGTTTCGGCTGAAGGCCGCCGCGTTTCGCGGCCGCGGCCTCCAGCCGGAGTTCCGCGGCGCCGGCTGGGAGCGGATTCGCGAGGCCGCATACGAGGGGCATGGGGGGTGATCGCCGCCGACGCGAACGTGCTGGTCTACGCACACCGGGCCGATTCCGAGTGGCACGACCGGGCTTCGAGCCAGCTTGCCGCGCTGGCAGAGGGGCGCGCCCCGTGGCCCTGCGTGCATGAGTTTCTCGCCATCGTGACGCATCCGCGGATATACGACCCGCCGACGCCGGTGGCAGGCGCGCTCGCGCAGGTGGACGCGTGGCTCGAGTCACCGACCCTCGTCCTCCTCGCCGAGGGCCAGGAACACTGGCAACAGCTTCGCGGGCTCCTCGCCGGCGCGCGCATCCTCGGACCACGCGTCCACGACGCACGTATCGCAGCGCTCTGCCTCGGGCACGGCGTGCGCGAGCTGTGGACGGTCGACCGGGATTTCGGCCGGTTCCCGGCGCTCACGGTCGTCGATCCGTTGGTGGACTGAGCCATCAGCGGGTGGAACGGTGCGGCGTCACCGCGCCCCGCGCGCGGTCGCGCAGTACTCCCCGATGACCGGCTCGGCCGCGGCAAGCGTCTCGAGCGCACCGGCAGGCGGGCGCACAAGGAGCAGGCCGCTGCCATTCAGATGGTGACGCCGTTCGCCGAGCGGCGGCGTGACCAGCTCCGCGATCGTGTCCGGCGCGCCTGCGGCCTCCAGCCGCGCGAGGCTCTTCACGACATCAGCGACCGGCACGAACGCAATCGTACTGGAGGAGGAGCGCGCCGACGGGGAGACGTCGATCACCGACAAGGCGAAGGGGACGAAGCGCGTCCTCCCGAACCTCGGAGCGATCACCGGCCCCGGCGTCGTGCAGCTCCAGCGCAGCGGCGGCGCCCCCTGTCTCGAGGCGACTTAACGGCGCGTTCTTCACGATTACCTTGAGCCCACCGAGGTCTTCTGGCCTGGCGGCCTCGGGTGCGTTCTCCTGCTCGGGCTGGGCAGGTAGGCGGTGGCAGATAGGCGCTATGAACCCCCTTTTGCCAGGGCTTACATAACGCCCGAACTCAGACGTTCCCTTCCTCGGACCCGCGACGCTACCTCCGTTAGCACGGGGGCGTCAACGGCCTTTTGCGGCGGCCGTGGGGCATTCGGGCGGCCGGGCCGGCCTGCCGTGGGCGGGTGCGGGTTCCTGGGACACGCGTAGGACACCTTGTCGGCAGACCACGGCGCTTGGGCTCGGGCCTACGGCGCGACGATCAGGCTGCCCGGGCCGGCCAGGGACCCGGGGGCGGCCCAGCGTCGCCCAGAATGCCGAGGTGCGTCAGGATGCGCTGAACCACCGGCGGGTCATCGATCGTGGCGATCACGCGCATGCGGCCCCCGCACCGGGGGCAGGCGAGGACATCTACGGCGAACACCCGGTGGAGCAGTTCGGCCCAGCTCCACCGCCGCAGCAGCGGCTTGTCGCATGGCGGGTGTACAGGCTCCTCGCCAGAGGAGGCGCCCGCCGTGGGGACGCTGCCGACCGCCGCGGATTCGCCCCGTGCGATGTCTCCCGGGGTGGTCACCGCCGCCGGCACGTCGGCCCCTGGACGGGGGGACTGCGCCGGGTTGGCCACCGGCGTGGCTTCAGCTTCCACCCGCCCATAGGCGACGGCCGTCGCCCGCCGAGCGGCATGCGGGGCCAGAATGCCGTGGTAGATCAAAAGGTTGATGCGCGGCCGGGGTGTGAGCGCGGCCAAACGTTCAAGCAGCGTCAGGGGCTCGAAACGGAGGTGGGTCGTCCCGTCTCGCCACGGCTTCTTCAAGGTCACGAGCACCGTGCCGTCGGGCCCGAGCGTCAGCCGCTCCTGGGCGATCGGCGGTCGCAGGAGATAGCGGCAGAGCTGCTCGAGCCGTTCCCGATCCTCCCCGGGGACCGTGACGCCGGCGTGGAGATCGAAGCCCCCACACCGGGCCTGGAGCGGCCGCGACGACTCGACCCATGGGGCATCGGGGTCCGCGCCCAGGCACTCGGGCCGCGCACCGGCGCGTGGCCCGAGTGCGATCCGCCCCTGCACCGCAGCGCTCGCGAGCCCCGCGAGTGCGAGCGACTCGGCCACCAGCGGGTCGGCCGCGTCGGCGTCGTTGGCGAATCCCCGGCGGACGAGCAGTCGTCCCACCCGCCGCGCGATGGCGGCCACGAGTCGCGCGACGTCGGTATCGCGCGGCGGCGGGAGGCGGTGGAAGCGGAGCGTCCCCTCGGCGCCGGGGGCGAACACGCCGTCGAGCCCGAGGACATGGTAGTGGACGTTCAGCTCCAACCCGCTCCCGAAGCGCTGTACGACGGTCACGGTGCCGCTCTGCCCGTCGGGGATGCCGGCCCGCCGGGCGCGGCGGCGGTACCAGCCGAGCACGACGCGGACGAAAATGCCGAGGACGGCGCGGCAGAGCGCGTGGTCGAATGCCAGGCGGTAGCGGAGCCGGTGCGGGACCGTGAGGACCCACTGGCGGACGGGTACGAAGGGCAGCACGGTGTCCACGAGGTGCGCGGCCTGCTCGGCCATCCGCCGACCGCCGCAGCTGGGGCAGATGGCCCTGGCTTTACACGAGAACGGGATCAGGCGCTCGAACGCGCAGTCACCGCAGCGCACGCGGCAAAAGCCCCGCCGGAGATCGCCGCACCCGAGGAAGTCCCGGAACTCGCGCTCGATGAAGCGCGGCACCCCGGCGCCGTCCGTGGCGGCGGCCGCCTCGTCGAGGAAGCGCGCGAGGTGCACCTCGACCACATGGCGGAGCACCGTCTCCGCCGTCGACCGTGGCTGGTAGACTCCCGCCAGCACTCGGGCACACAGCCAAGGACGTGCCGCCGGTTGAGTGTGCAGGCGGGATGGCCGCACGCGCAGGATTCGCGGTGTGTGCAGCGCGGGTGCAACGACCGGCGAAACATGTCGCTACGGCATGGAGTGTCGTGGCCGTGAGCGGCGCCCGCAGGGCTGCTTCCTGGGGCTGGCAGAGCGCCAGCGCCGCAGGCAGGCTCGCCGACGCGGCGATCATCATCGGATTGGAGCATGGCGAAGCGCCACCACTCGACCTCGACACGTACCTCGCGCGGCGGATCCAGCGCGACGTCGAGAACGCCCACGGGGACGTGAAGGCGTTGATCAAGATCGGTCTCATCGAGCGAACGGGCGACACCGTCCGCGCGAGGACCCTACACGATCGCCCTGGCCTCTTTGAGCGCGGCGATTGCCTCCCACGAGACGCCGAGCTCGAGGAGCACCTCCTCCGTGTGTTGGCCCATCTCCGGGCTCGGCCGCAGCGTCGGCGTACGCCCGTCGAACTGCACCGGGCTCGCAACCAGGCGGAACTGGCCCTTGTCGCCGCCGTCGACGCGGGCGAGGTAGCCGTTGGCACTCGCCTGCAGGTCGTCGTGCAGCTCGGGCGGCGTCTGCATCGGCGCCCACGGCCCTTCCATCGTGGCGAGCTTCGTCCGCCACTCCTCGAGCGTGTGCGCTTCGAACGCCCGGTCGAGCTCCGCAATGCAGGCCTCGCGGTGCTCGAACCGCGCGGCGTCCGTCGCGAAACGCGGGTCGTCGATCAGCTCCGGCCGGTCGACGTGGCGGCAGAAATCGGCCCAGTAGCGCGAGGCCTGGAGCAGCACGAGCATGAGCCAGCGGCCGTCCTTCGTCCGGTACGCGTTGGTGAGCGGGCTGAAGTGACTCGCCCGATGAAAGGGCGGCATCCACCGACTCGGATCGACCAATGGTGACGCCACGATGTCCGGCGCCAGGACCCACATCGCGGTGTTGAGCAGCGACGTGTCGACCACCGACGCCGCACCGGTGCGCTCGCGCTCGAGGAGCGCGGCGGCGACTCCGCCGGCGAGTGCCAGCGCACCGATCGAGTCGCCGAACGCCGGGCGCTGCATCACGGGCTCGTCCGCCGCCGCCGGCGTGAGCGCGGCGCCGACGCCCCCGCGCGACCAGAAGGCCGTGGCGTCGTAGCCGCCCTTCTCGCAGTCCGGCCCGAGCGGCCCCTGCCCCGAGCCCCGCACGTACACGATGCGCGGGTTGACCGCCCGGATGTCGTCGACGTCGATCCCGAGCCGGCGGCGTGCGTCGGGTAGGAAGCTCGTCACGAAGACGTCGCTCTCTGCCGCCAGCCGGAGCACCAGGTCGCGGCCGGCCGGCACCGCGAGGTCGACGCCGACGCTCCGCTTCCCGCGATTGGACTGCTGCATCATGAAGTCCACGTTGCCCTCGCGGGATTTCCACCCCATGGTAGCGAGCCCGCGCTGCGGGTCGCCGGTGACCGGGTGCTCGATCTTCACGACCTCCGCACCCCAGTCGGCCAGCACCGCACACGCCGCCGGCACGAACCACCACTGCGCGACCTCGAGCACCTTGAAGCCGCTGAGCGGGCCGCTCATGGCGCGAGATCGAGGTCGAACAGCCGAATCGCGTTGTCGCGACATATCTTCCGTGCTTCGTCCGCCGGCACGTCGCGGAACCGCTCGGTCACGATCGCCCGCGAGTTCGGGAACGTCGTGTCGCTGTGCGGGTAGTCCGTCTCGAACATCAGGTTGTCGACCCCGATGTGATGGCGGGCCGTGACCCCGACGGCATCGTCGAGGAAGTTGGCAAACAGCTGGCGTCGGAAATAGAAGCTCGGCTTCTCCGTGATCGGCGGCTTGCTCCAGTGACGATGCTTCTCGTACACCTCGTCGGCCCGCTGCAGGAGGTAGCCGATCCAGCCGATGCCGCTCTCCGCGGAGACGAAGCGCAGCTTCGGATGGCGCGCGAGCAGCCCGCTGAAGAGCATGTCGGCGAGCACCGTGAAATTGGCCGTCGGCCCCACGGTGATGAAGACCGTCGCCGGCGCGCCTTCGCCCGGCGTCAGCGGCAGCGAGCGTTTCTGCGAGCCCGAGGCGATGTGCATCGTCACGGGGATGCCCGCCTCCTCCACCGCGTCCCACAGCGGCTCCCAGTAGGCATCGCACAGCCGTGGATAGCCCATGCTCGGCGGGTCGTTCGGTAGCGAGAGCGCCTTGTGCCCGAGCGACAGGCCGCGCTGGAACTCCGCGACCGCGAGGCGCATGTCCCAGAACGGGACGATCATCTGCCCGATCAGCCGCTTCGGGTCGGCGGCGCACCAGGTGTCGGCGAGCCAGTCGTTGTACGTCTGCAGACAGCGCAGCGCGAGGTCCTTGTCCTTGCCTTCTGCGAACGTCTGCCCCGCCATGCCGGGCGTGCTCGGGTAGAGGACCTGTGCCTCGATGCCATCGAGGTCCATGTCCGCGAGGCGCGCCTTCGGGTCGTAGCAGCCGGGGCGCATGTCCGCGAAGCGCGCGGCCTTGGGCGAGTAGTCTTCGTACTTCTTCCCGGCCATCACCGACAAGCCCACGTTGATGAGCTTCTGATCCTCGTAGACCCAACGCTCCTCGCCCCCGACCTCGATCACCTTCGGTGCCGCCGCCGCGTACTTCGCTTCGAGTCGACCGTCCCACACGTCACGCGGCTCGATGATGTGGTCGTCGGTCGAGATCAGCATGAAGTCGATCCCGTTCGCCATTCTCGATCCCTCCTCAGCGGCCTCGCGACGCTCCGCGAGCCCGCTCCGCTGCTGTACCCGGCGCTGCGGATCGAGAGCAAGACCGCTCCGTGCATGAACGGCATACACGCTGCCTATGGGCGAAGCCCGGGCTCAGGCCTTCGCGAGGCTCACGCGCGTATCGCGATCGACGGCGTTCGGCTCGTAATAGGCGAAGTCCCAGCGCAGGTGCCCATAGTCACCGACGAGCTGCGTCGGCTTGATCGGGCTCGGGATGAGGAACTGATGACTCCGCTGTCCCTCGAACTGGAACGGCTCCCACGCGTGATACAGGTGGATCTGCCCGGGATGGATCACGCCAGTCACCATGGCGCGGGCGACGAAGTCGTTGAGGTCGTTCCACACCCGCACGCGGTCGTGATCGCCGATGCCGTGCTCGCGGGCGTCCCCACTGTTCACGAGGACCACGGGCTCGCCGCGTTGGAGGCGCAGCATGAGCGGATGGTCGCGCCACATCGAGTGGATGCTCCAACGGGTGTGGCCGCTGGTGAGCATGAAGGGGTGATCCCCCCCCGCGCGCGGGGGCGCCTTGAACGTCGGCAGCTCTTCGCCCAGCTCGAGGAACCACGCGTGGTCGATGTAGAATTGCTGCCGACCCGTGAGGGTCGGGTACGGTCGCTTCTTCTCCACGAAATCGCGGAACGGCGAGATCGGCTCCCTGGGCTCGTAGTCGCAGAAGAAGTTGCCGGTGGGCGACTCGGGGCCGAGGCTCTTCACGCGGATCGCGCCGCCCTCGCGTCGCAGGTCCTCGAGCGCGACGCCTTTCGAGGCGCTCGACACGCTCAGGATGTAGCGCAGCACGTCTTCCTCGCCATTCGGCCCGAAGCGCCCGGCGTCGCTGAATCGCTCCGCCAGGTTCGCCAGGTCGCAGGGCTGCCCGCGAAAGCTCTGCGTCTCGCCGACACCGCGCGCTCGCGCCGTCGCCGCCACCCGGGCTGCCAGCAGCGAGTATATTTCCCATTCCGGCTTCGATTCGCCCGACGGCGGCACGGCGCGGTCGGCGAGCGTGAGGTACGGCACCAGGCCGACCAGGTACTTGAGGCTCATGCGCTCGTACCAACCCGCGGCGGGCAGGACCACGTCTGCGTGGCGCGTCGTCTCGCTCATTCGGTAGGTGATGTCCACCACGAGCCGGGCGTTCGCGAACAGGGTGTCCCGCACGCGGTGACCCATGCGAGTGTGGCGCAGGACGTTGCCGCAGACCGAGACGATCACCTCCGGCGGCGGGGCGTCCGGTGCCACTCCGATCGGGAAGTGCCCTTTGGCCAGCGCTTCGTCGAGATACGCACGCGGCGGCCGCGGAAGTGACGGGTCGCCGTATTCGGGGGCCAGGCGGGACGACCCGAGACCGGCATGCACGGTGTGAAACAGCGTGCTCGACACGTAGCTCGACAGGAACTCCGCCTTCACGCCGTCCGGATTCACGTACGCACGGGCGCCGAGCCAGAGCAGCGGCACCGTGCCGAGTCGATCTTGCCCACCGACGAGGCCCACGCCCTCGAGATTGATCCACCCGGCGGAGTGCCAGCCGGCGCCCGGCTTGCCGATGTTGCCCGTGAGAGACGCAAGCAGCAGCTGGGCGCGCTGGATGAGATCGCCGTGGTAGTGTTTGTTTCCACCGAACCCGACGAGAATCAGCGCCGCCGGGGCGGCGGCGAACTCGCGCGCGAACCGACGGATCACGCCGGCGGCCACACCGGTGACGCGCGCCGCCTCCTCCGGCCGGAAGGCCTGCAACCGCTCGCGCAACAACGCGAACACTGGGCGCACTCGTACGCGCCCGCCGGAGGCCAGCGCCACCTCCGCATCGACATCGAGAGCGGGTCGTACGCCCTGCGGAAATGCGAGCGTGTGCGCAGAGCTGCCCATCGACCCCGGCGCCCAGACGACCCCGCGCGCAACCTCGTCCCACACGCCGAAGACGCTGTCGCTGCCACCGGCGACCACGTCGCCGTGCCGGAGGAATTGCCCGTTGTCCGTGCGGACGAGGAATGGCAGGTCCGTCTGCTCGCGGACGTAATCGCCCTTGAACAACCCCTCTTCGACGACCACCTGACACGCGGCGAGGGCGAGCGCGGCGTCGGTGCCCACGCGCGGGGAGATCCACAGGTCCGAGTGCGTCGCCGTCTGATTCAAGTCGGGGGCGATCGTGACGACCCGCGCGCCGCGGTAGCGCGCCTCCGCGAGAAAGTGGGCGTCCGGAATGCGCGTGACCGCCGGGTTGAACGACCATGCGACGACGTAGCTCGACCGGAACCAATCGTCCGAGCTGCCGCCGGTGAACCCCGCACCGAGCGTGATGACCGCGCCGACCGAGAGATCGCCCGTGTGCGCGGTCGGGTCCGTGATCGGGACCCCGATCTGCCGAAAGAAGCGCAGCGTCCCCGCGAGAGTCGTGCCGAAGTCGAAGTTGCCGCCGAGCTCGCACAGCGCGCCGCCACCCCCGCGGCGCACCAGCGTGTCCACGAGCACGCTCGCGACCTCGTCGAGGGCTTCGTCCCACGCGATGCGTTTCCAACGGCCTCCGCCGCGCGGCCCGATGCGTTTGAGCGGGTAGCGAAGCCGCGTCGGGCCGACCATGAGGTCGCTGCAGCTCGCGCCCTTCTGGCAGCCCCGTGGGTTCCAGTCCGGAACCGCCGCGTTCGAGGCAGCGTACGGGGCCGACTGCTCCTCGCGCCACACGATGTCGTCGCGCACGAAGAGGTTCCACGCACAGGCGGCGAGGCAGTTCGCCGTCGTGTGCGTCCCCCGCACGACACGATCCCACCGCCAGCGCTCGCGGTACACGTCCTGCCAGTCCCGGTACGCCGGGGCGGCCTGCTGCGCCGGCGACGTCTCGGCGGTCCATCCGAGCCGCCCAAGGCCCAACGCGAGCCCCACACCGGCACCGATCTTGAAGAACTCTCGCCGCGACGGAGGCCCCATCATGCCTGGCTCCCTTTGCCGCATCCGACGGCGGCCTGTCCAGCAGCGCACGGACGGCGAGCGGCTCCGCAGTGATCACCCTGCCTCGTCTTGACCGTGTCGCGCGGCCGGGATACGCCCGCGCGGGTGTCGCGGCTCAACGCGGCCATTCCACGAGGTTGAACGACCATGCGCGAAGCCGTGATCATCGAAGCACTCCGGACACCGATCGGGCGGGGAAAATCGGTCAAAGGCGTGCTCAGCGGATTCCATCCCGCCGAGCTGCTCGGAAACATGCAGAACGCCGTCGTCGAAAAGGCGGGCATCGCGCCCGCGTTGGTCGAACAGATCGTGGGTGGCTGCGTCACGCAGGCGGGTGAGCAGTCGGGCAACGTTGCCCGCAACGCGTGGCTCACGCTCGGCAAGGAGTACGGTGTTGCGGGTACCACCGTCGACGCGCAGTGCGGATCCAGCCAACAGGCGAACCACCTCGTGTCGGCACTCGTCAAGGCGGGCAGCCTGGACGTCGGCATCGCCTGCGGCATCGAGGTGATGAGCCGCGTGGGCCTCGGGGCCAACGTCATGAACGGCCCCGGCTTCTTCCAGCCCGAGGGCTGGCCGTGGGACGGCCCGGTCGATCAGTTCATCGCCGCCGAGCGCATCGCGACCGCGCGCGGGATCACGCGAGCCGATTGTGACGCGCTCGCCCTGCGCTCGCAGACGAACGCGATTCGCGCCCGAGACACCGGCCGATTCCAGCGGGAGATCCTGCCCATCGATGCCCCGGTGCTGGGCGAGGATGGCAAGCCGACCGGGCGCACCCAACGCGTCGAAACCGATCAGGGCATCCGCGAGAGTACGCTCGAGAGCCTCGGGAACCTGCCGCCCGTGCGCGAGGGCGGCGTGCACACGGCAGGAAACTCGTCGCAGATCTCGGACGGCGCCGCCGCCATCCTCTGGATGTCGGCGGACCGTGCCAAGGCGCTCGGGCTCAAGCCACGGGCGCGCATCGTCTGGGACGTCGTGGTCGGCAGCGACCCCTACTTCCTCCTCGAGGGCCCAATCGACGCGACGAAGAAGATTCTCGCCAAGTCCGGGATGACGCTCCGGGACATCGATCTCTACGAGGTCAATGAGGCATTCGCGGCCGTCGTGGTCTCCTGGGTACGCGCGTTCGACGTCGACGTCGATCGACTGAACGTGAACGGCGGGGCCATCTCGCTCGGGCATCCGGTCGGCGCCACCGGTTGCCGGCTCATCGTCACCGCCCTCCACGAACTCGAGCGCCGCGGCGCGCGCACTGCCTTCATCAGCATGTGCTGCGGCTCGTCGCTCGGGACCGGGACGATCATCGAGCGACTCTGAATCATCCCAGGGCCCCGGCGGCGCGCAGCGCGGCGATCCGCGCGTCGTCGTAGCCGAGCACGGCCGCGAGGACCTCGTCCGTGTGCTGGCCCAACGTCGGCGCCAGCGTCGGCTCCGGGAGATCCTCCCCGGCGATCTTCAACGGGAACGGCAGCATGTCGGCGCCGTGCGTGGCCGCCCGGTACCATTGGAAACGATTCCGGAACTGCGGATCGCCGGCGATCGTCTTCGGGGAGTTGACCGGGGCGAGCGGCGTGTTCTCCTTGATGCCGAACTCGATCCACGCGGCGGACGTCTTGGTGCGGAAGATGTCCCGGAGCTCGCGCTGCAGCTCGCGGTTCCCGCGGGCATGGTCGGCGAATTTCGAACCCGGCCACTTCTCGAAGAGGTCCAAGCGACCCACACCGGCACAGAAGTTCTTCCAGAAGGCCTGCTCCGACGCCATGAACAGCACGTGCCCGTCGGCGGATTCGTAGATGTTGTAGCGCACGCCCTCCTTCATGCCGGCGGTACCCGGCGCCCGGCGCTCGTAATTGTCGGACTTGTTCCCGGTCACCTCGGACGCGGGTCGCTCGTACGCCTTCCATGTCTCGCTGCGGTACCAGTCCATGTACGCGGCGGCATCCGACTGGCCGATCTCCATCATGCACCCCTCGCCGGTCGCACGCGCCCGAACGACACCGGCGAGGATGCCGAGGGCTCCGAACACCGGTCCCGCGTGCATGCCCATCGACGCGTGTTCCGGGATGTAGCAGAACCCGTCCTCGTCGTAGGCGGGGTTCACCAGCCCCGCCCAGGTATCGAAGGCGATCCCGTGCGCGGGCAGATCCTTGTACGGGCCGGTCATGCCGTAGCCCGAGATGTTGCAGAAGACGATCCGGGGATTCGCCGCTCGCAGCCGTTCGTATCCCAGCCCCCGATTGGCCAGCGAGCCGGGCCGCATGGCCTCGATCACCACGTCGGCGCGCCGCACCAACTCGAGATAGAGCTGCACACCATCTTCCTTGCGGAGATCGACGACGATGCTCTTCTTGCCGCGACCGAGGTGGAGGTGGAACAACGACACGCCGTTGATGATCGGCCACGTCATCTCGCGAACGTAGTCGCCGGAGGGCGCTTCGACCTTGATCACCTCCGCGCCAAGATCCGCGAGGTGCGTGCCGATCGCGCCGGGCCCGAGCAGCGAGCTCTCGATCACTCGAACGCTGGCCAGTGGTGCATGCGTCGGATGTGCCATGAACGATTCGTCTCCTCTCGGCCGCGCCGGCCGCTTCGTGATTCGCCTCCGCGCGTGGAAGCCAACCGCAGCCACCTGCCATACCCGAGGCCGCGGCGCCAGGCGGTCGGAGAGCGCCGCTGTTCGCGGCCGGCGCGGGTCGCGGCTGCTGTGCGCCCGCATCATCGTGGTCGAGCGGCGTGATCGTGGCGGTGGCCGTCCGTTTTCGTCATCGGCGTGACGCCGCGGTCGAATGCGGCTCGCAAACATCCCCGTTCCATTGCTGGCGTGGCGGTTGCTGGTGGGAGGGGCGACGGCGGCCCCGCGGGGAGGATCTCATGGAGACGACCATGATCAGGCGCAAGGCGGAGACTGGATTCACGTTGATCGAGCTGCTCGTGGTCGTGGCGATCGTGGGCATCCTCGCGTCGATCGCGATTCCGCAGTTCGCCACGTACCGTGCTCGCGGCTTCAACGCTCGTGTCGAATCCGACGCGCGCAACGCGGCGACCGCGGAGGAAGCCTACTTCGTCGACAGCAGCACCTACTACTCGGGCACTTGCGACGGCCTCCCCGGATTCACCCTCTCGCTCGGCGTCACCTGCGAGACGACGGCCACCGCAACACAGTTCACGGTCTCGACGTCACATCCGAACGCAACCAAGGCCTGCAGCTGGACGAGTGCCCCTGGCGGCGGCGGCAACAACCTCACCTGCTCGTAGACCGCGCCACGTCACCGCGCGATCCGTCGCGGCTCGCGCCCTCCGAATCCACGGCTCGGCGGTCACTCCTCGATCGGGGATCGTAACTGGACGCCCGGCCGGAGATCGGCTCTAGTCGCGGACATGGCGGCGCTCCATCGGATGCGCTGTCGCCCCTGCGACGGCATGACCCCGGCGCTCCGCCCGGAGGAGGTGCGTGACCTCCTCGCGCAGATTCCGGACTGGCGCGCCGACGGCGATCGCCTCGTGCGCACCTGGAAGTTCCGGGACTTCGTCGAAGCGATGCGCTTCGTGAACCGGATGGCGGCGCTGGCCGAAGCCGAGCAGCACCACCCGGACTTCGCGGTACACTACGACCGCGTCGAGGTGCGGATATGGACCCACGCGGTCGGTGGCCTCTCGAGGAACGACTTCATCCTCGCCGCGAAGCTCGACCACCTGTGAAGGAGCGTACCTGGAAGAGGCGGCGACCGGATTCGAACCGGTGCATGGAGGTTTTGCAGACCTCTCCCTTAGCCACTTGGGTACGCCGCCGCGCTCCCCCGCCTCACATAAGTGAGGCGGGGGACGGCTGTCAATTGCGCGGCTGAATTACAGCGGGAATTCGGGCTCGACGAGGGGCTTGTTGTCCTCGAACGGAACCGGGAAGGTCACGATGTCGACCACGCCCGACCCCATGCGAGCAAGGCCCCAGCCGGTCCCGATGACGACGCCCGCAGCCGCATTCCCGGCCGCGCTGTCGCTCGAGCCGGACGGAGCGCGGAGCGTGTGCGCCGCGATCTCGCCCGGGAGACCGAACAGGACGTTGGCCACGCCGCGCGTGAACTTCCAAATCGCCGCCGGCATGGGCTCCTCGGCACGGGCCGGCTGAGCCGCCACGAGCCCCAGAGCAAGAGTCATCCCAAGCAAACCGAAGAACTTCACCCTCATCACGATCACCTCTTTATGTCGGCCGCTGGCTCGGCCGAAGTAGTCCCCTCCTCGGCTGCCCTGGACTTCTTTTCGGCTTTTTTCTGTCTCTTCTCAAGCGCCTTCATCCGGCGCTCGGCTTCCCGACGTTCGCCAACGTTACTCTTGAACGCCCGTCCACCAGCCATGACTCACCTCCGACTCTGCAACGCTACTGTGGTAGCGGCCGCCCTGCTGTGTTTCAAGCAGAGCTTACCCGTGCGCAGGGGCGTGCGCACGTCCTCGTCTTCCCCCTCGCCCGCCGGGACGAACTCGAAAGCCCCGGTGAACCGGTTGACGACGAAGTCGTGTCCTGCCGTGTAGATGCCCCCGTGGACGACGGCCGCCACGACCAGGAAGAACCCGAGTACCGCCGCTGTCCTCGCATTCATGTCGACCCCGCTTTCCTTTCCCCGCTTCCCTGGCCGGTCTCCTGCTCCCGCAATGCCGCCGCGGCATCATCCCAGTGCCGCCCGTCGAACGACTGGACCTGCAGGGACCGTGGATCCACGCCGTCGAGGCAGCGCACGTTCACGTCCACCCGGTCCGGGTGCGACCGTGGCACGTAGAAGCTCGCGACGCCGCATTCGCGGCAGAACAGGTGCTGCGCCACCCCGGTCCCGAAGCGGTACGTCGCCAGTTCCGCCGCCCCGGAGCGCAGCCGAAACATCTCCCGCGGCACGATGAGGTGCAGATAGCCCTTCCGGGTGCAGATCGAGCAATTACACTCGACGACCCGGGTGAGATCGCCCTCCACCTCGAACCGGACGCGGCCGCAGTGGCACCCTCCGCCATACGTCGCCATGGTCTCGCCATAAACGACCGCCTTCCCAGCCGTCAACGCGAGCGGGCCCGGCCGCGGGTGCGACCGGGCCCGCACAGGTGTCCCACGGCAGACGTCCGCCACGGTTCTCTCAGGTTGCGGGGGGTGGATTTGAACCACCGACCTCGAGGTTATGAGCCTCGCGAGCTACCTGACTGCTCCACCCCGCGGCACTGCTCACGTCCGATGACGCGAGGCCGCGATACGTATCCGGCGCTGTGTGGGTTGTCAAGACGCACAGGTCGCGTGTCACGCACGACACATTGAGGTGGCACGCTGTGCCACCTTCGGCGCGGCTCATCTGCACGACCTCGCAGGCGCGCGTGCTTTTCGCCGCCTCGAACGGTCCGGAACCTGCAGTACGGATTCGTACATCCACGGTTCCGAATCGGCCATCACCACATGCGCAGCGCACTCTCCATGGCGACCCGCGGTCGCACCGTCCTCGTGATCGATGCTCTCGGAGCGCTCGGCTCCCAGGCCGACGATGCCCTGGCCGCCAACGGCTTCCGCGTGGTCCGTCCGACGCCCGCCGGCGACCTGCCGCACCTGCTCGCCGAGGAAGCGCCGCAGGTGGTCGTGCTCGCTGCCCGCGACACCGCCGACGCGCTGCGCACCCTCGAAGCCGTCCGCTCCCATACGCCCCTCGCGCAGGCCGTCCTGTGCACGCCCGTCGGCGACCCCACGCCGCCAGCCACGCTGCTCGAACGGTTCGGCATTCACGCCTGGCACCCCGTCGCCGACGGTGCCTCCGCGCTCGCCTTGCGCGTCGGTGCCGCGCTCGCGACGCACGACGCGATCGCTCAGCTCCACATCGCCGAGCGCCTGAAGACCGAGCTGCTCGCCAACGTGTCGCACGAGTTCCGCACACCCCTCGCGATCATCATCGGCTACATCGAGCTGTTGCGCGAAGGGACGTTCGGCGACGTCGCCCCCGAGGCGACCGTGGTCGTCGAGAAGGTGTTCGCGAACGCGTCGTATCTGCTCGAGCTGGTCGAGGAGTTCCTCGACCTCTCCAAGGTCGAGACCGGTGTCGACCCACTGCGCAGCGGGGTCGTCGGGCTCACCCTTTCCTGCGCGAGCTCGGCGACTCGTTCGCCCTCCTGGTGCGCACGAGACCGGTCGAGTTCCGCACCGAGGTTCCCGAAGGACTCCCGGCGGTCCACGTCGACCCCGCCCGCCTGCGCGTGGTCATTCAGAATCTGCTCTCCAACGCCGTGAAGTTCACCCGCGAGGGGCACGTCGGGCTCGCTGCCGCGGCTCTCGCGGAGGGAAAGGTCGCGATCCGCGTGAGCGACAGCGGCCCCGGGATTCCCGCCGAGAACCTGGAGGACATCTTCGATCTGTTTCATCAGCTGCGGCCCACCGACGTCACCGCGAAGGGGTGGGGCCTGGGGCTCGCCCTCGCGCGCCGCTTCGCGCGCATGATGGGTGGCGACATCACCGTGGAGAGCACGGTCGGCCGCGGCACGACGTTCACGCTCATGCTGCCCACGACGGCGGCCCGCGCCCTGCGCGCGGAGGACTTCGCCGCGATCTGACGAGGAGATACGCCCATGCGTGTTGTGACAGGAGCGCTTCTGGCGCTGGTGTTGGCCGGACTCCGGGTGGATCCCGCCGCGGCCGGCTGTGGCTGTGACAAGCCGCCGCCGGCGCGCGCGGCCGTCCGCCCGTTCGTCGGCTATCGCAACCAGCTGATCACCCTCTTCGACGACCGCATCGCGCCCGGTCCGAAGTACGACGTCCAGTTCACGAGCGCCTCGGGCGTCGTCGACTGGAGCCGCGCCAAGGGGGCGATGAAGAAGGACCTGGCCGACGGCGCCATGCGCCGCCAGCTCCGCGTCCGCGTCGGCGACGTCCCCCTCGGGCCGTGCACGATCACGGTGTGGCTGAACGGCGCACCGGTCCTCTCCCTCACCGACGACCACTTCACCGTCACCGCGGCGCCGATCATGCTCCACGACTTCTCGGAATCCGTGTGGCGCAACGACTACCAGGCCGCGGTCGGCCGTGATGGGACCGTGTACATCCCGCTCGACGTCCGTGAGGTCGACACCGCCACCGCCTTCGCGGCCAACGCGGTCGGGTACCCGCTGGCCTTCGGCGCCCAGGGCGTCGCCATCTACAACGAGCAGGGCTTCCTGATGCAGCTGCTCGACCCGAGCCGGACCGATCTCTTCCGCGTCACGGTCGGCGATCCGAGCAAGAGCACGACACTCACCTACTGGCGTCACGAGTTCATGACGTACAAGAAGGACCATCGCCAGAAGGACGCCTGGGGCCCGGGCGACGACCCGGACTGGCACGCCGACGGGACCTACCACGTCGACCACGACCACCTCGTGATCGCGGTGCGGGGCACGCTCCCGAACGGCAGCATGCCGGCCCCGGGCTCGACCCCGCCCTTCCGCCTCGCCATCACGTCCGCCCCGAGCGCGGCACTGCAGTGACCCGATCGGTCCTCACCCGCGGCGCGCTCGTCGCCGCTGGAGCCGGGCTGTACGGCCTGGCCATGCCGCCCGTCGACCGGCCCGAGCTCGCGTGGCTGACGCTCGTGCCGCTACTGGTGGCCATCCGCGGATGCACCCTGCGGGTCGCCTTGGGCCTCGGGGCCCTGTGGGGACTCGTCGCGTCGTGGGCGGTGACCTGGTGGCTGGTCCCCGCGGTCGCGCACTACTTCCGGATCGGCATCGCACCCGCCGCGGCCGCGATGTCGGTTGCCTATGTGCTCGCGCTCTCGTGCACCGCCGGGCCATTCGCGGCGGCCGCCGCGTGGTTCCTGCGACGGACCTCGCCGCCCGTCGCCACCCTTGCCATTCCCGCGCTCTGGGTCGTCGCGGAGTTGGTGCGCGCGCGCGGCCTCTCCGATCCGTGGGCGCTGCTCGGCTATACGCAGCACGCCAACGTCGGCCTCATTCAGGTCGCCGCGGTCACGGGCGTCTACGGGGTCTCGTTCATCGTCGCGCTCGGCAACGCCGCGCTCGCCGAAGCGATCGCCCGCATGTGGGCGGGACGACCGTTCGCCGATGCCGCGCGCGTGCTCGGCGCCCCGGCGACCGTGATCGCGTCTCTGTGGCTCGTCGGCGCCGCGGCCCTGCCGCCCCCAAGCACCGAGCCGGAGCTGCACCCGGTCGCCGTCGTGCAGACGAACGTACCGCCGGCGTACGAATGGACGCGCGGCTACGCCGAACGTCAGCTCGCCGAGCACCTCGGGGCGACGGCGCGCCTCCTGCGCGACATCCATCCGGCGCTCGTGGTGTGGCCGGAGAACGCGCTCACGCTCTACTACGAACACGAGCCCATGGTCGCGCGCCAGCTCCGGACCGTCGCCCGTTCGGCCGCCATCGACCTGCTCTTCGGCGCCCCCCGCCATGCCGACGGGCGAACGTTCAACAGCGCGCGCCTCGTCACGCGCACCGGCTACGACACCGCCACCTACGACAAGCAGCGTCTGGTCCCGTTCGCCGAGATGTCGCCGCTGGCGAGCCCCGTTCCCGCGGCGGCGGCGGAGACACCCGAGCACTTCACCGCCGGGACCACCGCAGGCGTGCTCCCGGCCTTCGTGCCGACCGGCGTCTCGATCTGTCACGAGATCCTCTATCCCGACGTGATCGAGGCTTCGGTGCGCGCAGGGGCCGAGCTGCTCGTCAACATCGCCAACGACGGTTGGCTCGACGGGGGCACGGGTTTCGCGAGCCGCCAGCACTTCGCCATGGCCGCGTTGCGCGCGGTCGAGACCCGCCGCTACGTCGTGCGGGCTGCGACGACCGGCATCTCGGGCGTGATCGACCCGTATGGCCGCGTCCTCGCCACCCAGGCCACCGCCACCGCCGGCATCGTAACCGCGTCCGTCGCGGCGCGCGGCGAGATGACGCCCTACGTCCTGGCGGGCGACGCGTTCGGTCTCACCTGCGCGCTCGCCATCCCGCTCCTCGCCGCGGCGGGCAGCCGTCGCCGGACGTCCGTGCCGCAGCTCGCCCCCGCCCCGGTGGCGATCGCCGCCCGCTGAGCCGCCGCCGTCACCACCCGCGCCTTGCGTCCCTTCCCGGCTTCGCATATCGACCCGGGCGCGGGATGGGCGCGGAGGGCAGTGCGCGAGAGGCGGTGGAGGGCGCAGACGGCGGCCGCCGCCACCTCGCCCGCCGCGCCGGGGTCGTCAGCCTCGCCGTCGCGGCGAGCCGCGTCCTCGGTGTCGTCCGCGAGCAGGTGTTCGCGGTCTGCTTCGGTGCCGGCCGAGAGCTCGACGCCTTCATCACCGCCTTTCGCATCCCCAACCTCCTGCGCGATCTGTTCGCCGAGGGGGCGCTGTCGGCCGCGTTCGTCACGACGTTCACGCAGACCTTCGAACGCGACGGCGAGGACGCCGCCTGGCGGCTCGCGAGCCGGGTCACCAATACGCTCGCGCTGGTCGTGTCGACGATCTGCCTGATTGGAATCTGGCTCGCGCCCTCCATCGTCGTCACGATCGCTCCGGGCTTCCGCGCGATCCCGGGCAAGGTCGAGCTCACGACCGCCCTCACCCGCGTGATGTTCCCCTTCCTCCTCCTGGTCGCGCTCGCCGCCATCGCGATGGGGATCCTCAACACGCGAAATCGCTTCGGCGTGCCGGCCGCCGCCTCGGCGTTCTTCAACGTCGGCTCCATCGTGGGCGGCCTCGGCGTCGCCGCCTGGCTCGTACCGGGATTCCTCGGCGCGGCGCTGGCCGCCCTCCGCAGCGGCGGCGCTCTGCCGGCCGATCCCGCCGTCTCCGCTCGTGCGATCACGGGGATGGCAGTCGGAACGCTCGTGGGGGGGATGCTGCAACTCCTCGTCCAGGTCCCCTCCCTCGTGCACGTCGGGTTCCGCTATCGTCCCCTCCTCGATCCCTTCGATCCGGGCGTCCGCCAGGTGCTCCGGCTCATGGGGCCAGCGACGATCGGCGCCGCCGCCGTGCAGGTGAACGTCTTCGTCAACAACAACTTCGCCTCGTACCTCGGCGACGGGCCGGTCTCCTGGCTGAACGTGGCCTTTCGCTTCATGCAGCTTCCGATCGGCCTCTTCGGTGTCGCCATCGGCACCGTCACGCTGCCGCTCGTCTCGCGCCAGGCCGCGCGCGGAGATGCGGTCGCCTTTCGCGCCACGCTCCGCCGCTCGCTCGAGCTCGTGGCGCTCCTCTGCGTTCCCGCTGCCGCATTCCTCGCGCTTCTCGGAGAGCCGGTGATCGGTCTCGTCTACCAGCACGGCCGCTTCGGCGCCGCCGATACGCACGCCGCCGCCGCCGCGCTCGCCGGCTACGCGCTCGGGCTCGCCGGCTACGCCGCGATCAAGGTGCTCGCGCCGGCCTTCTACGCGCTCGACGACGCCCGCGTCCCGATGGCGGTGAGCCTCCTGTCGATCGTCACGAATTACGCCATGAACTGGACCTTGGTCCGCGCGCTCGGCTTCGGTCACGTCGGCCTCGCGGTGTCCACCTCGGCGGTCGCGCTCGCCAACTGCCTGCTGCTCTACGTCGTCCTGCGCGGTCGGATCGGCAGCCTCGGTCGCGGCTTCGTCGCGACCCTCGCGCGGATCGCCGGTGCGACCGCGCTCATGAGCGTGGCGGTGACCGTCGTGGACGCGCTGTCTTCGGGGGTCCTGCCGGACCGCCCGGTGTTCCACCACGCGGCCCGCCTCGCGGCCGCCCTCCCGACGGCGGGGGGGACGTTCTGGCTCGGGTGCCGGCTGCTCGGCGTGGAGGTGCCGCTGCCGCGCCGCCGGTCTCGGTGATTGCCGCCGCCTCGCGCAGGCGCGCCACCTCGGCCGGCACGAGCTCGCGCCAGCGGCCCTCCGGCAGCGTGCCCAGCGCGAGCGGTCCGACGCGCACCCGCTCGAGCTTCTCGACCGGGTGCCCGACGGCGTCGAGGATGCGTCGCACGAGCCGCCATCGACCCTCGTGGACCGTGCACTCGAGCCACGACTTCGTCGGCAGGCGCTCGACCACCCGGACCTGCGCCAAGGTCGCACGACCGTCTTCCAGGCGAACCCCGCGCTTGAGGCGCGCCAGCGCCTCTGCCGTGGGGGTCCCGCGCACCTTTGCGCGATACACCCGCGGCACCTCGCGGCTGGGGTGCAGGAGCCGTGCAGCCAGCGCACCGTCGTTCGTGAGCAGCAGGAGGCCCGAGGTCTGCAGATCGAGGCGGCCGATCGGATACAACCGCGGCAGGCCGCGCACGAGGTCCCGAAGCGTCGGTCGGCCCTCCGGGTCCGAGAGCGTGCTCACCACGCCGCGCGGCTTGTGCAGCGCAATCGTGAGCGGCCGCCCCGGCGGCCGCAGGGGCTCCCCATCGAAGGTGACACGATCGCGCGCCAGGTCGGCCTTGGCGCCGAGCTCGCGCACGACCCGCCCATTGACGGCGACGCGCCCCGCGAGCACGAGCGCCTCCGCCGCCCGGCGTGAGGCGATCCCGGCGGCGCTCAGCAGCTTCTGGAGTCGTTCCTCCAGATCAGACCTCGCTGCCGCCGATCGCGTCCTGCGCCGCCGCAACCGCCGTGGGCACCACACCTCCCGGCGTCACCGAGAGGTCGCCATCCACGAGGAGCGCCGCCCCCGCGCCCAGCTCCCGCAGCGGAGGTAGCGCGTGCAGATCCGGGAGGCCGAACACCTCGAGAAACTCCCGCGTGGTCGCGTACAGCAGCGGTCGCCCCGGCGCCTCCTTGCGGCCAGCAATCCGCACGAGCCGGCGCTCGAGGAGGGTCGTCATCACGGCATCGACGTCGACGCCCCGCACGGTCTCGACGTCCGCGCGCGTACACGGCTGCTTGTACGCCACGATCGCGAGCGTTTCGAGCATCGGCCGGGAGAGGCGAATCGGCCGCTGGCCCAGCAGACGGCGAACGTACGGACCGTGCTCCGTCGCCGTACGCAGCTGATAGCCACCCGCGACGTGCACGAGGCGGATGCCACGTCCGTCCTCGGCGAGTCGCTCCGCGAGCAGCTCGATCGCCGCCAGCACCTCGGAGCGACTCGGGCCGGCCAGCGCATCCACCAGTCGCGGCACCGGCACCGGCGCACCGGCTGCGAACAGCAGACTCTCGAGCACGGCGACGAGACCCGCCGCCTCGGCGTGAGGACTCTCCGGCGCTGCGAGCTCGCGAGCCGGCACGTCCGCACGCTCCGCGCTCGCCATCTCGAGCTCGACCTCGATCACGGGCCCGCCGATCACCGGCTCGGCCACGACCGCCTCGAGGGCCGCCGTCACCTCGCCGGCCTCGTCACCTGGAATCAGCGCTTCCGTCTCCACCGTCTGCATGCGGGTGTCCCCCTCCCCTCCACGTCGCCATCGCCCCCACATCGCGGACGCGGGTCGTGGCCTCTTCCAGATCGCGGACCGCGAGATCGATCCGGATCGCGCCAAACTGCTCGGACTGCACCGCGCGCACCACGCGAACGCGGATCAGCTCGAGCAACGCGAGGAACGTCACGATCACCTCGGCACGGTCGGCCGCGGCGTCGAACAGACCCGCGAACTCGACCGAGGCGCCGAGTGCGAAATGCGCAAGGATGAGCTGGACGCACTCCCCGACCGTGCGCATCGGCCGCGACACCTCGTGGGTGCGCGGCGGGCGGCGGCGCTCCAAGACCTCGCGCAGAGCCGCCATCAGATCGCCGACGCTCGCGTCCCGCACCGGCAGCAGGAGTTGCTCTCCGGGCGGGGGTGGTTCGGGTGGCGCACCCGGTGACGGAAACACGTCGCGGGTGAGCACCGGCCGCTCGCCCAGCGCGACCGCGACCTCGCGATACCGCTGGTACTCGAGGAGCTGTCGGACGAGGTCCGCCCGCGGGTCCTCCGTGGGCTCGTCCTCGGCGGGGTCCGGCTCGGGAAGCAGCATGCGACTCTTGATGAACGTGAGGGTCGCCGCCATGACGAGGTACTCCCCCGCCCCATCGAGGTTGAGCTCCGGGCGCTCTTCGAGCAAGGCGAGGTACTGGTCCGTGATCGTGGCGATCGGGATGTCCGCGATCTGGACCTCGTTCCTCTTGATGAGGTGCAGGAGCAGATCGAGCGGCCCCTCGAAGACGCCCAGCTTGATGGTGCGCGTCGCCGGGTTCATGCGAGCCGCATCGCCTTGCGCACTTCGTCCATCGTCTCCGCCGCGACGGCCTGCGCCCGCGCGTTCCCGGCCGCGAGGGCCGCGCGGGCATCCGCCGGTGTGAGCCGGGCGCGCCGCGTCCGGATCGGCTCGAGCTCCGCCAGGACGTGCGCGATCATGATTTTCTTGCACTCGAGGCACCCGATTCCCGCGCTGCGACACCCCACGTTCACCCGCTCGAGCTCCTCCGGCGTGCAGTAGAGCCGGTGCAGCGATTGATACGCAGGGCAGTCGTCGGGGACGCCCGCATCCGTCCGGCGAGCCCGCCGCGGATCGGTCACCATGCGCGACAGCTTGCGGTCGACGTCTTCGGGCGCGTCGCCCAGGAATATCCCATTGCCGTAGCTCTTGCTCATCTTGCGGCCATCGGTGCCGAGGATCCTCGGCGCGCTGGTGAGCAAGGTCTGCGGCTCCGGGAAGATCGGGGCGTAGGTCCCGTTGAAGCGCCGGGCGATCTCGCGCGTGAGCTCGACGTGCGGCGCCTGATCGACCCCGACCGGGACCGCCGTCGCCTTGTACATCAGGATGTCGGCCGCCTGCAGGACCGGGTAGCCGAGGAACCCGATCGTCGAGAGGTCCTTCTCGCGCAACTCCTCTCGCTGCTCCTTGTACGTCGGATTGCGCTCGAGCCACGGCACCGGGGTGAGCATGCCGAGCAGCAGAAAGAGCTCCGCGTGCTCCTTCACCGCCGACTGCCGGAAGATCGTGCAGCGCTCCGGATCGAGCCCTACCGCGAGCCAGTCGAGGACCATCTCGATCGTGCCGTCGGCGATCCCGCTCGGATCGCCGTAGTCGGTGGTGAGCGCGTGCCAGTCGGCGACGAAAAAGAAGCACCGGTGCGTCTCCTGGAGTCGGACCCAGTTGTGCAGCGCACCGTGCAAATGCCCCAGATGGAGGCGACCCGTCGGCCGCGTTCCGCTGACGACCACCACCGCGGGCGGCGTCACCGCGCCCACCCGAGGAATACGCCCACGAGCCCGCGCACCAGCCGCCGCCCGACGTCGGTGTTGAACCAGAGGGCCAGCACGATCACGAATCCGAACCCCTCCACCCGCGCGAGCCAGGGCGCATAGCGCGACGGCAGCAGCGCGCCGAGCACGCGCCCGCCATCGAGCGGCGGAATCGGGAGCAGGTTGAAGACCGCGAGCAGGCAGTTGATCTGTACGGACGCCACCGCCACCAGCCGCAACGCCTGCGTGAGGCTGGCGACGCCGTGCCCTCGGGGCAGCACCGCGAGCGCGCCCGCGCTCGCAGCGGCGAGCGCGAGATTGGTGAGCGGCCCGGCGAGCGCGACCAGGACCGTGTCACGCCGCAGGCTCCGGAAGCGTCGCGGGTCGATGGGCACGGGGCGGGCATAACCGAACAGGAAGGGCGAGCTCCCCCCGAAGAGCATCGGGAGGAGCAAGAGCATCCCGGGGAGCAGTAAGGTCCCGACCGGGTCGATGTGGGGCAGCGGGTTCAGCGTCAGTCGTCCCTGGCGAGCGGCCGTCGGGTCGCCCAGGAGATACGCCACCCCGCCGTGCGCCACCTCGTGAAAGATGATCGCGGCAAGCACGGGGACGGCGACGATAGCGACCTCCGCGAGCACCGCGGTCAACGTCATGCGCGGGGGCAGTGTACCGGCGCCCGGCGGGGCGCGCAACAAAGCGGGCAAAAAAATGCCCGCCCGGCTCATGCGCGTGGATGGTGCCGTCGATGCACCGCCTTCAGCCGCGTCGGCGCGACGTGGGTGTAGATCTGCGTCGTGCTCACGTCCGCGTGGCCAAGCAGCGTCTGGACGACCCGCAGATCGGCTCCGCCCCCGAGCAGGTGCGTCGCGAACGTGTGGCGGAGGGTGTGCGGTGAGGCGCCGCGGGGGACTTCGGCGGCGGCGGCACGTTTACGCACGAGCTTCCAGACCGCCTGGCGCGAGAGCGGCCGGCCGCCGGCGCTCACGAACACGAACGGGCTCGGCCGCCCTCGCAGGAGACCGGGCCGCTCGGTGCCGAGGTACTCTTCGAGCGCGGCGCGTGCGGCCCGACCGAGTGGCACCACCCGTTGACGGTCGCCCTTCCCGGTGACGGTCACGAAACCTGCCTCGAGGTTGACCTCGGCGCCCTGCAGCCGGGCCGCCTCGGACACACGCAGCCCGCACGCGTAGAGCAGCTCGAGCAGCGCCCGATCGCGCGCCGGGCGCCGGCCCCCAGGAGGCGTCGTGACCACGAGCCGCGTGACCTCGGTCCCCGAAAGTGCCTTCGGCAGGCGACCGGGTACCTGCCGCACGCGCACCTCTCGCGACGGCTCGGCGGTCAGATCGCCGGCGCGGACGAGAAAGCGCAGGAACCCCCGGATCGCCGACAGCGCCCGCGCCTGGCTGCGGGCGCCGAGGCCGGCCTCGGCGAGCGCATGGACATGTGCGCGCACGTCGGCCTCGCCAATGGCTTCGGCCGTGCGAATTCCCCGGCCGACCAGTCCTTGCGCGAAGACCGCGAGGTCCCGGCCGTACGCAGCCAGCGTGTGGCGGGCCAGCCCCCGTTCCGCCAGGAGGTGGTCCAGATAGGCGTCGATCCGCCCGTCGATCTCCACCGCCCCGCCCCGCCTCGTCATGACCCGCTACGCGCCCACGGCCCCAACCGCCGCCCGCACCGCCGGTGTGTCGTCCGCCAGCGCCTGGAGCAGCTGGTCACGCACCTGCTCGAGTCGCTCCGGATCCTCGATCTTCCGCCCCTCGTTGTCGGTCACGTAGAACACGTCCAAAACCTGGTCCACCATCGTCGTGATCTTCGCGAGGTGGATGTCGACCCAGAGGTGGTAGAGGCAGTTGGTGATCGTGAAGAGGAGCCCGACCCGGTCGCGCGCGTAGACGTCGAGGACCGTGTAGCGTTGCGAGACTGCGTTGTCGATCTCGACCGTCGTCGCCACGCGACGCGGTGGCCGGCCGAACGACGGGCGCTGGGAACGCCGGACGAGGTCCTCGACGTCGACCCCGCCCGCGAGCACCCGGCGTAACGTATCCTGAACCCGCTCCCAGCGCTCCGGGTCGATCGAGGCATCCCCGGCGGGGTTCTGCAGACGGAAGCTGTCGAGCGCGACCCCGTCGGTGCTGGTCGAGATCCGCGCGGCGAGGATATTGAGCCCATGGGACGCGAGCACGCCGGTCAGCATGGCAAACAGTCCAGGGCGATCGCGCGTGCACACCGCGAACTCGCTACTGCCGCGATCGGGCGCGTGGGCGACCTCGGTCGCCAGCGGCGGCCGGTCCCCCGCGGCCTCGCGCTCCCCGAACTTCCGCCGCAGGTCACCGTGCGCGACGATGAGCGCCTCGGGGGTCGACAGCAGGTAGCTCTCGGGCATCGTCTCCACGAACGCCCCCACGCACTCGCGCAGCCCGGGCGCGCTGGCCTCGACGACGCGGGTACGGATGCGTGCGGCGCGCGCCGCACGGTCCTCCGGCTCGAACGAGCCGGTGTCGAAGCATTCACGCGCGCGCATGAAGAGCTCGCGGAGCAGGGAATCGCGCCAGTTGTTCCAGACCTTCGGGCCCACCGCCCGCATGTCGGCGAACGTGAGCACGTAGAGCCGTTGCAGGTTCTCGACCGTCCCGACCGTCCGGCAGAACTCCGTCACCAGCTCGTCGTCGTGGATGTCGCGGCGTTGCGCCAGGTGCGACATCAACAGATGGTGCTGGACCAGGAACTCGCACGCCGCGGATTCGTCGACGTTGAGGCCGAGCCGGCCCGTGATCGCGCGGGTCATCTCGGCACCGCGCCGGTCGTGATCGTGCCCCTCGCCCTTGCCGATGTCGTGGAACAGCATGCCGAGGAACAGGAGCTCGGGCTGGGGCACCTCCCGAACCACCTGCGTGAGGTGGGGAAGCTCCGCCGCGAACTCACCGGCGCGCAGCCGCTCGAGCTCCCGGACACCCATCAGCGAGTGATAATCGACCGTGAACGTGTGGAACGGGTCGTGTGCGATCAGGCACGTGAGGTGGGCGAACTCCGGGATCGCATGTGCCAGCACGCCGAGCCCGTGCATCTCGAGCAGCGTCTCGTAGACGTGCCCCGGCGCGCGCAGCACGTCGAGGAACGCCTGCCCGACCTCGGGGCGGTCGTGGACCGCCCCCAACGCCGGGAGGCTCTCGCGGATGAGCTCCCGCGTGCTCGTCGACAGCGTGACACCGTGTCGCTGCGCCTCCACGAAGATGCGAACGGCCATGGCCGGGTCCCGCACGAGAACCTCGCGTCCGGTCACCGACAGGGTTCGCCCCTGGATGCGCATGCCGCGTCCGATGGTCCGCACGGTCGGCGGACGGCCCGTGTACGGAGCGCCCTGCGCCACGCACCGCGCGACGATCGTCTCGGCGATACGATTCACGGTGGAGGCGTGGCCATAGTAGGCGCGCATGAAGGCCTCCTCGCCCGCTCGCTCTCCGCCGAACCCGAGCGCGGGCGCGAGCCGCTCCTGGAGCTCGAACGTGAGCTGGTCCTGGTGTGCGCTGGCGGCCAGGTGCATGCCGTTGCGCACCCGGAACAGGAAGTCCAAGGCGACTTCGAGCTCGGCGATGTCTCGCTCCGCCAGGACGCCGATCGGGACCAGGTCGCGCATCCGACGCACCTTGAACTTCACGTTCGCCATCCAGAGCGCCGTGTGGAGATCGCGCAGCCCGCCCTGTCCCTCCTTCACCTGCGGCTGGAGGAGATAGATCGACTCGCCGGCCCGCCGGTGGCGCTGCGCGCTCTCGGCGAGCTTGTCCTTGAAGAAGGCCGCGTGGCTGCGACTGCGCAGCTCCTCCCGCACCTGCGTCTCGTAGTCCCCGAAAAGCCCTTCGTCGCCGCAGAGGTAGCGCGCGTCGAGGAGTGCCGTCATGACCTTGAGGTCACGGGCCGCCATCCGTGCGCACTCGCGCGTGTTTCGCAGGGCACTGCCGACCTCGAGGCCCGCGTCCCAGAGGGCGATCAGCATGACCTCGGCCACCGTCTCGACGTACGGATTCACCTTCCAGGGGTAGAGGATGAGGATGTCGATGTCCGAGTACGGGTTGAGCTCGCCGCGGCCGTAGCCGCCCTGGGCGATCAGCGTACAGCGCTGGTTGATACGGGGGCTGCGGGCCTGGAAGGCCACCGTCGCCTCGTCGAAGAGAAAGCGTACGAGTCGGTCGATGGCGTCCGTGTACGCCGCCACGACGGCGAGCCCGCGCTCGCCGGCATCGTGTCGCGCGCGCGCGGCGCCACGGACCCGCGTCAAGTAGTCGCGCGCCACCGACCCCGCGCGCGCCACGTCACCGTCGAGCGCCGGGAGGTCGCTCGACGAGGCCAGCGGTGCGAACTCGGGCGTGGCGGCCAGGATCATCGAGCCCGCGCACCATACCGCGCACGTCGGAGCCGCACCAGCGGCGGCCTCACAGCGTGCGGGCGCGCGCGCTGTCCGTGAGGAACGTGGCGATCCCCTTGTAGAGCCCCTCGGCGATGGCGTCCTGATATTCGCGGCGGGCGAGCCGGCGGCCCTCGATCGGGTGCGTGAGAAAGGCGGTCTCGACGAGCACGCACGGCATGTAGGCCCCCACGAGCACGTAGAACGGGCCACGCTTCACGCCCAGGTCGGTGACCCCGGTGTACCGACGCCGGAGGTGGCGGACGATCCCGCCTTGTACGGCATTGGCGAGTGCCACCGAGTCGTCCATCTTTCCCACCTGGACGAGGCTGCTCAGGATGTAGCGCAGATCCGTCTGCCCCTTGCCCGCCTTCAGCAGGTCGAGCCCATTCTCCATGGCCGCGAGACGATTCGTCGCCTTGTCGGCCGTGTTGTCGAGCACGTACGTCTCGACGCCGTGCAGACGGCCGTGCGGGTTCGCGTTGGCATGGATGGAGACGAAGAGGTCCGCGCCCTCGCTGTTGGCCCGTGCGGTCCGATCCGACAGCGCCAGCGTCGCGTCGTCGTCCCGCGTGAGGATCACCTCGGCGCCGAGGCGGTCGCGCAGCAAGGACGCCACCTGCCGCGCGATCGTGAGCGTCACCTCTTTCTCGACCGCGAACCCCTCCGCGCCCGGGTCGTGCCCACCGTGCCCGGGGTCGAGCACGATCTTCGTCCGCCGGGCGCGAATCGCCCCGGCGCGGTCGGACGGCGCCACCTGCGGCAATCGAGACGCCGGCGGCGCGGCCGCACGCTCGCCCGCGCCAGCGACCGCTCCGGCGCGCGGCACCGTGACGACGAGCGTCCGCCCACCGTCCCGGCGATCGAGCCGTGCCGCCCCTCCCGCCACGATGTCGAGCACGAGCCGGAGACCACCGTCGTCCGTCGCGCCGAGCCGCACCGCCGTGATCGGCGGCGCTCCGGGCAGCACGCGCCCGACTCCGGGCGCGACCTGCGTTCCCGCCGGCAGATCGACGTAGACGCGGGCCAGCGCCCCGTCCACACCCTCCAGGCTCGCGCTTCGTGCCCCCACCGCCTCGGAGAGCACGAGCGTCACCGCGCCGCCATCGGTCGTAGCCGCAGCGCGGATGGCCTCGAGCCGCGCAGCATCGGCCGCGCCGGCGAGGCCCAGCACCAGGGCGAGCGCCCCGGGCCCCCACCACCTCCACCCCACGGGCGCCGAGGATAGGGAACCGCCCGCCAGATATCAAGGGACGCGGCGCGCGCGCTCGACCAGTCCCGCGAGGACCACCAGCGCGTCCACCGGGGCCAGCCGATCGGGCTCGACCGCGGCCAGCGCCCGGCGCAGCTGCTCGTCCGCCCCCGCGAAGAGCCCGAGCTGCGCCGGCGCGGCCGGCGCGGGCCCGCTGCCCGGGCCCTGTCCGGCCTCGAGCGACGCGAGCAGCGCGCGCGCGCGCGCGACCACGGACGCCGGTACGCCCGCCAGCCGTGCCACCTCGACGCCGTAGCTCCGGGGCGCCGACCGTCGACGATCTGGCGCAGGAACACGATCTCGCCCTTCCACTCCGCGACCGCCATCGAGCGGTTGCGCACGCGGGGTCGCTCGGCGGCCAGGCGAATCAGCTCGTGGTAGTGCGTGGCAAAGAGCGTGCGCGGGCGGGCCGGCGTGTCGTGGAGGTGTTCGGCCACCGCCCACGCGATCGAAATCCCGTCGAACGTGCTGGTGCCGCGCCCGATCTCGTCGAGGATGACGAGGCTCCGCGGCGTCAGGTTCGCCAGGATGTACGCGGTCTCGCGCATCTCGACCATGAAGGTCGATTCGCCGCCGGCGAGGTTGTCGCTCGCCCCGACCCGCGTGAAGATCCGATCGGCGACGCCGATCTCCGCCGCGCGCGCGGGCACGAAGCTCCCCATCTGCGCGAGGAGCACGATGATCGCCGTCTGTCGCAACCACGTCGACTTGCCGCCCATGTTCGGACCCGTGAGGATGATGATCTGGTCACCGTCCACGTCGAGCACCGAGTCGTTGGGGACGAACGGCTCGCGGGCGAGCGCTTCGACGACCGGATGTCGGCCGCCGTCGATGCGCAGGACCGGCTCCGTGTTGAGCGATGCCCGCACCCATCCCCGCCGGTGCGCCACCGCGGCCAACGCCACCATGGCATCGATCGACGCCAGCGCGTCGGCCGTGCGCGCGAGCGTCGGCTGGTGCGCGGCGACCTGTTCGAGGAGTTCCTCGAACAGGTGCGCCTCGAGCGTGCGCAGTCGCTCCTCGGCTCCGAGCACCCGCGCCTCGTACTCCTTGAGCGCGGGCGTGACGAAGCGCTCCTCCAACGAGCGTCTGCTTGCGCTCGTAGTCGGCGGGCACCGCACCCAGGTTCGCCCTCGTCACCTCGACGTAGTAGCCGAAGACCCGGTTGTAGCGGACCTTGAGCGATCCGATGCCCGTGCGCTCGCGCTCGACCGCCTCGAAACGCGCGATCCATCCCTTGCCGTCGTGCGACACGCCGCGCAGCTCGTCCACCTCCGCGCAGCATCCGGCCCGGATGAAGCCCGGGATGCGGGCGTGCGGGGGCGGGGCCTCCACCAGCGTGGCGGCGATGCGTGCGACGACGTCGGGCAACGGGTCGAGTGCCGCGGCGGCCTCGCGCAGCCCCGGCGCGCGCGCGGCCGCGAGCGCCGCGCGGATCTCGCCGGCCGCCGCGAGCGCCGCAGCCAGATGCACGAGGTCGCGGGGGCCCGCCGTCCGCGCGCCCACCCGGCCCACGAGCCGGGCGAGGTCGCCGACCGCCGCCAGGCGCTCGGCGACCGGCGTACGCCACTCGGGCATCTCGACCAGCTCCTCGACGACATCGAGCCGCCGGCCGATCGCGGACGGATCGACGAGCGGATAGAGCAGCCAGTCGCGCAGCCGCCGCGCTCCCATCGGCGTGGCGGATTCATCGATCACCCACAACACGGAGCCCCGTCGCTCGCCGCCGAGCGTCTCGAACAGCTCGAGGTTCCGGCGTGTGGACGCATCGAGCTGCAGGACACCACCCAACTCGTAGGACTCGACCGCGCGAAGGTGGGCGGGGCGCCCGCAGTACGCGGCCTCGACGTAGGCGAGCGCCCCGCCCGCGGCGCGCGCGGCCGCCGGCGGCAGCGCGGCATCCGCCGCCGGCGGCTCGGGCAGGACCGCCACCGCCCACGTTCGTCCCGTGCGCAGCATCGTCACCACGCGCTCCGGTAGCTCCGGCCCGAGCAGCAGCTCGCGGGGTGCCAGACGGGCAAGCTCCTCCTCCGCCCGTGGCCAGGCCTCGACCTCGGTCGCCCGGACGGCGCCGGTCGCGAAGTCGATCGCCGCCAGGCCGATGCGCTCCCCCACTTGCGCCACCGCCGCGAGCAGACTCGGCCGGCCGGGCTCGAGGCTCTCCTCCTCCAGGATCGTGCCCGGCGTGATCACCCGGACGACCTCGCGCTCCATGAGGCCGCGCTGCCGTCCGGTCACCTGCTCGGCGATCGCGACCGTCTCGCCGGCCGCGAGCAGCCGCGCCACGTAGGGCTGCGCCGCGTGCGCCGGGAACCCGCACAACGGGATCTCGTCCGGCTCACCGCGGTTGCGCGCCGTGAGCGTCAGGTCGAGGAGGCGCGCCGCCCGGCGCGCGTCGTCGTGGAACATCTCGTAGAAGTCCCCGAGCCGGAAGAGCAGCACCGCCGCCGGGTGCTGCGCCTTCAGCCGCACGTACTGGGCCATGACCCCGCTCGGTCGGCCCGCGGGGCGCTCGGGAACACTCACACGCGCTTGCGCTTCTTGGCCAGGTAGTCGACGAGCAGGTACTGGCCGAGCCGGTCGGGCCGCGTGTAGAGCGCCCGCCCTTTGTTGATCCGCGTCATGCGTTCCACGAAGGCCCGCAGGCTCGGGCTGTCGTCGAGCATGAACGTGTTGATGGTGATGCCCCGTCGCGTGACGCGCTCGACTTCACGGAGCGTCTCCTGCGCGGCGCGCATGCTGATGCCGCCGAACGAGAGCGGCCACTCGCAGTAGAGGCGCCCGTTCAGGAAGTAGGCCGTCGGCTGCCCGTCCGTGATGACGATGATGTGCTGGTTGCTGCTCGGGTGCCGCGCCAACAGGTCCGCCGCCAGGCGAAGCCCATCCTGCAGATTGGTGAACGGGTCGCCCATGTTCCAGCTGGCTTCGGGCAGGTCTCGCAGCTTGAGCTCCGTCGCGCGGGTGAAGAAGCCGACGATCGCGAAGTAGTCGCGCGGGTAGCGCGTACGGACCAGGCTCTCCATCGCCATCGCCACCTTCTTCGCGGCAGCGAAACGACCCTCCCACGACATGGACCAGCTCATGTCGAGGAGCAGCACGGTGGACGTGGTGGTGGCGTGGTCGGCGGCAAAGACCTCGAAGTCGTCGGGGGCGAGCTCGAGCGGCGTGCTGGGCCGGCGCCGGACCGCGTTCTTGAGCGTGCCGACGAGGTCGATCTCGAGCGGGTCGCCGTAGCGGTACCGCCGCGTCTGCTCCGGACGCAGCTGGGCGATGCCGCCATGGTCGGTCTGGTGCGTGCCGGCGCGCTCTTTCAGGAGGCCCTGGTAGATGTCGCGCAGCGCCAGCTGTCCCACCTTGCGGACGCCCTGCGGCGAGAGGTGGAGCTTCCCCTCCCGCGGGGTGAGATAGCCCGCGTTCACGAGCAGCGTCATGATGCCCCGCAGCGCCTGGAAGCTCCGCAGCGATTCGTCGCCGAGCATCGCGCCCAGCATGTCGAGGTCGATCGCGCCGAGGTCGCCCGAGAGCAGCTGCTCCTCGAGCCGGCGCCACCGTTCCATCTCGTGCATGAGGTCGAGGGCCTCCTCGAACGAGAGGCTCCGCGGGCCGTGAAAGAGGTCGCCGTAGCGGCGCTGGAACTCCTCGACGCTGCGCACGCCTTCGAGCTCCTCGAGCAACGCCTCGTAGTCGGCCGCGGCGCCGGCGTCCTCGAAGTCGTACCCGCGCAGCCGCTCGAGCGCCTCCGAGAGCCGTGGCGGCAGGTCGTCGAGCCGCTCGCGCTTGCGCGCGCCGCGCTCGCGATCGGCCAGCCCATCGAGCACCTCGCGCTCGACGTCGAGGAGCTCGTCCAAGCGGCGCTGGATGTCCCGGAGCGCGTCGCGGAGGCTGACCTCCTGGTAGCGCTGGCGCATGCTCTCGCGCACCTGCTCGAGGAAGTCGTCGAGACCCATCACCCGGACGCTGGGATCCCACTCGATGCCCTGGTGCAGCAGCCAGTCGAGCGCCTGTTGCACGTCGTCGGTGAACGAGAGGTACTCCGAGAGCTTCTCGAAGACCTTCTCGGCCGAGAGGCGAATCTGCTGGGTGCCGTCCCAGGCCGTGTAGCGGATGGCCAGCATCCCGCGGCCGCTCAGGCGCGGTAGGAATACCGGCCGCCGTCGCGGTCTTTGTTGAGCTTCTGGTGGAGATGCAGCCCTTCGAGCACGAACTCGAGCGCCGCCGCCATGAGGCCCGGGCTCTCGAACGCGCCGAGCAACGCGATCCCCTCTCGCAGCCCCGGAATCTGGCGGATGCCCTCGAGATACTCGTCCGCGCGCATCCGGTCCGACACCTCGACGCCCCAGCCCGCCTCGAAATGTTCGTTCACGCGCCGGAGCTGGTCGGCCTTGAGGTACTGATCCCACACCTTCAGGACGGCGCGATTCGTCAATCGGTCGACGAGATCGCTCTCCTTGCGTTCCTCGCCGGAGTACTCGATCTCGATCTTGCCCCCCATCGACGCCGCCACCGCGTGGAGATCCGTGAGCCGCGGGACGATTTCGCGCTCGTCGTTACGCACGGCGCGCTTCTCGGCATTCGACAGCAGGGTCTCGTAGTTGTTGATCGTGACGCGCACGCTCACGCCCGACGCCTGGTTGATGTCACTGGACCCACGCGCCTCGAAGGTGAGCTGCGCGATGATCTCCTTCATGAACTGCGGCACGCGCAGCGCGCGCCCGGCCCGATCGATGGCGGCGGTCTCCTGCTCCATGATCGCGATCTCGTCGGCCACGGTGCGCGGGTAATGGGTGCGGATCTGGACGTCGAACCGATCCTTCAGCGGCGTGATGATCCGGCCGCGGCTGGTGTAGTCTTCGGGGTTGGCGCTCGCGACGATGATGACATCGAGCGGCAGGCGGATCTTGTAGCCTTTGATCTGGACGTCCTTCTCCTCCATCAGGTTGAAGAGCCCCACCTGGACCTTCTCGGTCAGGTCCGGGAGCTCGTTGATGGCGAAGATGCCGCGGTTCGTGCGCGGGATGATGCCGAAGTGGATCGTCTCCTCGTCGGCCAGATAGCGCCCCTCGGCCACCTTGACCGGGTCGATCTCGCCGATGAGATCGGCCATCGACACGTCCGGCGTGGCCAACTTTTCGCCGTACCGATGATCGCGCGCGATCCATACGACGGGCAGCGCATCCCCCGCAGCCGCCGCGCGGCGCCGGCAGCTCGCGCAGAGGGGCGCGAACGGATCGTCGTTGATCGGGCAGTCCGCGACCGCCGGCACCTGCGCGTCGAGCAGCTCCGTCAGCGCGCGGATGATTCGGCTCTTCGCTTGTCCGCGCTCGCCCAGGAACACCATGTGGTGCCCAGCGAGGATCGCGTTCTCGATCTCCGGGATGACGGTGCCGTCGTACCCGATGATGCCAGGCAGGATCCGCTCACCGCTGCCGAGGCGGGCGAGCAGATTGCGCCGCATCTCCGCGCGCACCGAACGCACCTGGTAGCCCGAGGCCCGGAGCTCCCCGACGGTCGCTGGCGTGCTGGCGCTGTGCACGGTCGTCCCCTTCCTTGCGAACCGCGCGGGATTATACGCGCCCCGCCGCGCGCGTGACAACCAATTCGCTCACGCGACGGTGTCGAGCCACGCGAACGCCGGGCGCAGTCGATCGTACGTTTCGAGGAGATGCTGCGGCATCACGCGCGTCTCGGCCACGGTCGTCATGAAGTTCGTGTCGCCTGCCCATCGCGGCACGATGTGCCAGTGCAGGTGATCGACGACGCCGGCACCGGCGCACGCCCCGAGATTCATGCCGAGGTTGAACCCCTGCGGATGCAGCTCCTCGCCCAGTACCTGCAGCGCACGCCGCAGCGTCTCCGCGAGGTCGGCGTGCTCCGCCGCCGGCAGCTCGGGCAGCGACGCGGTGTGCCGGCGCGGCGCGACCATCAGGTGGGCGTTCTGGTACGGGTAGCGGTTGAGCATCACGACCGAGGCCTCCGACACGCCCAGCAGCAGGCGTTCTCGCGGGTCCCCCTCGACCGCCCGGCAGAAGATGCAGCCGCCGCTCGACCCGCCCCCGCCGATGTAGGCCATTCGCCACGGGGCCCAGAGCACCTCCATGCGCGCGCGACCTACAGCTCGTCGGCGTCGGCCGCGGACCAGGGCTTGCCATCGACGCGCAGGCGCAGCTCCTTGCCGACCTTGAAGAACGGCACCCGCTTCGCGCTCACCGACACGACATCCCCGGTCTTCGGGTTGCGGCCGTCGCGTGCCTGCCGCGTCTTCACCACGAAGCTGCCGAAGCCGCGGATCTCGATGCGCTCGCCCCGGCAGAGCGCCGCGGTCATGCTGTCGAGCACCGCGTTGACCATCACCTCGGCGTCCCGGCGCGAGAACCGCGGGAACTGCCGGACCACTTCTTCGATCAACTCGCGCTTCGTCATCCGTGCCCCTCCGCTACCGCGGGAGCCCCCCTCCGTACAAGAGCAGCAGTCCGCCCCCCAGCCCGGGCCCGCCGGGGCCGATCGCCGCACCCACGAGCCGGGCCCACCACGGCCAACGCCGCCCGTGCACGCGATGAACGCGCGGCTCACCCGTCTTGCCCGCACGCTCCCACGCGAGGCGCACGGCCGTGTCGAGCCCGCCGAGCTCGTCGACCAGCCCGCTCGCCTGTGCCTGCGCGCCCGAGAGGGGCCGGCCATCCGCCAGCGCGCGCACGCGCTCGACCGGCATCTTGCGCCCCTGCGCCACCGCCTCCACGAACTGCCGTACGACGTCGTCCACCATCGTCTGCAGCACCGCGCGCTCGGCGTCGGTGAGGGGACGCACGGGCGATCCGATGTCCTTGAAGGCGCCCCCCTTCACCACCGCCATGTCGACCCCGAGCTTCTCGGCGAGACCCGCGGCGTTCGGGAGCTCCATGATCGCGCCGATCGAGCCGGTGAGCGTGCCCGGATTCGACACGATGACGTCCGCAGCCGAGGCGACGTAGTACGCCGCCGACGCCGCCACGTTTCCGAGCGACGCGATCACCGGCTTCTTCGCGCGCAGGCGGCCGACCGCGTCCCAGATCTCCTGCGCCGGCCCCACCGCGCCGCCCGGCGAGTCGAGCCGCAGCACCACCGCCACGACGTGCGACGTCGTGCGAAAGTGCTCGAGCGTCTCGAGCGTCGCGGTGCCGTCCTCGATCACCCCCTGGATCTCGACGACACCGACCTCGGGCCCGAGGGACACGTCGGCGAAGAGCAAGGCGCCCACCCCCGCGAGGACGGCGCCGCACAGACTGGCGACCACCAGCGTGCGCAGAACGGGGTGTCTCCGGCGCGTCATCCGCGACGGATCGCGCGCCTAGCGCCGGTCCTTGTCGCGCCCCTCGCGGTCGACGTCGCTCATGACGTCGGCGAGCGAGAACCTCGCCCCTTCGGACTCGCGCTTCATGTAGGCCTCGACCTCCTCGCGCTCCTCGCTGCGACGGAGGGCCTTGATCGAGAGCCCGATGCGCTTCTCGCGCGGGTCGACGTTGGTGACTTCGGCTTCGACGACGTCGCCCACCTTGAAGAGGCTGCCCGGCTTGTCGACGCGCTCGTTCGACAGCTGCGAGACGTGGATGAGGCCCTCGACGCCTTCTTCGAGCTCGACGAATACGCCGAAGTCCGTGACACTGCTCACCGCACCGTTCACCTTCGTGCCCACGGGGTAGCGCCGCGGCACCTGGCTCCACGGGTCCTCGGCGAGCTGCTTGATGCCGAGCGAGATGCGCTCGTTGTCGACGTCGATCCCGAGCACGATCGCCTCGACCTCGTCGCCCTTCTTGTAGAGCTCCGAGGGGTGCTTGACCTTCTTCGTCCAGTGCAAGTCGGAGATGTGCACCAGGCCGTCGATCCCTTCCTCAACCTCCACGAACAGGCCGAAGTCGGTGAGGTTCTTGATCTTGCCCCGGATGTGACTGCCGACCGGGTGATTGACCCGGATGATCTCCCAGGGATTCGGCTCCGTCTGCTTCAGCCCGAGCGAGATGCGGTGGTTCACGACGTCGATGTCGAGGACCTGGACCTCGACCTCCTGGCCCACCTCCAGCACCTTCGAGGGGTGGGTCACGCGCTTCGTCCACGACATCTCGGAGACGTGGATCAGGCCCTCGAGACCCTTCTCGAGCTCGACGAACGCGCCGTACTCCGCGAGGCTGACGACCTTGCCGCGCACGCGCATGCCGATCGGGTAGCGATCGCCCACGTCGTGCCACGGATCGGGCATGATCTGCTTCATGCCGAGCGAGACTCGCTCGCGGTCGGGGTCGTACTTGAGCACGACGACCTTCACGTGCTCCCCGACCGTCACCATCTCCGACGGATGTCCCACGCGCCCCCACGACATGTCGGTCACGTGCAGGAGGCCGTCGATGCCGCCGAGGTCGACGAAGGCGCCGTAGTCGGTGACGTTCTTGACGGTGCCCTCGAGGATCACGCCCTCCTCGAGCACCTTGAGCGTCTGGCCCTTGAGGAGCGTGCGCTCCTTCTCGAGCACCGTCCGACGCGACACCACGACATTCCCGCGCGAGCGGTTGAACTTGAGGACCGCGAAGCGCCCGCGCTGGCCGATGTAACGGTCGAGGTTGCGCGCAGGTCGAATGTCCGCATGCGAGCCGGGCAGGAACGCCGCCACGCCGATGTCGACCTTGAGCCCGCCCTTCACCTTGCCGACGATCGTGCCCTCGACCACGCCCTCGGTCTCGAAGGCCTGTTCGATGTCGCGCCACACCTTCACGGCGAGCGCCTTCTGACGCGAGAGGACGATCTCGCCTGTCTCCGTGTCGTTGGCCTCGAACAGCACCTCGACCGCGTCGCCCTCGTGGACCGTCAACTCCCCTTCGCGGGTGGCGAACTCGTGGCGCGGAACCTGCCCCTCGGATTTGTAGCCGATGTCGATGGTGACCATGTCCGGTCCGATGCGCACCACCCGTCCGGACACCACGTCGCCGGGCTTCGGGCTTCTGAGGCTCTGCTCGAAGAGCGACGCGAAGTCCTCTTCGGCTCCGGCGTGGTGGCCGGGTTTCTCGGTGACATCGGGCATCAAGGTGCTACCCCCTGGAGGCGGGATTCGGACGGAGTGCGGCGCAACCGACACTCCATACCCCCGTCATTCCGGGGATTCAAGGGAGCACGCCGCGCCTGGGGGCGCGATCACGCACGCGGGCGACCGAGACGGGCCCGCGCGAGACGCTCCATCGTCGCCACGACCTCGTCGAGCGGGAGCCCCGTGGTGTCGAGCGTCGTCGCATCGGCCGCGGGACGCAGGGGGGCGACTGGCCGCGACGCGTCACGCTCGTCCCGGCGCGCGATCTCCGCGGCGAGCGCGGCCTCGTCGACCATTTCGCCGCCGGCGCGCAACTCGACGGCACGCCGGCGCGCGCGCTCCCCGGCGGTCGCGGTGAGGAAGAACTTCACCGGCGCCTCCGGAAAGACGACCGTCCCGATATCGCGCCCCTCCATCACCACCCCGGGCATCGTGGCGAGCCCGCGCTGCAGCGCGACCAGGCGTGCGCGCACGACGGGACGCGCCGAGACGCGCGACGCCAGCTCGCCGCTCTCGCGCCGCCGGATCGCCTCCGTGAGGTCACGGCCATCCACGAGAACCCGGTCGCCGAGCGCGTCGAACCGAAGGGCGTCCACGAGCCGCTCGAGAGCCGCGTCGTCCTCGAGGGCGATGCCGGCCTCGACGGCGAGCACGCCGACGACGCGATACATCGCGCCCGTGTCGACGTGCGCGAACCCCAGACGAGCCGCGAGCCGGCGTGCCGCCGAGCTCTTGCCCGCCCCGGCCGGCCCGTCGATGGCGATCACCGCGGGCACGCCGGACCCTCTACGCTCGCGCCCAACCCTGCGAGCCGGGTGAAGAACCCCGGGAACGAGACGTCGACGCACGCCGGGTCGGCGATCTCGACGCCCCCGTCCGCGACCAGGCCCGCCACCGCGAACGCCATCGCGATCCGATGATCCCCGTGCGCGTCGACCCGCCCGGCGCGAAGCAACCGCCCGCCGCTGCCTTCGATGACGAGCCCGTCGGGCCGCGCCGTGACCGGCACCCCGAGGACGCGGAGTTGCTCGAGCGCGGCGATGCGATCGCTCTCTTTCACGCGCAGCTCGGCCGCGCCGCTGACGGTCGTCGTGCCCTCGGCCACGGCCGCAGCGACCGCGAGGATCGGCAGCTCGTCGATCGCGGCCGGAATCTCCTCGGCCGCGATCACGGTGCCGCGCAGGCGGCCCCCGCGCACCACGAGGTCGGCGCGCGGCTCCCCGGCGACGTCGCGCGGATTCCGCACGTCGAGCGCCACCCCCATCCGCCGCAGGATGGCGAGCGCGCCGGTCCGCGTGGGGTTCATTCCGACGTCGGTCACCTGGACCTCCGCCCCGGCGACGATCGCCGCGGCGACGATCAGGAACGCGGCCGAGGACGGGTCGCCCGGGAGCGGGACCTCGCGGCCGGCGAGCCGCCGCCCGCCCTCGATCGTCACGCTCGTCCCCTCGCGCCCGACCGGGACACCGAACCAGGCGAGCATCCGCTCCGTGTGGTCACGGCTCGCCAGCGGCTCCGTCACCCGCGTCGTGCCGCGCGCCCGCAGGCCAGCCAGCAGCACCGCCGACTTCACCTGCGCGCTCGCGACCGGGAGCGCATACGCGATCCCCACCAGACCGCCACCGTGAACGGTGACCGGAGCGTGCCCGTCGGACGTCTCGATCCGCGCGCCCATGCGGCGCAGAGGCTCGGCGACCCGCTCCATCGGCCGCCGGCGCAAGGACGCGTCGCCGTCGAGGGTCACCACCGCCGGCGCCCCGGCGACCAGTCCGGCCCCGAGGCGCATGGTCGTCCCCGAGTTGCCACAGTCGATCGCGCTGCGTGTCTGGCCCGCCCCGAGCCCGAGGCCCGCGCCGTCGACCACCACGACGTCGCCGGCGTGCTCGGCCCGAGCCCCGAGGGCCCGAATCGCTCCGAGCGTCGAGAGCACGTCGGCACCGCCCGGGAATCCTCGGATCAGGGTTCGCCCCTCGGCGAGCGCCCCGAGGAGCAACGCTCGGTGTCCGATCGACTTGTCGCCCGGCACCGTCGTCGTCCCCGCCAGCGCGCCACGCGGTGGGCCCACACGCACCGGACCGCTCAGGTGCCACCCCCGAGGACCCGACGCGCCGCCGCCGCCGCTTCGAACGCGGCCTCGAGGCCCGCGCCGTCGCGCGCGCGGACGAGTTCCTCCAACCGATCGAGCGCCACCCGGAACTCCGCCACCGCGTCGAGCAGCGCGGGCCCGTTGGCGAGCGCGATGTCTCGCCAGACCTCCGCACGGCTGGCGGCGACCCGCGTCGTGTCGCGGAAGCCGCTGCCAGCATACGCGAGCACGCGGTGCCCGTCGGCCCGTGCCGCGGCCGCAGCCGCCACGAGCGCGAAGGCGACCAGGTGCGGCAGGTGCGAAACCCGCGCGAGGATCGCGTCGTGCACCGCGGGCGCCATCTCCTCGACCCGCGCACCGACGGCTTCCCAGAGATCGCGCAGCCGGGCGAGCGCCGTCGGATCGGTCGCCGCGGTGGGCGTGAGCACGCACAGGCGTCCGCGAAAGAGATCTGCCCGTGCCGCCGCCGGACCCCAGGCCTCGCTTCCGGCAATCGGGTGGCTGCCCACGACCGGGCCAATGCCCTTCCACGCCGCCTCCAGCGCCGTCACGACGCTTCCCTTCACGCTGCCGATGTCGGTGAGGAGAGCGCCCGGGCGCGCGTGCGGGCGAAAGCGCTCCGCCAGCTCGACCAGCGCGCCGACCGGGGCCGCGAGCACGATCAGCTCTGCGCCCCGCACCGCCTCCGCCGGGTCGGCCGCGATCCGATCGATCAACCCGAGCGCCCGCGCCGCTTCGAGGCTCGCGATCGTGCGCCCGTAGCCGACGATCTCGCCCGCGAGGCCGGCCGCGCGCACCGCCAGCGCGAACGACCCGCCGATGAGCCCGACCCCGGCGATCGTGATTCGCTCGAAGCGCTGGGGCATCAGCGCCCTCCGCCACGCACGCCGTCGAGCGCGGCGAGGAAGCGGGCGTTCTCGGCCCCGGTGCCGATCGTCACGCGCAGGTGCTCCGGGAACCCGTACGCGTCCATCGGGCGGACGATCACGCCCTGCCGCAGCAGCCCCTCGTACACGCGCTTGCCCTGCCCGACGCGCACGAGGAGAAAATTGGCCGCGCTCGGGACGTACTCGAGCCCGCGCTCGCGGAGCGCGTGGGTCAGAACCGCCATGCCCTCGTCGTTGACCGCGAGCGTGCGCTCGACGTGCTCGCGGTCGTCGAGGGCGGCGACGGCCGCCACCTGGGCGAGCGCATTCACGTTGAACGGCTGGCGAACGTGCCCCATCGCCTCGATCACCGCCGGGGGCGCGACCGCATAGCCGATGCGCAGGCCCGCGAGACCGTAGAGCTTCGAGAAGGTTCGCAGGCTCACCACCGGAACGCTCCCGTCGCCGCGCTCGGTGATCGTGTTCGGGTACTCCGGGTCACGGACGTACTCCGCGTACGCGTCGTCCGCGATCACCACGAGCTGCCGGCCATGCATCGCCTGAAGGAACGTTTCCCATGCCGGGCGCCGGAAGATGGTGCCGGTCGGATTGTTCGGGTTCGAGAGGAAGACCAGACGCGTGCGCGGCGTCACGGCCTCGGCCAGCGCCTCGAGGTCGTGCGTGAAATCGGACAGGGGCACGATCCGCGCCACCCCGCCCGCGGCCTGCACGACCATCCGATAGATCACGAAGGCCTGGTCGGCCATGACCGCCTCGTCCCGCGGTCGCAGGAACGCGCGCGCCACCAGCTCGATGATCTCGTTCGAGCCATTGCCGACGACCAGCTCGTCGGTGGCCACGCCCAGCCGCTCGGAGAGCTTGCGCTTGAGGTAGAAGGCGGAGCCGTCCGGATAGCGGTGGACGTTCGGGAGGGCCGCTCGGATCGCATCGAGCGCGCGCGGCGACGGCCCGAGCGGGTTCTCGTTCGAGGCGAGCTTGATCGACCCCTGGATACCGAGCTCGCGCTCGAGCTCCTCGATCGGCATGCCCGGTGGATAGGGCGTGAGCGTCCGGATCCACTCCGGCACCAGCGTGCGAACGTCGAAACTCATACGTCAGGCCTCGGGTGCCGCGGGGTACGAGCCCAGGAGACGGAAGCGCAGCGCCCGCCGCTCGACCTCGGCCAGCGACCGCTGCACGCGCGGTTCGGCGCGGTGGCCCTTGAGGTCGATGAAGAAGTAATACTCCCATGGGCGTTCGCGCAGCGGCCGCGACTCGATCTTGATGAGGTCGATCTCGTGCGCGGCAAAGGGCTTGAGCATGCGGACGAGGATGCCCACTTCGTCCCGCACGCTGAACACGACCGACGTCTTGTCATCACCGCTCGGTCGCGCGCAGTCCTGGCGGCCGAGGATCAGGAAGCGCGTCGTGTTGCCCACCTCGTCCTGGATGGCCGGCACGAGGACGACGAGGCCATAGGTCGCGGCCGCGGCCTCGGCGGCGATGGCCGCCGTCCCGGCCTCGTCGCGCGCCCGCTCGGCGGCACGCGCGTTGCTGCTCGCCTCCTCCGTGCGCACCCCGGGCAGCGTGCTCGCGAGCCAGCCCCGGCACTGCGCGAGGGCTTGCGGGTGAGCCGTCACCCGCCGGATGCCCGTCAGCCCGGTCCCACGGCGCACGAGGAGGCAGTGCCGGACGGGCAGCGCAACCTCGCCGCAGACGCTGAGCGGCGAGTCGACGAGCAGATCGAGCGTGCGCGCGACCGCGCCCTCGGTCGAGTTCTCGACCGGGACGACGCCGAGGTCGACCTGGCGGCGCTCGACGGCCTGGAACACCTCCGGGATGGTGGCGACCGGGACGTAGTCCGCGCCGTCGCCGAACTGGCGGCGGGCAGCCAGGTGCGTCCACGTGGCCTCCGGTCCGAAGAACGCCACCCGCAGCCGCTGCTGGAGGGCACGGCCCGCCGACATGATCTCGGCGAAGACGGCGCGCACCGCCCCGGCCGGCAGCGGCCCGCCGTTGAGGCGCGTCAGCCGGCGGAGCACCACCTTCTCACGTGCGGGATCGTAGACGCCGGCGTTGGCCCGTGCCTTGTGCGCACCGATGCGCAGCGCCAGCGCGGCGCGCGCGTTCAGCAGCTCGAGCAGCCGATCGTCGATCCGGTCGATCTGCCGCCGGAGCGCCGCAACCGAAACGGAGCGGGGCATGAGCGACCGGGCGGACGTCTAGCGCGGGCCCCCGCCTTTTGCAATTTTGGAGGCCACGGTGCGGACACGAACCACGATCGGTCTGCTGCTCGGCACGTTCATGACGGCGCTGGCCGTCTTCGCGGCGCCGCTGGCTTCGGTGCCGTTCTTCACGAAGGGCGAGGGGCGCGAGGCCGTGGTCGTACGCAGCATGCTCGCGGGCGAAGGGCTGATCCTCCCGCGGCGCGACGGAACGATCGCCTCGAAACCTCCCCTCTTCCATTGGCTCGCAACGGCGAGCGTCCACGCCGGCGTGCGACCGGTCGAGCTGGCAATCCGGCTGCCGAGCCTCGTCCTCGGCGCCGCCGGCGTCGCCTTCGTCGCGGTCCTCGGCGCCCGTTGGTACGGCCTCCCGGCCGGCGTCCTCGCGGCGACGGTGCTCGGCTCGTCGCGCGAATGGATCCATGCGGCCAGCCAGTGCCGCGTCGACATGACCCTCACCGCGGCGCTGCTGGCGACGATCACGAGCTGGACCGCCGTGCTCGAGGGCGGCGGGCGCGGGTTGGCCCGCGCCGGCTGGATCGCGGCCGCGTTTGCCGTGCTGGCCAAGGGGCCCGTCGGCGTGGTGCTGCCGCTGCTGGTCGTCACGGTGGCGGCCTTCGCAGGCGGCCGCGGCCGCCGTCTGCCCGACCTGCTCGACCCGCCGGGGATCATCGTCTTCGTTGCGGCAGTGGTCGGCTGGTACGGCGCCGCCACCGTGCTCGGCGGGCGGACGTTCGTCGCCCGCCAGTTGCTGCACGAGAACCTGCAGCGCTTCCTCGGTCGCGGCGCCCGTGCACACGCGGGGCATGCGCACCCCTTCTACTACTACGGCCCGGCACTCGCGGTCGGCTTCCTGCCGTGGTCCCTGGCGCTGCCGGCCGTGATCGCACGCCTGCGGCGCTCGGTCACGCCGCGCGATCGCACGCTGCTCGCGTGGACGGCGACGGTGTTCCTCTTCTATTCCCTCTCGGCGGGCAAGCGGATCGCGTATCTCCTGCCGCTCTTCCCGCCGCTCGCGATCCTCGTCGGGGCAGCGCTCGCCACCCGGCTCCACCGCCCCACTCCGGCGGCAACACGGGCCGCACTCCTCGTGAGCGGCACCCTCGCGCTCGCCGTCGCCGCGGTGGTCGTGCTCGGGTACGCAGTTCCGGTCCTCGTCGTCCTCGACCGCCTGTCGCACGACCGCGCTCACGATCTCCTCCCCGTCGCCACCGAGGTCATCACCGCAGGGGAAACCGTCCTGGGCGCCGGGCTCACCGGCCTCGCCGCAAGCCTCGTTGCGATCGCCGTCGGCCGGGACCGAGTTCGCATGGCGGGCTACGTCGCCTTCGCAGTGCTCCTCGTGCTCGCCACCAACGGGCTCGCGACCGCGCTCGGCGGTCGCGAGCTCAGCCCGCGCGCATTCGCCGAGCGCGCGCGGACCCTCGTCGGTACGGAAACCCCGTGCGTGCTCGGTCCGGGTGACTTCGCGCTCAGCTACTACTTCGGGCGGCGCCTGCCGCCGTGTCGCAGGGCAGCGAAGCCGAGCGAGCTTCCGCGGTTCGTGGTGCGTCCTGCCGAAGCGAGCGTCCCGCCCGGCTGGCGCCTCGCGCTGGCCGATCCGCGGCGGCTCGGCCGGACCCGGTTCGCGCTCACCGAGCGGGCGGCGGCGCCGGCAGCGGACGTCGCCCCAGCCGCAGGAACCCCGTGACCTCGTCGGCGATCCGCACCGCGTCCCGCCGCGGATCGCGCCAGACGACGTCGGGCTCGCTGCGGAACCACCGCCGCTGCCGGCCAGCGAAGCGGCGCGTCGCTCGCACCGTCGCCGCGAGTGCCGTCTCGAGGTCGACGGCGCCGCGCACGTGGGCGCGCAACTCGCGATAGCCGACGCTGCGCCACGCGGGCGCGTCGTCCGGCACGCCGCGGGCCACCAGGGCCCGCACCTCGTCGAGCCATCCGCCCGCGATCATCGCACGAGCCCGCGTCGCGACCCACTCGCCGAGCGCGTCGGGCTCGACGGCGAGCCCGATCACGAGCGCGTCGTACGGGGTTTCGCCGAAGCGGTGCGCTGCCTGCCAGGCAGAGAGCGGCTTGCCCGTGCCGAGGGCAACCTCGAGGGCACGCACGACGCGAACACGGTCGTTCGGATGGAGCCGCGCGGCAGCGATCGGGTCGACGCCGCCGAGCCGCGCGTGCAAGGCGGCCACCCCCTGCACCGCCGCGAGCTGCTCGAGCTCCGCGCGCAGCGCTGGAGCCGACGCTGGCGCTGGACAGAGGCCACGCAGCAGGACCCGCAGCCAGAGCCCCGTCCCTCCTGCAATCAGCGGCACCCGACCGCGACCACGCACGTCGGCGATCGCCGCGCTCGCCGCGACCCGAAAGCGCGCCGCGTCGAAGCCGTCCTCCGGCTCGACCAGATCGAGACAGTGATGCGGCACGGCCGCGCGTTCGGCCCGCGTCGGTTTTGCCGTCCCGATGTCCATGTCGCGGTAGACCTGGCGCGAGTCCACCGAAACCACCTCCGCGCCCAGAGTCGGCGCGAGCGCCAGCGCCAGCGCGGTCTTGCCGCTCGCCGTCGGCCCGACCAGGCACACCACCCGCGGTCGGCTCATCGCCGGAAGAGCGACTCGATCTGCCCGCGCCCGAGCTCCACCGTCACCGGGCGCCCGTGCGGGCAGTGCGCGTTCACGTCGACCTCGTCCATCGCGGCAAGGAGCGCCCGGACGCGCGCGTCGTCGAGATGCTGGCCAACCCGCACCGCGCTGTGGCATGCGACGGTGGCGAGCAGGGCGTCGGCGGCGCGGGCCGGCGCGGTGCTCACCCCTTCCTCGGCCAGGTCGTGCGCGACCGCGCGCAGCAGCGCGCCCGCATCCTGGCCGCGCAACAGGCGCGGCACCGTGCGCAGCAGGTAGACGCCGTCACCGAAGGGCTCGCCCTCCAACCCCGCGGCGGCGAGCACGTCGCCGTGCTCGGCGAGCGCGGCGTGCTCTGCCGGCGTGACCGCCACGGTCTCCGGCACGAGCAGCGCGTCGCGCCCGACGCCTGCCGCCGCCCGCTCGCGACGCAGCCGCTCGAAGACCACGCGCTCGTGTGCCGCGTGCTGGTCGATCAGCACGACGCGCCCCGCACCTTCGCACAGGAGGTAGCCGTCGAAGATCTGCCCCACGAAGCGCAGCGTCGCGAAGCCCTCGGGTGCCGGCCGCCAGAGCGCCCCCTGCTCCGCCGGCGGCGCGCCCCACTCTGCCGACGCTCCGTCCGCCCGCGGTTGGTCGGCCCCCGTTTCTGCGACCAGGCCATACGCCGGGCGCGATTCACCCGCGCCCTCCGGCGCCGGGTCGATGGGGGCCGCGGACGGCCCCAACGGCTTGAGGGCCGCCGCGAGTCGCCTCCGCACCGCCGGCGCAATGAGCTGATGGATCACGGTCGGCGTCCGGAAGCGCACTTCGAGCTTCGCGGGATGCACGTTCACGTCGACCTCGCCCGGCGGGAGCGTGAGAAAGAGCACGGCGACCGGATAGCGCCCCTTCATCACCAGCGATTCGTAGCCGTCCATGACCGCCCGCAGGAGAAGGCGATCGCGGATCCACCGGGCCGCGCCCGCGCCTGCGCCGTCTCGACCGATCCGGACGTACGTCCAGAGCAGGCGCGGGCTCGAGAGCGTCTCGCGCGGCGCCCCGACGTACCCCGCCAGGCCGACCGCGCCGCCGATCGCGTCGACCTCCACCAGCCCCGCGGCGCGCGTGGCTCCGAGTACCTGCCCCAGCCGCTGCCGGAGCGACGCGACGGGCGGATGCGAGAGCACCTCGCGCCCGTCGTGCTCGAGGCGAAACCCGACCTCCGGGAAGGCCACCGCGGCCCGCGTCAGGACGTCGACCACGTGACCGACCTCGGTCGCGGGAACGCGCATGAACTTGCGGCGCGCGGGGACGGTGGCGAAGAGGTCGTGCACCTCGATCGTGGTGCCGGGGGCCGCGCCGGTGGGCCCCGCGCCGCGCACCAGCTCGCCCGCAGCCTCGACCGCCACGGCCGCCGCGTCGCCCGCCCGTCGGGTAACCAGCCGCACGCGCGCCACCGCCGCGATGCTCGGCAACGCCTCGCCGCGGAAGCCGAGGGTGGAGACGGCGGGAAGGTCGGCGGCGCCCACGAGCTTGCTGGTCGCGTGCCGCGCGAAGGCGAGCACGGCGTCCTCGGGGCTCATCCCCTCGCCATCGTCGCGCACGGCGATCAGGCCGAGGCCACCGGCGGCGAGCCGCACGTCGATCCGACGCGCCCCCGCGTCGAGCGCGTTCTCGACCAGCTCCTTCACGACCGAGGCAGGGCGCTCGATCACCTCGCCGGCGGCGATCTGCCCCTGCACCAGCGGCGGAAGGATCGCGATCCGGCCCACGCTCACACGATGAGGCGGGGGCTCTTCCGTGCGAGCCATGCCTCGGCCTCTCGCCGCCCCGACTCGCCCTCGACCCGGCCGAGCATCCCAGCGAGCAGCCCCCGCGCGGCAGCCTCCACCCGGGGCGGCCGCCCCTCGCCGTCCCCCGCGAGCGCGCCGGCCGCCACCGCGGCCGTCTCGAGCAGGCACACGAGCTGGCCTACCGTAAACGCGTTCACTGCCGGCAGCGTGACCGTCACGCTCGGCCGCCCCTCGCGACCGAGCAGCATCTCGGCCATGCGCTGCTCGGCGTTGACCAGCGCTCCCAGCGAGTGTCCACCGAGGTACCCGACCTCCTCGATGTCCTGGTACGCGGCGGGCACGTCGACCGACGTACCGTGGTCCTCGACGCGCAGGAACAACGTCGTCCCGCCAGGGTGCGCCGGTCCAACGGTCGGCGCCGGCCCCACCCGTCCCCAGACGGCGAGGAACCAATCGCGCGTCGCCCCGAGCCGCTCGCAATACGCGCGCACGTCGATGCCCCCGAGACCATGGCGGACGACACAGCACCAGAGCGCGGCCGCCAACACGAGCGCGGGGTCGCCGATCGGCGACTCGGCGACGCGGCCCCGCTCCTCGACGAACGCCGCGCCCGCCAACGCCTCTTCCACGTCGACCCCCGCGACCAGCGCGGGAAAGAAGCCGACCGCGCTCAGGGCCGTCGGCGCGCCGTCCGCGGGCGCGGGGATGGCAAGGTCGCGGAACCCTTCGTCGTTCACGATCTGGCGGAGCGCACCGGCGGTGGCGTCGGTGGTCACGATCACGTGGCGCTTGTAATCCAGCCCGCCGAGCTCGCGCAGGAGGCGGTCGCGCACGATCAGGAACTGCGCCATGGTCTCCGCAGAGTCACCGCGCTGACTCACCACGTCGAACACGGTGCGCGCGAGGTCGAGGGAGCCGAGCAGCGCCTGCATGGCCCCGGGATCGGCCGAGTCGGCGACGACGACCCGTGGACCACCCCCGGACTCGGGCGCCAGCGCAGAGACGAAGGCCTGGGCAGCACGCGCCTCGATCCCCGTGCCGAGCACGACGAGGGTCTCGAATTCCGCCTGCACCGCCGCCGCCAGTTCGAGCATCGCCCGCAGGCCCGTCCCCCGGTGCGGGAGCGCCAGAGATGGCAGAGCCCCCTCCAGCCGGCGCGTGCGCAGGCGCGCGCAAGGCTCCTCGAGGGCCGCGAGCACGGACTCGAGCTCGCAGGCGGGGGGGGCATCCGTCCCTTCCGCCACCGCCGCGAGGCCGTTCAGGTCGATCCGAACGGCCATCGCCTCGCGCCAGCGACGGCGCCGATAGCTCGCCATCGTGCGCGGGGTGTACCGTGCGTCCCCCCGAGGGGTCAAGGCGCGCCGCCCCCCCTCCGTTTCGGCCGCAGGCGGTCGTGGGCTATGGTCGAGACGCCGTGACACCCGTCAAACTGGCTCCCGACGTGGCCACGCTCCGGGCGCTCCTGGCTCCGCGCCGGGCCCGAGGAGAGCGCGTCGTGTTCACGAACGGCTGCTTCGACCTCCTCCACCCCGGCCACGTCCGCTACCTCGCGGCCGCCCGCGCCCTCGGGGACGTCCTCGTGGTCGGCCTGAACGACGATGCGTCGGTTCGGCGGCTGAAGGGACCCGGGCGCCCGATCTTGGAGGCCGCGGACCGTGCCGAGGTGCTGGCGGCGCTCACTGCCGTCGACCATCTCGTGCTCTTCGCCGACGACACCCCGCGCGCCCTTATCGCCGCGCTACAGCCCGACATCCTCGTCAAAGGCGCCGACTGGGCCATCGAGGACATCGTCGGCCGCGACGAGGTGGAAGCCACGGGCGGCCGGGTGGTCCGGATCGATGTCGTTCCCGGGATATCGACCACCGAGATCCTCCGCCGGATCCGGGAGGGCTGACGTTGCGACGGCCGGCCGGCCCTGCTAAGCAGTCCCGATGGCGCGTGCGTGTGAGATCTGTGGCAAGCAGCGTTCGGTCGGCAACAAAGTGAGCCACGCCAACAACAAGACCAAGCGGGTCTGGCGGCCGAACCTGCAGCGCGTACACGCCAAGGTCGGCGCCGCGGCGCGGCGCCTGCTCGTCTGCACCCGTTGCCTGCGCTCCGGCCGCGTCGCCAAGGCCGGCTAACGCGCCGCGGGCGCGCGGCGCACCGCGATCGCCTCGATCTCGACGCGTGCGCCGGCCGGTAGCGCGGCAACTTGCACGGTCGCCCGTGCGGGATGCGGCGCGGGGAAGTGACGCGCGTAGACCTCGCCCACGACGGGACCGTCCGCCAGGTCGACCAGCCAGACGGTCGTCTTCACGACGTCGGCGAGTGTCAGGTCTTCCGCCGCCAGCACGGCCGCGAGGTTGGCGCAGACCCGTTCGGCCTCGGCCCGGACGCCACCCGCCACGAGCGTCCCCGTCACCGGATCGAGTCCGATCTGCCCCGCGCAGAACACCAGCGGCTCCGCCACCACGGCCTGCGAGTATGGTCCGATCGGCGGCGGCGCTGCCGCCGTCGTGACGATCCGCCGTCCGCTCACGATCGCACCCGCTCCACTTTCATCACGCCGCGCACGCGGCCGAGGTTGCGCATCACGCGCGTGAGGTCGTCGAGATTGGTCACGACCAGCTCGAACGTGTTCTGCGCTTTGTGGTCGCCGAGGTTCTGCACCCGCGCGCCGGCGATGTTGATGCCGGTGGCGCTGATCGCCTTGGACATCGCCGCCAGCAGGCCCGGGCGGTCGACGCACGTCACTTCGATCTGCACCGCGCGCGGCGGGCCGCTGCCGTTCTCCCACTGGACGTCGATCCGGCGCTGGGGGTCGGCGTCGAGCACCTTGCTGCATTCGTGCGCGTGGACCGTGACGCCACGCCCGCGCGTGATGAAGCCGACGATCCGCTCGCCCGGCAGCGGGCTGCAACACTTCCCGAAGCGGACGAGCATGTCCTCGATGCCCGACACGCGCACCCCGGTCTTCGATTGCCGGCTGACCAGCCGCATGAGGCGCTGCAGCGCCCCCTCGCCCTTCTCTCGGCGCCGCTCGAGTTCCTCCTGCGGCAGGATCCGCGCGAGCACCTGGTGCGGTGTCACCTTGCCGTAGCCGACGCTCGCGAGCAGGCCGTCCTCGCCCTCCTCGCCGAGGTCTCGGGCCACCCGCGCGAGCGTCCCATCCTTGCGCAGGCCGGCAATGTCGAGCTGGTTGCGCGTGAGGTCGCGCTCGAGAATCTCCCGCCCGACCGCGACCGATCGCGCGCTCTGCTGCGCCTTCGTCCAGGCACGGATCCGCTGCTTCGCGCGCGAGCTCTTCACCAGCTTGAGCCAGTCCCGCGACGGCGTCTGGCTCGCGGTCGTGACGATCTCCACGGTGTCGCCGCTCTGCAGTTGGTAGCGCAGCGGGACGATGCGACCGTTGACCCGCGCCCCGGCACAGTGGTGCCCCACCTCCGAGTGGATGCGGTACGCGAAGTCGATGACGGTCGACCCGAGCGGGAAGTTCAGGAGGTCGCCCTTCGGGGTGAACGCGAAGACCTCTTCGGTGAAGAGATCCTCCTTCACGGATCGGAGGAATTCCTGCGGGTCCGGCATGTGCTGTTGCCACTCGAGCATCTGGCGGAGCCACCCGAAGCGCAGTGCGTCGTCCTGCGCCGCCACGATCCCGCCCGTGCCCTTGTAGCGCCAGTGGGCCGCGACGCCGTATTCGGCGATGCGATGCATCTCGCGCGTCCGGATCTGGATCTCGATCCGTTCGCCGTACGGCCCGATCACCGTCGTGTGCAGCGACTGGTAGCCGTTCGCCTTCGCCAGCGCGACATAGTCCTTGAACCGCCCGGGGACGGGTTTCCACGCCGCGTGCACGACGCCGAGGGCTTCGTAGCACTCGCCCACGGAATCGACGATGACGCGAAAGGCGACCAGGTCGTAAATCTGATCGAAGAGCAGATTCTGACTCTGCATCTTCTGGTAGATCGAGTAGAAGTGCTTCGGGCGCCCGGTCACCTCCGCCTCCAGCCCCGCCTCGGCGAGCTTGCGTGACAGGACCGAGACGACCTCCTTCGTGTACCGCTCGCGCTCGGCCTTCTTCTTCGCGACGCTCCGTTTGAGCTGGTAGTACACCTCCGGATGGAGGTAGCGCAGCGCCGCATCCTCCAACTCGCTCTTGAGGTGGTAGATGCCGAGCCGATGCGCGAGCGGTGCGTAGATGTCGAGCGTCTCCTCCGCGATGTCGAGCTGCCGCTGGTGCCCGAGGGCACTCAACGTCCGCATGTTGTGGGTGCGATCGGCGAGCTTGATCAGGATGACGCGGATGTCCCGCGCCATCGCCAGCAACATCTTGCGGAAGTTCTCGGCCTGTTTCTGCTCGCGCGAGGTGAAGTTGATCTGGCCGATCTTCGTGACCCCGTCCACGAGCGTGGCGATCTCGGCGCCGAAGAGCTCCGCGATCTGCCCTTCGGTGGCGAGGGTGTCCTCGACCGTGTCGTGGAGCAGCCCCGTCGCGACGCTCGGCGCGTCCAGGCGCAGGTCGGCGATGATACCGGCCACCGCGAGTGGGTGGGTCACGTAGGGCTCGCCCGAGTGCCGCCGCTGCCCGCGATGGACCTGGGCCGAGAAGTCGTAGGCCCGCTGGATCAGGTCGAGGTCGGCCGCGGGGTTGTACGCTCGAACGCGATCCAGCAGGTCCGCGATGGTCATGGCGCGAAGTGGCGGCGGGCCGCCGCCACCACGGCCTCCGCCACCTCGGCGGGGGCCATGTGGTCGGTGCCCATCACGAGATCGTACCGGGTCCGGTCGTGATAATCGACCCCGTAGATCTCGCGGTACCGCCGTCGGTCCGATGCCTCGCGCTCCTGGATCTCCCGCAACCGCTCCTGCGTCGCGCCGCCCTCCCGGCTCTGTATCCGATCGGCCCGTACGGCCTCGGAGGCATCCAAGAACACCTTGAGGGCCCGCGTTCCGGCCTGGTCGGCCATGAAGCCGGAGAGGCGCCCCTCGAGGACGGCGTCGCCCGCGGCCGCACGGCGCTGCATCTGTGCGTCGAGCTCGCGGTCGATCGACGGGTCGGTCTCGGCGCGCTTGAGGTACTCGGCGAGCGTGAGCCCGTGACCTTCTGCCTGCCGGCGGAAGATGTCGCCCGCATAGACGTGCGCAAGCCCCAGCGCCGACGCGACCAGACGCGCCACCGTCGTCTTCCCGCTCCCAGGTTGTCCGGAAATCGTGATCAGCATGCGTCCGCGGCGTCACTCGACATTTTGCACCTGCTCGCGCAGCTTCTCCACCTCGGCGCGGGCGGCGAGGACGAGCTCCCCTGCCGCGAGGTCCTGCGCCTTGGCGCCCGTCGTGTTGAGCTCGCGGTGGACCTCCTGGAGGAGAAAGTCGATCCGTTTGCCCACCGCGCCGCGCGCGCCGAGCGCGGCGGCGAGCGCCGCGAGGTGGCTGTCCAGGCGCACCAGTTCCTCGGTGAAATCGCCGCGCTCCGCCAGGGTCGCGATCTCGTGCGCGAGGCGGCCCGCATCGACCGTTCCCGGCTCCACCAGCCGCGCAACGCGCTCGCGCGCCTGCCGCCGCAGCGCCGCTTCGATCCGCGGGGCGAGGCGCCCGAGCTGTCCCGACGTCCGCCGCAGCACGGCGACACGCGCGCGCATGTCACGCAGCAGATGCCGCCCCTCGCGGGCCCGCTCCGCGGCGAACCGGCGCAGCGCGATGGCGAGCGCCCGGCGCACCGCCGGCAGCTCGCCGGCGGGGTCCGCGGCCTCCTCGTGCACCTCGAACAGCTCGGGGAGCCGCATCACGTCCGCGATCTCCACCACGCCCGCGATCCCGAGTTTCTTCGACAAGCCCCGCGCCGCCCGAACGTACGCCGCCGCCAGCGGCTCGCGGACCGAGACACGATACCGCCGGTCCGCCGCCTGGGCCGTGCGACCGACGAGCACCTCGACGCGCCCGCGTTCCGCGACCGCCCGCACCCGCTCGCGCAGCTCCGCTTCCCACGGTGCGTACTCGCGCGGCAGGCTGACCTTCACGTCGAGGAAGCGCTGGTTGACGCTGCGCACCTCGACCGTCACGCGCACGCCGGCCGCCTCCGCGCTGCCGGTCCCGAATCCCGTCATGCTGCGCACGGTCAGCCGCGCCCCACCGCGGCGGCCAGCTCCTGCGCGCTGAGCGTCGCGGTCCCGAGCTTGCCGACGACGACGCCCGCCGCATGGTTGGCGAGCACCGTCGCCTCCTCGAGCGTTCCCCCCGCGCCGAGCGCCAGGGCACACGTCGCCATGACCGTGTCGCCGGCACCGGTCACGTCGAAGACCTCCCGTGCGAGCGTGGGGAACTCCTCCACGACGCCCCCCGGCTTGAAGAGCGCCATGCCCTCTTCTCCACGGGAGATCAGCACCGCCCCCGCCTCCCAGCGCTCGAGGAGCCGCCGGCCCGCTTCGACGAGCGAGCCGCGGTCGGTGATGTCGATCCCCGCCGCCGCCGCGGCCTCCTCGCGGTTGGGCTTCACGAGCGACGGCCGGCGGTACCCGGAGAAGTTCTTGCGCTTCGGATCCACGAGCCACGTGAACGGCGCGCGAAGATGGAGGGCCGCGAGCGCGTCCAGCAGCTCCTGGCTCACCGCGCCCTTGCCGTAGTCGGAGAGGACGAGCACGTCCGAGCGCCGGCGCTCGCGCAGCGCCAGGTCGCGCAACCGCGCGGCCATGCGCCGGTCGATCGCCCCGGCGTCCCGGTCGATCCGCACCACCTGCTGGTGGTGCGCGATCACGCGCGTCTTCTGCGTCGTGCCCCCGTGGGGTGCCGTCAGAACGCCGGCGGTGCTCGCGCCGAGGCGCGCCAGCGCCTCCACCAGCCGGCGGCCGGCCGCATCGCGCCCGACGATGCCGCACGCCGCGGCCCGTCCCCCGAGCGCAGCGATGTTGCTCACCACGTTGCCGGCCCCCCCCGGCCGCACGTCGTCGTTCGACACGCGCACCACCGGGACGGGCGCCTCGGGCGAGATGCGCTCGACCTTCCCCCAGATGAACTCGTCGAGCATGAGGTCGCCCACGACGAGCACCCGCACGCCCCGAAACCTCCGGACGAGCCCGGCGAGCCGACGTCGCGTGATTCGCATCACGGGGCCCTCTCGTAGCAGGCGAGCGTGCCCTCCGCCATCCGCGCGGTCGTGTACCGCGCGGCCACCGCGGCGCGCGCCGCCTCGCCGAGACGGGCCCCGAGCCCCGTCTCGCGCTCGAGGCGTGCGAGCGCGGCCGCCAACGCCCCCGCGTCGCCCGGTGGCACGAGCAGCCCGCTCTCGCCGTCCTGCACCACCTCGGCGAGTCCGCCTACCCGGCTCGCCACCACGGGCCGACCCGCGGCCATCGCCTCGAGCGCGGCAACGCCGAGTCCCTCCTGCAGCGACGGCATCGCCACGACGTCCGCAGCCGCCAGGCACGCCGCGATGTCCTGCCGAAAGCCGACCACGTGAACGCGCCTCCCCAACGGCCGCGCCGCCTCGGCAATCGCGGCCGCCTCCCCTCCCGCCCCACAGAACGCATAGTGCACCCGCGCTGGCGCCTCGGCCGCCGCGGCGAGCAGGACGGCGTGCCCCTTGCGCCGCTCGAGCGCCCCGATCACCAGGACCAGGAGCGCATCCGGGGGAACACCCCACTCGGCCCGCAGACGCGCCCGGGCGCCCGCCGGCGCGGCAAATGCCTCGACGTCGATCCCGCTCGGCACGACACGGATGCGCTCCGGGCGCACGCCGCCCGCGAGCAGCGCCCGGCGAACACCGTCCGAGATCGCGATCACGACGTCGACCGCCCGGTTGTAGAGCAGACGGGCGTAGGGGCCGCCGCGCGGGACGTAGTCCATCCGCCGGGTCACGACGCGCCACACGGGCAGGCCGGCGCAGAACGGCGCCAACGCGTGTGCGCGAGCGGTGTGGAAGTGCACGACGTCCATCCCGCGCGCCAGCCGTCGCAGGCGCAGGCCGGCGAGCACGTCGGCATGGCTCGCGATCGGGAGGCCGACGGTGGCGATCCCCGCCGCGGCCGCCGCAGGCGCGAGCCGCCCGCGGGGGTCGATCGCCAGCGTCCCCGCATGGCCGCGCAGGGCGAGCGCCCGCACGAGGCCGAGCACCTGGACCTCGCCACCGCCCCACCCCCGCTCCGGGTCGACGTGCAGGACGCGCACTAGGCTCGCGTGGCCTCCTCGCCGAGCCGCGCGAGGACGGCCATCGCGACCCACATCGCGATGGCCACCTCTCCATCGCCGAACGTGTACTGCGTCACGCCGCCGACGAGAAACCCGACGATCGCCGCCCACGCTCCCGCAGCTGCCGCCCACTCTCCCTCGCCCGGTCCGCCGCGCACCGCGACGAGGCCATCGCGTAGCGCGACCGCGTACACGAGCATGAACGCGGCGAGCCCGAGGAGGCCCGCCTCGGCACCCATCTGCAAGTAGTTGTTGTGCGCATGCGAACGACGATCGGCGTCCGGGTGGCGGTCGTAGTAGGGGCGCGCCGCCGTCCGGTAGCGTCCGAACCCCAGACCGAAGAGCGGGTGCTCGTGCACGATCTCGAGGTTGGCGCGATAGATGCCCAGCCGCCCCGCATTGACGCCGCCCAGCGCGAACATCTGCTGCGCCTCGAGGCGGAGGGCAGGGCTCGTGGCGAGCACCGCCCCGCCGAGCACCGCGAGTGCCACGGCCACGCCGACCGCCCGGCGCGCCGCCGCCAGCGCCACCAGCGTTCCGCCGACGACGAGCGCCGCGATCCACGCCCCGCGAGCGGTCGAGAACACGATCGCCACGACCAACAGCGCCGCCGCGACCGCCGCACCACGGCCACCCCGCACCGCCCCCGCCCCGGCCCACGCGAACGGCGGGATCATCGTGTGGGCGAACGTGAGGTAGCTGCGGTAGAAGCCGACGACCGCGTACCCCGAATCACCCGCCCCGCGCCGGGCCACCTGCGTGGGGCGGCCGAGCAGCGCCCGGTACCAGTCGATGCCGGTGAAGTGCTGCGCAATGCCGTATGCGCCCGAGATCGCTCCGGCCAGCACGACGAGTCGCACGAGCCGCACGACGTGCGCGCCGTCGCGGGTCCACCACACGACGACGAAATACGCCAGCACCACCCAGCTCGGGCCCCACGCGACCGCCTCGAGTGGGTGGCCGCTCGCGAGCGTCGAGAGCAGGAGGGTCGCGTAGAAGATCGCGAGGACCAGATCGAGCGGCGTGCGCCGGACGACGCCCCAGCCCGCGACGACCGCCACGATGCTCAGCACCCCGAGGCCCATCACCGCAGCCTCCGCGCCCGTCATCGAGAGCGGCAGGCTCGCCGCCAGCAGTACGAGGAGGCCATCCGCCAGGCGGCGAACGTGTCCCGGGACGGGGACTCGGGGCCGCACCCTCAGACGCCCCGCCGCGTCAACATCACTTTGACGGTGTCCGAGAGAATCTTGAAGTCGAGCCACAGGGAGCGATTGTGGATGTACGACAGGTCGTACTTGAGCTTCGTCATGGGCGACGTGTGGTACTCGCCGTTCACCTGGGCATACCCGGTGAGACCCGGTCGGACGCGCAGCCGCTCCGCGTACCCTTCGATGTCCCGGGCATACTGTCCGACGAACTCCGGACGCTCGGGGCGCGGCCCGACGAAGCTCATCTCCCCGCGCAGCACGTTGAAGAGCTGCGGCAGCTCGTCGAGCCGTGTCGCGCGCAGGAAACGGCCCAGGCGCGTGACGCGCGGGTCGTTCTCGGCCGCCAGAACCGGGCCGGTCGCACGTTCGGCGTCCGCCCGCATCGTCCGGAACTTCAGCATCACGAACGGTCGGCCGCTGCGGCCGACGCGAACCTGCCGGTACAGCACGGGTGCCCGGATCGCGAGCGCGATCAGCAGCAACACGGGTGCCATCACGACCAGCAACACGACCGCGAGGGTCACGTCGAAAAGTCGCTTGGCCGTGTTCGCGCCACCGCCCGGTGGGTCACGCAGGACCTCGATGAGCGGGATGTCGTGCAGTCGCAGGTGCTCGGGGCGGCCGATCAGTATCTCGTACGGCGAGGGCACGACGTAAATGCGCGCCCGCGTCCCCTCCCAGTGGCCGAGTGCGTCGACGAGGCGGTCCTGCCACGACACGTCGGAGGCGATGATCACCTCGTCGACGTCGTGCTCGGCACAGAGTGCCGGCAGGGCCTCGCGTGGTCCGAGCACCGGAACGTCGCCCAGTCCGCCCAGGAGCGGCGCCCCGCCGTTGCCCGACACCACTCCGACGACGTCCATGCCGAGCCACCGCTGATGCCGGATCGTGTCCAACACCTCCGCCGCGGTCTCGTTGGTGCCGACGATCAGCACCCGCCGCCGCCGGTACGGCGAGAGCAGCTCGCGACACGCGAGCCGCCAGGCCACGAGAAGCAACCCGTTCACTCCCGCGTAGACCACGAAGATCGAGCGTGGGAACACCAGGTCCGCACTGAAGAAATAGACGGCGATCAGCGCGAGGGACTGCAACACGGGCGCCGCGAACAGCGGGCCGGCGTGCTCGCGCGGTCGCGCGAGCGCGCGGGAGTCGTAGAGCCCGAGGAAGTAGAGTGCCGCCACCTGCGCCACGAACAGCTCTGTCCAGTGGTGGTGCACCTCGTTGAAGCGCACCGCCGGCAGGTAGCCCGTCGTGAGCGGCAGCGGGACCACCGCTCGCAGGAGGAACGCCACCAGGTACGCGAGCCCCGCGGCCAGGAGGTCTCCGGCGACGAGCAGCGTCCATCGAGACCGCCAGCCTCTGTCGCGCCGATGCACTCCCGGCGACATACCAGAAGGCCCCGACGGTTCAACCTCCCCGTGCGGCCTCCCATGCCACCTCGACGCCCCGGGCCGACGACTCCCACCGCCACTCGCGTTCCACGAGCCGGCGGGCCGCGCGCGCCATACCCCGGCCCCGCGCGGGATCGCAGAGCACCGCCACCGTCGCCGCCGCCAGCCCCGCGGCGTCCGCGGCGACCGACAGGTGCTCGCCCGGCCGCGCACCGATGGCCCCCGCGGGCCCTGGGGTCGTGACGACAGGGAGGCCGGCTGCCATGGCCTCCAGCACCTTGTTCTGCACGCCGGAGCCCGCTCGCATGGGCGCCAGCGCCACGGCGGCGCGCCAAAGCTCCGGGGCCATCGCGGGCACGGCTCCGACGACGGTCACCCCGGCCGCACCCGCGAGCGCCCGGACCGCCCGCGCCGGTCGTGCGCCTACCAGCCGGAGCTCCGCCGTCGGCACCGCCGCACGAATGCGCGGAAACACCTCGTGTGCCAGCCAGCATGCAGCATCGACGTTCGGGAAGTACCCCAGATTCCCAGCGAACAGAATTCGCCCCGGCTCACGGCCCTCGTCGACGTACGGCAGACCTTCGACGTCGACGCCGTTCGGCACGACCCGCACCGTGGGCACCCCGATCGCCGCCCGCTCCGCCTCCGATACCACCAGACACGCGGCCACCCGGGTCGCCAGTTCGCGCTCGAACCGCCCGAGCCGTCGCGCCTCCCACGCCACCACCGGCCCGAGCAGCCCCCGCTCCAACCGTGCCCGTCGCGCCAGGTTCTCCGACAGCGCGTCGATCAGGTCGACCACGACTGGCGGGCCCTCGGGGCCGGGGAGATAGTCGGCGGTGCGAACGAGCTGAGCGTGCACGACGTCGAACCCGCCGTGCGCCATCAGCGCCGCCAGCCGCGCACGCACCCGTCGCCGCACGTACAGCAGCACCTGGAGCGGCCGCGGGTCGACGAGCGCACGAGCGAGCCCGAGCCCCGCCCCGGCGACGCCGAGCGGGAGCACGACGAGGCGAACGCCGAGCCGTTCCACCTCGGCCCGCACGGCCGCAGCCGGAGACCGCGGCACGAGGGCCATGACCGTGATGCGGTGCCGTGGCGCGAGCACGCGCAGGTGATGGAAGGCCCGCACCTGATCGCCCCGCCACGGCGGCACGGGCAGGCGCGTGCAGACGAAGAGGACGTTCACGCCCGCTCCCATCGCTTCGTCGACGCCGCCTGCCGCCACACTCCAGCCGTCCGCCCGCGCCGGTAGCGCCACGCAGCGATCAGGTACGCGCTCTCACGCAGCGCCAGGTAGACGGCGAGCCGCAGCAGCCCCGCCGCATCGAGGCTCGCGAGCACCGCCTTCCCGCGCGGCTGCACCGCGCCCCGCGCCGCGAGCCCGGGGTAGTCACGGGCGAGTTGCACCTTGCCCATCTCGATGCGGATGCGTTGGCGGAAGAAGTCGGCGAGGGTCCCCGGCAGGCGCACGCACACGGTCGCCTCGGGACAGCGGACGATCCGCTCACGGCCCACGACCAACTCGAGCCAGTGCTCGGGATCGAAGAGCTCCTCCGGCATCCCCGGCGGCAGCGCCGGCACGCGCGCGGCGTACAGCTGCGGCGACAGATTCGGGAAGTCGATCCCGTACGGCGCGGCCATCACCGCCTCGAAGCGCGTCGGTCGAGCCGCGCACACGGTCTTCCCCGACGCGAGCACGGCATGCGGCGTGGCGGCCAGCGCCGCGACGAGCTCCCGCGGGGCGCTCGCCGCGAAGGTCACGTCGGCATCGACGAAGAGCGCCACGTCGCTCGCGGCCCGCTGTCGCAGCTGGTTCCACGCGAGCGCCTTGCCGGCGCGCTCGGTGAGCAACGCGACGACGACGGGCCGACGCTCCGGCGGCCGCGGGCCCCGCTCGCGCCGGTCGAGGTCGACGGTGGCGACGGGCACCCCGATCTCCGCCGCGAGGCGCTGCAGGTCGCCGAGCACCGGCGCGTGCGCGGCGCCCGGGCCGTTCACGCACACGAGCACCTCGACCGCCGCGAGCCCGCGGTCCTCCGGCCCGACCAGCCCCGCCAGCGCCGCCCGCACGGTCGGCGCGAGCGCCGGTTCGTCGGTGCGGCAGGGGACGGCGATGGTCACCCGGCCCGTGACGGCGCCGGGCACCCCACATCCCCCGTGATGCACGCGCGCACCACCGCCGCGTACGTCGTCGCCGCCGCCCGCCGCCGCAGGAGCGCGGCCACGAGCGCCTTGGTCCCGAACTTCGCGATTGCCACCGCGCGAAAGCGCGCCAGCGCGGCCCGGCCCCAGGTGGCGTAGAAGAGCATTTCGCCGCGCACGACCTGTGCCTCCCGCCCGTGCCCGAAGCGCGCCCGCGCGCTCACGTTGGCGCCGTGGACCACTCGGGCGGCCGGCACGTGCAGCGTCGTGCGTCCGAGCCGCGCGGCGCGCCAGCAGAGGTCGAGGTCCTCGCCGTACAGGAAATAGCGCTCGTCGAAGCCGCCGAGCGCCGCGAAGACGTCCCGCCGAACCGCCATGAACGTCCCGTACACCCAGTCGACCCGATACGCGCGACGCCGCCGGCGGGCCAGCAGGCGCCCGAGCGTCGTGTCGAGCAGGAGATGGGCCACCGGCCCGAACCGCGCTGCGCCCGGCTGCCAGCTCCCGCCCGGGTGCACGAGCCCGCCCCCCGCGATCGCCGCCTGCGGCTCTGCCGCCAGCGCGGCGACGAGCCGCGCGACCGCCCCGGGCAGCACGCGCGCGTCGGGGTTGAGGAACACGATCGGATCTCCACTCGCCGCCGCCGCGCCGCGGTTCGCACCGCCCGCGAAGCCGAGGTTGACCCCCGTCTCCATGGATCGCACCCATGGATGTCGTGCCGCCGCTGCCCGCGCGCTCCCGTCCGTCGACCCATTGTCGACCAGCACCACCTCGAGGCCGGCCATGCCCTCTGCCGCGACGCTCGCCAGCGCAGCATCGAGCCCGGGCCCCGCGTTCCAGTCGACGATGACGATCGAGACCATCGGCCGCGGCGAGCCTATCACGCGTCCTGACCACGTTCCCAGATACGGGCCGAGCGGAGGAACGCGTAGAACGCGTCCGTCGCGGCGACGAACAGCCCCGCGATCCCTTCACGCCATCCGCCCCGCACCACGTACGAACGCACGAATCGCCAGGCGGGCTCGGCCAGCAGCCGCCCTGCACCCACCCGCAGGCGGTCGGCGCGCTGGCGCGCCGCAATGGCGGTCAGCTTGTCGACTGCGCGCAGATGGTCGCTGATGCCCCCGTAGGTGTAGTGCAGGATCGCCTCGTGCAGCCCCCGCACGCGGCCCTGCACCAGCGGGCGCTCGTGCGGGTCCGTCCCACCCCACGTCGCCGCCCGCCGCCGCACCAGCCGCAGGATCCGGCGCGGATACCAGCCGCCCCGCCACCACCACCGTCCCAGATAGGACACGAGCCGCGGGATGGCGAAGCCGTCGACGCCGTCCGGCACACGCGCGAGCACGCGCTGGATCTCGGTCGCCAGCTCGGGCGTCACCCGCTCGTCCGCATCGAGGTTCAGCACCCATTCATGCACCGCCTGGTCGAGCGCGAACTGCTTCTGCGCCCGATAGCCGGGCCAGGCGTGCTCGATCACCCGATCCGTGAACCTGCGCGCGATCTCGGCGGTGCGATCCCGCGAGCCCCCGTCCACGACCACGATCTCGTCGCACCACCGCACGCTCTCCAGGCACGCGGCGATCTGCGCCTCCTCGTCCTGACAGACGACGATGCACGAGACGCCCGGTGCGCTCGCGCGCAGCGCGGGCGGCCGCCGCCGATCCTTGCGACGCGCCGCCGCCATGACCGCCCCCGCCCATACCCGCCGCGCGCCGCGCGGCGCTCCGGGTCCGAGATAGGCCGCGAGGACGCGCAGGCGATCGGTCGCGCTGGCCCTGCGGCCGAGCGTCCGGTCGAGCTGCATCAAATTCTTCACGCGCCGGCGCCGCGTGAGTCCCGCGAGGCGAACGCACTCGAGATCGAGCAGCACGCACGACGGCTCCTCCGGTGCACCGCGCACGAGGAGGTTCACGTCCTTCAGGTCCGAATGGTAGACGCCCGCCGCGTGCAGCCCCCCGAACAGGGCCCCGAGGGCACGCGCCAGGGCTCGCCGCGCCGCCCGCCGCCGCGGACCCGGCGGCTGTGCGTCGATCATGGCAAGCCACCGGTCGGCCGTCTCGCCGCCCGTGACCTCGCGCGTGACCAGGAAGCTCCGCCGCAGGAGACCCGCCCGCCGAAACTCGACGGCGGCGACCAGGTCGGGCACCGCGAACCCGCCGCCCGCGAGAGCCCGCGCCGCCATCCATGCCCGCTCGGCCGGCGACGGTCGCCCGAGATGGCCCACCGCGACGCGCCACGCGAACACGTTGTACCGCTTGAGATAGAGCACCCCGGCGCGCGTCGCGATCCGCCCGACGCGCACCTTGCGCTGGAACTTGACGATCCGGCAGTCGGGTCGACCGAGGAGCCGGTCGGGATCGCCGTCGGGGCCGAACAGCGTCTCCCAGTCGATGCCGGGAGCGAACCACCCCCGCATCGCGCCCCGCCGGACGGGCAGATCGTGGTCAGCGTGCACCGCCGACCTCCGCCAGGAACGCCTCGAGGCGCGTCAGGTGTACCTCCCAGGGACATTCCTCCGCACGGCGCCGCGCCGCCGCCGCGAGCGCGTCATGCTCGGGCCCGAGCGCGCGGCCGATCGCCGCCGCGAGCGCCGGCACCTGCTCCGGGTCCTCCACGACGAGGCACGCGAGCGCGCCGTCGAGCAGCTCCGACGCGCCGACGCGCCGGCTCGTCACCACCGGCACGCCCGCGGCGCACGCCTCGAGCACGACGTTCCCGAAGGCCTCCTGCCGCGACGGTACGCAGAGCACGTCCGCGGCGGCGAGCACGGCCTCGACGTCCGCGCGCCGGCCGGTCACCGTCACGCGCCCGGCCGTGGCCTCGGCCCGCCGCCGCCACAGCGCCAGCCGTTCGTCGTCACCGACCAGGACGAGATGCGTCGCGGGCGGCGCCCCTTCCTCCCACAATCGCAGGAGCAGATCGAAGCCCTTGCGAGCGAACCCACTCCCGACCGCGGCACAGAGCCGCGTCCCCGGTGCGAGGCCGAGCTCGGCGCGCACCCGCGCACCCGCGATGGCACGGTGCGCAGGGTGGAACCGCTCGAGGTCGACGCCGTTGTACAGCACGGTGATCCGCTCCGCTGCGACCCCGTAGTCGGCGACGATCTCGTCGCGCACGCACGCCGCCACGGCGAGCACGCGCCGCGCCCCCGCGAACATGCGCCGCTCGATCCAGAGGATGGCCCGGTGATACGGGCCACGCCATGGTCCCCGCTGCCCGGCGGCCTCCATGCGCGCGAGGTACGTGCGATGCGTCCCGCCGCCCACGCGCACGACATCCTGCCGCAGCGTGCGCCCGAAGCCGACCACGACGTCGAAACGTTCGCGCGCGACGAATCGGGGGGCCGCGAACGCGACCGAGAGCAGCCGGGCGAGCCGCCCGGCGCGCAGCACCGGAACGCGCCGGACGTGCACGCCGGCCGGCGGCTCGCCTGCCCGCGCGCAGAAGACGTGCACCTCGTGACCGCGCGCGACCAGTCCCTCGGCCATCCGCCGCAGGTCGGCCTCCGTCCCCCCACCCGCCAGCTGGCGGTGCATGAACGCGATCCGCATCAGCTCCGATCGTGCAGCCGCAGCCACAGGGACCGCAGGCGATACCGCACGTTGATCGGCGCAAGCGCACGGGCCCGTGCCATCGCGCTGCGCGCGCCGATCACGTCGCCTTGCTCGAGGCGCGTCGCCGCCAGCCGCGCGTACCGTCGGGCCTGGCGGCGTTGGAACGCGCGCCGCCCGATGTCGTCGAGGACCTCGGGATGCAGGTCCACGAGCTTCTCGGCGAGCCGGATCGAGGCCTCGCGCAGGCGGACGCGATCGTGCGAGGCCCCGCCGGGATGGCGGCGGTAGCGGAACGCGGCATGCTCGAGGAACACCGCCGGGAAACGGGCCGCGACGCGCAACACGAGGTCGAGGTCCTCGAGTACCGCGAAGGCGGGGTCGAAGCCCCCGACCGCCGCGATGCTCTCCCGCGTGAAGCACATGCCCTGCAGCTGGCCCAGGTTCCAACGAAAGACCTCCGCGACGCCAACCGTGCGCTCGGCGAGCGTGAGCGCCACCGCGGGCCGCACCCACGGCTCTTCCTGCCCGCCGGTCGCGTCCTCGGGCGGCAGCAGCCGGCCGTTCTGAATCACCAGATGGACCTCGGGGTGCACGCGCAGGTACGCCACCGGCACCGCGAGCCGCCCTGGCAGTGCCTCGTCGTCGGAGTCGTGAAACGCGATCAACGGCGCGCGCGCGACCGCGACCCCGGCGTTGCGGGCCGCCGCGATGCCGCGATGCGGCCCGGCCACGACCCGGAGCCGGGGATCGGCGATCGTCCCGAGGAGCGCCGCCGTCCCGTCCGTCGAGCCGTCGTCGACGACGACGACCTCGAAATCGACGCCCTCCTGCGCGAACAGGCTGGCCAGGCTCGCGCGCAGCGTGTGCGCCCGGTCGTACGTGGGAACCACCACCGAAACCTCGGGCATCACGGCACCCCGTCGGCCACGGCCTGATCGAAGACACCGAACATCCGCGCCGCGAAGCCCTCGAGCGTGAAGTGCGTCGTCAAGCGCGCGTACGCGCCCGCGCCGAGCCGCGCGCCCGCCGCGGGGTCCCTGAGCGTCTCCACGATCGCCGCCGCGAGCGCCGCCGCGTCCCCCTCCGGAACGAGCCTCCCGCTCTCGCGGTCGACGAGCATCTCCGGAATGCCCCCCACCGCGGTCGCGACGATGGGCCGCGCCAGCGCCATGCCCTCGAGCAGCGCGAGCGGGAACGGATCACGTACCGCCGGGTGCACGAGCACGTCGAGCCGCCGCATCAGCGGGAACGGGTTCGAGAGGAAGCCGGTGACGCTCACGGCCTCGTGGAGGCCGAGCGCTCGGATCCGATCCCGCACGCGTGCTTCGTACCTCGGGTCGGCGAAGGCCCCGACCAGCACCACGCGGACGCCCGGCACCTCCCGGCGCACGAGGGCCGCCGCCTCCACCAGGAGAAGGGGGTTCTTGCGCCAGTCGAGGTTCCCCACCATGCCGATGAGCGGACCGGCCCCCACCGCCACTGGCAGCTCCGCGTCGGCGCGGGCACGGATCGCCGCGACGTCCTGGCCGTTGTAGACGACGTGCGCCCGCGTACCCGGTGCGAACCCGCCGACCGCCGCCGCCGCCAGCCGCAACGAGTCGGCCGAGGGCGCCACCACGTGGCGCGCCTTGGCAAGCAGGTGCTTGCGATACTGCGATGGATCCCCGTAGCTCGAGTACACGTGCACGACCTGCGGCACGCCGGCGCGCTCTCCGGCGCGCCGGCAGAAGGGGAACGTCGACAGGGTGACGCAGTAGAGCACGTCGGCGCCGGCGGCCAGGTCCACCAGGCGCGCCACCGTGCGCCCGGCCCGCAGCCGCACCGACCATCGCCGCCAGCGGCCGATGTCGGCGAGGTACGCCGTCCGCTCGCGCGCCAGCCAATCCTCGACGATCGGATGCGGCTCGCTGAGCACGAAGCGCAGCTCCCAGCCGTGCCGCGGCGCCGCGTCGTCGAGGACCCGCAGCGCCCGCAGCATGCCGGCGTGCCCCGGGTGCGCCAGCGTCGCCACCGCGCGTCTCACGCCGCCCGCCCTGACCGGCGCGCCGGATCGAACGGCCCGCCGCTCCGCATGACCTCGCGGAACCCGGCGCGGCGGGCGGCCTCGGGCGCGATCCCGTCGATCGCACACCGGCGCACGATCGTCTTCGCCACCACCCACCGCACGAGCCGCCGCCGCACGGCTGGCGAGAGACCGCGCACCGCCGCGTACCCGGCGAGCACGCGCGCCCGGTCCGTCGCCGTCACGCCGGCCACGACGAAGCGTCCGAGTTGCACCAGGTTGCGCCGCCCTCCGAACCACACGAGCAGCGCCGCGCGCCGCGTCCGATCGTGGTCGAGGAACACGATCTCGCCGGCCCGCACGCGCACGTTCGACGGCACGAGATCGCCGTGCACGAAGCCGAGGTCATGCAGCCGTCCGACCGCCGCGCCCAAGCCGCGCAGCAACGCCCGCTTCTGCCCCCTCCGCTCGGGCGCGCGCACCTCGGCGACGGCCGCCATCAACTCCATCCCACCGACGTCGCGCGTGACGAGCAGCCCCTCGCGACCGCGGCGCCCGAGCAGCACGGCTTCCGGTGCACCGAGCCCCACCGCGGTCAGCGCGGCGCCCATGCGAAACGCCCGCTCCGCGCGCCACCCGGCGGGGGCCGGATAGCTCTTCACGAACACGGTCCCCGCGGCGGTCACCAGCGCCGCGGTGCGCGCGTGTCGCGAACGCCGGCCCTCGCCGCTCGCCGCGAGCGCCAGGCAGCGCGTCACGTCGCCCGCCAGCGCGGGGTCGACGTGACCGCACCAGCCGTCCTGCGCCCAGGGGACGAACTGGCTCATGCGGCCAACGCCTCCTCGCTGCGCGCGACGACCGTCTCGACGCCGATCGCCTGCATGCAGACGCGTCCAATCGGGCAGTGTTTGAGGAAACACGGCACGCACGGCGCACTGCCACAGACGACCCGCCGCTCCGAGCCGTACGGTGCCGAGCGCAGCGGGCTGGTCGCTCCCCAGAGCGAGACGACCGGTCGCCCGAGCGCGGCAGCGAGGTGCAACGCGCCCGAGTCGGGTCCCAGCGCCAGCCGCGTCTCCGCGAGCACGGCCAGCAGCTGCCGCAGCGACGTACGCCCGACCAGGTCGCGCACCGGCGTCCGCGTACGCCGCATCACCTCCGCGGCGAACGGCGCGTCCGCTGCCGTGCCGAGGAGGACCGCGCCGGTCCCTCGCCGTACGGCGAGCGCGTCGAGCGTGGCCGCCATCCGCTCCGCGTACCAGCGCCGGCTCGGGCACGACGATCCGACACACGCCGCGATCAGCGGGCGTGGCAGGCCCGCCGTGAGCGCCGCCGCCTGGCCTCGCTCCGCGTCGGACGGGACGAGGCCGAAGTCGACCGGCACCGGCGGCAGGCCCAGCAGGTCTCCGAAGGCGAGGAACTGCTCCAGCTTCGGGCGCTCGGCTCCCTGCACCGGCAACCGGCGCGTCGCGACGAGCCACCCTCCCTCTCGGCCGTCGGCCGCGGCGAACCCGAGTCGCACCGGCGCGCCGGACGCGAGCGCCACCGCCGCCGTCTTCGCACTGCGACCGAGATCGATCGCGACGTCGTAGCGTGCGGCACGGATCTCGCGCACAAACGGCACGAACGCCGTCGGCCCGCGCTCACGCGCGAAGACGTGGAGCCGGTCGATCCAGGGGTGCCCGCGCAGGACCGGGGCAGAGGCCGGCTCCACCGCCCACGCGAGCTGGGCGTCGGGCAACCCGCGCCGGAGCCGTCCGAGCAGTGGCAGCGCGCGAATCACGTCGCCGAGCGCACCGTGGAGCACGGTCAGCACGCGCACGGGACCCCCGCCGTCCGTGCATAGCCGGCGCAGAACGCCGCCAGCGCCTCCCCGCTCGTCCAGCGGCCGCTCGGGTCGAGCTTGCGTGCCGAACGCGCCAGCCGCATGAGGTTCCGCCGTCGTCCGCGCGCCGCCAGCGGCGCACGCCGGATGCGCGCCCGGTCGAAGTCGACGAGCGTGGCGCCTCCCTGCGCGCCGTCGCCGGGCACGAGGATGTTGTCCAAATTCAGGTCGGCGTGGAACACCCCGGCCGCGTGCAGCGCACCCACCGCAGCGCCTGCCTCCTCCGCCAGACGCACGCGTGATCCGTCGTCCACCGACTCGAGTGCGTGGAGGAGCGGCAACGCACCCCGGATCTCCGCCGTCACCAACGCGCCACGGTACGCGAACGGCCCGCCCTCGACCCGCGCCGCCAGGACTTCCGCCGCGGGAACCCCGCGGCCCCGTACCTCGGCCGTCACGGCGAGCTCGACGAGCGGGCGCGATCGGAGCCCGACGTACGTCTGCCGCACGAAGCGGGCGAGCAGCCCGCCGCGCCGGTAGGGCCGCACGACCGCCCGCACACCGCCCGGGAGAACGGCACGGTACGCGGCCCCGCGCCCGCCCCGCACCGGCTCGGCAGTCGGCGGCACGGCGAGCTGGTCACCCAGAAGCCACGGACCGAGCGTCTCCGCGAGATCTCGCCGCACTGCCGCCCGCACCCGCTCCCGCACGAGCAGCGTATACCCGGCCGGCAGCTTCACCATGTCCGCGCTCCCGCCGCGGGCACGCGCCGCTCCCACAGCTTCGCGTACGCCACCAGCGCGCCGTAGGCCGCGAACACCGCGAGGATCCAGCGCGCCCAGCCGCACCGCGATGCCGCCCGCGCCCGCAGGACGCGCACTCCGCCCAACAGCGGCGCCACGACGATGTCGCGGCGGCGCGCGGGGGCATCGAGCGCCATCAGGACCGCCGCCACCGACGTCGTCGACGCGTCGACCCGCGACATCAAACTCCCCACCGACACGGTCTCGCCCGGGACGAGCGCTGCCGCGAGCGTACCCACGACCGCGTCCGTCGTACCGAGCGTCAGCGTACCGTCCGCCCGCACGGCGAGCCGCGCGCGCGCGCGCGCCGCGAGTCGCACCGGCGGCGTTCTCGGCTGCAGCCCGACGCGCCCGAGCCGCAACTCGCGCGGTACCCGCCAGGCTCCCGCCTCCTCCCGCCCGCCGCACACGCGTGCCACTTCCGCCGCGAGACCAGCCCCCGGCACCTCGCCCTCTTCCACGAGCAACACCCACGACGCCGTCACCAGTGTCTCGAGGTGCGCCGCCTCCGGTACGCACCGCACACCGGGGGGCAGCGCGACGCCAGCCATCCGGCCGCACGGGTCGACCACGACGCGTTCCTCCGCCCATGCCACCGCGGCGAGTGTCGAGGCGATCCGGCCGCCCTCGCTCGCCACCACGATCGCCGCCAGCGCCGGAAGGGACGTACCGGTCATGCCGCGTGCAGACCGGCGAGCAGCGCCCGTGCCGCGGCGAGAACGGTCGGCGGCGTGACCAGTCGGATGCAGTCCTCGGTGCCGCGCGGGCAGCTCCGGCCGCCGTGCCGCCCGCACGGCCGACAGGCGAGGTCGGCCTGAACCACCAGAGCGCGGTCGCCCCACGGGCCATAGCCGAGCGCTGGCGTCGTCGCGCAGAAGATCGCGATCACCCCCACCCCACGCGCGCACGCCACGTGCATCGGTGCGCTGTCGTTCGCGACCAGGAGCGCCAGCCGGTCGATGACGGCGACCAACGCCGCGACGTCGGTGCGTCCGGCGAGCACGATCGGGCTGCCACCCGCCTGGCGCGCGATCTCTTCGCAGCGGGCACGCTCCTCGGGACCGCCGAGCAACACGCAGCGGGCACCGTCCGCCGCGAGCGCCGACGCCACGGCCGCGAAGCCCGCGGCATGCCAGCGCTTCGTCGCCCACACCGAACCGGGCGCGATGCCGACGAGCAGCGTCCCATCGGTGGGCAGCAACGCCGCGGCCCGCGCCCGCGCGGCGGGCGTCACCGGCAGGCTCAACGGCGGCCGCTCGCTCGCCCCGCCGAACGGTCCCGCGAGCGCGAGATTGCGCTCGACGTCGTGTCGCGTGCGATCGCGCGGAATCCGCTCGTGGAACAGCCACGCCCCGCGACTGCCGGCGAAGCCCACGCGGCGCGGAATGCCGGCCGCAGCGAGCACGAGCGCCGTGCGCAACGACCGATGCGGCGACACGACCACGTCGAAGCGCTCCCTGCGCAGCCGCCGGGCCACCCGCGCGATGCCCCCCAACCCACGGTCGCGCCCCCGCTTGTCGTCCACCAGGACGTCGTCGACGTCCGCGTGTCCGTCGAGCAGCGGGACCGCCTCCGGGCGAACGAGCACGGCCAGGCGCCGAGGCCGCAGGCGTGCGCGGAGCGCCGTCAGCAACGGGGTCGTCAGCACCACGTCGCCGAGAAAGCTGGTCTGCGCGACGAGTAGCGAAAGTGCCACGACCTCAGCCGAGCCGCTGCGCCTCGTCGATCAACATGATCGGGATGTCGTCCCGGATGGGGTAGAGCAGCTTGCAGCGGCCGCACGTGAGCCCGTCCTGCTGCGCCGTGAGCTGGACCTCGCCCTTGCACTGCGGGCACGCCAGAATCTCGAGCAGTTCTTTGCTGATGGCCATTCGAAGCCGCCTCCTGACCTTCTGCGATACCGTCAAACGCCGGCGAAATCCACCGCGGCGTCGCCGAGGAGCAGATCGACGAGCGCCGCGCCGCGCTCGACCTCGACGCCGAGACGCAGCGCGACGAGGTCGATCCCGTCGAGCCGCCCCGCGAGCTTCACGAGGTCCTTCTCCGTCGTCACCAGGCACCCCCCCGTCGCGCGCAGCCGAGCGAGGTCGCGTGTGCCGTAGGCGTGATGATCCGGGAAGGTCTCGGTGCGAACCACGCAGGCCCCGAGCGCCGCGAGCATCCCCGCCAGCCGCTCGGGCCGGGCCACGCCGGCCACCGCGACGACGTCCCGTCCCGCGAGCTCCGACAGCGGCCCCTCCCGCCACGCGCCGCCATGGGCGCGTACCACGCTCGTCGGCGCCGTGCGGCCGCGGAAGACCCGCACCCCTCGTGGCACACCTGGCGGCGACGGCGGAAAGTCGAGGTCGCCCAACGCGAGCACGGCCGTCGCTCGCGCCAGTGCGCGCACGGGTTCGCGCAACGGACCCGATGGCAGGACCCCGTGCGCCGACGGGTCGCCACGGACGAGGACGAGGTCCGCATCGCGCGCGAGCGCGCGGTGCTGGAACCCGTCGTCGAGGACGATGGTGTCGACACCGAAGCGCCGCACCGCCTCCGCGGCCGCCTCCGCGCGTCGCTCTCCGGTCACCACCGGGCCGCCGAAACGGTGCGCGAGCATCACGGCCTCGTCGCCGCCCTCCTCGGGCCGCACCAACACCCGCGTGCCGTCACTCACGACCACCACCCCGCGTCGCCGTTTGCGATAGCCGCGCGCCACGAGCGCCACCCGCCGCCCGCGCTTCGTACACTCCTCGGCGAGCCAGAGTGCCGCCGGCGTCTTGCCCGTCCCGCCAACCACCAGATTGCCCACGCTGATCACCCGCGCCCCCACACGCGTCGCGCCGAGCCAGCCCCCGTCGTAGAGGCGGTTCCGAAGCCCAACGACCGCGCCGTACACGGCCGCGGCCGGCGCCAGCGCCGCGCGAACGGCCCGCGCACTCGCCGTGTCCGCCTCCCACGCCCAGCCCGCGAGCGTCGCCCCGGTGCCGCCCATCATTCCAACGGATCGCGCGTGAAGCTCGCCGACACGAGGCGCGCGGCGATGATCTTCAAGTGGCGGTCCAGCGCCCCCTGGCCGCTCTGCGCCAGCGCCCGTGCGCGCCGTCCCATCTCGTGCGCCCGCTGCGGCTCCGCGAGCAGGTGATCGAGCGCCAGCGCCAAGAGCTCTGCCGTCGTCACGCGCACCGCCGCGCCGCCGGCCACGAGTCGCTCCGCCAGCTCCTCCACGTTGCCGGTGTACGGACCCACCACCACGGGCCGCCCCGCGCGCGCCGGCTCGAGCAGGTTGTGCCCACCCACCGGCACGAGGCTGCCGCCGACGAACGCCGCGACACCGAGCGCATAGCAGTGGGCCAGCACGCCCACCGCATCGAGCAGCACGACGGCCGCCCCCGCCGGCACGACGGCCGCCCCCGCCAGCAGGTCCGTGTACCGCACCAGCGCCAGCCCCTCGCGCGCGATCAAGTCCGCGACCGCGGCGAAGCGCTCCGGATGGCGCGGGGCGAGCAGCAGCACGACGTCCGGGTGCGCGCCGGCGAGCCGGCGAAAGGCCGCCAGCACGATCTCGTCCTCGCCCTCGTGCGTGCTTCCGGCGACGACCACGCGCCGCTCGGGCACGCCGAGCGCCTCGCCCAGGCAGCGCACCTCCGCCGGCGGCTCGGCCGGCAGCGTCTCGAACTTGAGGCTGCCCGCGACCTGGACGAGCCGCGGGTCGGCACCGAGGCGCACCATCCGTCGCGCGTCCTCCTCCGTCTGCGTGCAGCACACCACCTGCGCGAGCGCGCGCCGATAGACGGGACGCAGCACGGCGGCTCGCCTGAGCGTGCGTTCTCCGACGCGCCCACTCACCATGATCGCGGGGATCCGCTCGCGCTGCAGCTCGAGGAGGAAGGTCGGCCAGATCTCCGTCTCGGTGAAGAAGAAGCCCTCGATCCGCAGCTGCGACAGGAGCCGCCGGACGATCCGTGGCGCGTCGAGCGGAAACAGGAAGGTGAGGTGCGCCTCGGGGAGTTGCCGCGCGAGCTCCAGGCCGGTGGCGGTGAGCGTCGTCACCACACAGAGCCGCCCCGGGTAGCGCTCTCGCATCCGCGCGAGGAGCGGCCGGATCGCGGTGAGCTCCCCGACCGAGGCAGCGTGGAACCAGAGCGCCGTGCCGGACCGCGCCATCGCGAGCGCGCCCGCGTCGATCACCCCGAGTCGTGCGCGCAGCGCCTGCCACGCCGACGGCGCACCCGGTACGCTCGCGGCGACCCCCGCGCCCACCGCCACGACGTCCATGCCTCTGCGATACACACCGACGAGGATCTCGTCGATCACGCCGCTACTCCGCCGCGGCGCGCGGCGCCCGCACTCCGCCCTCCCCGAACCCCTCCGCGACCTCCACCTCGCCGAACTGCAGCTCGTAGAGCTTGCGGTACTCTGTTCCGCGGGCGAGCAGCTCCTCGTGCGTGCCCTGCTCGACGACCTCGCCGCGCACGACCACCACGATTTGGTCCGCGTGGCGGATGGTCGACAACCGATGCGCCACGACCAGCGAGGTGCGATTCTGCATCAGCCGGTCGAGCGCCTCCTGCACGAGCCCTTCCGATTCCGTGTCGAGCGCCGAGGTCGCCTCGTCGAGGATCAGGATCGGCGCGTTGCGCAGCAAGGCGCGCGCGATCGCGAGACGCTGGCGCTGGCCGCCCGAGAGCCGCACCCCGAGATCGCCGATGTGCGTTTCGTAGCCCCGCGGCAGCTCGACGATGAAGTCGTGGGCGTTGGCCGCCTTCGCCGCCGCGATCACGTCCGCCATCGGCCGCGTCGCGTCGCCGTACGCGATGTTGTGGAAGACGCTGTCGTTGAAGAGGAAGGTGAACTGGGTCACGACCGCCATGTGGCCGCGCAGGCTCGCCAAGGTGAGGTCGCGGATGTCGTGGCCGTCGACCGTGATGCGTCCGCCGGTCACGTCGTAGAATCGGGGGATCAGGTCGGCGAGCGTACTCTTCCCGCCACCGCTCATCCCGACCAGCGCCACCACCTTCCCCGCCGGGATCTCCAGATCGATGTCGCGAAGCACGGGATCGCTACCGGCCTCGTACGCGAACGTCACGTGCTCGAACCGGATTCCCGTCCCCACGCCGCGCAACACGGTCGCGCCGGGGCGGTCGGCCACCGCCGGCGCCGTGTCGAGGAGCGCGAAGACCCGATCCGCGCCGGCAAGTCCCTGCTGGATCGTGTAGTTCGTCTTCACGAGCTTCTTGAACGGGTCGTAGAGCAGGAGCAGCGTGATCACGAACCCGATGAAGCTCCCTTGCGTGCGCGTCCCGTTGATGACGCTCACCCCGCCGTACCAGACGATCCCCGACACCGCGATACCGGCGAGCACCTCGGTGATCGGGAGCTGCCGGATGCGACTGAGCCGCATCGCGATCCGGAAGAGGTGCTCGTTGAAATCCGAGAGCCGCCGGGCTTCGTAGTCCTCGCGGCAAAACGCTTTCACGACCCGGTTGCCCTGGAAGTTCTCGTGCAGCGCGGCGTTCAGGCGCCCCTGGGCCTCTTGTTGCCGGCGGCTGTTCTGCCGCATCTGCAGCGAGAAATATCGCAGGGGCAGGCCCGCGAGCGGGAACAGCACCAGCGCCATGAGCGCGAGCACCCAGTCCATGTAGACGGCGACGGCGGCGAGCCCGATCAGCGTCGTCGTGTCCTGCACGAGCGACGTCACCGCGTCGGTCACCGCCGCCCGCACGATCGCAACGTCGGCGAGCACGCGCGACACGACCTGCCCGGCACGCTGCTTGTTGAAGTAGGAGAGGTCCATCCGCTGCAGATGGGTGATGAGTTGGTGGCGCATGTCGGCGACGATGCGGCCGCCGATCCAGTCCGTCAGGTACCCCGTGACGAACGTGAGCCCGCCGCGGACGACCCCGACCAGGAGCGCGCCCGCCACCGCCAGCGACAACGCCTCCCGATGCTGCTGCGTGAACACCTGGTCGAAGGTGAACTTCGCGAGGAAGGGCACGCTGCTCTCGAGCCCGCTGAATGCGAGCATGCAGACGACCGTGATCGCTCCGCGCGGCCAGAGGTACGGCCGCAGATACCCGAGGAGCCGCCGGTACTGGCTCATGTCGCGTGCGCCCCCAGCATCTCCGCCGCGATCGCCGCCGCGCGGCGCGCTGCGCCGCCGCCGCCGAGCCGCCGTCGGACCTCGTGCAGGTCGCGGACGATCGCCGCGTGGCGCGCGGGATCGTCGAGAATGCCGCGCGCCGCGGCCGCGATCCGATCGCCCGTGACCTCGCCCTGGAGAAGCTCCGGAACGACCTCGTGTCCAGCGATGATGTTCGGCATGCCGATGTGTCGCACGCCGCGAACCAGCAGACGCGCCAACGCGAAGGTCACCGGCGCGAGCCGGTAGACGATGACCATCGGCGTCTCGAGCAGCGCACACTCGAGCGTCGCGGTTCCCGACGCGACGAGCGCGACGTCGGCCGCGGCGACCAGGTTGTACGTGTCGTCCGCGATCACCGGGATCGCCGCCCCACCGAGCGCCGCCGCCACCGACTCCTGCGGCACCGTATGCGCGAGCGCGAGGGCGAACTGGACGTCGGGCTCCGCCGCCAGAAGCCGGCGGGCCTCGACCATCGGCGGCAGGAGCTGATCGACCTCCTTCGGCCGGCTCCCCGGCAGGAGCACGACGAGGCGCTTGGCCGGATCGAGCCCATGGCCGCGCAGCGTCTCTTCGCGCCCACAGGTCACCCGCACGCGGTCGAGAGACGGATGGCCGACGAACTCGACACCGGCGAGGCGCTCGGCGTAGAGCGGCGGCTCGAACGGAAACACGACCGCGAGCCGATCCACCCGCCGCGCGATCTTCCGGACGCGACCGCGCCGCCACGCCCACACCTGCGGGGCGATGTAATAGAGCACGGGCACGCCGGCCCGCTTGGCGGCCCGCGCCAGGCGGAGGTTGAATTCCGGGAAGTCGATCAGGATGCACAGATCCGGTGGCTCGTCGTGGATGATCCGCACGAGAGCCCGATACGCCCGCAGGAGCACGCGCAGGTGCCCGAGCGCCTCGGTCGCGCCCACGGTGGCGACCTCCGCGGAGTCGACCACCGTCTCCATGCCGGCCGCGCGGAGCTGCGCACCACCGATCCCGAACACACGCACGTCGGGGCACTCGCGGCGCAATGCGGCCAGCAGGTCGGCCCCATGGACGTCGCCCGAGGCCTCGCCAGCAACCAGCAGCACCCGCCGCGGCCGCGTCGGCGCGAGCACCTGCGGCGCTTGCCCCCGTGCCCTCATGCCTGCGCGAGCGCTCGCACCGCGCGCACCTCGGTCTCGACGCTCTCGCGAATCACATGCGCGATCTCGAGCGCGCGCAGGCCGTCCCAGCCGGTGACCGGCGGCGTCTCGCGGGCCCGGACCGCCCGCAGGAACGCATCGATCTCCGCGGCGAGTGCATCCCCCTCCTCGACGTGGCGCTCCTCGGCGGTGAGCGACGTCTGCCCGTCGGCGCCGACCTCGCGCCGGAACACGCGCACGTGGCGCTCGCCGTAGTCGACCGAGACGTAGGTGTCCGGCTGGAAGATGCGCAGCTTGCGCTCGCGCTTGGCCGAGACACGACTCGCGGTCAGATTCGCGATGCACCCGTTCGCGAAGCGCAGTCGCGCGTTGGCGATGTCCACCGACGCGGTCAGCACCGGAACACCGACCGCGTCCACGGAGCGAACGCCCGACTGGACCATGCTGAGGATCACGTCGATGTCGTGGATCATGAGGTCGAGCACGACGTCCACGTCCGTCCCCCGCTCGGTGAACGGCGCCAGCCGGTGGCACTCAATGAAGCGCGGGCGGTCGATGAGCCCCTCGATGGCACGGATCGCCGGGTTGAACCGCTCGAGGTGCCCCACCTGGAGGACGCGCCCGGTCCGCACGGCCGCCTCGAGGAGCTCCTTGCCCTGCTCGACGCTGGTCGTGACCGGTTTCTCCACCAGCACGTCGATGCCCGCTTCGAGGAGCTGCAGCGCGACCGGGTGATGGAGGTGCGTGGGAACGACCACGCTCGCGCAATCGACCCGGCCGGCGAGCGCCGCCGGATCGGTGAGCGCCTCGGCGCCGACGGCGGCGCCGATCTCGCGCGCTCGCGCCGCATCGACGTCGACCACCGCCACCAGCTCCGCCTCGGGGTGAGCGGCGTACTTCTCCGCGTGGAAGCGGCCGAGGTATCCGACGCCGACCACCGCGGCCCGCAGGCGCCGGGTCGTCACCGGCTCACCTCGGCGGGATCGACGGCGACGATCGCGATGCCAGCCGCGTTCGCGAGGGCCACCATCTCGGGCCGGTCGAGCGTGATCGTCCGCCCGGCCTCGACCGCCAGCACCCTCCCGCGCACGCCGGCGAGCGTCCGGATGGTGTCCGGCCCGACCGCGGGCAGGTCGAAGCGCAGGTCCTGCGTCGGCTTGCACGCCTTCACGACGACGATGTCGCCGTTGACGAGCTCGCCGGCGCGCCGGATGGTCGCGTCCGTCCCCTCGATTCCCTCGACCGCCATCACCGCCCCGCCGCGAACCACCACGCTCTGCCCGATGTCGAATTGCCCTATCACCTTCGCCGCCCGAAAGCCGAAGTGAATGTCCGCCCACTCCGCGTCCGTTGGGGCCCGTGCCGTCAGCAGCCCCGGCGCTGGGACGATCTCTTCGAGAAAGATCGTGCTCTCGACGACGCGGATGCCCTCGGTCTCGAGCTCGTCGGCGAGGCCGCGCAGGAGAAGATCGTCACGCAACGCACCGACCCGCGCAATCACCGCCATCGCACGCGCGTCGGGACGAATGTCCTGGAAGAGGCGCGGCTTGGCGATCCCGCCCACCATCACCGTCCGCCGCACCCCCGCCGCTTTGAGCGCTCCGATGAGCGTCTCCAGCTCGCCCGGATACACCCAGGTGATCGCGGCGACGACGTTGGCCAACTCGGGCGAGGTCTCGCCACGGTGGGCCACGGCAGTCACCTCCACGCCTCGCCGGCGCGCGGTCTCGGCGAAGAGCACCGGAAAGCGCCCGCTGCCCGCGATCAGACCGATCCGCTCCATGGTCAGCGACACACTCCCCGTCGCGAGGCGGTCACGAAGGCCACCAGCCGCCCGACCTCGGGTACGTGGCCCAGGCGCTCGGACACGCGGCCGGCGTTCGCGCGCCAGGACCCACCTCCGAAGAGCTCGCGATAGGCGCGTTTGAGTGCCGCCCGCGTCTCCGGCGAGAATCCCCGTCGGCGGAGGCCCACGGTGTTGAGCCCGTAGAGCCGCGCGCGATCCCCGGCCACGGTGCAGAACGAGGGGACGTCCTTCGACACCATGGCACCCGCCGCGCACAGCGACGACTCGCCGAGCCGCACGAACTGATGGACCCCCGCGAGCGCCCCCACGATCGCGTGGCTTTCCGCGACGACGTGTCCACCGAGCGCCGCGCCGTTGGCCAGGATCACCGCGTTGCCGATCTGACAGTCGTGCGCCACGTGGGCCCCGACCATCAGGAGGCAGCCGGTGCCGACCGTCGTGCGCATGCCACCCGGTGCCGTCCCGAGCTGCAGCGACGCGTGCTCGCGCACCGTCGTGTCGTCCCCGATCTCGACGGTGCTCGGCTCGCCGCGGTACTTGAGGTCCTGCGGCACGGCGCCCACGCTCGCGAACTGGAAGACGCGCACGCGCGCCCCGAGCGTGGTGCGTCCCTCGACCACCGCGTGCGGCCCGATCCAGCCGTCCCGCCCGACGCGAACGTACGGCCCGACCACCGCATACGGCCCGACGCACACGCCCTCGTCCAACTCGGCTCCGGGCGACACCACGGCCGTCGGGTGGATTCGCGGACCACGCGGCGGCTCGACCGCGAACTCCACTTCCGCGACGACCACGTCACCGGTGTGCACCACACCGCGCAGCCGATCCCGGCCCGCCACCGGCGTGACCTCGAGCCGGAGGACGTCCCCCGGTACCACCGGGCGACGAAAGCGCGCCTTGTCGACCCGCGCCAACCGGCCGCCGGCCCCGTCGAACACCAGGCGCGCCCCCAGCTCGACGAGCGCCTCGCAAATGAGCACTCCGGGGAGCACCGGGGCACCGGGAAAGTGCCCAGCGAAATAGGGCTCGTTGGCGCTCACCGCTTTCGTGCCCACGGCGCGCACGCCCGGTTCGACGACCACGATCCGATCGAGCAGCCGATACGGGAACGCCGCGCCCAGTCCGGGCATATCCACCTGACGGGTCAGTCCTTACCGCGCTTGCCACTCGTCCGCGGCGACGTGTTGAAGATCTTCACGACCTCCGCCGTGATGTCCGAGGCCTCGTCGGCGAACACGACCTGTCCGTTCTGCGCCTCGAGGATCACCGTGTAGCCGCGCTCCTTGCCGTACTGCTGCACGACCCCATAGAGATCGGCGACGATCCCCGACGTCAGCTCGCGATCGGTGCGCTCGAGGTCCCGCTTCAGGTCCTCCGACTTCCGCTTGAACTCGAGCGCACGACCCTCGAGGTCTTTCTCGAGGTTGCGCCGCTCTTCGTCCTTCAAGACGATCGCCTTCTTCTCGTAGTCCTCGCGCGCCCGGTCCAACTCCTCGCGCTGGCGCTTGAGCTGGTCCCCCGCCTTCTCGAACTTCGCCTTGACCTGGTCCTTGGCCTTCTTGCCGGCGTCGCACTCGTTGAGCGCGCGCTGCATGTCGACCACCCCGATCTTGATCTCGGCGGCGACGCCGGCCGTCGGTACGCCGGCGCCCGTCACCATGAGCGCAGCCACGCAGGCCCATCGAGCTCCCGATCCCATCATGCTTCTCACGATTCCTCCTAGAACTGGAACGGTCCCCCGAAGGAGAACTGGAACAGGCTCTTGCGGTCGTGCTTCTTGGTGCGGAACGGCTGCCCGAGCTCCACCCGCAACGGCCCCAGCGGCGAGAGCCATCGCACGCCGGCCCCCGCGGCGATGCGCGTGTCGTCCAGGGACAGGCCGTCGTCCGGATACCCGTAGGCGTTGCCGGCGTCGACGAAGACCACGCCCTTCAGCCCGATCGACTGCACGATCGGGAAGATGACCTCGTTGTTGAGGATGATCTGTTCGCTGCCGCCGATCGGCGTCGAGCCGATCTCCCGGCCGTACCGGTCGTAGGTGAGCTCGTACGGTCCGAGCGAACGCGCCTTGAACCCGCGGATGCTGTTGATGCCGCCGGGGAAGTAGCGCTCGAAGAGCGGCAGCGAGTCGCCATCGAGACCGGCGTCGCCGAATCCCCACCCGACCGTGGCGCCGAGCGAGTACGTGAAGTCGCCGAGGGCCTTCGAGCGCAGGAACGTATAGTAGAATCGCTCCCGCGCTTCGGCCTTGAGGAACCGCTCGCCGCCCAGGCCGGCGGCCTCCACCGACAGCGATTCGACGCTGCCGGCGGTCGGGTCGAAGGCGTGGTTCAGCGTGTTCCGGCTGATCGAGGGCGTGATGCTGCTGATGAAGATCGAGCCCTCCTCCTCGCGGATCGAGCGGGATGCGCTCAGGTCGAGGTCGCTGATCTTCGCCTGCTCCGCGCGGTACTGCGCGCCGACGCGCACCTCTTCGAGCGGGAGGCCGAGGAGCGACGTGTACCCCCAGGCCGCGACGGGGTAGCTCAGGTTGATGTTCCCGCCGGTACCGCCACGCGCGAAGTCGTCGAACTTGAGGCGCCAGCTGAAGGCGTCGACCCCCACCGTGAGCGGGGTCTCGCGAAAGTACGGCTCGGTGAACGACAGGATGATGTTGCGGCGGATGGACCCGATGTCGCCGTTCAGCACGAGTCGCTGCCCGCGGCCGAAGAGGTTGTTCTCCTGAACGCGGACGTTGAACAACAGCGCATCGACCGAGCTGAAGCCCGCGCCGGCGCTGAAGGCTCCGGTCTGCCCCTCTTTCACGTCGACGACGACGTTCAACCGGTCGTCGGCCGCGGTCTTGCGGGTCGTGACGTTCACTTCGCGGAAGAAACCGAGGCGTTGCAGCGCCTCGCGGCTCTTGCGGATCTTCACCCCGGAGTACAGCTCCTGCTCCTGCACCCGCATCTCGCGGCGAACGACCTGGTCACGGGTCTTCGTGTTGCCGGTGACCTCGATCCGGTCGATCGTGACCGGGCGCCCGCGGTCCACGACGTACCGTACGTCGACCTTCTTGTCGGCCTGACGCACCTCCGTCTGCGGCTCGACCGTGGCGAACGCGAACCCATCGTCCGACATGCGGTCGGTGAGCTTCTGCTGGTCGTCCCGGATCTCGCTGGCGCGGAAGACCTCGCCCGTTTTCGCTTCCAGACGCTTGAGGAGCGCCTCGCGATCGTCGGGGACGTTGGCACCCTCGATCGCGACCTCGCCGACCTGGAACTGCTCGCCCTCGTCGATCTTGATCGTCACGTGGAGCCCGTCGTCGCGGCGCTCGATCTGGGGGGCGTCGATGCGTACGGTGACGTAGCCGTTCTCGTAGTACCAGGCCGTGAGGCGCTCGACGTCGGCCTTGAGGACGTCGCGATTCAGGTTGCCCGCGCCGGTGATGGGGGTGAGCAGCCACTTCTCCCCGGTCTGCATGAGGCCCTTCAGCTTGCGGTCGCTGAACGCCTCGTTGCCCTCGAAGTCGATGTTCTCGATCCGGACCGGGGGCTTCTCCTCTACCGTATAGAGGACGTCGACCTCGTTCTCGCCGACCGTCTCCAGGCGGTAGGTGATCTGGGCATCCAGGTACCCCTTCTCCGAGTAGAGCTTCCGGGTCGCCTCGATACCCTGCTTCGCCTTCTCGGGGTCGAGGATGGTGTGCGGCCGTATGCGCAGCGCGGCTTCGACCTCCTCCTTCTTGATCTCGTCGGTGCCCTCGACCTGGACGTTGCGGGTCAGCGGCCGCTCCTTCACCCGGAACGTCACCACGATCCGCCGACCGTCGGCCGGCGTGACGTCGGCATCGACCTGATCGAAGAAGCCCATCGCGTAGACCGAGCGAATGTCGCGGTCGATCGTCTCCTTGTCGAAGGGCTGGCCCGGCTGCGTGTGCAGCCGTACCCGGATCGCGTCCTCCTCCACCCGGATGTTGCCCGCGATACCGACCTTGGCGACGGTCGGCACGTTCTCCGCCCCCACTCGGCCCCCGGCCAACGCGGCCAGGAGAACGACCAGCGCCCCCACGGCGCTGCGGCGTCCCGTCACAGAGCCCCTCCTCCCCGCCGAACGGCGGGCATCTCTGAATCCTCGACGAGTCGGCCCGCCGCAACCCGCAGCGTGCGTCCCATGGCGGCCGCGAGCACGGGGTTGTGCGTCGCCACCACGAGCGCCGAGCCGTGCTCACGGTTGAGCTCGAGCAGTACCTCTTGCACGCTGTCTCCCGTCGCCGGGTCCAGGTTGCCGGTCGGCTCGTCGGCGAGCAGCAGGCGTGGGCGCTGCATCACCGCGCGCGCCACCGCCACCCGCTGCTGCTCCCCGCCCGAAAGCTCCCCGGGTCGGTGCCCGAGGCGCCCGCCGAGCCCGACCCGCTCGAGAAGCTCGGTGGCACGCCGGCGCGCGCCGCCGAACGACTCGCGGGCGATCAGTGCAGGCATCATCGCGTTCTCGAGGGCCGTGAAGTCGCCCAGCAGATGGTGGAATTGGAAGACGAACCCGATCGTCCGGTTGCGAAACGCGGCCAGCTCGGGCTCCAGGGCCGCGCTCACGTCCATGCCGTCGATCACGAGCCGACCGGCGGTGGGACGGTCGAGGCCCCCGAGCAGATGGAGGAGCGTGCTCTTGCCGACGCCGGACGCGCCGACGACCGCCAACCGCTCGCCGGCTTCGAGCTCGAGGTCGAGCGCCGTCAGGACGCGCACCTCCCGCGGTCCGTCCACGTAGCGCTTCTCGAGGCCTCGCGCCTCGACGAGCAAGGGTACCCGCCCGACCATCAGGCCCTACTCATATCGGATCACCTCGACCGGCACCAAGCTCGTCGCCCGCCGCGCCGGTGAGAGCGCCGCGACGACACAGATGAGCACCGAGACGCAGGCGACCACCGCGAAGTTGATCGGGTCGACGCGCGCCGGGATCGTCGTGACCAGGAAGACGTCCTTCGGCAGCTCGACGAATTGATAATGCGCGACCACCCAGCACCCCGCCAGCCCGAGCGCGCTCCCCAGCAGCATCCCGGCAACGCCGATCACCGCGCCATTGAGGACGAATATCCGCCCGATCGCACTACCCGATGCGCCCATGGCCTTCAGGATCGCGATGTCCCGGCGCTTCTCCTTCACCACCATCGTGAGCGTGGCCAGGATGTTGAACGCCGCCACGACGACGATGAGGCAGAGCACGATGCCATAGACCACCTTCTCGAGCTTGAGCGCCGAGAAGAGATTGCGGTTGGTCTCCATCCAGTCACGAGCGCGGACGGGAAAGCCGCCGAGCGCCGTCTCGATCCGGCGGGCGACCGCGCGCGCATCGTAGACGCGCGCGACCCGCACCTCGAGCCCGCTCACGTTGCCCTTCATGTCGAAGAACCGCTGCGCGTCGCCGAGGGACATGTAGGCGAGCGTGGTGTCGTAGTCGTACATGCCGGAGTCGAACACCCCGACCAGCACGAACCGCTTCACGCGCGGCACCATCCCGCCGGGGCCCGGCGTCCCGAGCGGCGAGACCACCGTCACGACGTCGCCCGGCGCCAACCCGAGCTGGCGGGCGAGCTCCTGGCCGAGGAGCAGACCGCCGAGCTCGACCGGGCCGCCGCCCTCGGCGGCGGGCAACGCGACCCGCTGCGTCTCGCCGAGCGCCTGCACGCTCCCCTTCGTGAGGTGGCGTTCCAGCTCGAGGACGCCACCGGCACGCGCGGGATCGATCCCCCGCACGACGATCCCGGAGACGCTGCGGCCCACGGTGACCATCGCCTGCCCGTACACGAACGGGGCGGCCGCGACCACGTCGGGCACCGCGGTGACCTTCTCGAGCTGCTGCGTCCAGCCGTCGAGGGCCCCGCCGTAGTTCGTCACCACCACGTGCGGGTTGAAGCCGAGGATCTTGTCGCGCAGCTCCTGCTCGAACCCCGTCATCACGGCGAGCACGATGTTGAGCGTCGCGACGCCGATCGTGACGCCGAGCAGCGACACGAGCGAGATCAACGACAGGAACCCGTGGCGCCGCCGCGAGCGCAGGTAGCGCAACCCGACGAACAGCTCCCAGGTCACTCGCCGCCCTCGGGCCGCAGGTGCGGAAAGAGGATCACCTCGCGGATCGAGGCGGCTCCGGTGAGCAGCATCACGAGACGGTCGATTCCGATCCCCTCACCCGCCGTCGGGGGGAGCCCGTATTCCAGCGCGCGAACGTAGTCCTCGTCCATCGCGTGGGCCTCCTCGTCCCCCGCGGCCCGGGCCGCGAGCTGTGCCTCGAACCGGCCGCGCTGGTCCTCGGGATCGTTCAGCTCGGAGAACGCGTTTGCCATCTCGTGACGCGCGATGAAGAGCTCGAAACGGTCGACGAAGCGGGGGTCGCGCTCGTTGCGTCGGGCGAGCGGCGAGAGCTCGACCGGATACTGGCAGACGAAGGTCGGCTGCACGAGGTGGGGCTCGACGAGCCGCTCGAAGACCACCCCGAGCAGCTCGCCCGGCGTCATCGACGCCCGCTCGATGCCGCCCGTCCGCTCGGCCAGGCCGCGGATCGTGTCGCGCTCGAGCAGCGTGTCCGGCGCCACACCCGCCCGCTCGGCCACGAGGTCGACCATCGTCCGGCGCGGCCACGGCGGCGTGAGGTCGACCGAGCAGTCGCCCCAGACGAATCGCAGGTCCCCGTTCATCTCGCGCGCCACCGCCACCAGCATTTCCTCGGTGAGGTCCATGAGGTCCTCGTAGGTGGCGTAGGCCTGATAGAACTCGAGCATCGTGAACTCGGGGTTGTGGCGCGTCGAGAGCCCCTCGTTGCGAAAGACGCGCGACAGCTCGAACACCCGCTCGAAGCCGCCGACGACGAGGCGCTTCAGATACAGCTCCGGCGCGATCCGAAGGTAGAGCGTCAGGTCGAGCGCATTGTGGTGGGTGACGAACGGGCGGGCCGCGGCGCCACCGGGGATCGGCTGCATCATCGGGGTCTCGACCTCGATGAAATCCCGCGCCACGAGGAAGTCCCGCAGGCTGCGGATCACGCGCGAGCGCGCGGCGAACACCTGCCGCGCCTCCGGGTTCACGATCAAATCGACGTAGCGCTGGCGGTGGCGTGTCTCGACGTCGGTGAGCCCGTGCCACTTCTCGGGCAGCGGGCGCAGGCTCTTGGTGAGGAGCCGCAACTCGACGGCCTCGAGCGTGAGCTCACCGGTGCGCGTGCGGAACGGGCGGCCGACGACGCCCACGACGTCGCCCACGTCGAGCGCGCGGTACGCGGCGAAATCCGCCTCACCGAGGCGGTCGCGCCGCGCGTACACCTGCACTTGCCCGGCGCGGTCCTGTAGCCGCAGGAAGCCCGCTTTGCCGAAGTCCCGCAGCGCGAGAACGCGCCCCCCGATCCGCGCGGTCGGCGCGGACGTGAGCTCGGCTTCGGCCAGTCCCCCGTACCGGGCATGGACGTCGCCGCATGTGTGGTCAGGCCGGAAATCGTTCGGAAAGGGGTTGGGCCCCTGGTCTCGCAGGCCGGCGAGCTTCCGGCGCCTGACCACGATCTGCTCGTGGTCGTCGGACATGCCTCGGCGTTCTCGAAAGGCCCGCTTTTCTACTGACTTCGCTGTGCGCGGTCAAGGAAGGTCCGCATCACGGCGCCAGCCGCACCAGCGCCGCGCTCGCGCTCGCGCCCTCGAGCTCGGCCTCCACCACCACCGCGCCACCGCGGTTGCCGGCCGGTGGACCGAACGCGAGGAAGCGGCCGCCGAGCGGCGTTGCGTCGGCGACCCACGCCAGCGCCTCGGGCACCGCCGGCGCGGCGGTCGGCACGGGAACACGCTCCGCCGGGACCCGGAAGACTCCCGCCCCACCGCTCGCAACGTCGCCGAGGAACACGATCGCCGCGGCGCTGAACGCCGGCGCGTCGACGGCCTCGAAGGCGCCACCGCTCGGGGCGGGGTCCCCGCTGGCGACCAGCGCGCCCGTGCGGCCGCGCGCGGCGAGGAATATCCCCTGCGCGCCCGGCCGCTCGACGACGGCCCGGAAGGCGACGCCGGTCTGGCTCACGTCCGGGGACTCGAGCTGCGCAAATGTCCCCTTGAGGCGCGTGCCTGTCGGCGCGCCAACGGCGGTGATCAGCCGCAGACGGCCCTCCCGCCAGCCGAACAGGCCGATCGCATGCGGGCCGTCGCTCACGCGCGCGAGAAACGCCGCCTCCCGGGGGTCGCGCACCGCGGGCGACCCGAAGGTCGAGAAGCGACCCCCGCCCGGGGCAGGACGCGCCGCGCGCGCCACGGGGCGCACCCGGCGTCCGGTGGCGAGGAAGACGCCGCTCCCCGCCGGCGTGCCGCTCAGCCGACCCTGGAACACCGTCGCGGCGCCGGCGACGTCGGGACGCATGACGACGTCGAGACCTCCCGACGAGAAGACCAGGAATCGCCCCCCGCCGGGCGCACGACGCCCGCTCCCGGTGACCGCACGCACGGTATGGCCCGCGTGTTCGAAGAGGGCCTCCGACACCCGGCCCGAGCGCACGTCGGCACGAAACACCACCCGACCACCCGCGCCACCGGCAACGGGGGGATCGAAACGCGCGAACGTCCCGCCGAGCGGCGTCGGCCGCCCGAGTGCGGCGATTGCCGTGAGGGCACCCACGTCGGTCACGCGAAAGATCGCCTCGCGTTGCCCGACGAGAGCCGCGGCCTCTGCGGTCTCACGCACCACCGCCCCGACGAAGCGAACGTCGGTACCCGCGTCGGTCGGATCGCCGAGCCGTGCCAGTGGCGTCACCACCCCATCGCGAATGACGAAGAGCCCGGCGGCGTTGCCCCGCAGTGCGGCCGGCAACACGACGCTGCCGTCGTCGGCGAGCGCCGGATTTCCCAGCTGAAAGAGCGCGCCCACGACCGTGTCCTGGCCCGCCGCCGCCACCGCCGCGATCCCACCGCCCGCCGAGGCCACGAAGGCCCCCGAGCCGAACTGCCCACCATCGACCGCGACCCGAAAGGCAACGTCACCACCCGCATTCACCGACGGGACCAGCGAGTTCGCGAACTGCTGAAAGGTCCCGCCGATGGGCGTGGGCTCGCCGGCGAGGGCAACCGGCGCGAGCGCGGCGACCGGCCCCGAGGCGTCGGCCCGAAAGACCCCGGTCACGTCCCCTTCGGGAAGTGACACGCGGGCGCGGAACGCCCACACGTCGCTCGCGTTCATCGCCGCTTCGCCGAGCGCCGTGAAGAGACCGCCGACTGGGCTCGGGTCGTTCACGAGCACCACCGGCCGCAGGATCGTGCCGTCGCCTTCGAAGAGCCCGTCGGGACCGTTGTCGACCGTGGCGCGGAACCCGACGCTGCCCGCCGACGTGACGGCGAGCGGCCGCAGATCCGCGAAGGTACCGCCGCGCGGTGCCGTGACACCCGTCCGGACGATCTCCGTGAACGCCCCGCCTGCCGCAAGGTAGAGGCCCCACGCCCCGTCGTCGCGCCGGGCGGTGAACGCCGCCTGGCCAGACGGTCCGACCGCGACGGCGGGACGAAAGGCCGTGAGGCGAAGGCTCCCCGGCACGGCCGACCCCGCCTGCGCAATCCATTCGAAGCTCGCGCCGCACCGGCGCGCAACGCCGTCCCCGCCGCCCCGGACGGCGATCCGCATGACGGCGCACCCGCCCGAGGCCAGCGCCGGCGTCCCCACGCCGCTGGCCACGCGCCCGTCCGCAAGCGTGTCGCCCGCCATCACCAGGCGCGCGACGCCCGCGCTCCCGGCGCGAAAAATGCCTGTCGACGTGCCGAGAAAGATGGCTCGTCCCCGCGCGTCGAGCGCCGGGGTCGAGAGGCCCGAGAGCACGCCGATCGCCGATGTGGCGCCGGTCGCCACGAGGACGCTCGGAACGCCCCACGCCCGGGGCGCAACCACGGCGAGCGCCAGGGCGACGAGACTCCAGACCCGCATCGCCCCTCCTTGGAGGCAAATCCGATGCCACGCATGGCCCCTGTCGGCGACCGCGTGCGCCTCGCCGTGCCGCAGCCCTGGCGCGGCATCCATGCACCGGCGCACGATCCTCGTCCTTCAGGACCGGAGCTTGCGGACGAGCTCCGGCAAGCGATCGAACGCAGCGCCGCGGTCGATCCAGCGCTCCCGACCGCCGCGGCCCTTGCGCGTCACCACCACGTGCCCGAGCTCCGTCAGGCGCGACAGCGCGTTGCCGAAGATGATGACCGAGTTCCCCTCCGGCTTGCGCACCTCGCCGAGCAGCTCGCTGGTCGCGAATTGCCGCCGCATCCGCTCGATCAGGGCCTTCTCCATGACCGGCCACTCGCGCTGCGCCGCGACCGTCCGCGCCGCGATCAGGTACCCCTCGCGGAAGTTCTCGAGCACGCTGCTCGTCACGACGACGACCGGATGACCACGCTGCGGCGCGTCCCCCACGACGGCCCCCACCTCACGGTAGTGGTCGATCCAACGCGCGATGTCGGCAGACAGCCCGTCCCGCGCCGGCAGCGGGAACTCCCACCGATAGAGGTCCAGCCACCAGGCGACGTGCCCCGCTAGCTCGGCGATCGGGATGCCCGCGAGCAACCCCTGGGTCACCAGCGCAGGGATCAGGAAGAAATGGATCGTGTTGTTCTTGTAGTAGTCGAGGTTGACCCGTTTGCTCGCGGGTGCGTGCAGCACGACCCCGTCGCTGTCGACCAGGCGCAAGATCAGCCCGCCGCTCTCGAGCCAGGCAAGGCTCTCGCGGAAGTTCGAGGCCTCGTTGCGGGCGAGCGACGAGGTGAGCTGCACCCCCTGCAGCCGCAGCAGCCCCACCAAGGTGCGGGACGCCGCGAGAAAGTCGTCGACCCGGCAGGCGGGTCTGGGGGCGCCGAGCAGCGCCGTCGCGCTCACCGAGCTCGCGCCGGCGACCGCCACCGCGTTGATCTCACGCAGGAGCCGGAACCCGAGGCGTTGCACGAACCGCCGCTTCTCCTCCTCCAGCTCCGGCTCGCCGGCCCCCGCCTGAAATCGCTCGCGCTGCGACCCGAGGACGTCGTGCAGCGAGACCGGCTCGGCAAAGCTGACGTACGCCGTCCCGAAACGATGGGTCAGGATGCTGCGCGCGCGCAGCAGGGCGCCGAGCGACTCCGCTTCCTTCTCCTCTCCCCGGACCTCCCGCGTGTAGGATTCCTCCTCCGGGATGCGGCCGTAGTGCAGCGAGATCGGCACCAGATAGAGGTCGCGCCGCACGCCCTGCGCGAAGCTGTTCACCAGCGCCGCGAGCATGCCCAGCTTCGGTGGGAGGATCTTGCCGGTCCGCGTGCGGCCACCCTCGATGAAGAACTCCTGCGTGTACCCCTCGCGGATGAGGAACGTGAGGTACTTCCGAAACACGAGCTTGTAGAGCTCGTTGTCCTCGAAGGTGCGCCGGATGAAGTACGCACCGGCGCCGCGGAACAGCGGCCCCATCGGCCAGAAGCTCAGGTTGATCCCGGCGGCGATGTGGGGCGGCGACAGATAGTTGGTGTGGAAGATGTAGCTCAGGATCAGATAGTCGAAGTGGCTGCGGTGCGACGGTACCAGCACGACCGGGTGCTGTTTCACGCACTCGACCACGCGCTCGAGCCCGGTGATCTCGAGCCCGCCGAACACGCGCGGCCACACGCGGTTGAACACGAACTCGAGGATGCTGAAGTAGAAGCCCTTGAAGTTCGCGGCCATCTCGTCGACGTAGGCGCGCGCCTCCTTCAGCACCCTCCGGCGTGGCACACCCCGCTCGGCCGCGATGCGCCGGATGAGCCGTGCCATCTCGGGATCACGCACTACCTGCTCGCGCACCACGCGGCGCGGCAGCAGTGCCGGGCCCCACACCACGCGCTCCTCGCGGTAGAGGAAAATCTGCAGGGCGCGGGCGAGCCGCCGCACGACCCGCTCCTCGCCCTCACGGCGATGCTCGGCGACGAACTCGGCGAGCACGATCTCGCCGCCGACCATGAGACGGGTCTGCTCGGCGTTCCAGAGATACGTGAACAGGCGTTTCGCCTCGCCTGGCGCCTCCTGCACGCTGTAGAGGAGCGTCGTGAAGCGGGACGCCCGCCGGCGGAGCCCCGTCCCCCGGAAGATCGCGATCGGCACGAGGAACACCGGCCGCTCGCCCTGCTCCGCGCCGCGGAGCACGTCCCGCAGGAACTGTGAGCCGATGCGCGCCGCGGCGAGCGCCCGCCGGCGCCGCGTCACCACGGCGTAGCTGCGCATGAACAGGAGCACCGGCTCCCCGCGCCGTACGAGCGCGGCGCACGCGGCATGCCCGCTGAGCGCCGTACGCCGGTTGCTCCGCCACCACCAGCGAAGGGCATCCCCCGCACGGCGCCAACGCAGCGTCGACACGCCGGGGGCGAACCGCGCCAGCGGGAGCCCCTCGCGCAGAAGGACGGCGTTGACCAGGAGGTAGTCCACCGTCGAGCGAAACCGCATGACGTAGATCACCGTCCCCTGGGCCGCGAGCTGCCGGACGCGCTCGATGACCTCGGGGGGCACGTGGACGTGCCGGAACGCGAACCGTACGAGCAGTCGGGCGAGCAGGCCGAAGCGCTCGAGCATCGTCGAGCGTTGCTCGGGCACCGCCGGCCGATCGGGGGGCGGCGTGGCGGCTGGGGCCCGCTCCTGCGGTTCCGCCATCAGCGATACCGCCCGAGCCGGCGCCGCCCGAGCTCGTCCACGACGCGCCGCACGTCCTGCGCCCGGTCCTTGCGACACACCAGCACCGCGTCCGGCGTGTCCACCACGACCAGGTCCTCGACACCGAGAATCGCGACCATTCGCTCCCCCGCGTCCACGAGGCACCGCTGGCTGTCGACCGCGACGACTCGGCCGCGCGTGGCGTTCCCGTCCCGACCCGTCCCCCACACCTCGGCGAGCGCCGCCCACGAGCCGACGTCGCTCCATCGGAATCGGGCCCGCACTGCGAGCACACGGTCCGCCCGCTCGAGGACCCCGGTGTCGATGGAGACCGACGGAACGCGGCGATACGCGCGCGCGAGCGCGGCGGCGCTGCCCGCCCGCATCGCCGCCTCGATCGGCTCGAGAACGGCTGGCAGGTGCCGGCGCAGCGCGGCGAGAATCACCCGGGCCCGCCACGCGAAGATGCCGGCGTTCCACAGGCAGCCCTGGCGGATGAGGAGTCGGGCGCGAATCTCGTCGGGCTTCTCGACGAAGCGCGCCACCCAGGCCGCGCGGCCCCGTGTGCCGGCGAGCGCCGCTGCTGGCCGGATGTAGCCGTATCCGGTCTCCGGTCGCGTCGGCGGGACGCCGAGCGTGACCAGCGCGTCGTGCGCCTCCGCCAGATCGAGGGCAAGCCGGAGGTCGGCACGAAACGCAACGCGGTCCGGGATCACGTGGTCCGCCGGCAGGACCGCCATGACCGCCTCCGGATCACGCCGCGCGACGTGGAGTGCCGCCAGGGCAATCGCCGCAGCCGTGTTGCGGGCCTGCGGCTCGACCAGCACGCTGCCGGGCACGAGGCCCGGCAGCTGGGCACGGACCTGCGCGGCGTGGACCCGACCGACCACCGCGAGCACGTTCGCGCGCGGGACGACCGGGCTCACGCGCATCACGGTCTCCTGCAGCATCGTGCGCGGGCCGGTGATTCGCAGCAGCTGCTTCGGAGTCCGCTCCCGGCTCCGCGGCCAGAATCGGGTTCCCGAGCCGCCGGCCATCACGACTGCATGACGAGGAGCGCGTGGCACCGAGGTTCCGCGAGGGGGATTGCCCGTCGCGCGTCCCATGTAGGAGGCGAGGCGGCGAAAAGCAAGATCGCTGCCGCGCTTGACACGATCGACCCGACGCGGCGAACTCTGCCCGCATGTCGATGGTGGCGGCCGGCCTGCTCGCGAGCGGCGCGTTCGTCGCCGGGCTCCTCCTGGTCACCGCGGTGCTCCACGCCGCGGCGGCCCGCGCCCGCCGTCGCGAGCCGCCCCGGTGCCACGGGGACGAGGAGCCGCTCGGTGCCGCGAGCCAGGTGGCGCTCGTCCTCCAAGAGGCTGCCGTCGGCCTCGCCCTGCTCCTGTTGGGCCCGCTCGCGTGGTACGAGCGCCGTCCGACCCCCCTCGGTCCGGACGACCGCCTTCCGATCGTGCTCGTCCACGGCTACCTCGGCACCCGAGCGAACTTCTTCTGGCTCCGCCGCCGCCTTGCGCGCGAGGGATGGCGCCACGTGTATGCCGTCGCGGTGCCGCCCGCGTTCTCGAGCGTCGCGCACGGCGCCGACCGACTCGCCGACGCGATCGATGCCCTGCGACGCGCCACCGGCGCACCACAGGTGGACGTGATCGCGCACAGCATGGGCGGATTGCTCGTCCGCGAGCTCGTGTGCCGCAACCGGCGCGACAGCGGCGTGCGGCGCGTCGTCACCCTCGGCACGCCCCATCAAGGCACGCGCGCGCTGGCGTGGCTCGCGGTCGACCCGATGCTCCGCGAGGTCCGTCCCGACTCCCCGACACTCACGGTGCTCGCCACCGATGACCCCGTGCCGGCTCTGGTGGACTTCATCGCGCTCTACTCGGCCGACGACGTCCTCGTGATCCCTCCGAGTAATGCGTACTACCCTGGTGCGTTCAACATCGAGGTGCGCGGCGTCGGCCATCGCGGCCTGCTCGTGCGCCGGCGCGTGCACGACCTGATCGTCGAGAACCTACTCCCCGACAGTGCCGCCCGCGCCGCCACACCGGCCGCTGCACCGCGCGCGGGCGGCGCCGCGTAGTGGACGACCTCCAGCTCACGCTCGCCGGCCCGCGCCCGCTTCGACTCGACACCTTCCTGCGTGAGTCGCTCCCCGGCTGCTCGCGGCGGCTGCTCCACGCGCTGATCGACGAGGGCGCCGTGCGGGTGAACGGCCGCCGCGCACGCAAGGGCGACCGGGTGGAGCCCGGGGACATCGTCGCCCTGCCCGACGTCGGCGCGCTCGAGCCGGAGCCAGACCTGCCGGTCGCCGTCCGGTACGCCGATCCACACCTCCTCGTCCTCGAGAAGCCCGGCGGGATGCCCAGTCACGCCCTCGATCCGCGAGAGCGCGGCACGGTCGGCGCCTTCGTCCTCGGTCGCTATCCCGAAACGGCGACGGTAGGCGATCGGCTCGCGCCGGGCCTGGCGCACCGCCTCGACACCGGGACCTCCGGCCTCCTGCTCGCGGCCCGCACTCCCGTCGCCCACGCGGCACTCCGTCGGGCGTTCGCCCTCCGCACCGTCACCAAGCGCTATCTCGCCGTCGTGAGTGGTGCCGTGACGCCGCCTCCGCGCATCGCCCTGGCACTCATGCACGACCCCGGTGACCGGCGGCGCATGGTGCCCGCGGCGGGCGATCGGCGGGCCTGGCCGGCGGTGACCGATTTCCGCGTCGTGGCGACGAGCGAAGATCACACCCTCGTCGAAGCGACCATGCGGACCGGCGTGACGCATCAGATCCGCGCGCACCTCGCTGCCGCCGGGCACGCGATCATCGGCGACGCGGTCTATGGTGGCGAGGGCAGCCGGCTCTCGCCCGGGCGCCACGCGTTGCACGCGAGCGGCCTCGACTTCGCACACCCCGCGACCGGAACACCCCTGACCTTCGCGAGCAGTCTCCCACCCGACCTGGCCGCGCTCGTCGCGTCCGAGGTTCCCTCGTCTTAGGCCGCGGCCTTGCCGCCCTTGCCGCCGCGCGGCTCCTTCTGCGTCGTGCAGGCGCCGCAGAGATTGTTCACGTTGTTCGGGTCCTCGACGAGACCGTCGTCGAGATTGTGGCAGACCTTCCGGCAGCTCGCACAAATGAAGTAGATGCCCTCGATGGTCTTGTTGATCCGCTCCCGGTTGAGGATGCGCCCTTTGAGCTTCTCGATCCGAATCCCGAGCAGCTCTTCGTACTGCCGCTTGATTTTGCGCCGGCCGGCCTCGTCTTTGGGAAGCTCCTCTTCGGACTCGTCGGAGGTCGGCTCCTCCTCGTCGAAGAAGCCGGCGCTCTTGGACTTCGCGCCTTTATCGCCCTTCTTCGCGCGTGCCATGCGTGCTGCCTCTCTTCTCAGCGCGTACGTTCCGTGTAGCCGCAGTTCTTCTCGCAGACCCAGAAGTGACCGCGCGGTCCGAAGCCGGTGAACAACACCACCCGACTCTCCGCACCGCACGAGGGACACAGGTGCTTTCTCCCCGCGTCGCCGCTCTTCTCCGCTGTCTTGGCCTTCTTTTCCGCCATGGTGCTCCCGAGCGTCTGTGGGCGAGTGTCGGCGCCTGAAGAAGGCTGCCGGAAACCTCGATCATCTACGGGGCGTGCGCAGGCCTGTCAAGTTCCGGAGCGCCGCGCGCGCCGCGAGTCGCGCGTGCTTGTTGCTCGGCGGGGTGCGTGCTAGCCGGGTCCGCAATGCGCGTCCACCTCCGTCCACAGCAGCGCACCGTCGAGATCGCCGGCCGTCGCTCCGTCGCGCGTCTGCTCGCCGAGCTCGGCGTCCTGCCGGGAACGGCGATGGTCATCCGCGGCGACCTGCTCCTCACCGAGAGCGAAGTGGTCGAGGCCGACGACGAGATCGAGATCCGCGCCGTCATCTCCGGAGGCGCGGCGTGAAGTGCACGCGCTGTCGGGGCCACGCCGAGGTGAAGCTGCGCGCCCACAACGCCGCGTACTGCCGGGCGTGCTTCATCGTCGTGTTCCAGCGGCAGGTCGAACGCGCGATCGCGAGCGAGAAGATGTTCACGCGCGGCGAACGGCTGCTCGTCGCGGTGTCGGGGGGGAAGGACAGCCTCGCGCTCTGGGACGTCCTGACGACGCTCGGGTACGACACGACCGGGCTCTACCTCGGCCTCGGGATCGGCGCGTACTCGGACCGCTCACAGGTCCTGACCGAGCGCTTCGCCGAGGCACGCGGGCTCCCGCTCCGCGTCGTGAAGCTCGCCGAGACCGGCCCGGGCCTCGGCGTCCCCGACGTGGCGAGCGTCACTCGCCGCGCCGCCTGCGCGGCCTGCGGCACGATGAAGCGCCACTACTTCGACACCGCCGCGCTCGAGGGCGGGTTCGACGTCCTCGCCACGGGGCACAACCTCGACGACGAGGGCGCGCGTCTCATGGGCAACGTGCTCCACTGGCAGGTCGATCATCTCGCGCGGCAGCGCCCGGTCCTCCCCCCGACGCACCCGAAGTTCGTCCGCAAGGTGCGCCCGCTGTTCCTCACCAGCGAGTACGAGACCGCCGTGTACGCCTTCATGCGCGGGATCGCATACGTCGTCGACGAGTGCCCCAACGCGGTCGGCGCGACCCAGCTCATCTACAAGGAGGCGCTCAACCGGATCGAGCACGAGAGCCCGGGCACCAAGATCCGCTTCCTCAAGGAGTTCTTGAAGCGCGGGCAGCCCGCATTCGCGCACACCGACGGCGAGCCCCCGGGCGTCTGCGAGGGGTGCGGCATGCCATCCTATGGCGCCCGGTGTTCCTTTTGCCGTCTCATGCGCGAGGTCGAGACCAAGCGCACACGCGTGAGGGCCGCCTCCGCGTGACGGCGCCCGACGGCGAGCGCCGCGCGATCCTTCGTGACCAGGACGCCGTCCTTTTCGTCGACCGCAAGGAGCGAGCGTACCTCCGGCTCCTGCGCGCGGGCCGTCAGGTCGCCGTGCGGGGGGGCACGTTGTCCTGCGACGCGATCATCGGACGCGACGAGGGCAGCACGGTGACGACCGGTCGAGGCGAGCCGTTCCTGGTTGTCCGCCCAACCTACGCCCAGCTCATTCCCCTCCTCCCGCGGCAAGCCCAGCCGATCTACCCGAAGGACGTCGGCCCGATCCTCCTGTGGGGCGACATCGGGCCGGGTGCTCGAGTGATCGAGGTCGGCATCGGTGCCGGCGCGCTCACGCTCGGACTCCTGCGTGCGGTCGGCCCCACCGGTCACCTCTATTCCTACGAGGCGCGCGAGGACTTCGCCGCCACGACGACGCAGAACGTCGCCCGCTTCCACGGCCCCGCGCCGAACTGGACGCTGCACGTGGGCGACGCGTTCGCGGGACTGTTCGAGCACGACGTGGATCGGATCGTGATCGACCTGGCCGAGCCGTGGCGGCTCCTCGACGCCGTCGCGACCTCGCTCCGGCCGGGCGGCGTCCTCACCGGGTTCATCCCGACCGCGCTCCAGGTGAAGCAGCTCGTCGACGCGCTCCGCGCCCACCCCGGCTTCACCCTGGTCGAGACGCACGAGACGCTCATGCGCCCATGGTACGTACGAGAGCGCAGCTTGCGGCCCGAGCACCGCATGGTCGCGCACACCGGTTTCCTCGTCTTCGCACGTCGACGGGTGGCGCTCGTGAGCCCCGACGACGTTGACTCGATGGGGACCCTATAGTAGCGGTGAGCCCGCTGGCTGACCCTTCACGCTGGAGCGAGCCGTGATGACCAAGGCGGACACCCGCCAGAGAGTTTGGCAGGCGGTTGAGCGTGCGGGTGTCGCGCGGTTCCCGTCCCCGGTCGGTCGCATCCCCAACTTCGCCGGCGCCGATCGCGCCGCGCAGCTCCTGCGCGAGATGGCCGTGTGGCGGCGGGCCTTGGTCGTGAAGGTCAACCCGGATGCGCCGCAGCTTCCGGTGCGGCGGCTGGCGCTCTGCGAAGGCAAGATCGTCTACGTCGCGATGCCGCACCTGCGCACCGAGAAGTGCTTCATCGAGCTCGACCCGCAACGTCTCGGCCCGCGCCTCTTCCTGACCACGAGCCTCGCGGGGGCCTGCCGCTGGGGTCGGCTCGTGTCGCCGCGCGAGATGCGCCCCGTCGACCTCGTCGTCTGCGGCTCGGTGGCGGTGGGGCGCGACGGCGCGCGGCTCGGCCGAGGTGGCGGCTTCGCCGACCTCGAGTACGGGCTCCTGCGCGAAGAGGGCAAGCTGCGCGACTCGACCCCCATCCTCACCACGGTGCACCCGCTCCAGATCCTCTCGGAGCGGCTCAGCATGCTGCCCCACGACCTCCCGGTCGATTTCCTCGTCACGCCCGACGAGGTCCTCGCCACCCGCCCGATCCACCCGCGCCCGCGCGGAATCTACTGGGACCTCCTGCGGCCGCTGCGGATCAACGCGATCCCCCTCCTCCGCAAGCGCCTGCACCGCGGCAGCACCGGCGCGCCCACGCCCCGGCGCGTCTGACCGACTCAGCCGACGCCGAGGATCGCCGCCATTTCGGGCAGCGCCCGCACGACGTGCCGTGGCGGCGACGCTCCCGGGGGCACGCCCGCCCCACCCGCATCGATCCACGCCGCGTCCACGCCGGCGGCGTGCGCGCCGATCACGTCCTCGGCGAACGTGTCGCCGACGAGCAGCGCCTCGCCCGGCGCGACGTCCAGCTCGGCCAGTGCCACGCGCACGATCGCGGGGTTCGGCTTGCGCACCCCCACCGTCTCCGACACCACGACAACCGGGAGATGGCGCTCGATCCCGTGCGCCCGCAGGATCGTCAGCACCGTCGCGGTATCGTCGAAGTTGCTCACGAGCGCGACCCGGTAACGGGACGCGACCGCGGCCAGGAGAGCGCGATGCGACTCCGGAACATCGGTCGCCGCGGCCAGCCGCCCGAGGTGCGCTCGCGACAGATGCACCGCGGCTTCGCTCGCGGACGACGCATCGACGCCGAGCCCGTGGAGTGCTCGCCGAAAGCGCTCACGCGACGGGAACTCGCGATGCTCGGGGCCGCGCTCGATCCCCAGCTCGCGTGTCGCCGTCGCCAGCGCGGCCCACAGAGCCTCTGGCGTCGCATCCGGGATCCACCGCCGCACCGCGGGGGTGAGACTTCCGAGCGTGCTCCGCACCCTGGCAGGTCCGATCGTCAGCTCCCCGAGTCGCTCGGGCGAGACCGTGAGCAGCGTCCCGAAGAGGTCGAAGAGGACCGCACGATAGGACGCCGGGCTCACTGCAGCTGCGGAGGCCGGCCGCCGGTGGGAAGCGGTTTCCGGCCGCCGAACCCGTCGCTCACATGGTGCCAGTACGCGACCTCGGGCTCCCCGAACTGCCAGCAGAGCAGCACGCGCTCGCCGCCGCGCTCGGCCGGGAAATCGACGAGACCGAGTTGCATGTCCTTGAGCGTGGCGCCGCTCCGCTCGATCTCGTGCAGCAGCTCGTCCAGCTCCTCGATCACGCCGCTCGCCTGCGGAAAGCGACGGACGATCTCGGCGGTCGTGAGCGCCGCGACGTCCACACCCTCGGCCGCAGCGATGTCCTGCATCTGCTCCCCGAGACGGATCGCGCCCTGCTGAAGGCGTCCGACGAGCATGCTCAGTCGCGGCACCAACGCGTTCGCTTCCTCGACCGTGAAAAGCTTCTCCGTGTGCACGCGACGGCGAGCGTACCGCCTGCCCCCGAGCCTGTCGAGACCGCGCTCGCCTTGTGCGGGTGCTACCCCTACGTTAGATTGCCTCGACCCGAGCTTCGAGGGCGAGCACACCACGATGGCCGACGAGGATCCGACCCTGGGCCCGCCGGGCGGCGGACCAGAGTCCGAGCCGCAGCGCTTCTATGGCTTCGACGAGGACACCAGTTCCGTCGCGGTCCCGGCCGAGCTGCCGATTCTCCCGCTCCGCGGGGTCGTCATCTTTCCCTCCGCCATCGTCCCGCTGCTGATCTCGCGTCCCGCCTCGCTCCGCCTGGTCGACGACGCGCTCGCCGGCGACCGGACCCTCGGCCTCGTCTCGCAGAAGAACCCCGAGGACGAGGCCCCGGACGCTCCGGGCCTCTTCACCCGCGGCACCGCGGGCCGCATCCTCAAGATGCTCAAGTACCCGGACGGCAGCGTGCGCATCCTCGTCCAGGGCATCAAGCGGATCGAGACCGCGCACTACACGCAGCACGATCCCTATCTCAAGGCTGCCGTCCACCACCTCCAGGACGAGGGCGAGCCCTCGAAGGACCTCGAGGCCATCCAGGCCCACGTCGTCAACCAGTTCGCGAAGTTCGTTTCAATGACCCCGTATCTGCCGGACGAGCTGCAGGTCGTGGTCATGAACATCAAGGATCCGGGCAAGGTGGGCGATCTCATCGCGTCCAACCTCAACGTCTCGCTCGAGGAGAAGCAGGAGCTGCTCTCCGCCCTGGCGGTGCGAACGCGACTCGAGCGCCTCTCGACCATCCTCGCGCGCGAAATCGAGCTTCTCGAGCTGGGAAACAGGATCCAGTCGCAGGTGCAGTCGGAGCTCAACAAGAACCAGAAGGAGTTTTACCTCCGCCAGCAGCTCAAGGCGATCCAGCGCGAGCTGGGCGAGGGCGACGGCCGCACCGCCGAGCTCGAGGACCTCAAACGCAAGCTCGACGAGGCCCGCCTGCCGCCCGAGGCTCGCAAGGCGGCCGACCACGAGCTCGAGCGCCTGCGGCTGATCCCACCGGAATCGGCCGAGCACACGGTCGTACGCACCTACCTCGAGTGGCTCGCGGCGCTTCCCTGGGCCGTATCCACCGCGGACAACCTCGATCTCCACCACGCCCGCGGCGTGCTCGACGAGGACCACTTCGACCTCGAGAAGATCAAGGAGCGTATCCTCGAGTACCTCGCGGTCCGGCGTCTCAAACAAGACCCGAAGAGCCCGATCCTGTGCTTCGTCGGCCCGCCCGGCGTCGGGAAGACGTCGCTGGGGCGCTCGATCGCGCGGGCGATGGGGCGGAAGTTCGTGCGGCTTTCCCTCGGCGGCATCCGCGACGAGGCCGAGATCCGCGGCCACCGGCGCACGTACATCGGCTCGCTGCCCGGGCGCATCATCCAGAATCTACGCAATGCGGGCTCCCGCAACCCGCTGTTCATGCTCGACGAGATCGACAAGCTGGGCATGGACTTCCGCGGCGATCCGGCGTCGGCCCTCCTCGAGGTGCTCGATCCGGAGCAGAACGCCACCTTCCAGGACCACTACCTCGACGTCCCGTTCGACCTCAGCCGGGTCATGTTCGTCACCACCGCGAACCTCCTCGACCCGATCCCACCGCCGCTGCGCGACCGAATGGAAGTCATCGAGCTCGCCGGATACACGGAAGAAGAGAAGCTCGAGATCGCCCGGCGACACGTGATCCCGAAGCAGCTCCGCGAGAATGGCCTCGCGCCCGAGAACCTCGCCTTCGAGGACGACGCGATCATCCGCCTGATTCGCGGCTACACGCGGGAGGCCGGGTTACGGAACATCGAGCGCGAGATCGGGCGCGTGTGTCGCAAGGTCGCACGGGCGATCACCGAGGGCCGTACCGACCCCGTGCGCTGCACCGTGGACAAGGTCCACGAGTTCCTCGGTCCCGAGCGCTTCTTCTCCGAGGTCGCGGAGCGCACCGACGAGCCCGGCGTCGCCGTCGGTCTCGCCTGGACACCCAACGGCGGCGACATCCTGTTCATCGAGTCGACGCGCATGGCTGGCAAGAAGGGACTCACGCTCACTGGCCACCTCGGCGAAGTCATGAAGGAGTCCGCGCAGGCCGCGCTCAGCTGGCTGCGCTCGCGCGCCGAGCGTCTGGGGCTCGCCCCCGACTTCTTCGAGACCATGGACATCCACCTCCACGTCCCGGCCGGCGCGATCCCGAAGGACGGCCCCTCCGCGGGCGTCACGATGGCGACGTCGCTCGCCTCGCTCCTCACCGGGCGGCCGGTGCGCCCGAACCTCGCGATGACCGGCGAGATCACGCTGCGCGGCAAGGTGCTGCCCGTCGGCGGCATCAAGGAGAAGGTGCTCGCCGCGCGCCGGGCCGGCGTCGAGACCGTGATCCTCCCACAGCGCAACGCGAAGGACCTCGAGGACGTGCCGCAGCAGATCCGCGAGACCATGCGGTTCGTGTTCGTCGACGCCATGGACGAAGTCCTCGAGCACGCGCTCGTCGCCGAAGGGGTGCAAAAGGAGCCCCGCGTCGCCTCCGCCTAGGTGCACTCGGGCACGAGCGGGAGCCACGCCACGGGAGCTCAATACGTGCCGGAGCTGCGCAAGGATCCCGTCCGCGCCCGCTGGGTGATCGTGGTCACGGAGCGCGTGCGCCCGATCGAGGAGTTCCGCACACCGCGCGGTCCCCGGATCGCCGGTCCCTGCACCTTCTGCCCCGGCCACGAGCAGGAGACGCCGCCCGAGCTGCTCGCCTACCGCGACGCGGGTGGCGGAGCGAACGCTCCCGACTGGCGCGTGCGCGTCGTTCCGAACAAGTTCCCCGCCCTTCGCGTGGAGGGCGAGCCCGGTCGCCGGGGCGTCGGGCTCTACGACCTCATGAACGGCGTCGGCGCACACGAGGTCATCATCGAGTCGCCGCACCACGACCTCGACCTCGGCGATCTGTCACCCGCCGCCGTGGAGGACGTGCTCCGTGCCTACCGGGACCGTGTCCTCGACCTCAAGCGCGACCAACGCCTGCGCGCCGCGGTGATCTTCAAGACGCACCGGCTCGCCGCCGGCGCGTCGGTCGAACACCCGCACTCGCAGCTCCTGGCGATTCCGGTGCTGCCCGTCGCAGTCGGCGAGGAGCTCGAGCAGGCGCGCACCTACCACGACTACCGCGAGCGATGCCTTTTCTGCGACATCGTGCGACAGGAGCTCGAGGCGAAGAGCCGCGTCATCGTCGCCGGTGAGCACGTCGTCGCGTTCAGCCCGTTCGCCTCACACGTTCCCTTCGAGACGTGGATCGTCCCCCGTCGGCATGCAGCGGCGTTCGAGGCCGGCTGGGCCGCCGAATACCGCGACCTCGCCCACGTGTTGCGCGCAGTTCTGCGCAAGCTCGACCGCGTGCTCGACGACCCGCCGTTCACGCTCGCCATCCACAGCGCGCCGTTCGCCGAGAGCGAGAGTCCCTCGTACCACTGGCACATCGAGGTCACGCCGCAGCTCCTCCCGCCGCATGGCCCCGAGGAGCGTGGTGGCCTTCCGGAAAATCCGATGCCGCCCGAGGACGCCGCCCGGTTCCTGCGCGACGCCACGGTCTGATGCGCATCGTCCTGGTGGCCTCCGAGGCCCAGCCGTATGCCAAGACCGGCGGCCTCGGCGACGTGCTCGCCGCGTTGCCGCGCGCGTTGGCGGCCCTTGGCGTCGACGTCACGGTGTGCCTCCCCGCCTATCGCAGCACGATCGCGCGCGCGGGGCCCCTCGAACCCGTCGCCCGTGTTCGCGCGCCGATCTCCAGTCGCCTCGAGGCGGCCGAGGTGCTCCGTGTCGCGAACGACCCCTTGCCGACGTTCCTGTTCCGCGCGGACCGGTACTTCGATCGCGACGGCCTCTACGGCACGCCGGCTGGGCCGCACCCGGACAACGCCGAGCGGTTCGCCTTCTTCTCTCGCGCGGTGCTCGAGTGGTTGCGCACCTGCGACCCCTCCCCGGACGTCGTTCATGCGCACGATTGGCAGACCGCCCTGGTTCCAGCCTTCCTGCGCGCCACGGCCGAGCTCTATCCGGAGTTGGCTGCGGTCCGATCGCTGCTCACCATCCACAACCTCGCCTACCAGGGCCGCTTCTGGGCACTCGATTGGCATCTGCTCAACCTCGATCGCCGCCTGTTGACGCCCGACTTTCTCGAGTTCCACGGCGACATCAACTTCCTCAAGGCCGGGCTGCTGTTCGCCGACCGGATCACGACCGTGAGCCCGCGCTATGCCGCCGAGATCCAGACCGAGGCTCTCGGCCAGCAGCTCGATGGCGTGCTCCGGGCCCGTCGTGACGCCCTCGTCGGCATCCTCAACGGTGTCGACTACGGCGAGTGGGATCCGGCCACGGACCCGCACCTGCCGGTGCGCTACGATGCGGGCACCCTCCCGCTCAAGGCGCGCTGCAAGACGGCGCTGCTCGCCGAGATGGGCTTGGCCGTCGATCCGGGCACTCCGCTCCTCGTGGTCGTGTCTCGCCTCGTCGACCAGAAGGGGATCGACCTGATTCTCGCGGTCGCTCCCGCGCTGGTCACATCCCACGGCGTGGCGCTCGCGATCCTCGGGAGCGGCGACGCACGGTACGAGGAAGCCCTTCGGCGACTCGCGGCCACGCACCGCGGTCGCATCGCCGTGCGCATCGGGTTCGACGAAGCCCTTGCACACCGCATGGAAGCGGGGGGCGACGTCTTCCTCATGCCGTCGCGCTTCGAGCCCTGCGGCCTCAATCAGATGTACAGCCTACGGTACGGGACGGTGCCCGTGGTGCACGCCACGGGGGGCCTCGACGACACGGTCGTCGAGTTCGATCCCCGCTCGCTCACCGGCACCGGGTTCAAATTCCGCCCGCATGCGCCCGCGGCGTTTCTCGACGCCATCCGCCGCGCGCTCGCCACGCGACGCGACGCCCGCGCCTGGGCGCGCCTGCAGGCCAACGGCATGGCCCAGGACTTCTCGTGGGAGCGTGCGGCGCGCGAGTACATCCGTCTCTACCGGACGCTGGCTCGGCGCTGACGACCCTGCCGGTCGCCCGCTTCAGCCGCGCTCGACCACCCCGAGCAGCTCGGCCGCCGAGGCGACGACCCGCTCGGGGTTGGCCTCGCGCAGCTGGTCGGGGACGATCCCCCACGCGACACCGCAGAACGACACGCGCGCGGCACGCGCGGTCTCGACGTCGACGCGCGAGTCGCCCACCAGCAGCGTGCGCTCGCGCGGCGTGCCCGTGCGCTGGCGCAGCAACTCGAGTCCCGCGGGATCGGGCTTCCGGGTCGGTAGTGAATCGCCCCCCAGGACGGCCACGAAATGGCGGGCCACGCCGAGCCCCTCGAGGATCGTGCGGCTCATCGCCTCCGGCTTGTTCGTCAGCACGGAGAGCGCGACGCCTCGGCCGGCCAGCTCCGCCAGCGCTTCCTCGAGTCCGGGATACAGCCGGGTCGCATCCAGCAGGTGCGCTCCGTAGTAGTCCATGAACCGCGCGATCGCCGCGGTGACGAGCCCTGCGCCCGCCGGCCCCAGGGCGCGCTCGACGAGAGCCCGCGCACCGTCGCCCACGTATCGATAGAGAACGTCCGGCGCGATCGGGGCACGGCCGACGTCCTCCAACACGTGGTTCACGGCCGCCACCAGGTCGGCGCGCGTGTCGGCGAGGGTGCCGTCGAGATCGAACGCGACGTGCTCGAACGCGACGCCGCGCGGGCCATTCACCACGGAAGCCGATCCGCGCTCAGGCCGAGAAGGATGAGCCGCATCCGCACGTGTGCGTGGCCTTCGGGTTGAGGAACTTGAACCCGCCGCCCGTGAGGCTGGTGACGTAGTCGATCTGCGTCCCCTGGAGGTACTGCGCGCTCGTCTCGTCGACGAACACCGAGATGCCATGGCACTCGTACGCGAGATCGGTCGCCTGCCGCTCGTCGGCGAAATCGATCTGGTAGCTGAAGCCGGAGCACCCGCCACCCACCACCGAGACCCGCAGGCCACACCCCGGGGCGAGCCCTTCCTTGTCGCGAATCCGCTTGACCTGGTCGGCCGCCCGGGGTGTAAGACTCACTACAGGCTCCGCGTGCTGCGTCGCATCCATGGGTCGCAGGATAAGGACGCCATCGTGGAAAGTCAACGTAATCCGGGACCTTGTCGCCTCTGTCGGAGGGGCGGACCGATCGTGCCGATCCTCCGCTTCGTGCGCTCCTGCCAGGCGCCGGCTCGCAGCCGCGCACCGGGGCGGGCGCTGATGGTGGCATGCGCGTTGCTGCCTCACGGCCGCAGTAGCATCGCGCCTGGCACATGAGCATGCGATCAGTCTCCTTCCCCCGATTTCGCGGTCTGCGGCGTGGCACGGCGCTCGAGGCCTTCTCGCAGACCGAGCGGATCATCGCGACGAGTCGCGTCCTGCTCGCGGCGACGACCCTCGCCGTCGCCGTGGTGGACCCGAAGGTGCCCTCGTTCCGACCCGATCTCGGCTACCTCGCCCTCGGCTCCTACGTCCTGTTCAGCGTGCTCGTGTTCATCCTGGTGCGCGGTGGGCGTGTGCGGCAGGAACGGGTCGCCGCGTGGTCCGTGCCGGCGGACATCGCGTGGATCGCTCTCATCACGCTCTTCACCGAGCGCGGGGCAACGCCGTTCTTCCTGCTCAACACGTTCGTGATCTCGACGGTGAGCGTGCGCTGGGGATTCACCGCCTCGGCGCCCGTGACCGTCTTGCTCGCGTTCCTCTACCCGGCGCTCATCCTGGCGGCGAGCCAGTGGATCGACGCCGAGGCCTTCACCTTCGGGCGGGCCCACTGGTTCAGGCCGGTGTACCTCCTCGCGCTCGGCTACTTGATCGGCTACCTCGGCGAGCACGAGCGACGGTCGAAGCAGAAGCTCGCGTTCATGCTCGAGCTGGTCACCGGCTTCCGCGGTGACCGGGCTCCGTGGTGGGCGCTCGCGCGCCTGATGCGCAAGACGCTCGGCTACTTCTCCGCGCAGCACGGGCTGCTCATCGTGCGCGACCCGGAGAGCGGACGGTACTTCGCGTGGGACATGACCCGCCGTCCGGGGCAGATGCGCGTCACGCTCCGCATCACGGAGCACGACCCCTTTCCGTTCCCGTTCACCCGCGGCACCGAGGGCCTGCTCGCCAACGTCCTCCAGCCGGGACGCGGCAACGGGACCTGCTACGACGTCCTCACCGGCGCCATGCGACGCACCACGATCCCGCCCGATCTGCGTCTCCCGGGCGACGGCGCCACCCACGCGCTCCTGAGCGCCCCCGTGCTCATTCAACGCGAGTTGCGGGGTCGCGCCGTCGTCATGCGTGAGACCGGACGCAAGTTCACGCGCGACGACCTCGAGTTTTTGCTCCTCCTCGTGGCACAGGCCGCCGCCGGCTTCGAAACGGTACGCCTGCAGGCGAAGGCCGAGGAGGTCGCCGTACTCGAGGAGCGGGCTCGGATCGCACGCGATCTGCACGACGGCTTCATTCAGTCGCTCGCCGGCATCGACCTGCGCATCGAGGCCTGCAAACTTCTGCTCCAGCGCGACCCGGCGCGCGTCCCTCGCGAGCTCGACGAGCTCCATCAGGCGGTCGACGTCGGCTACCGGGAGGTGCGCCACTACCTCACCGCCCTCCGCGGCGCCGGCACGCCGACCGAAAGCCAGGACCTGTGCACGACGCTCGACCGTCTCGCCGCCGAGTTCTCCATCCGCGAGCGCCTGCGCGTCCATCTCGCGCGCCCGCCCGCCGACCCGAGGCTCCCGCCACCGATGGCCTACGAGGTCACCCAGATCGTCCGCGAGGCACTGCGCAACGCCGTCCGCCACGGCCGCGCCACGCAGGCGGTCGTCAAGCTGGCGCTGAGCCCGGGACATGTCTACGTCATCGTGCGCGACAATGGCCGCGGGTTCGCCAGCGGTACCGTCGACGCCGACGGCTTTCTCGCCCCCGCCGCCGCGCCGTGGTCGATCCGCGAGCGCGCCAACGCGCTCGGCGCCGCGTTACGCGTCTGGAGCCAGGCCGGCCGCGGGTCGGAGATCTCGCTGTCGATCCCCGCCCCCGGTGTCCGCCCCGCGGTCGTCGAACAAAGGAGCCAACCATGAATCCCCCATCCTCTCGCAAGCTGCGCATCGTGCTGGTGGACGACCACACGCTGTTCCGCGACGGGCTTCGGCGCATTCTCGAGACCGAGGACGACATCGAAGTCGTTGCCGACGCCGAGAGCGCCGAGGACGTGGTCGAGCTGGTCTGGCAGAAGCGCCCCGACGTTCTGCTGCTCGACATCCGCATGCCCCAGGGCAACGGGCTCGACGCCATCCCCGCCATCCTGAAGATCAACCCCGGAACCCAGGTGCTCGTCCTCACCGCGTGCGACGAAAAGGAGGAGCACGTACGCGCCTTCAAGTTGGGCGCCAAGGGCGTCATCCTCAAGGACTCTGCCCGCCAGACCCTGATGCAGGCGATTCGCACCGTCTGCCGCGGCGAGATGTGGATGGACCCCCGCATGAGCGGCGTCCTCGTCGAAGAGCTGTCCCGTATGGGCTCCGACGGCGACGGCGGCAGCGCGCGCAACGAGAGCGGCCTCACCGACCGCGAGCTCGAGATCGTCCGCCTCGTGGCCTCCGGCTACAAGAACAAGGAAGTGGGCGCCACGCTCTCGATCAGCGAGCGCACGGTCAAGACCCACCTCACCAACATCTTCCAGAAGCTCGGCGTCCGCGACCGGGTCGGGCTCGTCATGTTCGCGCTTCGCCGGGGGCTCACGCAGGCGGCCTGACGGCCGCGGCCGCACACGCGCACTCCATGCGCGTCGCGCGGACGACGAGCCCCCCGGGTCCCAGCTCGGCGGTGACCGCCCCACAGCGGTCCGTCCGCAGCACGCAGACGCCGCGCGCGCGGTAGCGTGCCTCAACCGCCGGGACGGGGAGGCGATAGCGGTTTCCCGCGCCGACCGGAATCACCGCCAGCAACGGTGCCACCGCCGCGACCAGCGCCGGCGTGCTCGACGTCGCGCTGCCGTGATGCGGCACCTTGAGCACCGCGCTCCGCAGGTTCTCGCCGCCGCCCAGCAGCACGGCCTCCGCCGCACCTTCGACGTCGCCCGTCAGCAGGACCCCGGACGAGCCGGGCGCGAGCCGCAGCGTGAGCGACGAATCGTTCAGCGACGGCGCGCGCCATCCCCGTGGCGGATGCAGCACGCGCCCCAGCGGCCCGACGTCGTCCCCGGCAGCGAGCACGCGCGTCCGCACGCCGCTCGCCGCCAGCACCCCGCGCAGCTCCTCCCACGCGAAGCCACGCCCCGGCACGCCGGTCCACCAGAATTCGCGCGCCCACCTCTTCGCGAGGAGGTAGGCGACCCCGCCCGAGTGATCCGGATGGGCATGCGTCATCACGACGGCGTCGACCCCGCCGATCTTCCGCGCCAGAAGGAACGGCTCGACGACCGCCGCCCCCGTGTCGAGCTCTCCCCCGGGCAGCCCGCCCGCGTCGACGACGAGCACGTGACCACCGGGAAGCTCGACCACCGTCGCGTCGCCCTGGCCGACGTCGAGAAACGTGACGCGGGCGAGGCCGGGCACGAGGCGCTCGTGCGTCCACCACGCCGCGTCCGCCAGCAGGCCCGCCGCCCCGGCGACCAGGAGGGCGCGCCCCAACGGGCGCCGCGCCAGCAGACCTCCCGCCAGGAGCGCGTACAGCAGACCCACCTCGAGGACGTCGGGCGCGGGCACGTCCACCGCAGCCCCCGGCAGGCGCGCGAGCCATTCGACGCTCCTCAGGCCGGGGCGCATGGCCACACCTGCCACGCGGAACAGGGGAGCCGCGAGTCGTGGCGCGAGCGGCGTCACGAGCGCGCCGCCCAGACCGAGACCGACGACGAGGGAGCCGAACAGCGGAACGACGATCAGGTTCGCCACCACGCCGACCAACGAAACCTGGTGGAAGTGGAAGGCCACCAGCGGCGCCGTCCCGATCGTGGCGCTCGCCGACGCCCCGACGGCGGCACGCAGGCGACCCCGCCACGACGGCCGCTGGCCCGCGTCGACGGACAGCCATCGCGTGCCGACCACGATCGCCAGCACCGACACGAACGACAGCTGGAACCCGATCTCGAGCGGGACACCGGGCCACACCAGGGCGAGCCCGAGCGCCGCGAGCGCGAGCGTGCGCAGCACGTCCGCCGGCCGCCCACGCAGCAGCGCCACCGCGGCGCCCATCAGCATCACCGTCGATCGGAGCGCCGGCGTGCCGAAGCCGGCCAGCGCCGCATACACCACCGTCGGACCCAGGGCCGCCAGCGCGGTCACCTTTTCGACGTCGATCGTGAGCAGCAGCACCTCGCTCAGCGCCAGCAGGCGACGGAGAAGGAACCCGCTCCCGACCGCCACCATCGCCACGTGGAGCCCCGAGATCGAGAGCACGTGCACCGTGCCGGTTCGGGTGAAGGCGTCTCGCAGCGCGGGCGAGATATCCCCCTCGTCCCCCACGACCAGCGCCTGCAAGACGCCCCGTTCGGGTCGGGGTACCGCGCGGGCGATCACCCGCCCGAGCCGCGACCGCCAGCGCTCGAGGTGCACGCGCCATCCTCGCCGACGCGTGGGGAGCCGCGTCACGGCATCCGCGTTCCAGACGAACGCGACGACGTGGACATTTCGCAGCGCCAAACGGGTCACGAGGTCGAGGCTGCCGGGATTCGCGAAGTTGCGCGGTGCACGCAGCTGCGCCGTGAAGCGAATGCGGTCCCCGTAGCGAATGCGGTCGAGGCGCCCGCGCACCGACAGCCGAATTCGACCGCACGCAGCGGCCGCGGCGATCCGCTCCGTCTCGATCACCAGGACCGTCCGTCGTGCTCGCCGGTCGGGCGGCTCCACGACGTGCCCCTCGATCGTGGCCCGCGCCGGCAGCCGGTGACGCCCGACGTGGTCGACCGCCAACGTCGGTGCCACGACCCCGCGCATCCCCTCGACGCCGAGGCCGAGCGCGATCGACCCGACGGCCGCCCAGGCCGCCGCCCGGCGTCGGGTCACCAGCCATGCGCCCACCGCGGTGGCGGCGACAACGAGAACCTCGTCGCGCGGCGGCAACCAGACCGCCCCGAGGAGCTGTCCGCCGACCACCCCCGCCGTCGTCAACCCGAGCAGCGAGCGCACCATTGCCCTCCTCACTTCCCGGGCGGGTCGTGCGGGCCGTCAGTCCTGTCCCAGCCGCTCCTTGATCTGCGCCGCCAGCTCTCTGCCGATGCCCGGCACCGTCGCGACCTCCTCGACGCCGGCCGCGCGCAGCCGGGCGACGCTGCCGAACTGACGCAGGAGCGCACGCCGGCGCCGCGGGCCGATGCCCGGCACCGCGTCCAGCGCAGACGCGATCCGTGCCTGCGTCCGCAGCCGCCGGTGGTACGTGTTTGCGAAGCGATGGGCCTCGTCGCGGACGCGTTGCAAGAGAAAGAGCGCCGTCGAATTCGGCCGCAACACGAGCGGATTCTTTCGCCCGGCCAGGAAGATGCGTTCCGGCCGTCGGGCAATGTCCCGCGCCTGCGGATCGCGAGCGACACGCTCCTTCGCAAGGCCGATCACCGTCAGCTCCGCGAGCCCCTCCCCCGCCAGGGCGGCGCGCGCGGCGGCGAGCTGGCCCGCGCCACCGTCGATGACGAGCAGGTCCGGCAGCACCACGCCCTCCCCACCGCCGCGGAACCGCCGCCGCAGCACCTCCGCCACCGCCGCGAAGTCGTCGGTCCCCTCCACCGACCGAATGCGAAACCGCCGGTACCCCTCCTTGGCGGGCTGTCCATCGACGAACGCCACCACCGCCCCGACCGTCTCCTCACCCTGGAAGGTCGCGATGTCGACGCATTCGATTCGCCGCGGCGCGTTGCGCAGGCGCAGGCGTCGGGCGAGCTCCGCCACCTGCCGAGCACCCTGGTCGGCTGCCGCCCGTCGTGCCGCGAACTGCTGCTGCGCGTTCGCACGCGCGAGCTCCACGATCCGCAGCTTGTCGCCGCGCCGGGGAGCCACGATGGCGACCTTCCTCCCGGCTCGCTCGGAGAGGTACTCGGCGCGCACGCCGGCGTCATCGACCAGGACCGGCAGGAGGATTTCGTCGGGAACGTCGCGCGCGCCGGCCTGGTAGAATTGCGTGAGCACCGCCTCGAGAACCTCGGCGTCCGGAAACTCCCACCCGTCGAAGGAGTAGCCCTGATGCGCCACCAGCGTCCCGCCGCGCACGAACAGCACCTGGACCTCGACCGCCCCCCCCTCGCGGTGGAGGCCGAAGACATCCTGGTCGATGCCGTGGTGGGAGACCACCTGCTGGCGCTCCTGCGTCCGATCGATCGCGACGATCTGGTCGCGCAGGCGGCCCGCCTCCTCGAAGCGTTCCTCGCCCGCCGCCTCCTCCATCCGGCGACGCAGCCCGGCCGCCACCTCTCGGCTGCGGCCCTCGAGGAGCAGGATCGCCTGCCGGAGATGCTCGGCGTACGCCGCCGGCGCGACCGGAAGCACGCACGGACCGAGGCAACGCTTGATCTGGTATTCGATGCAGGGACGACTGCGGTTCCGAAACACCCCGTCGCTGCAGGTCCGCAGCGGGAACACCTTGCGGATGAGATCCAGCGTCTCGCGCACCGCCGACGCGCTGTGGAACGGGCCGAAGTAGCGGCTCCCGTCTTTCACGATCCGACGGGTCACCAGGACGCGGGGCCAGCGGTCCGTCACCGTCACCTTCACGCTGACGTAGCTCTTGTCGTCCTTCAGTCGGATGTTGTAGCGCGGCTTGTACTGCTTGATGAGGTTGTTCTCGAGGATGAGCGCCTCCTTCTCCGTCGCCGTCACCAGCGTGTCGAAGTCGGACAGCCGCTCGAGGAGGAACCGCATCTGGCTGCGCTCGTCGCCACCGCGAAGATAGGAACGCACGCGCGCCCGCAGGTTCACTGCCTTTCCGACGTAGATCACCTTGCCGTGGCGATCCTTGAGCAGGTACACGCCCGGTCCGGGTGGGACCGCGGGCAGCCGAGCCTCGAGCCCGGCCGCGCGGGCCTCGCGCTCGATCTCACGGGAACCGGATTCCTCGCTCGCCATGGGCGTCGCCTCGAATACTACGTGAGCGAGGGCGGGAGTGGGAGCGTGCGGCGACGGCCCCGCCGAGTCAAGCCGGCTCCTCGACCGGCGCGGCGACGCCCAGCAGCCGCGCCTCGAGGGCCCGGACGCGGTCACGAATCTCCGCCGCGCGTTCGAACTCGAGGGCCCGCGCCGCCTCGCGCATGGCGCGGCGCAGCGCCGCGATCTCGTGGGCCAGCGCACGCGGGTCGGCGAGTTCCGGCTCCGCGGCGACCACGTCCTCCCGCTCGCGGTCCGCGACCAGGGACTCGCTGATCGCTTTCCGGATCGATTGCGGCGTGATCCCGTGCTCGCGGTTATAGGCCTGCTGCAACGTCCGGCGGCGGTTCGTCTCCCCGATCGCCTTCTGCATCGACCCCGTCACGACGTCGGCGTACATCAGCACGGTGCCGTCCACGTTCCGCGCCGCACGCCCGATCGTCTGAATGAGGGACCGTTCCGAGCGCAGGTACCCCTCCTTGTCCGCGTCGAGGATCGCCACGAGCGACACCTCCGGCAGGTCGAGTCCCTCGCGCAGCAGGTTGATGCCGACCAGGACGTCGAAGGCCCCGCGGCGCAGGTCGCGGATGATCTCCACGCGCTCGAGCGTATCGATGTCCGAGTGAATGTACCGCACGCGCGTGCCCACGTCCTGCAGGTAATCCGTCAGGTCCTCTGCCATCTTCTTCGTGAGCGTCGTCACCAACACCCGCGTGCCCGCCTGGACCCGTGCACGGATTTCGCCCAAGAGATCGTCGACCTGCTGGCGTGCCGGACGCACGATGATCTCCGGATCGACCAACCCCGTGGGACGGATGAGCTGCTCGACGACCCGTCCGTCCGCCTGTCGCACCTCCCAGTCGCCCGGCGTGGCCGAGGCGTAGATCGCCTGCGGAATGCGTGCCGCGAACTCCTCGAAGTCGAGCGGCCGGTTGTCGAGCGCCGACGGGAGCCGGAAGCCGAACTCCACCAGCGTCTCCTTGCGCGAGCGATCGCCGCGGTACATGCCGCCGATCTGCGGGATCGTGACGTGGCTCTCGTCGACGACGAGCAGAAAGTCCGTCGGGAAGTAGTCCAACAGCGTGTACGGCGGTTCCCCGGAAGCCCGCCCGTCGAGGTGCCGCGAGTAGTTCTCGATCCCCGGGCAGAAGCCCATCTCCGTGAGCAGCTCGAGGTCGTACGCGGTTCGCTGCTCGAGGCGCTGCGCCTCCAGCACCTTGCCCGCCCGGTTGAGCTGCGCGAGCCGTTCGCCGAGCTCCGCTCGGATGGTTCCGACGGCACGCTTGAGAATGGGCTCGGTCGCGACGTAATGGCTCGCCGGGTACACCGCGACCTGGGACAGCTTGTGAAGCACCCGACCGCGCAGCGGATCGATCTCGGCGATCTGGTCGACCTCGTCGCCGAAGAACTCGATCCGAAGGGCTCGCCCCTCCTCGTAGGCGGGGAATATCTCGACCACATCGCCGCGCACCCGAAACGTGCCGCGGGAGAAGTCGTAGTCGTTGCGCTGGTACTGCATGTCGACCAGCTTGCGGAGGAGGTGGTCCCGCTCGACCCGGTCGCCACGTTCGAGCACGACCAACATGTCGAAATACGACGACGGCGAGCCCAGCCCGTAGATGCACGACACGCTCGCGACGACGATCACGTCGGTGCGCTCGAGCAATGCCTTGGTGGCCGCGTGGCGCATCTTGTCGATCTCGTCGTTGATGGAGGCGTCCTTCTCGATATAGGTGTCGGTCGACGGGACGTAGGCCTCCGGCTGGTAGTAGTCGTAGTAGCTGACGAAGTACCGGACCGCGTTGTCCGGAAAGAACGCCCGGAACTCGTGGTAGAGCTGCGCCGCGAGTGTCTTGTTGGGCGCGATCACGAGCGTGGGCTTGTTGACGCGCGCGATCACGTGCGAGACCGTGAACGTCTTGCCGCTCCCGGTCACGCCCAGCAGAACCTGATGGCGTGCCCCCGCGGTCACGCCCTCGGTCAAGCTCACGATCGCCCGCGGCTGGTCGCCGCTCGGGACGAAGTCGGCAACAACGCGGAAAGTGCCCTCGTGGCGCATCGCGGGCCATGATAGCAGCGCCGCACGCGCGCTCAACGCGTTGCACCCGAGCGTCGGGTGTGGTTGGTGGACGCGATGGGCACCTGCCCAAGGAGGAACCGCATGCGTCACATCACCATCACCGTCGCCCTGGCGGCGGCACTCGCTCTGACCAGTCCGGCTACCATTCGGGCCAAGGAACAGCCCACGGCTGCGTTCACGCTCGTCAACGTCGAGTACGAAGGTTCGAAGCTCTGGCTCCCGGGCACGATCACCGTGAAGAAGGGCACCAAGGTCACGATCAAGCTCGTCAACAACGTTCCGTCCGGCGATCACGGGTTCCAGATTCCCGCCTTCGGCGTCACCGCGGTCGTGAAGAAGGGCGAGCCCGCCACCGTGGAATTCACGGCCGACAAGGCCGGCGTGTTCCCCATGAGCTGCCAGCTTCACCCCGCGCACGTGGGCGGTCAGCTGGTCGTACAGCCGTAGGCGTCTGCGTCCGGGCGGGACGTCGATCCCGCCCGGACGCAGACGGACACTCGATCAGTCCCCGTGGCCGCGACCGGATTTCCAACGGTCGTACTTGTCGAGGAACTCACGCCGGCGCGCGGGGTCGAGACCGCGATAGCTCTGGTAGTTCTCGCGGAGCTGCCGTTGTTGCTCGGGCGGCAGAGCGCGGAACTCTTCGTAGCGTCGCTCGAGCTGCTGGCGTTTCGGCTCGGGCAGCTGGCGATAGCGTTCGTAATTCTGCCACGCACGTCGCTGCTCCTCGGGACTGAGGTCGTCCCAGCCGCGCGGCACGCTTTGCCCACCCGCCCTGCCCGTTGCGGCCGCCACCAGCGCCGCCGCGACGAAGACTCGCCATCGCATCAGCCGTCGTCCCGCTTCTCGCCCCTCGTGGGCGCCATCTCATCGTCGACCGTGGTCGTCTGGATCGCCTCGAAGTGCCGCAGCTTCTCCATGTGGCGGAGAATCTCCATCTCCGCAAAGACGTCGGGCGCTTCATCGAGGGCCGGGAGCGGTCGCGTCGTCCGTCGCCCAGCCACTCGCGTCGCCGGTGCCACCGACGGCCCCGCAGCTACGGTGGCCCGCTCGCCCTGCGTACCGCCGGGAGCTTGTCGCCGCGCCGTGGCGATCGTCGGCACCTTCCACTCGTGGACGACGGGAGGCACCTGCAGCACGCGGAACGCCACGACCGCGACGGCAGCAGCTGCGGCGATGGCCGGCAGCGACACCCCGACGCCGCGCCACCACTCCAAGTGCTGTGCAGCGGGTTCGTCCGCCATGAGACGAACCGCGCGCAGCGTCGCCTGCTCGAGGCGCGCCGGCACCTCCGCCTCCCGCGGCAGCGCCGCAATCCCCCGGAACAGACGCGACGTGGCCTCGAGCTCGATGCGGCAGGTCGGACACCTCTCGATGTGCTGATCGAGCGCCCGTTGCCGGCGCGGGGATATCTCGCCATCCAAGGCTGCCGTCATCCACTTTCGAGCACGGGTGCACCGCATGACGGTCGTCCTCCTCAGAGAAAGTCCCGCAGGCTCGCCTTGAGCGACTGGGTGGCGCGGAAGATGAGCGCCTTCACGGCACCCTCCGTGCACCCGAGCGCGCTGGCAACATCCTGGTACGCCAGTCCATCCATCCGTGAGAGCATCAGCGCGGCCCGTTGCTTCGGAGGCAGGCCGGCGATGGCGGCCTCGAGCTGCGCCGCGAGTTCGCGGCTCGCGGCGCCCTGCTCGGGGTCCACCGCGGTCGGATCCGGCAGCGGTGGCCCTTCGCGCCGCTCCTCGCCATCACGGTTCTCCCAGAGGTCGACGCGAAGACGCCGCTCCGGCCGGCGCAGCTCGTTGAGGGACAGGTTGGTGGCGATCGTGAACAGCCAGGTCGCAAATCGGGCCTCGGGTCGATATCGCGTGCGGAACCGGAACACCTGTTGGAACACGTCCTGCGTGATCTCCTCCGCACGCGCGTCGGTGCGGACCAGACGCCGCGTGTACCGTAGAACGCGGGGGCCGTACTTGCGGAACAGGTCTTGGAACGCGGCGTGGTCGCCCTGCTGAACGCGCAACATGAGGACCACGTCCGGGTCCCTGCCGACCCGCTGGGCGGAGTTCACGTCGTTCTCTGCGGCAGGCCCGACAGGCTCGCCCCCCATGCGTCCGACCTCCCGCACCCTCACAGACCCCAACCGTGGTGCCATTGTATGGGAACTACACGTCCCTTCCCAGGCGGCGGCGACTGCGGACATGGCTTGCCGCAACACGGAGGCCCGCCGTCAGTTGCGGACCCCGAGGGAGGCCTCAGCTGGCCTGTGCGGACCGGAGCTGTTAATTCCGGATGCGTGACCCCACCCGCGCCCGACCCGGTGCTGGCGCGCCACCTGGATCGAATCAACGCCTACATGCACCGGAGCGGCCTCCTCCAGGCAGCCCCGGGCCGCGCCGACTTGCGACGCGAGCTCGCCGAGTTCATGCCGCGGGCGACGGCCGCCGTGATCGACGCCTGGATGCGGGACGTCGGCGGGGCGCTCGGCATCCCCGAGCGGGACTGGCCCCAGCTCAAGGCCGATCAGGCCGCCTCGGTGGATCGGTGGGCACGCCACATCGCCAACCCGGAGGACATCGAGACCTACACGTTCCTCCGCCGGCACGCCCGCGACGGTTTCATCTCTCACTTCCCGGCGTCGCGTTTTCTCGTTGCGCAGATGCGGTTCACGCAACACCTGACGGACGCGCTGCGACGCGAGTACGCCGACGACACCGCGCGCGGCGACCAGCTCGTCGAGCTGCTCGCCGAGGAGTTCCGCACGCGGATGCTCCACATCACGGACTTCTTCGTCGAGGCCCGCGAACAGGAGCTGCTCGCCCAAGAGGCCGCCTACCGCCGGGCGATCGACCGCGCGCCCGCCGCGATCCTGATGGTCGACGCACGGGAGGGTCGTGTTTTCGACGCCAACCAGGTCGCCGAGCGCCTCTTTGGCTCTGCGCGGGCAGCGCTCACGGGGCGCCTGCTCCACGAGCTGCACCCGCTCGGCGAACGGGAGCGCGTCGACACGCTCTGGCGCCACGCGCTGGACCATGGCTTCGCCAACCGCGACGACTTGCACGTCGTCCATCACGACGGGCACGTGATCCCCGTCTTCGCGAACGCCGGGACGATCGAATACGGCGACCGCCGCTGGGTCCAGGTCATGTGCGTCGACGTGTCCGATCGCCAACGCCTCGAGACCCAGCTGATCCAGTCGGAGAAGATGGCCGCCATCGGTCAGCTCGCCGCGGGGATCGCCCACGAGCTGCGCAATCCGCTGGCGATCGTGATGAACGCGCTCTGGGATCTGCGCCAGCTCGTCGGCGCCGACAACCCCGAGGTCGTCGAGGATCTGCACATCGCCGAGGAGGAAATCGGTCGCGCCCAGCTGATCATCAAGAACCTCCTCGAATTCTCGCGTGAATCGAGCGCCGAGCTGGAGCGCGTCGACGTGAACGAGCTCATCACGCGCACGCTCCAGCTCCTCCAGAAATACCTCCAGAACAACGGCGTGCGCGTGCAAACCGACCTCGCGTCGATCCCCGCCTGTACCGCCAATGCGAACGCGATGCGCCAGATTCTCCTCAATCTGATCACCAATGCCGTCCAGGCGATGCCGGACGGAGGCGACCTGCTGCTGCGAACGACGCGTCCACACCCCGGCCGCATCCGCATCGAGGTCCGCGACACGGGCATCGGCATCGCGGCCGCGCATCTCAAGGAGGTCTTCAACCCCTTCTATACGACCAAGGCTCCCGGCCAGGGGACCGGCCTCGGCCTCTCCGTCGTGCACTCGATCGTGCGGCGCTACCAAGGCGAGATCCACCTGACCAGCGAGCTCGGGCGAGGAACCAGCTTCGCGATCGACCTCCCGTGTCCCTGCCCCACCGGCGAGGAGGGCCAGCCCCCCGGCTGACCCATGGCCGCTCGCATCCTGCTCGTCGAGGACGAGGCCAACATGGCCCGCACCCTCGCCAAGAACCTCGAACGTGCCGGCTACGAGGTCCACCACGCACCGCACGGTGAAGCCGCCCTCGAGCGGCTCGCCGCGCAGCCGTTCGACGTCGTCGTCACCGACCTCAAGATGCCCGTGATGGACGGCATGGCACTCCTCCGCGCGATGCACGACCGGGGCCTCCGGGCCGCAACCGTCGTCCTCACCGGATACGGCACCATCGAGAGCGCGGTCGAGGCGATGAAGCTCGGCGCCGCCGATTACCTCATCAAGGACGCCCGCCCGCAGGAGATCCTGCTCACCCTCGAGCGTGTCCTGCGCTTCGAATCGCTGCGGCGCGAGAACGCACACCTGCGGCGCGAGCTCGGTCGCGTGCAGGGCGCGGGCGAACTCATCGGCCAGAGCCAGCCGCTGCAGGCAGTATACCGGCTGATCGACGCCGTGAGCCAGAACCGCAGCACCGTGCTCCTGAGCGGCGAGAGCGGCACCGGCAAGGAGCTCGTCGCGCGCACGATCCACCAACGGGGGCCGGCCCACGACCGTCCCTTTCTCGCGATCAACTGCGCCGGCCTCTCCGAGACGCTGCTCGACAGCCAACTCTTCGGCCACCGGCGCGGGGCCTTCACGGGTGCCGTCGCTGACCACGACGGTGTGTTTCGTGCCGCCGAGGGCGGCACGCTTTTCCTCGACGAGGTCGGGGAGATCCCCTTGTCGCTGCAGCCCAAGTTTCTCCGTGCCGTGCAAGAACGCGAGGTGACTCCGCTCGGCGCGAGCCGACCGGTGCCGATCAACGTCCGGCTGATCGCCGCCACCAACCGTGACCTGGAGGAGGAAGTCCGCGACGGCCGTTTTCGCTCCGATCTCTTCTACCGCCTGAACGTCGTACGGATCGCGCTGCCGCCGCTGCGCGACCGTCCCGAGGATCTGGAGCCGCTCGTCGCACACTTCATCGGTCGCTTCTCGGAAACGTACCAGGTCGCTCCCAAACGCGTCACGGCGGAGGCGATGGTCGCGCTGCGTACCCATCACTGGCCCGGCAACGTCCGCGAGCTCGAGAACGCCATCGAGCGCGCCTTCGCGGTATCGTCCGCCGACACGATCGCGCTCGCCGACCTCCCGGCGAACCTCGGGGGCGAGACGATCCGGCCGGGCCATCGTCCAGCGGGCTCTCTGCCGACGCTCGCCGAGGCCGAGCACGAGCTCGTCGCCGCGGCGCTTCGCCAAAGTGGTGGCAACAAGAACGAGGCGGCGCGGATCCTCGGTATCGACCGGCAGCGGCTCTACCGAAAGATCGAGAAGTTCCACCTCGGGTGACCCTGTCGCGATCGCTCGTGCTCGGCACCGTCAGTCCCGGGCATGGCGCATCGCCACGAGCCGCACGGTCACCGGCAGTCCCTCCTCGCGCACGCGGTGCTCCGTGGCGGTCCAGACGAGCCCCGCGGCCGTGATCTCGTCGTAGAACGCGCGCGTATCGATCCGTGCGGCGTCCGCGAGCAGGGCCTGCCCACCCGGCGCGAGTGCAGCCGCGATCGCCCGTGCCGTCGCTCCGAACGCCGCGCGATCGTAGAGCAGCTCGGCCGCGAGCACGACGTCGAAGCGAGCGCACAACGGCAGCCGCAGCACGTCCGCCTGCACCACGTCGACCCGCGCGGCGACGCGATTCTCGGCGGCGCTCGCGCGCACGAAGGCAAGCGGCGCGGCCTCGCGGTCGACCAGCACGGAGCGTGCCCCGCGCACTGCCGCCGCAAGTCCCGGCAGCCCGAGCCCGCAGCCGAGCTCGAGCACGCGGCGCGCTCCGGCGGGAATCGCCCTCGCCAGCACTCGCGCGCCGCTCCACAGATGCGCCCAATACGGCGGCTCCGGCGGATTCTCTCCGCCGAGCAGCGCCGCGCGGTCGACGTGGCGCTCGAGATCGTCGACCGTCCACAACGCGATCGTCACGTCATCGAGTGACTCCGTGACGCGCGTCGCGCGATACGCACCGAACTTCCGAAATCGTGTTGTCACTCCGTCCCCCTGGTGCTATCACCGCACGGCTCAGCACACACTGCCGGAGGAAAGTTTCATGGAAGAGATGCTTCGCCAGACCGATCAGATCATCAATTTCGCGCGTGACATCAATCACCGCATCTCCGAGTCCGGGATCTCGGGCGTCGAGGGCCTCGTCGGGCTGTACGATCAGCTGCGCGGTGCGCTCGCGAAGGTCAGCCACCAGGAGATCGACTGGGCGCAGGGCGAGGTGACGCGCGTGATCGAGACGCTCAAGCGGCTCTCGGACGAGCTCAAGCACCTGGCTGCGCTCAAGTCGGCGCTCGAGACAGGGCACTGAGCCGTTGCGGCGCCCCGCCCGGCCGGAACCCCGCCGGGCGGGCCCCCGCGAACCAGGCCGTCGATATCGCGGGGCGCGCCATGCGGGTCACCTTGCGCTCCCCGGGCACACTGCGCTAAGGGCAGCGCGCGCCAGATGAGGGAGATGGAACGCGCGAGGCTGGCCGCCCTGCTCGTGGCGGCCCTGGCGGCCGGATGTGCCGGTGGAGGCGGCGGAGGCGGCGGCACCGCGAAGCCAGCGGCCTGTAGGCCACCGAAGGTCCCGACGGTGTCGTTCGCCAGCAACATCCAGCCTATCTTCACGGCGTCGTGCGCCGTCTCCAGCGCGTGCCACGCTGGCGCCGTTCCCGCCCAGGGTCTCGATCTCTCACCGGGAAAGGCCTACGGACAGACCGTCCGGGTCAGGGCGCAGCAGCAGAACGTCCCCCGGATCGCGCCCGGCAAACCCAACGGCAGCTACGTCGTCAGCAAGATCGAGGGTAGCGCCGGGATCGCCGGGGTCGTGATGCCGATCGGTTGCCCCGGGCAAGCTCAACAGGGCCAATGCCTCACGCCCGATCAGCTCACCGCTCTCCGCACGTGGGTGTCCGAATGCGCACTGGACAACTGAGGAACACGTTCGCCCCTGCGATGCTCGCCGCGCTGGCGCTCATGGTCGCGTCCCGCGCGGGCGCGGAGCCCTATCTGATGGTCCGCGAGGGAGCCAAGTGCAGCGACTGCCACACGAACCTCACCGGGGGCGGCATGCGCACGGCCTTCGCGCAGATCCACGCCAAGGACATCCTCCACGACCTCGACCTGCTGCCGATCCCTGCCGGCGTGAAAGGCTTCAACGGCCAGCTCACCTCGTACGCCCGCATCGGCGGCGATCTCCGCGTCCGCGACACGATGGTGTTCGAGGATCGCCCGGATACCCACGGGCGCGTTCCCGGCAACAAGGCCTTTCGGCGGCACGTCGCCTCGAACGATCTCGACCTGAATCAGTTCCGCTTCTATGGACAGGTCGACCTCTACCCCGACATTCTCACCCTGTACGCCGACGAGGACTTCACGAGCGGCGCCAACACGCGCGAGGCCATGGCGCTGGTCCACAACCTCACCCCGTGGAACCTCTACTTCAAGGGCGGCCGCTTCTACCCCGCCTATGGGCTCCGCGCGCAGGACGATCAGGCTTTCATCCGTGACCGCACTGGGTACACGTTTGCCAACCCCGACGAGGGCGTGGAGATCGGCCTCATGCCGGGGCCATTCTTCTTCGCGACGTCGATCACCAACGGCGCCCCCGGCGACAAAGACGTTGCAGTCACGGCGAACGGATACGCCGTCTTCCAGGACGTGCCGTTGGTGCGCAGCGTGATCGCCGGCCTCGGCTACGCGCGACAGTCCGACAAACGGTACCTCGTCGGGCCGTTCTTGGGCTTCAACCTCTGGAAGCTCACCCTTCTGGGCGAACTCGACAAGATCGAGGACCGCTCGGTCGCCTCGACCGCGCGCCGCGACGACTACGCCACGTACCTCGAGACCGACCTGCTCCTCCTCGAGTGGCTCAACCTGCGCGGCACCTTCGAGTTCATCAAGGTCGCCAACGACCGCGACCAGACCCGGTACACGATCGGCGCCGAGCCGTTCATCAATCGCTTCCTGCAGCCTCGACTCCAGTACCGGATCAACAATGGACCGGGGACCGAGCCCCAGCTCAATCAGCCGGAGCTCTGGGCCGAGCTGCACGTCTTCTTCTGATCCGCGCGGCGCGCGCGACTATTTCAGCGTCTCGACCACGAAGCCCTGCACACCGCCGCGCGTCACCTTCTCGCCCTCGACCGAGACCTTCTCCGCGGCCTTGTCCTTGAGCTGGGCATAGGCCTTCGGGCTCTCGTGGTCTTCGAGCAGGAGATAGACCTGGCCGTCGTCCGTGAGAATCCCGATCGGGATCCCCTTCTTCGCGCAGGTGTCGGCACACTTGCGATGGCTCGGCCCCCTGCCGGTCTCCGGATGCGGAAGGTAGCAGGCCATGTCGATCACCTCGCCGCTCAAGGTATCCATCGCCTGTCCCGCGCCCGGGATCACCAGAACCGTCGCCGTCACGATCCCCAACACCCATGTCCTCGCCGTCATGTGACCTCCTCCGCGTGGCCCGGGTGGGGCCCGCCTGTTCGCCTATCGACCTGCCTCGCCGCCGTCAACCACGATCGGCACGACGTCGGGCGCGTCGAGCGGCGGCGTGAACACGACCAGCGCGACCGACGTCTCGCGGCCCGCGTTCTCGAACCAATGGGGCGTATCCCGCGGGACGACCGCGACGTCTCCCGCGCGCAGGGCGAGGGTCGCGCCATCCACGTGCAGCGTCCCCTGCCCAGTGAGCACGTGGACCGTGATGTCGTGCGCTGCGTGCCGATGCGGTCGCTCCCGCCCGCGGACCTGCACGATGTGATAGCTCGCCAGCTCGATACGCGCGAGCACGTCGGAACGGATCTGCTGCGTCGGCGCGAGCGGATGCACAGCAACAAACCTGCGGACCTCGTCCACCGACGCACCGACCGCCACGCGCGGCATCGGGGCCGCACAGCTGATGCAGCCAATCGCAAGCCCGAGACCTCCCCACCCCACTCCAGCCATCGTCCTAGCCCCTTGTGGGTCGATCCGTGCTGGTTTGCAAGGCCGTGGCGACTTGACCTCGGCGTCGACCATGCGATCCGCGCTCCGGCGAGCCGCATGGCACGCGCGGTCGGGCTTCGCGGCGCGCTTTTCGACCGTTGACGTTCTGTTTTTTCTTGACGCCGACGGACGGCCTGCGCGACAATCCACGCCGATCGCCGCTATCGCGGCTGGTGTGAGGTGTCATGGACGTGGCCAGCGTTGAAAGTGGATTGATGTTCTCCCGCCTCCTCGTCGGCGGCCTGCTCGCATGGGCGGCCGTGACGATTGCATTCGGGCCCGAGCTGTTCCGGTCAATCTCTCGACTCCGGGCTGGACGCGCCGCCTACGCCGCCACCAGCACGGAGGCACCGCCGACACGCCCGTCGCCCTCCGCCTGAGACGGCCCAGGCGTCGGGCATTCGCCCCCCGCCTCTGCTACGATCGACCTCGGTGGCCGCGCTTCGGGGTTTGTCGCACACTCTCGCGTTTGCGATCGCGTGTTGCGTCGTCGCACCGCAGCGCGCCGCCGCGAGCGCGCCGGCCGCCGCCGGTCGGCTGGAGGCGCTGCTCGTGAACGGCGGCCGCGACGCCGCGGCCAACTTTCAGTCGCACCTGCTTCACGTCCGTGAGCTGGTGTCGGTCCTGCGGGGGGCCGGGCTGCCTCCAGACGCCATCACGATCTTCACCGGCGATGGCGACGACGTCGGCGCCGACGTGGCACTGCGCGAGCCGCAGCCGGAGCACGACTTCTGGTTGATCCAGGAGACGCGGCTCGGTCGCGCGCTGCGCACCCCGATCACCCGGGCGAGCTCGTCGGTCGAGGGATTCGCACTTCACCCGGCAACGCGCCGGGAGATCGCCTCCTGGTTCGCGGCGGCCCGCGACCGCCTCCGGCCCGGCGACACGCTGCTGCTCTACGTCACCGACCACGGCACAAAGGGCGAGACACCCGAGCAGAACAAGATCGTCCTGTGGGGCACCGACGAGAACCTGTCGGTTCGTGACCTGCGTACCCACCTTTCGACGCTCGACCCGGGTGTCCGCGTCGTTCTGCTCATGTCGCAGTGCTACTCGGGTGCCTTTGCACGGCTCGGTGCCCCACCAGACGCCAGCGCGACCTGGCAGACGAACGTCTGCGGCTACGTGTCCTCCACGGCCGATCGCCCGGCGTACGGCTGTTATCCGGAGAACCGCGGTCGCGAGAACGTCGGCCACTCGTTCGAGTTCCTCCGCGCGCTCACCGTCACCCCGAATCTCGCCGAGGCACACGCCCGGGTCCTCGTCACCGACGCCACTCCCGACGTCCCGCACCGCACCTCGGACGCCTTCCTCGAGGACGTGCTCCGGCGCGCCGCCGAGCGCGACGGGAGTGCGGACTGGACGGCGTTCGCCGACGGGCTCCTGCGCAGCGCCTGGGAGGACCGGGCGGAGTGGGAGCCCGAGATCCGCCTCCTCGATGCCATCGCGCACGCCTACGGCGTCTTCAGCCCGCGCTCGCTCGCCGAGATCGACGCGCAGGGGCGCCAGCTGCCGGAGATCAGCACCGAGTACCGCGGCTTCGCGCGCGCATGGCGCGGCGGGCTGGCCGACGCAACGTCCGCGAACCTCACCCGATTCGTCGAGGCCCATCCCGCGTGGGAGCGCCGGCTCCGGGATACCCACCTGCGTGATCTGGCGGTCGCCCGGCGCCACCGCGTCACCGCCGCGCTCCTGCGCGACGTCGCCCCGTTCACCCGCGTCGACCGCGCCACCTGGAAGCGCCTGCGTCGCCTGTCGCGCAATGGCGGCCTCGCCGACGGTGTCGCCTACCGGATGGACGTGCGGGCCGGCGTCGCCCTCCGCATGCGCGCACTCCTCGTGCAGATCGCCGGGCGCACGTGGCTCGCGACACACGCCGCAGCGGACGACCGCGCCCGCTACGAGGCCCTGGTCGCATGCGAGAACCTCACGCTCGGCGCGACCGTCGCGACCGGCGTCGCGGACGAGGTCGAGCGTCCGGCGTTCCCCGCCTATGAGGACGACGTGCGGATCGCACGCACCGTGCAGCCGGCGTGGATGGGAATCAACTTCCACGAGGTCGACCGAGAGCGAAAGGAAGGCCTCGGAATCGGCGAGGGCGCGGCGGAGGTCCTCAACGTCTATCCCGACTCGCCCGCGGCCGCGGCCGGCCTGCGCGCGGGCGACGTCGTGCTCGGGCCGCCGGACGCCCCGTTCTCGCAGAAGAACCAGATTCGCGTCTGGACGATGTTCTCCCGCGTCGACGAGGCGCACCCGCTCGTCGTGCTCCGTGACGGCGAACGGCTCGATCTCACGCTCGTACCCAAGCCGTTCCCCCGCACCTGGCCGGACCTGCCCGGCCCGGTGAAGGTCGGCGACGCCGCACCACCGCTCGACGTCCGTCCGTACCGCGGCGATCTGCCGGCCGCGGTGTCCACCGGAACACCGCATCTACTGTTCTTCTGGGCGACCTGGTGCGCGCCGTGCAAGGCTTCCGTGCCCGAGGTGCTGGCATTCGAGGCAGCCACCGGCACACGCGTGATCGCCGTCACCGACGAGCCGGCGAAGCACCTCGACGGTTTCTTCCAGAAATTCGCCAAGCCCTTCCCCGGGACGGTCGTGACCGACGAGGCGCGCCGAGCCTTCATCGCCTACGGAGTGAGCGGCACTCCCACGTTCGTGCTCGTGAATGGTGCTGGCACGGTCACGGCATCGTGGACCGGCTACTCCGTGAAGGACGGGCTGCACATCCCCGACTGGAAGTGGGCCACGGCAAAGTCCACCTCAGGACCCTGAGGACTCGCGCCACCAGCGCGCTGTGACCTCCGGCCCCCTATGGGCCCGGTGGCGGGGTGCCCGGGAGCGGTGGAAGCTCGACGGAGAACGGCGGATCGAATCCGAGGGCGTCCAGGTTGATCGCCCTTGCGCGCGTCGAGAGCGCGACGCGCTCCTGGTTGAAGCAGCACATGTCCTGGTCCGGCCGGTCGAACCTGCCGCCCAGCGCCAGACAGACATCCTCCGCCAGGAACACCGCACGCGACGCGAGATGCGTCCGAGCGCCCGGCGCCGGCTCGTCCTGGGGATACCACGCGTCCTTCGAGGAGCGGGTTCGGTGCACGAGGACCATCGGCAGCAGGACTCCCCGCTCGGCCAGCAGACGCTTCTCGTCGATGCAGTTCGTGTCCTGGAACCAGAACTCGATCTGGTCACTGGTGTCGGCGAATCCGGAATTCCCGACCGGAAGTGCGAGCGGGCGCGTCTCGTCTTGCGCCACCTGGACCTCCCGCGCGACGAGGACCGGCGCGCCAGCCCCAACGACCTTACCGACCACCGCACCCTTCGCATCGCGGATCAGGAGATCGCCACCGGCGGCTGGTCCGGCGGGACCCGCGATACCCTGCGGCCCCGAATCGCCCTTCGGTCCACGCTCGCCCTGGTCGCCACGGGGGCCACGGGGACCGACCGGTCCCACCGGGCCAGGTGTCTGCGAGGCCAGGAGCGAATCGAGGTTCATGCCGTCGAGCGTGTCGGCGTCGAGCCCGGAGCCCGTGCCATCGACGAGCTTCAGGCGGTCGAGCAGGCGGCGCGCCTTCTTGATCTTCTTCGCCTGTCCCTTGGTACCCTCCGCACTCGACGTGGCCGCGGAGAGCACCGTCAGACCGAGAAGGACGAGGATGACAGCGCGGGCGGTGGTTCGCATCGTATGGTTCGGTGACCCAGGGGAATCAGACATCGACGGCCGGTCCCAACGCAAGCGTCGTGCCGCCGATCATCCCCACTCGGCACCTCGTCTGACTTGCGTAGGCGCCGCACTCGTGCAGGCCTGCGGCGTTGGAGGCCGTGCGGGACCAACCGGCCGGCGGGCCTGGCAGACCGCATGGCCGATGCGCACCGCTTCTGACCCACGCATCCCGCGGCTATCCTCGACTCTGGAGGACGTCATGCAGCGTGCTTTCGCCATCGGTGTCGCCGGACTGCTCACCCTGGTCGCGGTCCCTCGGGTCCCGGCCTTCACGCTCGAGGAACTGAGTGCCACGACGGGCATACACGACGCCGTCGCGGGCACCGCGGTCCCGAACGCCGCGAGCACCATCAACGGCGTCCGCGACAAGCTGAATGCCGCGACCGCACGCGCGAGCGAAGGCTGGGCGCAGGGCGGCGAGAGCACCGCGCACGGTTCGGGGGCAGCCTCGAAGGCCTGGGCGACCGGCGGTGGTGCGAGCAAGTCCTGGGCGTCACCGGCGAAGTCGGGCGCCAGCGGCGGGGCCAAGGGCTGGGCCACCGCGAGCTCCAAGGGTTCGGGTAGCTGGGCGACCAACGACAGCGAACACAAGACCCGGCGGAACTGACCAGGCGGGCCCGGGCTCCGACGCAGCCCGCGGCGCTTCTCGACTAGCGCGGTAGCGCTCTCACGCGCTCCGCGTGCGCCACGGCGCCCATCGCGCGGAGCTGGCGCTCCGCCTCGCCGAGCGCGCGGCGACGTGCGGCCGCGTCCCCGACCATGCCCGCGAGCGCCGCACGCTCGACCAGCACGAAGGGTTCGTGGCTCCGCGCCCCCGTCACCTCGATCGCCGCCATCGCCTGCGAGAGCGCCGCCGCGATGACGTCCTCCCGGCGCAGCCCCCCGTCACGCAGCGCAGCCCGCGCCACCGCCAGGTGCGCCGCGTACTCCCACCGCTTCGTACCGTGTGCACGCGCCGAGGCGACGGCCTCCTCCGCCCGCGCGAGCGCTCCGGCATGATCGCCGAGGCCACCGAGCGCCTCGGACAGCGCCGCCAACATCAATGCCTCGAACTGCAGCGCGATGCGTTGTTCGCGCGCGATCGCCAGCGCGTGTCCGATCGTGTCCGTCGTCGCGCGCCACTCCTCGCGCAACCCGTAGGCGAGTCCGAGCGCGATGTGGCTCTGCGCACGAAGGTACGGCGTCTCTTCGCGCTCCGCGATCGCGATCATCGCGCGCGCATGCCGCAGCGCACCGCTGCGGTCGCCGGTGCACTGCGCGAGCCGCACGTGGTCCATGTGGGCCCACGCCACCCCTTCGAGCTCACCGTGATCGCGTGCCAGCGCCATGGCACGCTCGACCCCGTGTGCCGCCTCGTCGAGCCGACCCATCTCACCGAGGACCTGCGCGCGCACGCGAACCAACGTGATGTACGGGCTGTAGCCGAGCACCTCGGCGCCGCGCGCCGGATCCTCCGGAACGTCCGCGAGCGCCGCGTCGGCACCGACCAACGCATCGTGGAGGCGCCCCTGGTCGCGGTAGCTCAGGACGAGGCGGGCCTGCAGCGCCAGCCGCAACCCCGAGTCGCCGGTGCCGTCCGCGACCCGCACCGCCTCGTGCTGCAGCGCCGACGCCTCGGGCACCTCGCCCGCCACGGTCTTCATCTGCCCGTAGGCGGAGAGGAGCATCGCGAGGTCGCGGTCATCACCGCCGCGATCCGCGAGCCTACGGCCCTCGGCGAACAGCAACGCGGCCTCCTCCCCCGACAGCCCGGCCCGCCATCCGAGGTTGAGCACCCCGACGCAGGCCGCGCCGCCGAGCCGTGCCGTCTCCACCGTCGGCGGCAGCGCGGCCACGAGCAGCCGGGTCTTGCGCCAGTGGCGCAACGCCTCGTCCGGGTCGCCGAGCGCGGTCCATTCCGCGGCTCGACGCGACAGGCGCGCCGCCTCCAGCAGCTCTCCGGCGCCCTCCCAGTGCTGCGCCAGCAGGGCCGCGTGCTCGTCGACGCGATCCGGATAGAGCGAAGCGAGCGCCCGCGCGACGGCCGCATGCACCGCACCACGCTGCTCCGCGAGCTGTGAACGGTAGGCGACCTCCTGGGTCAACCGGTGCTTGAAGGCGTAGATCGCCTCGGGATAGAGCGCCTCCTCGAAGAGCAACTCCCCGGCGATCAGCTCGTGCAGCGCGGCCTGGATCTCCTCCGGCGGCAGCCCGACGACCCGTGCGAGCACTCGTCCGTGCAGACGCTTGCCGATCACGGCGGCGTGCTGGAGCACGCCTTTCTCGCGGGGCGGCAGACGGTCGATGCGTGCCGCAAGGACCGCTTGCACGGTGGCCGGAATCGCCTCGGGCCGGATCGCCCCGACGAGTCGGTAGGCCCCGCGCGCCCCGGCGACGCTCCCCTCCTCCACCAGCGCTTGCACGACCTCCTCCATGAAGAAGGGGTTTCCCCCCGTCCGCTCGCGGATAGTGTGCGCGAGCCCAACCAGGGTCGGATCCGGCCCGAGCAGGTCCCGCAGCAGCTCCGCGCTCGCCTCGGGACCGAGCGGCTGCAGCGGGATGGCGTCGAAGCTGGGCTCGGCCATCCACGCCGCGCGATACGCCGGACGAAACGTGACGACGAGCAGCACGCGCGCGTCCCGGACCGCGCCGGCGAGGTTCGCCAGGAAGGTCTCGCTGCCGCCGTCGAGCCAATGGAGGTCCTCGACCAGGAGGACGACTGGACGCCTGCGGCTGCGCGCAGCGACGAGACGCTTGGTGATCCCCAGGAGGTGGCGCTGTCGAGCCTCGGGATCGAGCCGCTGGCTCGGCCGCTCCCGATCCGGGATGCCAAGGAACTCGAACAGGACCGGAAGCGTCTCCCGAAACGCCCCCTCGTCGCCCTCGCGCGGACGCCCGAGCCGGCTGACGAGCTCGACCGTACGCGGCGCCGGCTCGGAAGGGCGCCCCGCGAGCAACACGACGGTCCCCGCCACCTTGCGCCGCGCCTCCCGGTCGCCGTCCTGCTGGGTGATCCCGAAGAAGTCGCGCAGCAGCTCGAGGACCGGCAGGAACGGCACCATCTGACCGTGGGCCACCGCGTGCGCCTCGGTCACCGCCAACCCGCGCGCGCGACACGTTTGCAGGAACTCCCACGCGAGCCGGCTCTTTCCGACACCGGGCTCACCGACGATGCCGACGATTCGGCCGCTCCCCCGTTCGACGTGCGCCAGGACCCCCTCGAGCCGCTCGAGCTCCTGCGTGCGGCCGACGAAGCGCGAGAGACCCCGCGCGCGCGACCGCTCGAGGCGGGTGCGCATCGGCCCCACATCCTCGATCTGGTACACCCGCACGGGCTCTCGAACCCCCTTGAGCACGAACTCGCCCAGATCCGAGAGACGAAAGTAGCCCCGAACCAGCGCGGCAGTGTGCTCGGTCACGTAGGCGCGGCCCGCCTCGGCGAGCTGTTCGATCCGCTGCGCGAGTCCCACCGTGTGGCCGATTGCCGTGTAGTCCATGTGGAGATCGTCCCCGATCGCCCCGACCACCACCTCGCCCGAGTTGAGCCCGATCCGAACGGCGAAGTTGAGCCCGCGCTCCCGACGCAGCTCGGCGGCATAGCCGGCGAGCGCCTCCGTCAGCGCGAGGGCAGCCCAGCACGCGCGCACCGCGTGGTCCTCGTGCGCGATCGGCGCGCCGAACAGCGCCATGATGCCGTCGCCCGTGTACTGCGTGACGGTGCCCTCGAATCGGTGCACCCCTTCCGCCAGCAGCGCGAAAAAACGCTCGAGGATCGCATGCCAGGCCTCGGGATCGACCTGCTCGGCAAGGTCCATCGAGCCCTTGACGTCGGCGAAGAGCACAGTCACCTGTTTGCGCTCGCCGACGAGGGCCCCACGCGCGCCACGGATCTTCTCGGCGAGGTGGTGCGGCGGGTGGCGAACGGCGAGCCGGCTCCCACAGGCCATGCAGAAGTTGGCCTGGGCCGGATTCTCGGCCCGGCAGCTCGGGCACGGCATGCCGAGTGCGTGTATCAAAAGTCTCCGCGCCCCGCGACGCATGCCGCGCTCAAGCGTTCGCACCAATCATCCGACCTACTGCACATGCCCGCGTCCACCCCCACGCCGGACCTGGTGGCCAGAGCCCGCCTCGTGTGGAGTGGTCTGCTCGCTACGGCGGTGCTCTACCTCGTGCTGCTCTATGCCCTGGTCCCTGGTACCGGCCCGCTCGACATGCCTCCCGCGCTCGTGCACCTCGGGCCGATCTTCCTTGCGCTGGCGACCGTCCAGACGCTCGTGGTGGCACTCCTCCAGTACCGCCACCTCGCCGGAAGGGGTTGGTCGGCGCCGGACATGGTCGACTCCCGACGGTTGTTCGTTCTCTACGTGACGTGTTGGGTGCTCGCGGAGTCCATCGCGACCTACGGGCTCGTGCTCGGGCTCGTGGGGCGCTCCCGGCATGGGGCGATCGGGTTCTTCGTCTGGGCGATCTCGCTGCTGCTGACACTCCGCCCTCGCGCCGCACACCTCTGCGCCGGGCTCGCGTACAGCCGCCCCCGCTGACAGCTCCGCCGCTCGGGGGTATGCCCGAGTCCCATGCATGCGATGGTGCTCGACGCTCCGGGGCGCGCCCTGCGCGCTGCCGAGCTTCCCGTCCCCGAACCGGGCCCTGGCGAGGTCGTGCTGCGGGTCGAGGCCTGCGCGGTGTGTCGCACCGACCTGCACCTGATCGACGGCGACCTGCCCGACCCGACGCTGCCCGTCGTACCCGGGCACGAGATCGTCGGTACGGTGACCGCGACCGGCGACGGGGTCACCGGAATGCCCGCGGGGACGCGGGTCGGCGTCCCCTGGCTGGGTTGGACCTGTGGGACCTGCGACTACTGCCGCACGGGGCGCGAGAACCTCTGCGACGGCGCACGCTTCACCGGCTATCAGCGGGATGGCGGGTTCGCCGAGTATACGCGCGCCGACGCCCGCTTCTGCTTTCCCATTCCGTCCGCGTACACGCCGATCGAGGCGGCTCCGCTCCTCTGCGCCGGCCTGATCGGCCACCGCGCGCTCACCATGGCCGGCGATGCCCGACGACTCGGGATCTACGGCTTCGGAGCCGCGGCCCACATCGTAGCTCAGGTGGCGCGCCATCAAGGTCGACAGGTCTACGCCTTCGTGCGTCCGGGCGACGCGGCGGCGCGGCGCTTCGCCCTCGAGATCGGCGTGGCGTGGGCCGGTGACGCGGATCGCCGCCCGCCCGTGGCGCTCGACGCCGCCATCATCTTCGCGCCCGTCGGCGATCTCGTCCCTCTGGCGCTCGCCGCGGTCGCGCGGGGCGGCCGCGTCGTGTGCGGGGGGATCCACATGACCGATATCCCGTCGTTCCCGTACGCGCTCCTCTGGGGCGAGCGCGTGCTGTGCTCGGTGGCCAATCTGACCCGCGCCGACGGCACGGCCTTCCTGGCGCTGGCCCCGTCGGTGCCGGTCCGCACGACGGTGACACCGTACGCGCTCGCCGATGCCAACGCGGCGCTCGCCGCGCTGCGAAGCGGCGAGCTTCGCGGCGCGGCGGTGCTGGTACCCGGCGCCGCGCGCTGAGCGCCGGTGGCGAGGCCCGACGCCGCGTGAGTCGGTGGCATCGACTGCCCCTGCCAGGTAGCGTGCGCGCCCGACGATGCCCGACGAGGCGCAGAGCGTCCGCGCGCACGCGGCGCGAACGGACGCCGCCGCGGCGCTCGCCACCGGCCCCGAGGCCCTCCTCGGGCTCCCGCCGCTGCAGGCGATCGCCCGGCTGGCACTCCCGACGACGCTGGTGATGCTCGTCGCCGCCACCTCGAACGTCCTTTACACGTACTTCGTGAGCCGCCTCGGCGCCGACGCGATTGCGGCGGTCTCGCTCGTCTTTCCGGTCTCCATCCTCGCGATCACCGCGATGGCGGGTGGCATCGGCGCGGGCGTCTCGTCGGCGGTGGCGCGCGCGCTCGGCGCCGGGCACCGCAACGAAGCCGCCCGCATCGCCGAGCAGGGGCTCTCGCTCGCCGTGCTGCTCGGCCTGGCGTTCGGCCTGCTCATCCTCGTCGCCGCGCGTCCCTTCTTCGCCCTCCTCGGCGGACGGGACGTGGCCCTCGACGCCGCCACCATCTTCGCCCGCGTGCTCTTCGGCGGCGCGGCAATCACGTTCACGGGCGGCATGCTCGACAGCATCCTGCGCGGGGAAGGCAACGTCCGCGTGCCCGCCATCTGGTCGACGACGTCGCTCGTGCTGCAGATGGCGTTCACGCCGCTGTTCATGTTCGGGTTCGGCTGGGGCCTCCCGGGCGCGGCCGTCGCGACGCTCTCGGCCCAGATGCTCGCCACGCTCCCGCGCGCCCGATACGTCTTCGGCGGCCACGGAGCGCTGCGGCTCGTCCCCCGACCACAGCCGATCCGTCGCACGCCCCTCCGGGAGATTCTCCGCGTCGGCGTGCCGGCGTCGCTCGCGACGATCCTGAGCCAGCTCGGCGTCATGGTCCTCACGGGTGTCCTCGGCCATCTCGGGCAGGCGCACCTCGCGGCGTACGGGCTCGGCACTCGCCTCGACTTCCTCCTTCTCTCCTTCGCCTACGGCGTCGGCGCGGCCCTGCTCACCCTGGTCGGCATGGCGAGCGGCGCCCGCCGGCCCGAACAGGTCCTCGGCTACGTGGGCCGCGCGGCGGCGATCGCCTTTCTCCTCCTCGGCGTACCCGGCGTCGTTCTCTGGGCGCGGCCGGCACTCTGGGTCGATCTCTTCACCACCGACCCCGCGATCCGCGACGTGAGCACGTCCTACTTTCGCATCATCGGCCCATCGTACCCGTTTCTCGGGGTGAGCATGACGCTCGCGTTCGCGTTTCAGGGCCTTGGCCGCGCGGGCGCCGCCCTCGTCTGGATGGCCGTGCGCACGGTCGGGGTCCTCGGGGTCGCGCTTCTGTGCACGCAGCTCCTCGGCCTCGCCGACCGCGCGGTGTTCACGACGGTGGCGATCGCCAACGTCGTCTCGGCCTTCGCTCTCGGCGCGCTCTTCCTTCGCCTCTGGCATCGTCAGGCCACCGAAGCGTCGCGCTCTTCCTGAAGCGCTCGGCGTCTGCTATGTCGCCGCCGCGCACGCGCGCGCCCGGTCGCGCGCCGCGGAGGAGTGCAAATGGCGACGAAGACGAAGACGAAGGCACGCAAGACCGCGAAGAAGGCCGGGGCCCGCCCCGGCAAGAGCCCCAAGACGGTCAAACTCACCAAGGGCACCAAGAAGCCCAAGGCGACCACGAAGAAGGCAAAGGCGACGAGCCGGCCAATCCCGCGCGCCGCCAAGGCCGCCGCCGCGCCGCGAGCCACCCCACCCGCCGTGGAGGCCGAGCTCGGGCACGAGATGAATCTCCTCCGCTCGTGGTCCTCGACGCGCTATTCCCGGGCCTGAGCCGCGCGTCTCAGATCCGCCCGACACCGACGGGACAGGCGACGCCGGTGCCGCCGAGCCCGCAGTACCCGGCAGGGTTCTTCGCCAGATACTGCTGATGGGATGGCTCGGCGTAGTAGAAGTCGGATGCTGCGGCGATCTCCGTCGTGATCGGGCCGAAGCCCGCCTCGGCGAGCCGGCGCTGGTAGGCGGCGCGCGACGCCTCGGCGGCTGCCCGCTGGGTGTCGTCGTAGCACCAGATGCCCGAGCGATACTGCGAGCCGATGTCGTTCCCCTGACGCATGCCCTGCGTCGGGTCGTGGCTCTCCCAGAACACGCGCAGCACCTGCTCGTACGGGAGGCGCGCCGGGTCGAACACCACGAGCACGACCTCGGCGTGGCCCGTGCGCCCGGAGCAGACCTCGTCGTACATCGGGTTCGGCGTGAGGCCGCCCGCGTAACCGACTGCCGTCGTGAAGACGCCCGGGAGCTGCCAGAACTTGCGCTCGGCGCCCCAGAAGCAGCCGAGGCCGAGGACCGCACGCTCCAGCGCCGCCGGGAACGGCGGCTCGAGCGGTGCGTCGAGCACCGCGTGGCGTGCCGGCACCGACATCCGCGCGGCGCGGCCCGGTAGAGCCTCGGCCGGGGTCGGCAGACGAATATCTCGGCCGGCCGAGGAGCGTATCATCTCCCCGCCCCGCTCGCCCGCCCATTTCCGCGCCCGAGGTCGGCGGTCGCGATCCGCCGGCACGCCTCCTCGAGCACGCCCCACTCCTTCGCGAAGCAGAAACGCAGGAGCCGGTTGCCCACCGGCCCGTCGTCGAACGCGGTCCCCGGCACCGCTGCCACCCGGGCGCGCTCGAGGACCGCGCGTGCCGCCGCGACGGCATCGGTCCAGCCGAGACCCGTGAAGTCCGCGAGCAGGTAGTACGCCCCCTCCGGTGGATGCGGTGCGAACCCCGCACGACCGACGGCATCGACCAGCCGGTCGCGCTTGGCGTGGTAGTCCGCCGCGAGGTCACGATAGTACGCCGCCGGCAGCTCGAGGATCCCGTGCGCCACGCCGATCTGCAGCGGCGTCGGCGCGCAGACGTAGTGCAGGTCGTTCACGAGACCGATCGGCCCGGCGAGGTCCGCCGGCGCCACCGCATAGCCGATTCGCCAGCCGGTGATGCTGAACGTCTTCGAGAACCCGCCCATCGTCACGGTGCGCTCCGCCAGCCGCCCGACGCTCGCCGGCGACACGTGGGGCCGGTCGAAGGTGATGTACTCGTAAATCTCGTCGGTGAGGAGAAGCAGGTCGTGGCGCTCGGCCACCGCCCCCACGGCGGCGATCTCCGCTCGCGTCCAGACCTTGCCGCAAGGATTCGCGGGTGTGCAGAGCACGATCGCCCGCGTACGCGGCGTGACCACGGCCTCGACGTCGGCGGCGTCGACGGCCCATCCCGGCGGCTGCAGCGGGACCACGCGCACCGCGACGCCCGCGACCCGCAGGATGTTGAGGTGGTAACCGTAGTACGGCGCGAACACGATCACCTCGTCACCGGGATCGAGCAGCGCCTGGCAGGCGGCCGCGAATGCGCCCGTCGCACCGACCGTCACCACGACCTGGGATTCGGGGTCGACGCCAGGGATCGCGTTGTCCCGGGCGAGCTTGGTCGCGATCGCCCGGCGAAGAATCTCGGCGCCCTCGTACCGAGAGTACGTCGACTGGCGCTCGTCGATCGCCTGCTTGGCGGCCGCCGCCACGACCGGCGGCGTGGGCAGGTCGCAGATGCCCTGGCCGAGGTTGATGCCGCCGACGGCGTCGCACGCACGCGTCATGCGACGGATGTCGCTCTGCACGAGCCCGGCGATGCGGGCAGCAGTCCGACGGCATCGGATCGGCGGGCGATCGCTCACGGCCACGCGAACGTACCGCCTCCCCCACGCCCGGGGCAAGGACCCGACTCGCCGCCTCGCCCGATCTGTGCTTTCTCTGTGCGCCGCCGAATGCCCCCACCCCATCCACGCGACCGCATCGCCGCGCTGCTGCCTCCCTGTTTCTTCGGCGCGGCGGTCCTCTTCTTCACCGTTGGGCTCGCGCTGGCCCCGTTCGTCCTGCCGGACCTGCTGGCCCACTTCTACCAAGCGCACGTACTCGCCCTCACGCACACGTTCACGCTCGGCTGGCTCAGCATGGCGATGGTGGGTGTGCTCTACCGCTATGTCCCGGCGATCACGAAGCGGCACGTTCCGCACCCCCGCCTCGCGCTCGTCCAGTACGGCACCTTCGTGCTCGGCGTCGCCACGCTGATCGTCCAGTTCTGGCGGGGCGACTGGGTCGTGGCGACGGCGGCCGCGGGGGTGCTCGTGGTCTCGGTGGCGCTGCTGTGCGCGAATCTCTGGCCGCTCCTCTGGAGCGCGCCGCGCCACGGCGTAGCCGAGGTCGGCATTCTCGCGGCAACGGCGCTCTTCTTCTCGGCCGCCGTGCTCGGGACCCTGCTCGCGGCCGACAAGACGTGGCCCTTTCTCGGCGGCAGCCTGCTCACCAACCTCGGCGCCCACGTCCACCTCGCCGCGGTCGGCTGGGTGGGGCTCACGCTCTGCGCGCTCTCTTTTCGCTTCTTGCCCGCGTTCCTCCTCCCCACCCTCGACGCGAGCGACCCAGCACGCCGCCTGGTCCTGCTGCTCGCCACGGAGGTCGTGCTCCTCGTGGGGACCCTCCTGCTGCGCAGCAGGCTCGCCGCGGTCGTCGGGATCGCCCTCGCCGTGGGCCTCGGCACCTACGTCGTCCTCGTGCTCGAGGTGATCCGCACGCACCGCATGCCCATCGACTGGACCGGTCGCCATGCGATCGCCAGCGCGGTGTGGTGCGTCGTCGCCGTGGCGGCCGGTGTCGCCCTCGCGCTGATCGGCGCCGAGACCGAGACTGGCGTCCACCTGACCGCCGCCTACGCCGCCGCGGGTCTGCTCGGGTGGATGTCGAACATGGTCATCGGCGTGTCGTACAAGCTCTTCCCCGGCTTCGTGGCCGCCGCGCGCACCGAGCGGGGCCGCCGCGTCGTCCCGATGGGGGTCCTCGGCGTACGTGCTCCGCTGCAGGCGGTCGTCTGCGTACTGTTCAACATTGGCGTTGCCGTGACGGCGGGCGGGCTGCTCCTCGGCACGTGGGGCATCGCGCTTCCCGGAACGCTGCTGCTCGCCGCCGGCGGCCTCGCGTACGCCGCCGGCACGTCGCGCACGATCGCCTTCGCGTTCACCGACCCGCGGCGACCATGGAGCCCGCTCGAGGTGCTGCCCTGACGCAGGCGGTGATCGCGCGGTTCGCGATGACGTCTGCCATTCGCGGACGGTGTCAACACATTGGCCGCCGCGCGGCGGCCACGGCGTCGGGGCCTCGGTTCTCAAGTCCGCCCGATGATCCGCCGAGAAGCCCGGCGTGCGTGTTCCCTCGGCACGTCGGTTCTTCGGCGCGCTCGCGCTGCTGACGGTCACCGTCCTCGCCGGCGCCACCGCGGCTACGGCGACACCGCCGGATCGCTTGAAGGTCTGCGTCGTCGCACTCAACGAGCCGCACGAGCTCGACGTGTTCCGCGCTCACCTCGACCCGGACCGCTTCGAGTTCGTGGACCTCGGCGCGGGTGCCGCCGCGCGGGCGCTCGGCGCCGGAGACGGCGCCTCGGCGTCGTGGTTGCTCGACGCCTGCACCCCCGACGCGACCTGCGACATGGTCGTGTACTCGGCCGAGTTCGCCGGCAGGTTCTTCGGCAAGCGCGGCCTTTCCCTGAGCCTGCAGGAGCTGGAAGAAGCGTCGTGCCAGGCACGCTGCGCAGGACTGTTCCATCGGCCGCAGGAGGTGTTCCTGCTCGCCTGCAACACGCTCGCCACGAAGGACGAGGACAGCCGCACGCCCGACGAGTACCTGCGGGTCCTGCTCGATCACGGCTTCGACCAGGCCTCGGCCGAACGCGTCGTCGCGCTGCGATACGGACCGCTCGGCCCGAGCTTCCGCGAATCGCTGCGCCGGATCTTCGCGGGTGTGCCGCGCCTCTACGGCTTCTCCTCGGTTGCGCCGCGCGGCGAGTACACCGCGCCGATGCTCGCCCGCTACATGCGCGCGACGCCCGACTACGCGCGCGTTCTGGAACGGACGGCGGGTGAGGCGCACCGCAACGAGGCGCTGCTCGCGGCGTTCCGGGGCACGGCGCTCACCCAGATCACCGGCCTCACTGCCGCGGAAGCCGGCGCCGTCGACCGGGACCGCATCTGCGCCCTCTACGACGAAGGCCGCAGCGACGCCGATCGCTTGCGGATCGCCCACACGCTCCTCTCGCGCGCGGACGCCCTCAGCTTCGTACCGACCGTGGAGGTGTTCCTCACGCGGCATCCGCCTGCGAGCCTCTCGACGGACGCGCGCCACGTCTTCGCCGACATCCAGGAGCTGAGCGGGACGCGCGACACGCTGCTTCAGCTCGTGCGCAACCTCAACGTGTCGGCCCTCAAGCTGGAGCTCGCGCACTTCGCCGTCTTGACGGGGTGGCTCGGCCAGGCGGAGTTCCACGCCATCGCGACCGATGGGGCCCGACAGCTGCTCCGCCAGCGCCTCACCTCCGAGGTCGTCGACATCATGTGCGAGATCACCCGGCACGAGTCGCTGCGTGGCGACTTCGCCGCGACCGACATCCCCCAGACGCTCTACGGCGACGCCGAGGGGCTTCGACTGCTCGCCTGCCTCGCACCCACCGACCCGCGCGTGCGACCGAGCCTGATCGCCGCGCTCGGTAGCGACGACCCCGTCGTGCGCGAGTGGGCCGCCCACACCCTGACGCGCCTCCTGCCGCTCGACGAGGCGACCCTCGAGCACCTCCTGCCGTATCTGCGCGATCCGTCCCCGGAAGTCGCCACGCGCGTCCGGTGGCTGTTCCAGGCGCAGGGCGCGATTTCCAGCGACGTGCTGCGCGCGGTCCGGCAGCGCGACGCCGCGCTCGGCCAGGCGCTCGACGCACAAGGCCGAGCGCCCCGCCGATTGTAGCCGCGCGCTCGCCGACGCGCGCGTGCCGGTCGCTCACCGGACCGACGTCAGTTGCAGTGGGCCTGGGTGACGAGATCGACCCACTGGCGCAGGCTCTGCTCCTGCGTGCTGCCGGACACGATCGCCTGATTGCCGCCGTGCGGGACGATCAGCAACGGCTTCACGACGATCCGCGACGTCGTCGGGCTCGCCGGGTCGACGAGCAACGCGATCGACCGTGCCGTGGCGAGCGGATCGCTCACCAGCACGTGCAAGCGCGTCGGGCCCGCCGTTCCTCCGGGCACGTGGCAGGCCGTGCAGGCCGTGAGCGCGTCCCCCAGGAGGTTCGTGGCGAAGTAGTCGGCGTTCTGGGTGTATACGGCATCACAGCCCGCGCCGTCCCCGCTGGAGACGTTGCGCGTCATGGCGAGCACTCCGCCGAGCTTGCCGGAGCCCTTCACGCGCACCTTCCCGGCGACGGTGTCGCCGCCGATCTTCCCCGCCCAGGTGAGCCTAGCGCCGCCCGGCCCGAAACCCGAGAGCTTGACCTTCTTCGGCGTGGCCCTGCCATTCACGGTGTACGCACCAGCGAGCGTGCCATCCAGCGCGATCGTGCCCGTGATTGCCTTCCCCGCCTGCGAGAATGCCGCCGCGGCGTTGACCGCGACCGGCAGGCTTGGCCCGCTGATCTGTCCGTCGAAGGAACCGGTCACATCTGCACGCGCGATCGCGCCAGCGGCGAAGGATGCCAGCAGCGTCGCGAACCGAATTGTCCACCGAGATGCGTTCCCCACTCCAACCTCCGTCAACTGATTGCGTCGAGTGAAGAGAGCAATGGTCGTGCCGTCCGGGGCCCCCATCGGCGACCACCTCGACGCGCGCATCGGAGACTGCGCGGGCCGAAGGGGCGCAAGCCGTTGCAGATGGCCAGCAAGCGTTTGCACGGTGACCGTCGCCGCGGCGACGGCGCGCAGGTGTGGTCACCGCAAGGCTCTGCGAAGCGCGTGACGCGGGGGTTGCGAGCCCCGCGTCCGCGGGCCCGCTCTCCCACGGAGCCATCGTCAGCGTGCGGCCGCCGAGGACGTCGCAGCGCACCACGTCGTCGCCGGCGACCCGGCGTCAGAGATTCGAGAATTCCAGCGCGCCCGGCCCGACTCGAACGGGCGACCTGCAGGTTCGAAGTGCCGCACGGGGGGAGCGCCTCCCCATCCGATCCCATCGGAACCCAGGAAATTCAAGCATGTTGGCGTGCTACCTGGGTCGTCCGATGGCGTGCGATGGGCACCATCTCGGACACTATCCGGACACTCCCTCGCGCGCCAACGGTTCGACCGTGGCGGTGGCCGGCAGGCCGTCCACGTACTCCGCCGTTTTTTCCATCGCCTCGCGGAGGTCGGTGTCGGACGTGATGTCGTACCGCCGGAAGATCGCGTCCGTCTGGTGGCCGGAAATCCGCATCGCGACCGTCTGGCTGACGCCGGCCCGGATCATGTTGCGGAGGGCGGTTCTCCGCAGGTCGTGGAACCGGAGGCCGGGGACACCCGCCGCCTTGCACGCGGTCGTCCACGTCTTCCGGAACTCCGCGATGGGCGCCGGAGTCCCGGGTCGGAGGCGCGGCGTCGGGGCCCCCACGTAGGGGCGCCAGAAGATCAGCGGGCAGTCGAGCCGACGGACGGCGAGGCGCCGGGCGATCAGCGCCTTAAGCGGCCCGGCGAGCACGATGCGGCGCGGCTGGCCTGTCTTCGCGTCCTTGCCGGGGAGGCGGACCACGCCCGTCTCGCGGTCGTACCCCTGCCACGTCAACTTCGCGATCTCGCCCTTGCGCATCCCGGTCCGCGCCGCCCACTCCACATAGTCCCGGAGGCCGTCGTCTGGGAGGGCGGCGAGGAGCCGGCGGAACGTTGCCCACTCGCAGAACCCTTGGCGCGCGTTGTGGACGACGACGCGAGGAAACGCCGGGATGCTCGCCACCTGTCGTGCCTCACGGGCCAGCACGAAGGCCCGGTGCAGGCTCGCCAGCCGCTTGCGGATCGTGGCCGGGGCCCGCCCCGCCGCCTGCCACTCCTCCACGACGCGATCGAGCACGGGGCGATCGACGTTGACGGCCTTTTCGTCCCCGAGCACCGCCCCCCAGGCGTCCACATGGCCCTTGACCGTCCGCAGGGAGGCCCGGCCTTCGATGCGGTACGTGCGCTGCAGTCCATCGAGCAGGTCCGCGACGGTCACGTCCTTGGCCGCGCGCCCCACGTAGGTCTGCCCATGGATCTCCGCGAGCCGCTGCTTGAGGAAGTCGACGGCGCCCTGCTTCGTCGTCGCTTCGGAACTCTCCCGGATCTCGCGGCCCCGGTAGGTGAACGCCACCCACCAGTACTGCGACCGGGGGCGCAAAAACACGCGCCCGAACCCCTTCGCGCCTTTCATCGTTGGCCCTCCTTCGCGGCGAGGTACGCAGTCAAGGCGTCGAGGATCACGAGCCGCAGGGGGCGCCCCTCGGCGGCGGCACGCAGCTTCGCCCGCTTCCAGAGCGTCCGCGGGAGCCACGCCGTGATCTTCACTTCGCCGTGCCGCTGTCGTTCCGCCACGGGGGCCTCGTACCGCATCGGGAGTACTGCTGGCAACCTACCGCCCCGGCCGGTGCTGACGGATGAAGGCCGCGAGGCCCTGCGCCGAGTACCGCACGACCCCCTCCGAGAGCCGCACCGTGAATGCCAGCTCGGGGCGCCGCCGCAGCCAGTCCTTCGTCACCCCCAGCCGCTCGGCGGCCTCGTCGATCGTCACGAGCCGGTCCTCGGGCGGCGGCCCATGCGGGACCGGCGCCGGCCGCTGCGCCAACCGCGCCGCGAGCAGCACGAGCACCGCCGGCAGCTGGTCGTCGGGGATCGCGGCGACGAGCGCGGCGAGGTCGGGCCGCTCGGTCACGCCACATCCTCGTCGGTCGCGCACCCCGTCCCCGGCTGGCACCGACCGTCGGGAGCGAGGTAGTCCGTCGGCTCGGCGCACACCCAGCAGCGCGGGGCGGCGGGGTCCTGTCCTGTAAAGACCTGCGAATCATCGTCCCGACCGTCCCGACCGTCCCGACCGTCGGTAGGACGGGCATTTTCGGCGGGACGATCCGAGTCCGCCGGGACGGTCGACCGTCCCGGATCGGGGTCGACCGTCCCGGAATCCGCCGCGCCGATACTGCCGCCGGGACGGTCGGGCCGGTCGGGACGGTCGGATGCAACGATCCTCAGGAGACGGGGCCGGCTGTCGCCTGGGGCGCGGAACCAGTCCACCACCACCCCCACGAGCCGGAGGTCGGGGGCGAGCCGCCGCATCTGACCGGAGAGTCCCCTCGGCGTCGCCGGCCAGTCGCGGCGTCCTCGGGTCGTCTCGTCGGTCAGGGCGACGAGATCCCGCAACAGCTCGGTCGAGGTCCCAGACCAATCGGGCCGCTGTACCAGCAGGGCGCGGAGCGGGGCGCCGATCGCGCTCGCCTCGAGCACCGTCTCGGCCGCCGCCTTCCGGTTCCCGGCGTAGGCGTCCACGAAGGCGCCCGACGTCCACCCGAGCGCCGTCTCGGCGGCCGCGCTCCATCGCGCGAAGTCCGCCATGCGGGGCATCGACTCGAGTCGAACATCCGGCAGCGCCGCGAGCGCGGCGGAGGCGGCCGTCAGCAAGGCGCCGAGGAGCGCCGGTCGCGCGGCGTCGTACCTCGCCCACAGCGCCTCTTCGGTGCGGCGGGCCGCGTCCGCGATCCGCGGCAACGTGACGATCAGGGCGCGGTCGGCCAGGTCGTCGCGGGCAATCACCTCGTCGATGCTCGTGAACACCACCGGCCGCTGGACCGCGAACAAGGACTCGTCCTCGTCGGTGTAGAGCGTCCGGGTCGAGAACCCCGCGCCCGTGGACACCCGGCAGAGGGCGTCCGAAAGCCAGTCCGGGATCTTCGAGAGGTTGTCGAGGCCAATGATCCACCCGTTCTGCGCGGCGATCACGAGGTCCCGTTCGTCCCGATGCGAGGACCGGAGGTCGGCCAGGTTGGGGTCGACGAGCCGCCGCAGCATTCGGGCCTGCGTGCTCTTGCCGCTGCCGTGCTCGCCGTAGAGCGCAAGAACCGGGAACGGGCGTCCAGGACGCAACGTGCCGACCAGCCACGCCGCGACGAGCCGCCAGTCGGCGTCTGCGGCGTTGACGAACGGGCGCAGGTCGTCGACCCGGCCGCCGCGTTGCGGTTCGGGAAGCGGCTGCATGCCTTTTGTCCGGCGGAATCGCACCGGCGACTGGTCGAGCACGCGCCACCCTGCGAGGCCGATCTCGACCACCCGCCACCCCGCGTCCGCCAGGTCGAGGTAGAGCACCCCGTTCCGTTCCGCGAGGCGCACGTGGACGTCCTCGACGTCGCCGTCGTACTGGGCGATGCCGACGAGCGTCTGCACCGCGTCGACGAGCGCGGCGGCGTTCGGCGTGCGGCGAGTGACCGCGTAGTACTGCCGCGCGAGCCAGGCCCGCAGACCCGCCGAGCGCAGGCGCCACGTCTCGATGTGCCCGTCGACGTCGACCGTCGCGTAGGCGGCGCCATCGCGATCACGAAACGGGACCAGACCGCTGGACAGCGCGAGGTCGACCAGCACGGTGGCCTGAGATGGCCCCCGCGCGCCCGGCGCTACCGGCACCGGGGCGCTCCGTGTGGGGCGCGCCGGCGCTGCTCCGCGACGACGGCGCGATACCGCTCGAGGAGCCAGGGGCGATCCGCGTCCGCTCGGGTTACCCTGTCGAGGGCGACGAGCGTGCGCGCGAACTCGTGCAGCAGGTCGTCAGCGTCGAGCCGCGCGAGGTCATCGTGCGTGAGGCGCTCATCATCGAGGTCGGACGAGGCGAGCCGTGGGACCTGGTACGTGGCGGTCATCGGCCGGCGCTCGCGCTTCGCGACGCAAGCCAGGATTCGAGCGCGTCACGGCGCCATCCCCGCGCCCGTGCGCCCAAGCGCAGCGGCGGGGGCAGCGCGCCGTCTTTCACCCAGCGGTGCAACGTCGCTAGGCTGATGCCGAGGAGCCGCGCGGCGTCCGCGACGCGGAGAACCCGTGCGCCGTCTATGTTTTGAGGTTCCATGGGACATGATATGCCCTCGTCCATGGGCGTGGAGCCACCCGCGGCAATTATTGAGTCGCCGACCGAGGCGGCCCGAGTGCTTCAGACCGCGTGGGGCACCGCCGCACCGTCCGCGCGAACGGTGCGGCACTGGTTCCACACCGGCTCGCTCGCCGTGAGCTTTCCCTGCGCGGCGACTGACGTCCTGCGGGCCGCCGCGCACTTGCGCGACGCGACCGTGCCAACGAAGCGCGATCGCATGCTATTCGCGCGCGCGTCGAGCGGCGAAAGCTCGATCCGCCGCCCCGCGCGCGCCGCGAGCTGCGGGGCGCCGGCGTGGGACGGCCCGCGCACGTTCGTCTTGTCGATCAAACCGAAACGCTAGCCGAGCCCGAGCGCCTTCCGCACGGCCTCGCGGTCGAGGTCGAGCCCGTCGCAGATCGTCCCAAAGCTGAACGGGCCGCGGGCCTCGGACGCGAACCACCGCGCGGCATCGTGCCGGGCGGCGGCCCGGCCCCGCAGCGTGAGCCCGAGCCCGGTGCGGCCCCGCAGATCGTCCGCTGCCCGCTCCAAGACACCGACGGCAACCGCCCGCCACAGCGAGGGCGCTGGAATCGGCACGCCCGTCCCGAGCGCCGCGCGGCGAATCCGGCGGGCCGTCATCCCGGGACGTTGAGAAAGTCGCACTTGATGCTGGTCACCGCGGTGGGCGCGCCGAACGCCAGCCGCACGAAGCCGACGACCCGCGGGCCGATGCCGCAGCCCGGCACCGACGAGCAGATCACGAACGGGAGGCCCGAGCCGTCCGGCCGCGCCAGCGTCCCCCACGGCCCGGCCGACGACGGCGCGCACTGAATCGTGATCGCCGCGGGCGCCGCGACCGAGGGCACCGAGAAGAACGGCGGGCCGTATTCGCCCGCGACCCGCTGCGGGATCGTGAAGGTGTCCCCGGACGCCGCCTGGCCGAACCAGACCGTCCCCATGTGTTACGCGGCCGCGGGCGGATCGAGCCGCGCCACGGCCGCCCGCGCGAGCCGGACGGCCGTCTGCGACCGGCGCGTGTCGCGGACCTCGAGCGCGTCCACCGCGTCGAGCAGCGCGGCGACGGCGCTGGTGAGCAGGCCGAGCCGGGTTTCGGTGTCATGTGCGAGGGTTGGCATTACGCACGTCCTTCCGCCGGCGCAGCAGGCCGGGCTTCGTAGCATTCGAGCAAGTCCAATAGATCGCGCACGAGGGCGTCCAGGCCGCCGAGTGCATCGTCGACCTCGGCCAGGCCGCGGGCGATCCCGAGGCAGTGGAGGTCGAGCGCGGCGCCGCGCAGCTCGCGCAGCCGATGCGCGATCGCCGCAAACCCAAGCCGGACGCGGCTTCCCGCCTGTACCACGTCCAACGCGGCTTCGGGCAGCCGGTGCAAGTCGGCGGTCGCGATCACGGCCACACCCCGTGGGCGATTTGCTGTCGTTCTACCGTGTCCACATTCAGCTTGAGCGCGCTCGCGAGGGCATCGACGATGCGCGACCGCTCACCGATGTCGGTCGCCGCCAGCCGGTAGTCGGCCGCGTACTGCCGGAGGGCATCGAGCAGCTGCTGGCCGGCCGGCGACAGCGCCGCCGGGTCGACCGCGACGAACGTTTCGACGGCGGGGCGCCGCCCGCGGGGGTCGTACGTCGCGAGCGCGCCGGTGCTGGTGAGTCGGCGCAGCATCGCGGCCCGCACGCTCCGGGCGCCCTCGAAGTCCCCTTCCGCCATCCGCAGCTTGATTTCGGCGACCTCGGAGAAGTCGGGGGCCGGCGGGGGCTCGGTCTGTTTGGGTACGGTCACGATGAGTTTATCGAGCATCGGGTCGTTCCTCGTGGTATCGAGGGGCGCGCCGGAAGCAGCGGAGGGGACCATGCCTGACCGCGTGCCACCCCCGACGCGCCCTCGCTAGTAGGCGATCATTCGACCTCGGACCAGGTCTGGCGGGTCGCCGCGCGGCTGATCGCGCTCTCGGACACGCCGTAGTCGACCGCCAGCACGTGCAACGGCACGCCGGCTCGCCGCGCGCGACGAATCTCCCGCACTTGCCCGCGGGTCAGCTTTGGCAGGCTCATGGCTCGCCGGTAGACGGTTGCAGGCACGCAGGCAAGCGCGTCCCCGCCTTCACCTGCGCGTGCAGGTCGGGCGCGTGCTTGCGGACGTAGGCCGCCCGCTGCACCTGGCGTCGATTCGTTTGCAGGAGCGCGGCGGCGTCTCCCACCGAAATGGGGGCCCGGGCCCCATTTTCTTTCGCCGGCCGTCCCACCGAAAGGTTCGTGATCCGGGCCGCCACGAGCCCGCGTTCGGACTCCGTGAGGTGCCGGCGGTGGAGGTTCTTGCTGAGCACGAACCCGAGCGGGTCAGCAGAGGTCGCGGGCCCACCGGCGGTCGAGCAAGGACGTCCCCCAACCGGCCTCGTCGATCGGCGGGCGATCCTCGACCGACACGGGCGCGTCGCGGACGCCGAACACGCACGCGCCGGTGTCGGCCGCCTGCGCCGCCAACGTGAGCGCCCCCACGGCGCCGTTCGCCAGGTCGTCGTGGCCCCCGGGAGGCTCCGCAATGCTCTCCCGGCCCGAGCGCGCCGTCTTGCGCTCCAACGCGACGAACTGCGCCGTGAGCCGCGGCAGGTCGAGCAGCTCGCAGCGGCGGCCCAGGATGAGCGGCAAGGCCACGCGTACAGCTCCGACTTGGCGGCCGCCGACTGCTCGACGCGGATGCCGGGCTTCAAGAACGTGGCCGGGACCCAGACTCCAGCGTATTTGTCCGAGGTCGCCACGGTGACGCCGTAGGCTGCGAGCAGCGCCGCCACCTCGGCAACCACGCGCTCCGGGTCGAACGGCGGCACCCGCTCAAGCAGCGCGTCGAGCACCACGACGGTCCCGCCGTCCCGCTCCTCGCGATGCGCCACCGCCGCCGTGAAACTGTCCTGCGAGCCGCCCGACGGGTCGAGGAACCCGACGTACCGCACGCCCGGCTGCGGCGGCAGCTCCCGGCGGTTCGGAACGACGACGGCCGCCACTTGGTCCTCGCTCAGGAACGGCGTGATGTCCTCGCGCCATCGCGCCTCCCACTCGGTGCGCGCCGCCGTCGGGTCGTCCGCGAGCGCCTCGGCGATCGCCGCCGGGTCGAGCGTCGGGTTCATCACCGCCGAGGGCGCCACCCACGTCAGCACGGGGTCGCCGTCCCGCCCATGGTGCCGCTTCCACCGCTCGTACATGAGCCCGCGCTGCGCCCAGGGGCTGGAGATCGCCACCAGCAAGCCCTGGGTCGTCAGCAGTGCCGGCTTCGAGCGCTCGGTAGACCTCGACGTCGGGCGAGGTCGAGTCCGTCCCGGATGGAAGCGCCTCGTCGATCACGGCGGCGGCCAGCGTCACGCCACGGACGGACTGATAGTTGCTCGACCGGACTCGATGCGAACTCCTCTTCTTCACGTACTCGAGCGCAGCGTGAGCGTCTCGCCGGTCGTCGCCGCCCACCCGCTTCGCGTGAGCGCGCAGGCGTCGAGCAGTCCGCGGCAGTAGTCGAGGATCACGCCGGCCTGCCGCTGTCGACCGCCGCGATGAGTACGACCGGCGTCTCTCCAGGGGACAGCCGGTAGCGCCGGAACGCCGCCGCGTAGACCCCGAGCAGCGCGGCCACGATGCTCTTGCCCGAGCGCCGGCCGCAGAGCGCGAATGCTTCGGGCCGGCTCCGTCGGCGGTGCAGTCCTGGCCGTCGCCTGTCGGTAGAGCGCTGCGCCCTCGGGGTCGAGCGGCAGGCCGTAGACGCTGGCTGCGAATGCCCGCCACGGCGCCCACGAGGCGTCCCCGAAGACGGACCCGAGCAAGGCGCGGTCGGTCATCATGTCGAGGATGCTCGCCACGTCCCCTGCCTAGACGGTTGCGCGTCCGCGGACTACCTGGTCTCCGCGGCGCCGCGTGATTGTCGGGTGTGACGGTCGGGCGGATCGGGACCGCGACCGTCATGGAATTCTTGAGCACTGGCGCGGGTCATGACGGTCACGACGGTCATGACGGTGGATTGCGCGTCTTACGGGGCGGGGTCCCGCCGACCGCTCAGGGCGGCCTGCTCGCGCTCGCGGCGGGCGAGGTACTCGGCCAGCGTCTCGGTTGGTGCGGCCTTCCGGTCAAGCCCGAGGTCGCGCAAGAGGCTCTGGAGCTGGTTGACGAGCGCCTGCCGCTCCCGCACGACGGGATGCAGGCACCGCTTCTGCTTGTTCACCGGCGAGTCCATGCCGAGCACGTAGGCGCCGCCGACCAGGAGCTGGTGATCGCCAGGCCTGGCCACGCGCCGCCACCTGCGTTGAGATGGCATCGGGGCCCCCGAGGTCGGCGACCAGCGCGGCACGCCACGCGGCCAGCTCGCGCCCGAGCGCGGTCCGCTTCGACGGTAGGGCGCGGTTTCCGAGCGTCTGCACGGCCTTCTTGAGCGTATACACGCCGGACTTGAGGTAGGGACGGCGGCGTTTTTGACGTGTTCGGGCGGGGTTCATGGCTCCTCGCCGTAGGCACACCCTTGCACACACCCCCCCAGGAACCACCAAGGATTCAGGGACTTGCAAGGGGACGTTTGCTCCCCGAGCACATGGTCGGCGACCGGGATTCGCCCGGTGGCGGGACCGCAGGCGCCCACGCCTGTGGCCCGCACCGCGGCAGGGGTGTGCTTAGGGTGTGCATACGCTATTCCCTGCGCGGTCCATTCGTGCCCCGGGGCAGCCGATACAAGAGACGAAATGCTCGGGCAGAGATGGGCAGCGCGGGCCAGGTGACGGCACCCAGCTTTCTTGCCAAGCACAAGGTCGTCGGTTCGACCCCGATCACCCGCTCTCGAGAAGTCGCGTACTTATCTGAGTGCGATGCCCCCCCGAAGGGGGAGGGTGTCCGCGATCATGGGCGAGCACCCTGTCGCCGGTCCGGCAGAGGGAGGACCGGCGGCGCGGCGGTGGCTTGTTCGGCCGTGTAGGCAGTCGCCCGCCGTAGGGCCGCGCGGGTCTGCTGCTTCAAGGTGAGGGAGTAGCGGTCGAGCACGCTGCGGGTCCGGTGGCCGGAGACGGCCATCGCCTCGTGGGCCGGCACGCCCGCGTTCAACAGGTTCGTGACGCAGGAGTGGCGCGTGTGGTGGAACGTGTACCCGTCACCTGTCAAAGATCGCGTAATCTGGGCCCCCAGTCGTCGCGTAATCTGCCCGGATACTCGGTCCTCCGCTTTGCGCGGTGGCCTGGCTGCGAGCTGCGCGGCCGTTGATTGGCTTAGTTGCCTTCGGCCAATCCGCCGTGCTTGGGGAACGCCTATGCAGAGAACCGGAACGCAAAGACACGAGCGGCGCGGACGACTATGCCGTGGGTTGCAAGTTGGGACACTGCTTGTCACCTTGGTAGTCCTAGGAACCGCTTGGTGTTACTCGGGAGCACTCCTCTACCAGGTGCTGGCTCCGTGGGTTCTTGCCGTCCTCCTGTTGTTCCAGAGCGACGTGGAGGACCTCGCTAAGCGGGGGCACTTACCAGCATGGTCGTTCAAGGTGTTGGCAATCGTTCTTACGACGGTCAGTACGACCGTCGTTCCCTTCGAGCGCGACTGGGAGGAGCGTCAGGAGAAGCAAGCGCAATCACGGACGCTTCAGGGCATAGAGGCCAAGGTTGACCGCTGGGCGGGTCAAGTCGCGTTGCCGACCGGCCAGGCGGTTCCGATCGGAGGAGTCGTCCAATACGTGCCCGGCCTTTTCGTGAATCGCGCAGTCAGTTTGGGTTTGCGTTACACACCCATGAGCACTGCTCCAGTGGTGGGTCGCCTCTACCTTTTCGACCTGTACGCTGGCGCACCAACAACGAATCGCCTGTCGCTCTACTTCGAGCAACTCGACGGCAAGCCGTGGCTGCTAGTGCGGCTGTTTGACGGCGGCGGCGCAGCCTTCGTCATCCGTTACGACGTCAGCGGGTGGAAAGTGGATCAAGGTATTCATATCGCCGTCGTGCTTGGCGCTGAAGCGAAGACGTTGATCCTCTATATCAACGGAGGTCGTGCCCGCGCCCTCCGGATCAAGCCATTCCTGTTGGACCACCTGGGGCCGGAGGTTTACTTCTCGCGAGACTACACGGGCGCCGGCGCTTAGCGGGGGCTCGGCAGACGTGAACGGCCGAGAATCCGCGCGTGGTTAGGGTGTCCGCGGGGTGTCCGCGGCCCCTCGCGATCCGGCGTCATCGGAGGGCGCGTCGCCCGTCGTCCGATCGGCGTTGTTCCTCGCGTGCGCTGGCGAGGTATGGCGTGGTGACCGGGACCGAAGCGCTTGCCAAGCACAAGGTCGTCGGTTCGACCCCGATCACCCGCTCTCGAAGTATCGCGGCCTCAGGGTGTAAATTCTCAGTGAGGATGCGCCATCCATTCTCACCCAAGATGTGCCACGGCTTGCGGCCAGCGCGTCCCACCGCCACCGGGCGGGCGGGAGGCAGAGGAGGATGTTTCGAGCCATGGCACGCAGCACGATGCACTACCTACGGAAGCGCGGCCTGACCCAGACGGCGATCGCCGCGCAGGTGGGCTGTGATCGGCACACGGTGGCCCGTGCGCTGACGCAGCCGATGGACCATCGCTACCGGCGGATCGCACCACCAAGCCGCTGGGCAGACTGGGAGGCCGCGGTGAGCGGCTGGCTGGAGACCGACCTGCCGATCAAGCGCATGCTCGAGCTGGCGCGGGCGGACGCGACGACGCCGTACACCGGGAGCGCCGCGACGTGGTACCGGTTCGTCGGGCAGCGTAAGCGGGCCCGGGCGGCCACGGCCGCGCCCGTGATCCGCTTCGAGGGGCTGGCCGGGGAGTTTCTCCAGGTCGACTGGGGCGAAGCGTGGGTCCCGCTCGGGACCGAGGTCGTGCGGCGGGTCTTCCTGGCGGCGCGGCTGAAATACAGCCGCACGCTGGCGGTGCAGTGGACGCGGACGATGACGCTCGAGCCGCTGCTGCGCGGGCTGCTGACGATCGTCGAGGAGCTGGGCGGGGTGCCGTGGGCCTGGGTGTTCGACAACATGAAGACGGTCACACTCGGCCGGGGCCCCGACGGGCAGCCGCGCTGGAATCCCGCCTTCGCCCGTTTCGCCACGGAGCTGGGCTTCCATCCCGAGCTCTGCGATCCCCACGCCCCGCAGCAGAAAGGGAGCGTCGAGAACCTGGTGAAGTTTGTGAAGACGAACTTCCTCCCCGGGCGCACCTTTGTCGACGAGGCAGACCTCGTCGCGCAGAGCGCGCAGTGGAGCGCGCAGAAGAATGGGGAGGTGTCCCAAGCGCACCGGCGCATCCCGCGGGAGCTGCTGGCCGAGGAGCGGGCGGCCTTCGGCGCACTGCGCACGACCGCGGCGACGTACGGGCTCTACCGGGTGGCGTCGGTGAACCGGGAGAGCCTGGTGCGGGTCGACGGCAACCAGTACTCGGTGCCGACGGGCCACATCGGGCAGGCCGTCGACGTCCGGGTGCTCGCAACCGACGTCGTGCTCAGCCACGACGGGGTCGAGCTGGCCCGGCATGAGCGGTGTACCGGCCGCGGCGAACGGCGCCGGGACCCGGCACACTACGCCGAGGCGCTGCGCCACCGCCCGCGGGCACGGCTCGTCCTCGAGCGCGATACGCTGTGTGCCCTCGGCGCCGACGTGACCGCGTACGTCGCGGCGGTCTGCCAGCGCCGGCGGGAGCGGATGGCCACCGAGATCGACGCGCTCATCGCGCGGCGCGACACGGCCGGTCCGACCGTGCTGCGTACCACGGTCGCCCGCGCCCTCGCCCGGGGGGTGATCGGCGCGGAATACCTGGCGGCGCTGGCCGGGCTCGAGCCGGAGCTCGCGCTCGGTCCGGTGCCCGTCCAACGCGCCGTCGATCGCGACCTCGCGAGCTACGAGGTCTTCGTCCAGCCCGGGAGGGCGAGCTGATGCACCAGATGCTCACCCAGCTGAAGCTCGCCCGCGTCCGCGAAATCCATCAGGAGTGGCTCGACCGCGCCGCGGCCGAGCAGATGCCGTACCCGGACTTCCTCCGCGGACTCCTCCAGGAGGAGCTGCTCGCGCGCGAGGACAACCAAGTCCGCCGCCGGCTCAAGGACGCGGCCTTCCCCTTCGAGAAGACGCTCGATGAATTCGACTTCCGCCTCCGTCCCGAGCTCAACCGCCAGGTCGTCCTCCGCTACCTCGACGATCGTTTCATCACCCAGGGGCGCTCCCTGGTGCTGGTCGGCCCCGCCGGGCTCGGCAAGACCCACCTCGCGATCAGCATCGGCCTCGCGCTGCTCAAGCGCGGCTACCTCGTGCGCTTCACCACCACGCACGCGCTGCTCACCCGCGTCCTGCGCGCCGGTGGCCTCGACGGCCGGGCGAAGATCCTGCGGCCCTACATCCAGAGCGACCTCCTGGTCCTGGACTCATGTGGAGCACCTCGTAATGTGGCGTCGCCGCCGAACCGCCCCGTCGCGACAGGGGTGCGGCCGAGGGACTTCACATAACTCGTAGCCTCGGGTGGGCGCCGCTGGACGGTGCTCCCCAAGGAGGTTGCGATGCTCGCAGAGATGTTCCTCGCATTCATGGTCGCCTCGGCTCGCTGGCTGCTTGGTCCACTGCTCGACGAGTTCATCGGGTGGCTGCACATGCGCGGCTTCCCCGGTTGCCGATTCGGTTGCGTGTCCGTGCCGCGCCACGGTTGGCGGCACGGCTCCGACGGCAGGGCATCCGAGACCTCGCCGGAGTTGTCCCGCGACCAATGGTTCGCCATGGCGCCTCGGGCCGACACCGATGTGTACCTCGCGGCGCTGGTCCGCGCGCTGGGGCGGTTTCTCACCGAGCGCGGGAGGTTGAAGCCCTCGACACGGACGGCAGCGGAGCAACTCGTCGCGGCCTACGGCGGGCACCTCGAGCGTGTCCGCGGATTGGCGAGGTCGACGGTCCTCAGCACCAGCGCACGGCGTTGGACTTGCTGTCCTTCGTCGACTTCGCGTGCCCGGGCGACCTCCACACCTTGAGCGCGCGGCGCGTAGGACTTCGTCCGCCGGACTGGAAATCGCATCGGTCGGGAGAGCCTGCAGCACACGGTGGCGCACCTCCGCTCGTTCCTACGGTTCCTCGCAGCGCGGGGCGAGGTCGCGCACGGCCTCCCCGCGTCGATCGACACCCGCGGACATATCGGGGAGCGTCTGCCGCGCGCCCTGCCATGTGGGACACCGTGACGGCCTTCCCCGCCGCGATCGATCGTGCGACCCCCATGGGGCGCCGCGACTACGCGATCTTCCTGCTCATTGCGACCTATGGGCTGCGCACGAGCGAGGTGGCGGGGCTGCGTCTCGACGACGTCGAGTGGCGGGCGAGCCGGCTGTGCGTCCGCCGGCCGAAGACCCAGACGCCACTCGTGCTCCCGCTGACGGACGCGGTGGGCGCCGCCCTGCTGGACTACCTGCGTCACGCCCGGCCGTCGCGGCCATCGTACCGGGAGCTCTTTCTCCGGCCCCGTGCCCCCGCGGGTCCGCTCGCGCCCACCGCGGTCACCGAGGCGTTCCAGGGGTGGACCCGCCGGAGCCGGTTGCCGATTCCGTACCACGGCCTGCACTGCCTGCGGCACTCGCTGGCCGTGCACCTGCTGCGGCAAGGCACCTCCCTCAAAACGATCGGGGACTTGCTCGGGCACCGCAGCACCGAGAGCACCTGCGTCTACCTGCGCCTCGATGTCGAGATCTCGCGACGCCGCGCTCGACCTGCCACCGAGGGAGCAGCCATGAGCGCCGTACACACCTTCACGTCCTACCTCGGTCCCGACATTGCCGCCTACATCGCGCTGAAGCAGGCCCTCGGCCGCGGGTTCGCGCGCGAAACCGCCATCCTCGCCGATCTCGACGCGTTCCTGGCTGGTCAATCGTGCGACCTGGGTGCCGAGTTTCGCGGCGTGGTGTCTCACGATCGGGCGCCTGACGGCGACCGTCCGCCGCAACTGGATGCGGGTCGCACGCAATGCGTGCCTGTACCGCCGCCGCCAGGATGCGGCTGCTTCGTCCCTGATCCGACCGGCTTTCCGGCACCCCATCCGCCGCGGCGACCGCATATCTTCAAGGACGAGGTGGCGCAGCTGCTGCGGGCTGCCGCGCAGCTGGCGCCGACGTCGACGTCGCCGCTCTACGCCCTGGGATGCGTCTCGCCGTGGTGCTGCTGTACACGACCGGCCTTCGTCGCGGCGAGCTGGTTCGCCTCCTCCTCTCCGATTACGATCCCGCTGCGCGCGCGCTCTTGATCCGCGCGTCGAAGTTCCACAAGTCGCGCGTCGTCGCGCTCTCGACCGACGCCACCCGTGAGCTGGAGGCGTTCCTGCGGGAATCGCCATCGTTGGCTGCATGCCCTGGGGCGCCGCTGTTGGTGACCTGGCGACACGGTGGCGTGCGCCTGCATCTCTGATGGTGGCCTCGGCCAGGCCCTGCGTCGCCTGTTCCGTGCCGCGGGAGTCCGGACCGCCGCAGACCGCCCGCCGCGGGTGCATGATCTGCGACACACGTATGCCGTCCACGCCCTCCTGCGCTGGTACCACCAGGGCGTCGATGTCCAAGCCAAGCTACCGACCCTCGCGACGGCGATGGGCCACGTCTCGATCCGCCTCGACCGCCTACTACCTCGCGCTGCTTCCCCCGGTTGCCGAAGCCGCCAATCAGCGCTTCGCACGACACTGCGCTCCGCTGCTCGCGGCGAGCCCGAGACGACCGATGAGCGCCGCGGCGCAATGCGCTTGCGCGGACCTTGCGGGCTTCTTCGGAGATCATCTGCCGCGGGTCCGTGGGGTCAGCCGCACACCATCCTCAGCTACCGGGACGCCTTCACGCTGCTCCTCCGGTTCCTCGCCGCGCACTGCGGGCGCGCCGTCGTCGACCTCGACCTCGTGGACCTCGAGCCCGACGCCGTGCTCACGTTCCTCCATCATCTCGAGGCCGAGCGCTGCAACGGCCCCTCGACGCGCAATGCGCGCCTCGCGGCCGTTCACGTTCGCCCGGTACGCGGCGACGAGGCAGCCTGAGCACCTCGAGCGCTGCCAGCGGTTGCTCGCCATCCCATTCAAGCGCGCCCGTCCCCGTGTGGTCGAGTACTTGGAGATGGAGGAGATGCGGGCGCTCCTCGCGCCCGACCCGCAGACCCCCGCCGGGCGCCGGGATCACGCGCTCCTGCTCGCGCTGTTCAACACGGGCGCCCGCGTGCAGAAATCCTCGACGTCCGGCCGTGCGACCCCAGCTCGCCCGGCCGCTCCGTGCGGCTCCGCGGGGAAGGGGCGTAAGGGCGCGTCTGTCCCTCTGGCCGCAGACCGCCGAGGTCTTCGCAGCGCTCCTCCGCGCGCAACGGCTCGCGCCGACGCCATGCAGCCGCTCTTCCGCAGCGCGCGCGGCCAACCGCTGACCCGCTTCGGTGCGCGCTACCTCCTGCGCAAGTACGTCGCCCGTGTGCAATCGACGGTCCCGACCCTGACCACCAAGCGCGTGCACCCCACACGCTGCGGCATACAACCGCCGTCCACCTGCTCCAGGCCGGCGTCGACCTCGTCACCATCAGCCACTGGCTGGGCCACGCCAGCGTCGAGACGACCAACCGCTACGCGGCCGTCGATCTCGAGATGAAGCGCGCGGCGATCGCGAAGGCCCATCCCGACGGCCTCGGCGACGTCAGCTCCGCCTGGCGGAGCGATGCCACGATCATGGACTGGCTGAAAGCCCTGTAAACCGACCCGGTTATGTGGAGCTCTCGCCCTCGAGTCCGCAGAATCGTGGCCCACCGGCGGCGACGCCACATTACGAGGTGCTCCACATGAGTCGAGTTATGTGGAGCTCGACATAATTCGACGAATTCGGCTACCTGCCCGCGGACCCGGAGATCGGCCCGATCCTCTACGAGCTGATCGCCACCCGCTACGAAAAGAAGGCGACGATCGTCACCTCGAACAAGAGCCTGACCGAGTGGGGCCGCGTGCTCCACGACAGCGCCCTCGCGGCCGCACTCGTCGATCGGCTCATGCACCACGGGGACGTCTACTACCTCAAGGGCGAGAGCTACCGGATCCGCGGCAAGCCCCGGACCGAACCGCCCGAGTTACCCGCCCCCATGGAGGCCGTCGCCGAGAATGGCGACGGATCCTCAGGAACCTGATCGCCACGACGCTGATGGCGCATTTTCGCCGAGAACGCCCGCGAGGTCGTGGCACATTGACAATGAGAATTTACACAGGGGGTCGCGAGTCGATTCCGGGGCCGCGCAGCTGCCCGAACGTGGCGGCTGCGCTGTCGCCGCTGCAAGGTCATGCAGCGGCGCAGGCAGGTGAGATGCCTGGGCCTGTCGACTGCCTGGTCCTGCTCTTGCTACGCCCCCGGGGAGATCGCTGGCGACGCCGGCGGCCCTCGGAGGTCATCGAACATGCGGACCCTGCTCGGATCGATCCTGATCAGCCTGGCCCTGGCCGGGGCCAGTCACGCCGGCACGCCCCTCGATCCGACGGGTGAGCTGAGCGGCTTCGTGCCCCCCAACAAGTACTTTGCCAAGTGCGAGCGCTGGGTGAACAAGCGGGCGCGGATCGCGACCATGTGCGTCATGCAGTGTCACAAGAAGGCCGTTGCATCCGCCTACCGCAATCTCGTGTTCGACGAAGAGGGCTGCGAGGACGTCTGCCGCACGAAGTACGAAGAGCAGGTCGCACGGCTCAAGCCCGGGACGTGCCCACCGTGCCTCGACCTCCCCGCCCGCAACGCCCAGTATGCGTTCTACGAAAACCTCGCCGAGCAGATGGCGGGGGTCTACTACTGCGACCCGGGTGGCGCTCCGATCGGATCGGACGACAGCGGATACGTGCCGACGCTGGTCAACGTGCTCAACTGCGAGCAGCGGATCGGCCTCAACGCGATGAAGTTGGTGAAGTGCATCAAGGACAAGTGCCACCGCAAGCTCGCCGACAGCCTGTTCAGTCGCACGGGAACCTTCAACGAGCCAGACTGTAGCGAGACGGATCCGGTGAACTCGTGCCTGGCCCGGTTCGAGACGGACAACCTGTCGCTCGTGGACTGTCCCTCCTGCATCGACGCGACGAGCGAGCAGCGGCAGGTCTTCGACCAGATCGAGGCGCAGCTCGACAGCCTCAACGGCCAGATCTACTGCGCGTCGGCCGGCGGAGCCTTCGTCGACTGAGCGCGTGACGCCGTCGGAGGCGTGACACGGCCGGCGCGGCAGTCCGGGCTGCCCCGGGATCGCGCGCTCTGCGGGCCTGTGCTATGGCGCGCGCCCATGGATCTTCGCGGGGCCGTCGCCTTGGTGACGGGTGCGAGCCGTGGCGTGGGCCGAGCGCTCGCCGTGGCGCTGGCCGATGCCGGGGCCGACGTGGCGTGTGCCGCGCGCGCCACCGACGCGAGCCCGCTCAAGCTGCCGGGCACGGTCGACGAGACCGTGCGTGAGGTCGTGCGGCGCGGCCGGCGTGGCCTCGCGCTCGGGGTCGACCTGTCGCGACCCGACCAGGTCGAGGCGATGGGGGAGCGCACGATCGCGCACGTCGGCCGCGTCGACGTCCTGGTGAACAACGCGGCAATCACGTTTCCCGGCGACCTCGAGCTGCCGATGAAGCGCTGGGACCTGGTGATGGAAGTGAACCTCCGCGCCCCGCTGCTGGCGATGCGCGCCGCGGCCCGAGACATGATCGCGCGGCGGTCGGGCAAGATCCTCAACGTCTCGTCGGCGGCGGCGGTGATCCCGATCGACGACCTGCTCGTCTACGGCGTCTCCAAGGCGGGGCTCGAACGCCTGACGACTGGCGCGGCGGCGGCGCTCGCGCGCCACGGCATCGCCGTCAATTGCTTTCGGATCGACGTCCCGATCGCCTCGGAGGGCTTCGTCCACAACGCGCCCGAGCTGGACACGTCGGCGTGGGAGCCGACCGCGGTGGGGGCCGAAGGCGCGCTCTGGATGCTTGCGCAGCCCGTGGAATACACGGGTCGCGTGGAGAGCATCACCGACCTGCGGCGCGCCCACGGCATTCCCAGAAGCCGCGTCGCGCGGTAGCGGACGTGCGCGCTCGTCAGGCTAGCGTGCTCCTGCCGCTGTTCGCCCTCGCGGGCCGTCGCGGCTGGGGGATCGGCGAGTTCGGCGACCTGCCGGCGTTCTGTGGCTGGGTCGCCCGCGCGGGGCACCGTCGCATTCAGCTGCTGCCGATCGGGGAGATCCCCGTCGGGGAGCGCAGCCCGTACTCGGCGATCACTGCCTTTGCGCTCGATCCGATCTACGTCACGCTCGAAGAGGTCGAGGACTTCGTCGCAACGGGAGGGGAGCGCGCGCTCGGCGCCGCGGCGCGTGCGTGCCTGGACGCGGTGCGGCTGGCGCACGGCATCGATTACGACGCCGTGCGTGCGGTCAAGGAGCGCGCGCTCGAGGTCGCCTTCGGGCACTTCGTCGCGACGGAGTGGGTGGGGAGATCCGCGCGGGCGGCGGCGTTTGCGCGCTTCTGTCGCGCGGAGGCGGCTTGGCTCGACGACTATGCGCTGTTCCGGAGCCTGAAGGCATACCACGGCGCGCCGGCGTGGCCCGATTGGCCCGAGACCCGTCCGGCGGGTCCCGTTGCTCGCGCGGGCGGCGGGATCGGCTGGGTCTTTCGGCTCTACGTTCAGTGGGTCGCAGCCGAGCAATGGGAACGGGCGCGGCGTGCGGCGCGGGCGGCCGGGGTCGCCCTCGACGGCGACCTGCCGTTCATGGTGAGCGGTGACAGCGCGGATGTCTGGGCACGGCAACGCGAGTTCGCCCTCGATCGCTCGGTCGGCGCTCCTCCTGACGCGTTCGACGAGCGGGGGCAGGATTGGCGGCTTCCGCCCTGTCGCTGGGACGTCATGGCAGAGGGCGGGTTCGCGTGGCTGTGCGCCCGGGTGCGTCGGACGGCGGCGTTGTTCGACGGCTGCCGGATCGACCATGTCGTCGGGTACTTCCGCACCTGGGTCCGAGCGGCGGATGGGCCGCCGGGATTCGTCCCCGAGGAGGAAGCGCAGCAGCGGGAGCTGGGCGAGCGCCTCCTGCGGGTCATGCAGGAGGCGGCGCCTGGGTTGCGGCTGATCGCGGAGGACCTCGGGGTCATTCCGGAGTTCGTGCGCTCGGCGCTCGCGCGGCTCGGCATTCCGGGGTATCGCGTCCTGCGTTGGGAGCGTGACGGGCTCGCGTTTCGCGATCCGACGGCGTTTCCCGCGCTCTCGGTCACGACGAGCGGCACGCACGACACTTCGACACTCGCGACCTGGTGGAGCGACGAGCTGGAGGACGCGGACCGGCGCGCGCTCGCGGCAGTCCCCGCGTTCGCGGCGCTGGGGCACGCGGGTGCGCGCTTCACGCCAGCGGTGCACGGGGCGCTGCTGGCGGGAATCTACGGTTCGGGGTCGGCGCTCGTCGTGCTGCCGCTTCCGGACGCGTACGGCGGAGCGGAGCGCATCAACGTGCCGGCCACGGTCGGTCCGGCGAACTGGAACTACCGGTTGCCCTGGCGAAGCGACGAGCTCGCCACGGGTGATGCCGCGGCCTGCGCGGAGCGGCTCGCGGCGCTGGCGCGTGCGAGCGGGCGGTGAGCGCCTGGCGTGTCAGCGCCGGACGCCGCGGCGCGCGGCGTGGAGGTGGCGAAGGCCCATCATGACGATCGGCGCGGCGTCGTAGGTCGTCGACTGCCCGTCGATCGAGAAGCGTCCGTCGGGGAGCACGCGGGTGGCGATCCCGATCTTCTCCAAGTAGACGCGCGCGTGCTCGATCTCCGTGGGACTGACCCACGTATCGCGCTCCACACGCCACCGGTACATGATCCCGTCGGCGATCGCCTCGAAGCCGCGGGTCACGGCGGCGCGGCTGAACGTCGATGTTGATACGTCGCGCATGGTTCCCGGCCATAGCCGAGGTTCCGCTCGGCGTGCAAGCGGGGCCCGCACGGCCGCAGGGCGCATAGCGGATGCGCCGATGCCGGCGGCGGGACAGTCGCGGTATGGTGGCGGGGGTGACCCACGAGGACCTCCGTGCTCGGCTGCCGGCGTACGCCGCTGGCGTGCTCATCGGCCCGTCGGCCGATGTCGTGCGGTTGCATCTGGCAGGCGGGTGTTCCGAGTGCCTTCATGATCTGTACGCGCGGCCGGTGGGGTTCCCGCGCGTGCCGATCTCCCGTGTGCGAGCGCCGGCGTGGTGCTGGGCCGTTGCGTCGGCCGTCGTCGGAATCGCGCTCGCGGGGACGCTCGGGTGGCTGGTGGCACGGGTCCGTGCACCGCGACCGTCCCCGGTCGTTCAGGTGGCGCCGGAGCTGACCTCGCGGCTGGCCGCGCTCGAAGCCGAGCGCGACGGGCTGGCTGCGTCGCTGGCCGAGGAACGACGGGCGCGCGCCGCCGCGCCGGCGGCGCGCGAGGCCGTGGTAGCGGCCGGGCGCGAGGTCGGCGAGCCCGAGCCGGCTGCGGTGGCGCCCGATGCCCGCGTGGCAGCGCTCACCCGCGAGGTGAGCCGGCGGGACGCCGAGATCGCGCGCCTCGCGGCACGCGCAGAGGCGCGCGGTGCCCTGCAACGGCTGGCGGCCCGGCCAGGGTTGCGGGTGCTGCCTTTGCGCTCCGTGCGGCCGTTTCGCGAGCCGGCTGGACAGCTCCTCTGGAACCCCGAGGTCGACGTGGCCGTCCTGTCGGTCTCTGCGCTGCCCCGGGTGCCGGAGGCGGGCCTGTACCGGGTTCGCCTCGGCGCCCCCGACGGGACACCCGTGGCAGCGGCGGATCTCGGCGCGGTCACGGGTGGCAGTGTCACGCTACCGGTGCCCGTCTCGCGCGGCGCGAGCATCGGCGTGGTCGAAGTCGTTCGCGAGCCGGCCGGCGACGTCGTGCTCAGCGGACGGTCCGCCGACTGAGCCCCGGGCTCAGGGGAACCGCAGGGCGCCGCGCTTGCGAACCCGGAAGCTCTGGGTCATCTGCGCGCACTGGTTCGCCGCGTGTCCTGGGGTCGGATCGAGGAACCCCAGGGTCACGGTGAGCCGTCCGGGTGCCGGAGTGCGGAAGTGGGCGTTCTTGCCGCGTACGCGGACGGAGACCCGTCCCGCCTTGCCCAACCGGAGCGCGACCTTGTCCAGGCCCTTGGCGCCGGCCACGGCCCCTGCCTTGTCCCGGAACAGGTAGAGGCGCTTCTTGCGCTTGAACACGATGCGCGACCCTGGCACCTGGGCGCAGAGCACGTTGCGGCCGGTGCGCTCCGTGATCTGGACCTGGACGCCCGTGCGCGTCGAGTCGACGCGCGCGATCTCGCCGCTGACCACTCGACCGCGCAGCTTGAGGCCGCTCAGCTCGCCGCGGGGCCGGATGCGCCCGCGCTTGAGCGTCGTGCCGACGGGCTGAGCGCAGCAGGCCGGGTCGTCGAAGTCCACGAGCCCGTTGCCGTCGTTGTCCACGCAGTCGTCGCAGATCTCCGGGACCCCGAGCGGCAGCGTCGTCGACGTCGTGGTCGGGATGGGGCAGCAGGACCGGTCGATCGTGCAGTCGGGGCGACATGCGGCGCAGGGGGCCATTTCGGTGAACGCCCCGAGCGGGGAGCCGCAGACGACGTCGCCGAGGTCGCTGCCGTCGCACTCCTCGTCGCCCTCGCGGACGCCGTTGCCGCAGCGCTGCGGTGGCGTGGTCGTCGTCGTGGTGCTGGGCGCGGCGCAACACCTCCGGTCGAGGTGGCAGTCGGGCGTGCAGACGGGGCAAGTGTCGTCGTCCAGGACGGCACTCTCGGCCGAGCCCTCGTCGCAGAGGGCGCCACCCAGATCGGTGCCGTCGCACTCCTCGGCGCCCTCGCGGACGCCGTCACCACACTCCGGCGGCCTGGTCGAGGTCGTCGTGGTGGTGATCGTGGTGGAGGTGGACGTGGTCGTCGTCGTGCCGTCGGCGCAGCAGCTGTCGTCGAGCGTGCAGTCCGTCCGGCAGACGGGGCAAGTGCCGAGGAGCGCGCCGGACGCCGACCCGTCCGGACACGGACGGACGTCTGTGCCGTCGCACTCTTCGTCACCCTCGGCGTGCCCGTCGCCGCAGCGCGATCGCGCAACGTCGATCTCCGCCGTCCGGATGAGCCGTGCGACGACACGTCCCTGGATCGTGGCGCCGCTCCTGGCCGAGAACGTGCCGTCTGGGGCGCAGAGCTCGGCCTGGAGCGCGGCGTTGCGCTGGAGCTGGACGCGCGCGCCGGCGACGAAGATTTGCAGTTGCCCGACCGCAGTTCCCGTGGCCGGTACGGTGCGGCTGTCGTCCCCGAGCTTGACGGTCCCGGCGACGTCGACACGGACCGGTCCGTTCGCGAGCAGGGTCGCGTTGCGGTCGAGGCGAAGGCCGCACAGGTGATACCGGCCGGCACGCAGCCGCAGCACGCCGCCTTGGCGTACGCGGACGACGCCGTAGGTGCCGGGATCGAGCGTGGCCTGTCGCTGCTTGTCGATCGTGGTGTCGATGCCCCCGGCGCAGGGTTCGATCGGCTCGAAGCCGCAGGCCGCGGCCGGGTCGGCGAGCAGTTCCCCCCGCAATGAGGTGGGCGGTGCGCAGGTCGGCGCAACGGTTTCGTTGGCAAAGAGCGCGCTGCACGTCGAGGGATCCCGGAACTGTGCGACGTCCGCCACCACCGCCGACCGGGGCGCGTGAATCGCTCCCCGCGCCCGGAGAATGCCGTCGTTCACGCCGATGTTGCCGTTGATGGCGTCGATCCCCTTGGTGCGGAGCCCGTGGACTCCGAGGAGGACATACGTGTCGAGGTCGGATGGCGGGGCAGCAATCGCAAACGGGGCCCCGAAGGCCAAGGCGGCAGCGAGGGTGGCGGTGGTCAGGAAGCGCATTCCGGGCTCATACAAGATTCGAGGAGGCGCGTCAGCTGGAAACGGCAGCCGACGTGTCGCCCCGTGGCGCCGGGTCGGTCGCGGTCGATCTGGCAAGGAAGAATACGAGTGCTTGAAAGTCCATGGGGCTCCGGCGTAGAAGCCCGCAGGGAGAATGCCGTAGCGGACGACCGAGGTCGGTCCGCGGCTGGGAGGGAGCCATGGTGCAGCGGAAGAAGGCAGGGGGCGGGAAGACCAAGGCCAAGGCCGCGCGGGCCGCGAAGAAGGCCAAGCCGGTACGGGTCACGAAAGCGGTGGCCCGCAAGGCGGCGAAGGGGAAGGCGAAGGTCGCAGCAAAGCCAAGGCCGCAGGCCGCAGGCGGTGGCGAGCGCGAGCGGCGGATGATCGCCGAGCTCCGTGCAGAGAACCGCCGGCTGCGCGAGCAGCTCGCGGTGCTGGAGAAGGGGACGGCCGGTCGGGGGCCCGCGGCGCCGGCCGTCGGCGTTCCGACCCTTCCACTCGGCGACGGGGCAGTGCAGGAGCCCGAGCTCCCGTTCTGAGGTCAGGCGGCCGAGCTCTCCGCGACCAGCTCGCGCAGAAAGCGGGCGGTGTGTGAACGCTCGGCCTGCGCAATCGTGGACGGGGGCCCGGCGGCGACGACGTGGCCCCCGCCCGCACCCCCTTCGGGCCCGAGGTCGACCACCCAGTCGGCCTCCTTCACGATGTCGAGGTTGTGCTCGATCGTGAGCACCGTGTTGCCGCGCTCGACCAGTCGGTGGAGCACGGCGATCAGGCGCTCGGTGTCGGCGAAGTGGAGGCCGGTGGTGGGCTCGTCGAGCACGTAGAGCGTCCGGCCGCGGGACTCCTTGGCGAGCTCGTAGGCCAACTTGATCCGCTGTGCTTCGCCGCCCGAGAGCGTGTTGCTCGGCTGGCCGAGCGTCAGGTAGCCGAGCCCGATGTCGTCGAGCACCCGCAGCGCACGGGCGACCGGTAGGTGGGCCGCGAAGAACGCGGCCGCTTCCTCGACCGTCATCGCCAGGACCTCGGCGATCGTGCGCTCGTTCCAGCGGATGGCGAGCGTCTCCTCGGTGAAACGCCGGCCGCCGCAGGTGTCGCAGTCGACGTAGAGGTCGGGCAAGAAGCTCATCTCCATTCGGATGCGACCCTGACCGGCGCAGGCTTCGCAACGTCCGCCGGCGACGTTGAACGAGAAGCGGCTCGGCCCGTAGCCACGCAGCCGGGCCTCGGGGACGAGCGCGAACAGGCGCCGGATGTCGTCGAAGCACCCGACGTACGATGCCGGCGTCGAGCGCGGCGTGCGGCCGATCGGTGTCTGATCGACCTCGACCGCACGGGCGAGGTGCTCGACGCCGGTGAGGAGGCGATGCGCGCCGACGCGCCCCGCGGGGAAACCGAGTGCCCGCCGCACGGCGCGATACAGCACGGTCCGGACCAGTGTCGACTTGCCCGACCCTGATACGCCGGTCACGCACGTCCATGCCCCGAGCGGAATGCCGACGTCGACGTCCCTCAGGTTGTGCTCGCTCGCGCCGTGGACGATCAGGTGGTCGAGGTGCGCGGTCGGGCGGGGTTGCCCGAGCCGCGGGCGCGGAGCGGCGAGGTAGCGGCCGGTGAGCGACGCCGGGATGGCGGCGAGCTGCTCCGGCGGGGCCACCGCGACGATCTGTCCGCCGTGCACGCCCGCCCCGGGGCCGAGGTCGACGACGAGGTCGGCCCGCCGGATCGTCGCCTCGTCGTGCTCGACGACGAGCACCGTGTTCCCGCGCGTGCGGAGCCGCTCGAGGGCGTCGAGCAGGACGGCGTTGTCGCGCGGATGGAGCCCGATCGTCGGTTCGTCCAGGACGTAGCAGACGCCGCGCAGGTTCGAGCCGAGCTGGGCCGCCAGCCGGATGCGCTGCGCCTCGCCACCGGAGAGCGTGTCGGCGCGGCGGTCGAGCGCGAGGTACCCGAGTCCCACGGTCCTGAGGAAGCGCAGCCGCGGAACGATCTCGCGCATCGGGCCCTCGGCGATCGGAGCCTCGCGTGCGCCGAAGCGGAGGCCCTCGACCGCGCGCTCGGCGTCGGTGATCGAGAGCGCGAGCAACTCGCCGATGCGGTGCCCGTGGAGACGCACGGCGCGTGCCCGTGGCCCGAGGCGATGACCAGCGCATTCGGCGCAGGGCACCTCGACCATGTACTCCGCGAGTGCCGCATCGCCGGCCTCCAGCAGGCGGGTGAGCGTGGCGAACGCGCCGTTCTCACCCTCGAGCACGGCGCGCCGATGGCGAGCGGCCAACGCGCGCAGCGGCCGGTCGAGCGGCACGCCGGCGCGGGCATGGCTGCGCAGGAGGCGGCGCTTCTCGCCTTGCCGTTCGGGCGTCTCGAACGGGCGCAGGGCGCCATCGGACAACGAGCGCTCCAGGTCGACGACGGCGGCCGGGTCTGGCTCGAGGCGGACGCCGACGCCCGCGCACGCGGGACAGCCGCCCTGGCGGCTGTTGAAGGAGAACAGCTTCGGGTCGAGTGGCGGAAACCCGATGCCGCAGGACGAGCAGAAGAGTCGTTCGGAAAACAGCCGTTCGCGACTGGCCCCCATGACGATGACCGCGCCGCTGCCGAGCCGCAGGGCGCGCGCCAGCGTCGCCTCGGTGTCGGGTGCTCCGGGAGCGAGCGTGGCCACCACGAGGTCGACGTCGTGCTCGCGGTAGCGGTCGAGGAGCGGAACTTTGGTGAGCGGCAGCATCTGGCCGTCGATGCGCGCTTCGGTGAGCCGGAGCTTCCGCGCGGCAGCGAGCACCTCCTTGTGATAGCCCTTGCGACCGCGGATCACCGGCGCGAGCAGCGTCACGCGCTCGGCGCGCAGCTCGCGGCGGAGGCGGTCGAGGATCTGGCGGCGCGTCTGGGGACGGATCGGCTCGTCGCACCGCGGGCAGTGCTGGGTCCCGAGCTTGGCGAACAGCAGGCGCAGGTAGTGCGCGACCTCGGTCACCGTGGCCACCGTCGACGTGCGGCCGCCACGCGAGACGCGCTGCTCGATCGCGATGGTGGGCGGCAGGCCGGTGAGCACGTCGAGATCGGGTTTCGCCATCACGCGCACGAACTGCCGGGCATACGTCGACAGGCTGTCGAGGTAGCGCCGTTGCCCCTCGGCGTGCAGGACGTCGAAGGCCAGCGAGGACTTGCCCGATCCGGAGAGCCCCGTGAAGACGATCAGGCGGTCGCGGGGCAGCTCGAGTGTGACGTCGCGAAGGTTGTGCTCGCGCGCGCCGACGACCCGGATGCCCGCCGGGGGGCTCTGGGGCGCGGCGTGCCACGTCGCCGCGGCGTCGGCCGCGAGCGCCGTCCGGGGCGCCAGGAGCGGGCGGAGATAGCGACCCGTGTGCGAGCGAGGCGTGCTGGCCACGACCTCCGGAGGGCCGGCGGCGACCAGTCGTCCGCCCGCGTCTCCGCCCTCGGGCCCGAGGTCGATCACCCAGTCGGCGGATCGGATGACCTCCAGGTTGTGCTCGATGACGATCAGCGAGTTGCCGCGTTCGACGAGGCGCTCGAAGCAGCCGAGCAGCTTCTCGATGTCGGCGAGGTGCAGGCCCGTGGTCGGCTCGTCGAAGATGAACAGCGTGTGGGCCTTGCCTTCCCGGCCGAGGTGAGCTGCGAGCTTCACGCGCTGCGCCTCCCCACCCGACAGCGTCGAGAGGGGCTGCCCAAGGCGCAGGTACTCGAGGCCGACGTCGGTCAGCGGTCGCAGCCGGCCGGCGACGTCGGGCACGTCGGCGAAGAGCGCGATGGCCTCCGCGACCGTGAGATCGAGCACCTCGCCGATCGACCGACCGTTCCAGCGGACCTCGAGCACCTCGGGCTGGAAGCGCGCACCGCCGCACTCGGCGCAGGGCACGTAGACGTCCGAGAGGAACTGCATCTCGACGCGTTCGAACCCTTCGCCGGTGCAGGTCTCGCAGCGCCCGCCGGACACGTTGAAGGAGAACGTCGCGGGCGTATAGCCGTGGAGCCGGGCCTGCTCGGTGCGGGCGAAGGCCTGGCGGATCCCGTCGAAGGCCTTCAGGTAGGTGGCCGGGTTCGCGCGCGGCGTCGAGCCGATCGGCGCTTGGTCCACGAGGATGACGTCGCTCAGGCGGTCCGCCCCCTCGATGTCGCGACAGGGGCCGGGAATGCCGACCGGCTGCCCGCGCCGCTTCATGAGGGTGCGGTAGAGCACGTCGTCGACGAGCGTCGATTTGCCGGATCCCGAAACGCCCGTCACCGCGACGAAGCACGCGAGCGGCAGCTCGACGTCGATGTCGTGCAGGTTGTGCGCGGAGGCACCGCGAACGTGGATCGAGAGACCGGGGATCGGTCGCCGCCGTCGACCCGGACGTGCGGCCGTCCGCCGTCCGGTGAGATAGTCGGCGGTGAGGGACCCCCGTGCGCCGTCGAGTGCCGCGGGCGGTCCGGAGAACACGACCGTGCCACCGCGCTCGCCGGCGCCGGGCCCGAGGTCGATGACGTGGTCGGCGGCGCGGATGATGGCGGGATCGTGCTCGACCACGACGACCGTGTTTCCCTGATCGCGCAGGCGCTGGAGCAGACGCACGAGCCGCTCGGTGTCGCGCGGGTGGAGGCCGATCGACGGCTCGTCGAGGACGTAGAGGGTGTTCACCAGCGACGAGCCGACGGCGGTCGTGAGGTCGACGCGTTCGAGCTCCCCGCCCGAAAGGGTCCGGGATTGGCGGTCGAGCGTCAGGTACTCGAGCCCGACGTCGACGAGGTAGCGCAACCGCGTGCGGACCTCGGCGAGCACGAGGCCGGCGACGGCCTGTGCCTGGGCGCCCGGGAGCGTGAGGTCGCGAAAGAACCGCTCCGCCTCGCCGATGGGAAGGCGGTTCACGGCGGCGATGGTCAGTCCGGCGACGCGGAAGTCGAGCGCGTCGGCCTTGAGGCGCGTGGCCCCGCAGGCGGGACACGGGCGGTAGCTGCGAAAGCGCGACAAGAAGACGCGCACGTGCATCCGATAGGTGCGGCCTTCGAGCCAACGAAACCAGCCGCGCACGCCCGGGTACTGGCCGCGACCGTCGCCGTCGAGCACGAGCGCGCGCTGCGCCGGCTCGAGCCGGGCCCAGGCGACGTCCATCGGAACGCCGCGGCGGCGGCAGAACTTGGCGAGCGTGCCACGCTCCCACGCCGTGGCCTTCGTCGACCACGGTTTGATCGCATCCTGTGCCAGCGAGCGCGATGGATCGGGGATCACCAGGTCGAGGTCGAGATCGATGATGCGGCCGAAGCCCCGACAGGCGTCACAGGCGCCGAGCGGGCTGTTGAAGGAGAAGAGGTTCGGGACCGGATCGCGGACCGCGAGGCCGCAGGCCGCGCACTCGAGCGCCGTCGAGAAGTGCTCGACGTGGCCGCTGTCGTCCGCGAGCATCACGTCGCTCCGGCCTCGCCCATGGCGGAACGCCTGCTCGAGCGACTCGACCAGTCGGGCGCGGTCGGCGGGGTCGAGTCGGAGACGATCCTGGATGACGGTGATGCGGTCGCCGCCGGGGGGCGCGGTGGCGAGATCCTCGAGCGCGAGCGGACCGTCCGGTCCGAGCACGCGCACGAAGCCCGCCGCGAGCAGCCCGGTGCGGACGTCGCTCCACGGCAACGCGGCCGGTCGGGTCACGGGAAACGTCACGAGCACGCGCGTGCTGCCGTGCGCGGCGAGCAGCGCCTCCGCGGCCGACTCGGCCGAGTCGCGACGGATCTGCCGACCGCACGTGCGGCACTGCGGCACGGCGACTTTGGCGAACAGGAGCTTCAGGTAGTCGTGCAGCTCCGTCATCGTGCCGACGGTCGAGCGCGACGTCTTGACCGGGCGGCGCTGGTCGATGGCGATCGCCGGGAGGATTCCGTCGATACGCTCGACGTGGGGCCGGTCCATGCGGTCGAGAAACTGGCGCGCGTAGGTCGAGAAGCTCTCGACGTAACGGCGCTGCCCCTCGGCGTAGAGAATGTCGAACGCCAGCGAGCTCTTGCCCGAGCCCGACACTCCGGTGACGACGGTCAGTCGACCGAGCGGGACGCGGACGTCGATGCCCCGCAGGTTGTGCTCGCGGGCGCCGACGATCGTGATCGCGGTGGGATCCATGCGGGCGTGTACGGCGGAGTCGATCTGACTACACCGGCGCACGCGACGGGGAAGAGTCCGCGTCAGCCGACGTGACGGACGGCTGCCAGAGACGGTGGCACGAGCGTCAGGCCCGAGCGCAGCACGCGGGCGGGTGCGGCCGGTGGCGTGTCGTAGCCGATCGTCTCGTCGCCCCCGACCTGAACGCCGCAGCCGACGACGGCTCGACGTATGCGGGCGCCGGGGCCGATGCGACAGCCGTCGAGAAGGATCGAGTCTTCGACCTCGGCGCCGCCGTCGACGACCACGCCGCGACCGACGATGGACCTGGCCACGGTACCGCCACAGATGACCGTGCCGTCCGAGACGAGCGAATCGAGGGCCTGGCCCGCTCGCCCAGCGCGGTCCGTCATGACCTTGGCGGGCGGTAGCGCGCCGGTCGGGGCACGGACGGGCCACTCGGGGTTGTAGAGATCGAGCCCGGGCCGCCCGGTGCAGAGGTCCATCTGCGCGCCGTAGTATCCGTCGAGGCCGCGGGGCTCGTACCAATACAAGCCGCGCGCGGTTGTGCCCGGTATCCGGTTCTCGCCGGCGTCGTACACGGCCACGTCGCAACGTCGAGCGAGGGCGGCGAGAGCGGCGCTCTCGCCGGGTCGTGTCGCCGCAGCGAGCAGCGCGGGCAATGCGGCCGCAGCCACCACGGCCTCGCCGGTCCAGGTGGTGACGACCGCGGGCGGGGTGCTCGCGGGCACGCGGCGGGTTGCCGTCAATCGGCCGCGCGCGTTGGTCTCGAGGCCGAGGCGTCCGGCAGCCGCCGTCGCTCCCATGGGCAGGCCGACCAACGTCACGGCTGCCCCGAGGTGCTGATGCGTGGCGAGGATATGGGCGACGTCGAGCGCCAGGAGGTGATCGGCCGAAAGCGCCACCATCGTGTCCGCGCGCAGGACGCGGAGCAGATGGTGCCCCGCGGCGAGCACCTGGGCGAGTCGCGCGACCCGCCCGCAGGGAAGTGGGCCCGGGACCGGGATCACGATGCGGCGCCGGGATGGTCGTGCGGTGGACGGCCGGTCCTCGAGGTATGCCCGAAGCGCGGGGACGGAGGGGCCTGGTGCGAGGACGTAGGTGTCGCGGACGCCGGCGTTGTGCAGAGCCGCGAGGGCAAAGTCCACGAGGCGGTATTGCCCGGCGAACGGTGTGAGGGCGAGGAGATCAGGAGAGCCCAGCGCCGCGAGCGGCGACCCACCACTGTCCGCCACGACCAGCCCGATCACCCGTCGCCTCATGGTCCCTCCCGTCGTGATCCACACGCCGGGACGGGGCCCGTCCCGTGTCCGGTCGTGCGCGCGTCCCAACTTCCGGGGCCGCCGCCGCCCTAGTTAACGGGACTCAAGGCCGATTGCAAGAAAAAAATCACGGCACCGGGAGCGATGCCTTGTCTCACTGGTAGGCGACCTTGCGGGCACCGAGGACTTGGAGGTCGGCGATGAGCTCGTGCAGGGCGGCGCGGGTCTCGACCGTGTTGCGGTGCAGCTCACGCTCGAGCTGGAGGCGGCGGGTGTCTCGGACGGAGCGCATCCGGAGCTGCAGATAGCCGCGCTGCATCTCACCTCGCCGTTCGAGGAGACGGTCGACCTTCTTCAGCGCGAACAGGCGCACGCGCCGCTGCGGCTGATCGTCGGCCACCGCGAGCAGGCGGGAGAGCAGGCCGTCGTGATGCCGTGCGATCTGATCGACGAGGCGTTGGTCCGCCCGCACGACCAGCAGGCAGAACGCGCCTTCGAGCTCGCGCAGCGCGGCGTCGACCTGACGGACGTGGAGGAACGCATCGGCGCGGGCCGCTCGCGCGAGAGCACGTTGGAAGCGGGCGCGCTCGATCGCGCCGAGGACCGGGGTGACGAGCGGTCGCGCCAGGAGCGCGATCAGCACGAGGACCAGGGCCAGCGCGAGCGGCAGCAGGACGAACGCGACGACGGCCGTGGACATGGCGACGGCTCGACTCTAGGGGAAACGCCCCAGCCGAGACAAGCCCTGCGCTAAAGGAGAACGCGGTAATCGAGGGCGGGGAAGATGTTGTCGGTATCCTCGAGGGCGGACAGTCGCAGGTCGTCGACGGCCCCGAGCTCCACCTCGGCGCAGAGCTGCTGGCAGCGCAGGAGATGGTCGCGGGTCCGCCGAGCCGCATACTCGGCGGTCGTCTGTCGCGACATCATGAAGGCCCAGTCGCTGGACTGTGCCAGGAGGAGCTCGCGCAGCGCCTGCGTGAGCGCCCGCCGGGTGCGTTCGTCGGCCCCAGGATAACGTCGGCAGAGGGCGTGCAACCGATCGGCCGTCGCGTGCAGGTGACGGTAGAGCCAGTCGTTCTGCTCGCCCAGCCACACCTCGGTGTGGCCCCGCCAGCCCCAGGTCGAGGCCGCCGGCATGGCGGCCTGCAGCGTGGGGTGTCGCGCCAGGTCGTCGGCTGGAGTGGCGGCCTCGAGACCCGAGGTGACGGCGAGGCGCCGGAGGACGGCATCGAGCCACTGGGGGCCCTCGAACCACCAGTGGCCGAAGAGCTCTGCGTCGTAGGGACACACGACGATCGGTGGCCGGTCCATCGTCCGTGACAACCACTCGACCTGCCGCCGGCGACAGTCGACGAAGTGTGCGGCGTGCGCGGCGACGCGCTCGCGCGCGCGGTCGGGATCGTAGGGCGCCTTGTCGTCGGTGGCCCCCGTGATGCGGTGGTACTTGATGCCCGTGTGCAGGCGGTCGCCCGTTGGGGCGACGTAGGGCCGGACGTAGGCCAAGTCGAGGTCGAAGCCGATGTCGCGGTAGAAGTCGCGGTACCAGGGGTCGCCCGGATAGCCCTCGTCGGTGCTCCAGACCTGCTTCGAGCTGTCCGGATCGCGGGCGAAGACGGCGAGGCCGGAGCGGCACGCGACGGGCGCGTACGGGCCGTAGACCGGCCGTGGCGTCGCATGCGTCAGCCCATGGGTGTCGACGATGCAGTAGCGAAAACCTGCATGGCGCAGAACGTCGTCGAGGCCCGGCTCCCAGGCGCACTCGGGGAGCCAGAAGCCGTCCGCTTGGGTGCCGAAGAAGCGACGGTGCTCCGCAGCCGCGACCTCGACCTGTGCGCGCACGGCGGCGGGCGAGACCGCGAGCAGCGGCAGGACGCCGTGCGTGGCGGCGGTGGTGAGCAGCTCGAGGCGCCCGTGGTCGCGGTGATGGCGGAAGGCCGCGATCAGGTCCTGCTGCCAGTCGTCGAGGAACGCGCTGCGCGTGCGCGTGAAGCGCACGAGGTACGCCTCGGCCAGCCGATGGAACGCCGCGTCCCCGCGCGTGCGCCGCTCTTCCTTCTCGGCCAGCTCGACGAGGCGGTCGAGGTGGCGCAGATAGCGCGCGCGGAGCAGTCGGTCGGCGAGCATGCCGAGCAGCGGTGGGCTGAGCGACACGGCGATGCGCCCCGGGACGTCGTCGCGATCGAGCGCGTCCAGAACCTGGAGCAGCGGGAGGTAGCTTTCGGTGATCGCCTCGTGGAGCCAGCGCTCCTCGAGGAAGTCCGCGCTCTCCGGGTGTCGCACGAACGGGAGGTGCGCGTGCAGCACCAGGGCGACGATCGCGTCGGCCATCGGTGGCCGCCCTCAGCGCGGTGCGTGGACGTCGCTGGAGCGGGGCTCCCCGGCGGTGGGCTCGTCCGCGACGGGCCCATCGAGGCGTGCGCCGTTCCAGGCGGTCACGGCGGGCAGCGGCGCGCCGTGCGGCTGGAGCGTCACCCACCGAACGGTCACGTCGGGGGCCGGCGCCGCGCGCGGCGTGGTCACGCTCGCGGCGGGAAGCAGGGGCACGAACCGGCCACTGACGGTGCGTACCCCGAGCTCGACGCCGAACGTGGCGCCGGGACGCGACACGGTGACGTACGCGCTCTCGGCGCCGGGCGTGAGCTCGACGTCGGTGCTCGCGGTGGCGTCGCCGCCGTCATACACGCGCAGCACTTCGCGGGCGCCCTCGGCCTCGGCCTCGAGCCGGCGGAGCGCGGTCACGCGGGTCGTCGGGGCCAGCTCCCAGTAGACGAAGATCGTCCACGGGTCGCGGGGAAGCGCCACCAGGCGATCACGGCCGTAGGCCGCGGGGAGCGTGCCGGTCTCGCGCTCGATGACCGGGCGCGGCACCGGGCGTGGACCGAGAAAGAACTTGGCCTCCTCGACTTGCGTCTGCGCCGCCCCGGTCTCGTCGGCGGCGCGGGACGGCGCGCCGTCCCGCGGGGATACCGCCAGGCGCGGATCGTCGGCCGTCGACCCGGCGAAGCGCGCCACCTGCGCTCCGAGCTGCCCGAGCAGTTGCCCGAGCCAGCCCGCACAGCCGAGGAGCACGCTCGTGACCCCCCATTCGCGGCTCCTCACCGTCTCCACGGCTGCCATCGTAGCCGGGCCAACGCGGTGCGGCAACGGGTCAGGGTGCGCCGGCGCCGTACGCGCGGAGGACCGACAGCGCAGTGGCGGCGTCTGGCGCCCCGACCAGCGCTGCGCGCAGCGCCGGCGAACGCAGCAGCGTGGCGATGCCCGCCAGCATGCGCAGGTGGTCGTCGACTGCCGTCGGCGGCGAGAGGACGAGCGCGACGATCCTGATCGGCACGGTGGGCACGGCTTCGTAGAGGCCGTCGGAGGCGACCGCCAGCGCGACGACGGTGTGGTCGAGGCCGGGCAGGCGGGCGTGTGGCACCCCGCTCCCGACGTCGAGCAGTGCCGTCGACTCGACCGCCTCCCGATCCGTCACCGCCCGCACCGCGGCGTCCACTGCGTCGCGTGGCACGGCGCGCGCGTCGGCCAGCAGCTCGATCAGGCCGCGCGCGGTCGTGGCGAAAGAGCGCCAGGGGGGCTCGATGCAAATCAGCTCTGGACGGAGTCGATCGACGAAGGTCACGGTGAAGAGCCCGCGCGGGGCGCCGGGTACGTCCTGGATACTGGAGGGCGACCGGCATTTCCAGCCGGGCGGGCACAGGATAAACAAGCGCGCGGATGGCCGTCGATCCGATCTGTGGCATGACCGTCGACGAGCCGCGGGCCCGTGACCGCGGCCTCGTGGTCGACGGTCCGCGCGGGGCGGTGTTCTTTTGTGCCCCGAGCTGCCGGGACCGCTTTCTCGCCGGCACCGGGGATGCCCCGGTGCCGCGCGCGCATGCCCCGGCGGCACCTCCCGGGACGTTCACGTGCCCGATGCACCTCGACGTGGTCGCCGCCGGGCCCGGCGACTGTCCGGAGTGCGGAATGGCGCTCGAACCGGTCGTGCCGGCGTTGGCGGACGCGCCCGACACGGAGCTGGAGGGGATGACCCGACGACTCGTCGTCGGGGCGCTCCTTGCCGCGCCGGTGGTCGTGCTCGCGATGGCGGGCGGTCATGAGACGCCGCCCGCACGGCGCTGGGCGGAGCTGGTGTTGAGCACGCTGGTGGTCGGTGGCGCGGGCTGGCCGCTGCTCGTGCGGGCGTGGCGCTCGCTGGTCGCGCGCCGCCCCAACATGTTCACGCTGATCGGCCTCGGGGTGATGGCCGCGTTCGGGCACAGCGTGATTGCGACGGTCGCGCCGGGCCTCTATCCGGCTGCGTTCCGCACGCACGGCGGTGCCGTGCCGGTGTATTTCGAGCCGGCGGCCGTGATCGTCGTCCTCGTGCTGCTCGGCCAGGTCCTCGAGCTGCGCGCGCGGGCGCGGACGACCGGCGCGGTGCGCGAGTTGCTCGCGCTCGCGCCGCGGACGGCCCGGCGGATCGTCGCCGACGGCCGCGAGGAGGACATCCCGATCGAGGTCCTTCGGCCCGGCGACCGCGTGCGCGTCCGGCCCGGGGAGCGCGTGCCGCTCGACGGCGTGGTCGAATCGGGGCAGTCGGCCGTCGACGAGTCGATGCTCACCGGGGAGCCGATCCCGGTCGAGAAGGGCGCCGGCGCGCAGGTCGCGCAGGGGACCATGAACGGCACCGGGGCGCTCGTCGACGGGTCGAGCGGGTCGGGGCGGATACCCTGCTCGCGCGCATCGTGCGCCTGGTCGTCGATGCCCAACGCAGCCGGGTGCCGATCCAGCGGCTCGTCGACCGTGTGGCCGCCGCCTTCGTTCCCGCGGTCATCGGAATCGCCGTGCTGACGTTCGTGGTGTGGGCGCTCGTCGGACCCAGCCCCGCGTTGGCGCACGCGCTGGTCGCCGCGGTGTCCGTCCTGGTGATCGCGTGTCCGTGCGCGCTCGGGCTCGCTACGCCGATGTCGATCATGGTCGCGACCGGTCGCGGCGCACGAGCGGGCGTGTTGGTGCGGGACGCGGCGGCGCTCGAGACGCTCGCGCGCGTGGACACGATCGTCCTCGACAAGACCGGTACACTCACGGAGGGGCGTCCAGTCGTCTACGCGGTGGTCGCGGCGGCCGGCGAGCGCGAGGAGGACGTGCTGCGCCTCGCGGCCGGCCTCGAGCAGCACAGCGAACACCCGCTGGCGGCGGCGATCACGGCGGCGGCGCGCGACCGTGGGATCGCGCCGGCATTCGTGAGCGCGTTCGTGGCGCACCCGGGCCGCGGCGTGCGCGCGACGATTGCCGGGCGGCAGGTGGCGCTCGGCAACGCGAGACTGCTCGCGGAGGCAGGGGCAGACGCGGCGGCGCTCGAGGGCGAGGCCGAACGCCTGCGGCGCGACGGTGCGACGGTGGCCTACTGCCTCGATGGGGCGCGGGTGATTGGGCTGGTGGCCGTCGCGGACCCCATCAAGGCGACGACGCCCGAGGCCATTGCCGCGCTGCACGCCGAGGGCGTGCGGCTCGTCGTCCTCACCGGGGACAGTCGCACGACGGCCGAGGCCGTCGCCCGCCGGCTCGACGTCGACGAAGTGATCGCCGAGGTCCTCCCGGAGGCCAAAGCCGACGTGGTGGCGCGACTCGGCGCGGCGGGGCGGGTGGTGGCGATGGCGGGCGACGGCATCAACGACGCGCCGGCGCTGGCGCGCGCGGCCGTCGGCGTCGCCATGGGGACGGGTGCCGACGTCGCGATCGAGAGCGCGGGCGTCGTGCTCGTTCGTGGCGACCTGCGCGCCCTCGTGCGGGCGCGACACCTGTCCCGCGCGACGGTGGCCAACATCCGACAGAACCTCTTCTTGGCCTTCGTCTACAACGCGCTGGCGATCCCACTCGCCGCGGGCGTCTTCTACCCGGTCCTCGGCTGGCTGCTGAGCCCGATGGTCGCGAGCGCGACGATGAGCGTTTCGTCGCTGTCGGTGATCGGGAATGCCCTCCGCCTGCGCCGCGTCGCGCTCTAGGGGGCCCGCGCGCGGTCAGTCGAGGCGCTTGCGGAAGCGCAGGATCGCGACCAGCAGGGCCGCCGCCGCGAAGGCGATGAGCGGCCAGGCGTCGTCCGCCACTTCGAATACGCTCGCGCCCCGCAGGACGATCCCGCGGATCATCCGCAGGAAGTGGGTGAGCGGCAGGACGTTGCCGATGTACTGGGCGGGCCGTGGCATCCCGTCGAACGGAAACATGAAGCCCGAGAGCAGCATCGACGGGAGGAACACGAAGACGGTCATCTGCATCGCCTGGAACTGCGTCTGGGCGACGGTCGAGATGATGAGCCCGAGGGCCAGGCTGGCGGCGACGAAGAGCCCGGCGGCGGCGTAGAGGTCGAGGAGCCGCCCGCGGATCGGGACGTGGAAGAGCAGGGTGCCGACCGCGAGGATGAGGGTCACCTGCAGTGCGCCGATGAGGAGATACGGGAGGATCTTGCCGATCATGAGCTCGTGGCGGCGCACCGGCGTGGTGATGAGCAGCTCGAGCGTGCCACGCTCGCGTTCGCGGACGAGCGCGATCGAGGTGAAGAGGACCATCGTCATGGTGAGGATCGTGCCGACCAGGCCCGGGACGATCTGCACCGCGGAGCGGCGCTCCGGGTTGTAGTAGGCGCGCACCTCGAACGTGGGGGGCGGTGCGCGCGCCGCGGGGGGCGCGGGGCGGAAGACCGTGGGAAGACGCGCCAGGCCTTGGGCCACTCCGAGGATGACCGGATCGCCGCCATCGACGAGGAGCTGGGCGGGAACGCGGTCGCGCTCCTGGATGCGGCGGTCGAAGTCGGGTGGAATGACGATCCCGACGGTGATCTCGCCCCGACGGAGCAGGGTCTCCAGCTCCGCCGCCGTCTGCGCCCGGGCGACGATGCGGACGACTTGCGACGCGGCGGCGTCCGCGACCAGCCAGCGAGCGCGCTGCGAGCCCGCGGCGTCGACGACGCCCGCGGAAAGGCCTCGCACGTCGGTGTTGATCGCGTAGCCGAACAGCGTCATCTGGAGCAGCGGCACGCCGACGATCATACCGAGCGTGAGCCGGTCGCGGCGGAGCTGCAGGATCTCCTTGCGGGCGATGGCGAGGGTGCGGCCGGGATTCAGCACGCGCCGGGCCTCGCCCCATGGACGCGGGTGGCGGCGACGAAGACGTCCTCCAGGCTCGCGTCGGTGACCGTGACGCTGGACCGGACACCGGCGGCGTCGAGTGCCCGGCCGACGGCTTCGGCCGCCGCCGGGAAATCGGGATCGACGAGGGCGTGCAGGTGCATGCCGAGCTGGGCGACGCTGCGGACGGCGGGGATCGTGTCGAGCACGGCCCGCGCGGGGCGCACCTGCTCGGTCTCGACGTCGAGCACGATCGCGTCGATCGAGCGCACGAGGTCGCGCGGGGCGCCGCTCGCGACCAGCCGCCCACGGTCGAGGATCGCGATCCCGTGACAGCGCTCGGCCTCGTCCATGTAGTGGGTCGACACGAGGATGGTCGTTCCTCCGTCGACGAGACGGAAGAGGCGCTCCCAGAACTCGCGGCGGCTCTGCGGGTCGACGGCGCTGGTCGGCTCGTCGAGGAAGAGCAGCTCGGGCTCGTGGACGAGCGCAGCGGCCAGGGAGAGGCGCTGGCGCTCGCCGCCGCTGAGGGTTCCCGCGCGCTGGTCCTGGCGCTCGGCGAGACGGTAGTCGTCGAGCAGCGCGTCGACGCGGAGGCGCCGGCGGGTGCGAGGGAGCGACTGGATCTCGGCCATGAACGCGAGGTTCTCGCGCACCGAGAGGTCCTCGTAGAGCGAGAACCGCTGCGTCATGTAGCCGATGCGCAGCCGGAGCGCGTCGGCGTCGCGCGGCAGCTCGTAGCCGAGCACCTCGGCCGTGCCCTGCGACGGGGTGAGCAGGCCGCAGAGCATCCGGATCGTGGTGGACTTCCCGGAGCCGTTCGGACCGAGGAAGCCGAAGATCCGCGCGCGCGGGACGGCGAGGTCGACGTGATCGACGGCGACCACGTCGCCGAAGCGGCGGGTGAGGGCACGCGTGCGAATGGCCGGCTCAGTGGGCATCGGGGAACTCCGCTTCGACGGGAACGCCCGTCGGGAGCAGGTTCGCCTCGGGTTCGGTGAGGTCGAGCTCGGCGAGGTACACGAGGCGGCCACGATCCCGCTCGGTGAGGGCGAAATAGGGGGTGAACGCGGCGTCGGCAGACACCGTCCGGAGGCGCGCGACCCACGCGCGCGGCAGTCCGTCGAGGCGGACACGCGCGACATCGCCCACGTGGACCCGGGGACGAAGGGCCGCCGCGACGTAGACGCGCGCATACGGTGCACCGGCGGCGAGCACCACGGCCACGACGGCGCCGATCGGCGGCCGTTCCCCGACCTTGAAGGGCAGCGCGTCGACCCGACCATCGCGTGGGGCGCGGATGGTCAGACGCTCGTGGTGCAGGGAGGCCACGGCGACGGCCGCCTCCGCCTCCGCGACGGCGGCACGGGCCTGCGCCAGCTCTTCGGCGGTGGTCCCCGTGAGCATCGCGTCGAGGGCGGCGCGGGCGCGGTCGCGCTCGGCGAGGGTCGCGTCGTAGGCCGCCTGGGCGAGGTCGCGCTCGGCTGGGGCGGCGCTGCCCGCGTGCATCATCGCGCGGGCGCGGTCGAGCTCGCGGCGGCGCACGACGAGCGTGTCGTCGGCACCGGCGAGCCGTGCCCGGGCCTCGCGGATCTGCTCCGTCCGGGGACCGCGTTCGAGCTCCGCGAGCCGGGCGTGCGCACGAGTGGAGACCGCCTCCGCCTGCGCGCGCTGTGCCGCCGCCGCGGCATCGTCCTGGACGAGAATGACCTGCCCGGCGGCGACGTCCTCGCCCTCGTGCACGAGAAGCTCCCGGACCGGCTCGAACGCCTCGGCGACCAGCTCGAGGCGATCGCGCTCGAGCGTGCCGACCACGGGCTGGGCGTTGCGCGTGCAGGAGGGCACGAGCGCGGCGAGCAGGACCAATATCCGGGTGCGGCGGAAACGGACCCTCGGCACGCGGCCCACTACACGCGCGGATCGGCCGCCGTCAATCCGGGGGGCATCCCGGCCTGCGCGCGTCGGCGGATCGGCGACGTTCTGCTATACGGGACGCATGCGGCGGATCGGGATCCTGACCAGCGGCGGCGATGCCCCGGGGATGAATGCGGCGATCCGCGCCGCGACCCGCCACGCGCTGGGGATGGGACTCGAGGTCGTCGGCATCCGCCGCGGCTATGCCGGGCTCGTCGCGTGGGAGCTCGAGCCGCTCACGCGCGCGGCGGTCGCCAACGTGATCCAGCGCGGCGGGACGGTGCTCGGCACCGCGCGCTCCGAGGAGTTCCGCGAGCCCGCCGGTCGTGCGCGCGCTGCCGAGGTGCTGCGGAAGGCCGAGGTGGACGGGGTCGTGCTGATCGGCGGCGACGGGACGTTTCGCGGTGGCTCGGCGTTGGCCGAGGAGCACGGCGTGGCGGTGGTCGGCGTCCCCGGCACGATCGACAACGACGTGTTCGGCAGCGACTTCACGGTCGGATTCGACACCGCGGTGAACACGGCGCTCGAGGCGATCGATCGGATCCGGGACACGGCGACGTCGCACGAGCGGCTCTTCCTGGTCGAGGTCATGGGTCGGAGCTGTCCCGACATCGCGTTGCACGTGGGGGTGGCCGGCGGCGCCGAAGAGGTCCTCTTCGCCGAGGGCCGGCCCGACCTCCCGACCCTCGGTAGCGAGCTGCTGTCGAGCTGGAGGCGGGGCAAGCGCTCGAGCATCGTCGTGGTCGCGGAATCGGGCGAGCCGGGGCACGCCCTGCGCCTCGCGGACGACCTCAAAGCCGCGACGGGACTGGAGGCGCGCGTCTGCGTGCTCGGACACATCCAGCGTGGCGGCGTACCCACGGCACGCGATCGCATCCTGGGCACGCGTCTCGGTGCGGCCGCCGTCGATGCGCTCGTCGACGGCGCAGGCGTGATGGTCGGCGAGCGTGGCACGCAGGTCGTACGCGTTCCCCTGCGCGAGGCGTGGACGCACCACCGGCCGGTGCCGATCCATCTGCAGCGCCTCGTGCGCGACCTGGCCTGATCTGGTATGGCGGGCCGCTCGTGGCCCGTCACGTGTCCTTCATTCTCGTCGCGTTCGCACTCCCGGCGGCGTGGTTCATCGTCCACTTCGGTCACCTCGTGGAGAGCGCACCCGTGGTCGCGTGCGTGTCGGGGATGGCGATCTTCGGCGCGGCGTTCCTGCTGTCGTGGGCGTCGGAGGTCGCGCAGCTCGACATCCCGCGTGCGTTGGCGCTGGCGTTCCTCGCGCTGGTCGCCGTGCTCCCGGAGTACGCGGTCGACGTGTACTTCGCGTGGCGGGCGGGCCAGGACCCCGCGTACACGGCGTTCGCCTCCGCCAACATGACCGGCGGCAATCGGCTGCTGCTCGGCATCGGTTGGGCGGTGCCGGTCTTGGCGGTCTGGCTGCGGGAGGGCCGGCGCGAGGTCGAGCTGCCGGAGGGCCAGGCGGTCGAGGTCAACTACCTGGCGCTCGCGACGCTGTACTCGTTCGTCATCCCGATCAAGGGGACGCTGTCGCTGATCGACACGGTCGTGCTGCTGGCGATGTTCATCGCCTACCTGCGGGCCGCGGGGAGAACCCACCACGAGGAGCCCGAGGTCGAGGGCCCCGCCGAGGCGCTGGTGGCGCTCGGGACGATGGGCCGGCGGGCGGCCGTGCTCGGCTTCTTCCTGGTGGCGGGTGCGGCGATCCTCACCGCGGCCGAGCCCTTCGCCGAGAGTCTGGTGGCGACTGGCCGGCGGTTCGGGATCGAGGAGTTCCTGCTCGTGCAGTGGCTCGCGCCGCTCGCCTCCGAGTCCCCGGAGTTCATCGTGGCGATCCTCTTCGCGCTCAAGGGAGCCGCGGCCGCCGGCATCGGGACGATGATCTCGTCGAAAGTGAACCAGTGGACGCTGCTGGTCGGCGCGCTGCCGGCGGCCTTCGCGCTGTCGGGCGGTCACTTCGGACCGATGGTCCTCGACCTCCGCCAGCGGGAGGAGATCCTGCTCACGGCGGCGCAGTCGGCGTTCGGGCTCGTGATCATCGCGAACTTCCGCTTCGCGGTCGGCGAGGCCCTGGTGCTGCTCGGGCTGTTTCTGGTGCAGCTCGTCTGCACGTCGACCGCGGCGCGCTGGCTCTTCGCGGGGCTCTACCTCGTGCTGGCGGCGGGTATGCTCGTCGTGAATGCCGACACGCGGCGGCGCGTCCTCGGTCTCCTGCCCGGGACCGGCGCGTGGCGCCGAAGCCCGCCGCGCGCCGGCGCGTCTTAGATCAGCACGTTGGCCGCCCGCAGGCGCGCGACCTCGTCGGGTGGGTAGCCGCAGACGCGGCCCAGGACCTCCTCGGTGTCCGCGCCGAGGCAGGGAGCCGGGGTCCGTACGCGGCAGTCGCTGGCGGACATCTTCCACGGGACGCCGAGGTGCGTCCGGACGCCGACTTCGGGGTGCGGGAGATCGACCAGGAACCCGCGGGCGGCGAGGTGGGGGTCCTCGGCGATGTCGCGGTTGCGCGCCGCAGCGAACGCGGGCAGCCCCGCGGCCTGCAGCGTGGCGGTGGCCTCCTCGGGGCTGCGTTCGAGCGTCCAGGCCGTGACGATCTCCTCGAGCGCGTCCTCGTGCCGCTTGCGGGCGATCAGGGTGGCGAAGCGCGGGTCGGCGGCGAGCTCGGGGCGACCGATGAGCCTCGCGAGGCGGTCCCACGCGGCGTCGTCCTCGATCGCGATCGCCACCCAGCGCTGGTCACCGGCGGCGCGGAAGATGCCGTGCGGCGCCATGTGGGGATCGCGGTTGCCGTCGCGCGGCGGCTGGTGCGCGTTCATCGTCCAGTCGAGGATGGCCTCGGGGAGCACGGCCATCGAGGTCTCCCACTGCGAGAGATCGACGTACTGGCCCTGCCCGGTGCGCGCGCGGTGCAGGAGCGCGGCGAGCACGGCGACGGCACCGTGCAGGCCCGCTGTCGGATCGCCGTACGACACGCCCACGTGCATGGGCGGGAAGCCCCGGTACCCGGTCACCGAGGAGATGCCCGACAGGGGCACCTGCGCCGGGCCATAGGAGACCTTGTCGCGGTCCGGGCCGGTGGCGCCGTAGCCGGAGAGCGCGATCATCACGACGTCGGGGCGCAGCCCGCGCAGCACGTCGTAGCCGAGCCCCATGCGGTCCATGACGCCGGCGGCGAAGTTCTCGACGACGACGTCGCTGGCGGCGCACAGGCGCTTGGCGACCGCGACGCCCTCGGGTCGCTTGAGGTCGAGCGTGAGGCTCTTCTTCCCCTGGTTGTACTGGTTGAAGTAGGCGCTGTTGTTGGGTGTCGGCTTGACGTTGCGCGGGTAGGGCGGCAGCAGCCGCGTGACGCAGAGCCGCGTCGCGGTCTCGACGCGGATCACCTCGGCCCCGAGGTGCGCGAGCTGGAGGGTGCAGTGCGGTCCCGCCCACACCCAGGTGAAGTCGGCCACGCGGACGCCGGCGAGCGGCGCGCGACGCGCCATCAGCAGACCCCCTGCGCGGCGAGCGCCGCCGCGTCGAGTCCGACCTCGGCGAGCACCTCGGGCGTGTGCTGGCCGAGGCAGGGAGCCGGCGTGCGGAGCTGCCACGGCGTCGCCGACAGCTTGTAGGGTTCGCCGGGGACGGTGACGTTGCCGGCGACGGGATGGCGGATGGTCGCGAAGAAGCCGCGCGCCTGGAGGTGCGGCGAGCGGAGCAGGTCGCCCATCGTCGAGACCGGCGCGAACGGGATCCGACGTGCCTGTGCCTGCTCGTAGAGATCGTAGACCGATTGCTCGCGACACCATTCCTGAAGGAAGAGCTGGAGCGCGTCGAAGTTCTTGCCGCGTGCGATGCGGTTCGCGAACAGGTCCATGCCCGCCCACTCGGGGCTGCCCATGAGCTCGACGAAGCTGCGCCACTGGTGTTCCTCGACGCAACAGACGAAGATCCAGCCGTCGCGGCACTCCATGAAGCAGAGCGGCTGGAGCGGCTTGGCGCCGAGGCGTGACGCGACCAGGCCCGTGTAGGGCCAGAAGCCGAACGTGAGCTCGAGGATCGACGCCACGCACTCCTGGATGGACACCTCGATGTGCTCGCCCAGGCCGCTGGAGAGCCGCCCGTAGAGCGCGCCGAGGGACGCGATCGCGGCATTGAGCCCGCCCTGGAAACCCGACTGGTCGCCGAACGTCTTGAGGGGCGGCAGCTCGGGGTGGCCGGTGTCGCCGTTGAGGGTGGCGAGCCCGCCAGCCGCCCAGGTGACGACGTCCGTCGCGCGCCAGTGGGCGTGCGGACCGGTGAGCCCGAACGGCGCAATCGAGGTCATGACGAGTCCGGGGTTCGCTGCCGCCAGCCGCTCCCAATCGAGCCCGTGTGCCGCCATGTCGTCGGGATGGACGTTGTGGACGAGCACGTCGGTGCGCGCGGCGAGGCGGCCGAGGGCGTCACGGCCCGCGGCGGTCGTGAGGTCGAGCGTGATGCCGCGCTTGTTGGCGTTGAGGTAGAGGAACGAGCCGCTCTGCTCCAGGTGCGGGACGCCGCCGGGGAAGGGCCCGCGCTGGCGCGTGCGGTCACCCGTACCCGGCCGCTCGATCTTGACGACGTCCGCGCCGAGGTCGGCGAGGAGCTTGGTGGCGTATGCGGCGCTCACCAGGTCCCCGGCCTCGAGGACCCGAATGCCATCGAGCGCGCCGGCCATCACGCGCGCCCGAGCGCGAGCCGCACGAAGGCTTCGGCCGTCGCCGGCTCGTCGACGTCGGCGAGTCGGCTCAGTACCTCCGTGTGCGAGCGCTCGGTCACGGGCCAGTCCCCGCGTACGTGCCACTCGGTGCCGGCCCGCTCGAGGACGTGGACGCGATCCTGGGTGTCGGTGACGCCAATCGCGGCCCGTTCGCTCGGGGTCATGCAGAACAGGGCGTAGCCCGCGCGCTTGATCGTGACGAAGTACACGGCTCGGGTGTCCTACCAGAGGCCGGCCGCGCCTCGCAACGACGCGGCCGCTTCAACGCTGGGGACAGACGCCGAGCGTGTCGAAGAGGACGGCGCGGGAATAAGCGGTCACGTGCAGGCCGTGCGCGCCGAACTCGCCGAGGGCCGCCAGCCCCCCGTCCGTGCTCGGGCTGCGCGACCACTCCCAGGTCGCGGCGAGCAGGCGTTCGCCGTGCGCGCGATGCCAGAGGAGCGTGTCGTACGCGATCTCGACCGCGCTCCGGCGCCGCGGGCGGGCGGCGGACGCCGGGCCGAGGGTGGCGAGCACGCCCTCCTGGGCGCGATATGGGCGGTTGAGCGTGCGCGGAAGCGGCGCCTTCCCCACGAGCCACCACCCCGCGGTGCACGTCTCCCGCGCGGCGAACGGTTGGAGGTCGATGGTCCACTCGTCACGCAGCATGTAGCCCACGCCCTTGTGGGCCCCGGGGTCGAAGCCGCCGCCGAGTCGGGCAGCGAGCCGCAGCATCGTGAGCGGACCGTCGGGGTCGCGCGGGATGCGCAGGACGAGCCGCTCGCCGTTCGTGCGCGCGGCGGCGAGCGTGGCGGCGTCGAACGGCACGCGCGCGACGGCGTCGCGCTCGACGGGGGTCAGCACCGAGAGCGGATCGAATCCCAGGGCGGTGGCGAGCTCGGCGGGGCCGAGCACCGCACCGCCGAGGGCACGGGAAGCGTCGTCGAGTCCGGCGATGTCCATGGTCACCCGCCTATCTGAAACATCTGCCGGTCGGTTGTCGAGCGGCCGAGGTCCAGCGCGTGCCCCGTCGGCTTGTGCGCGACGGCGCGCAGGAGGATCGCGGCGACCTCGGGGAGTCCCCCGCCGGCGCGCAGGGTCGCGCGCACGTCGAGTTCGTCGTCGTTCAGCAGGCAGAGGTGAAACCGGCCTTCGGCCGTGAGCCGCATCCGGTTGCAGGTTCCGCAGTACGGCTCGGTGACCGGGCTGATGAAACCGACGACGCCACGCCCGTCCCGCAGGCGGAAGTTGCGCGCTTCGTCCGAAGGATCGTGCGGCGGCAGCGGCTCGAGCGGTCCGAATGCGGCCTCGATCCGCTCGCGGCTCTCGCGGCTCGGGACGAGCGTCGCGCGGGCCACCTCGGCGGCGATGCCCGTGCCGAGCGGCATCGTCTCGATCAACCGCACGTGCCAGTCGCGCTCGCGCGTGAGGCCGGCGAGCGGCACGACGTCCTCTTCGTTGTACCCGCGGGCGACGACGGCGTTCAGCTTGAGCGGCCGCAGGCCCGCGGCCTCCGCGGCGGCGATGCCGGCCCAGACGTCGGCGAGCGTGCCCCAGCGCATCACGCTCGCGAGGCGGTCGCCGTCGAGGCTGTCGAGGTGCACGTTGACACGCCGCAGCCCGGCACGCGCGAGAGGCTCCGCGAGGCGCGGGAGCAGGACGCCGTTGGTGGTCATCGCGACGTCGGCGATGCCCGGGATCGCTGCCAGGCGCGCGACGATTTCCAGCAGATCGGTCCGCAGCGTGGGCTCGCCGCCGGTGAGGCGGATCTTCCGGAAGCCGACCGCGGCCGCCGCGCGTCCGACGGACTCGATCTCCGCCGCCGTGAGCATGTCCGCGGGCGGAGCGAAGCGCAGCCCCTCGAGCGGCATGCAGTAGACGCACCGCAGGTTGCAGTGATCCGTCAGCGAGATGCGCAGGTAGTCGATCTCGCGGCCGAAGCCGTCGCGGGGCATCGCCGCGATCTAAGGGCCGCCGACCGGCGAAGTCAATCGCACGCGGCGTCAGCTCGGGCGGTCGACGAGCCCGCCGATCAGGATCTCGAGCGCCTCGCGGAAGGGCGACGGACGCAGCGTGCGCATGGCGGCAAGGGCGGTCGCGACGTGGCCTTGCGCGCGTTCGGCGACGGCCGTGAGGACGCCGGAGCGCTGGATCTGGGCGAGGCCGGCCTCCAGCTCCGCGGCCGTCGGGTCGACCCGCCGGAACAGGTCGGCCAGCGCGGGCTCGGTGCGCAACGCGAGGACGATCGGGAGCGACGGGTTGCCGTCGCGCAGGTCGATGCCGCGCGGTTTGCCGATGACCGCGGTCGATCCGGTGACGTCGAGGAGGTCGTCGCTCACCTGGAATGCCAGCCCCACGTGCCGCCCGCACTCGGCCATGGCGGACACGACGCTGGGAGCCGCGCCGGCGAGGTGTGCCGCGGTGCGTGCGCCGGCCTCGAACAGTGACGCCGTCTTGCGGTGGATGATCTCGAGGTAGTCGTCGAGCGTCACGGCCGGATTGTGGCGAAACCGCCCCTGGAGAATCTCGCCCTCGGTGAGCGCGATGCAGGCCTCCGCGGCCCAGCGGATGACCTCGGGCTCGAACTGCGCGCACAGCGCGAACGCGCGGCTGAAGAGGAAGTCGCCCGCGACGAGCGTATCGGCGGTGCCGAACGTGCGCAGCGCCGACGGCTGGCCGCGCCGCGTCTCGCTCGCGTCGATGATGTCGTCGTGCAAGAGGGTCGCGGAGTGGATCAGCTCGAGTGCGACCGCGGCCTCGATGGCGTGGGCGCGGCGGGCGTCGGTGGCACTCGCGGCGTGGAACACCAGCAGCACGACCATGGGGCGCACGCGCTTGCCCCCCGCGCCGACCAGGTAGCGCGCGATGTCGGAGAGACGCTCCTCGCGCGAGCCGAGCTCGGTCCCGAGCCGTGCTTCGACGTGCACGAGGTCGTCCAGCACGGCCCGTGGGATTTCCGGCGTGGCTGGGGAGGAGGCGCGCTGGGCCTGGGGGCTCACGCGGGGAATGAACGGGAATGGCGGAGCGAAGTCAAGGTGCGCCGTGAAGGGGTCCGCACCGCGAGGCCGGCTCACGCCCCGTTCGTCGGCAGCCGAGCCTTCAGGATCTTTCCCGTCGGGCCCTTGGGCAGCTCGGCCAGGACGACGACGCGCGCGGGGCACTTGTAGTCGGCGAGTCGATCGCGGCACCAGCGGTCGATGGCGCTGGGGTCGAGGGTCGCGCCCGGGCGCGGTGCGACGTACGCCCAGATCACCTCGCCGTAGCGGGCGTCCGGCACGCCGACGGCCCCGGCCTCCGCCACGTCGGGGTGGGCAGCGAGGACGTCGTCGATCTCGCGCGGGTACACGTTCTCGCCGCCGCGGATCACCAGCTCGCAGGCGCGGCCGACGACATGGACGAAGCCCTCGGCATCGCGCCGCGCGAGGTCGCCGCTGTGCAACCATCCACCCCGGAGGGCGTGCGCCGTGGCCTCGGGCAGGTCGAAGTACCCTCGCATCACGTGCGGGCCGCGAAGGACGATTTCGCCGACCGCGCCGGGCGTGACGTCCTGGTCGGCGGGGTCGACGATCCGCAGCGGCTCGAGCGGCAGGCCGCACGAGCCGAGTCGACGTCGGCCGTCGATCGGGTTGAACGTCGCGCGGCAGGTGCACTCCGTCAGTCCATATCCCTCGATCACGGGCACGCCGAGGCGTGCCTCCGCGGCCAGGAGGAGATCCGCGGGAACGGGTGCGGAGCCGGTGAGGAGGAACCGCAGGCGCTCGCGCCCTGCGGACGGTGGCGCATCCGGCCGGTCCCGCAGGAGCGCGAGCATGGTGGGGACCGTTCCCCCCGTGGTGGGGCGGTAGCGTGCCGCCAACTCCCAGTACGTGTCGGCGCGGAAGCGATCCGCGATGACCGTGCTCGCGCCAGCCAGCAGCGGCGTCATCAGGCCGAGGACGATCGCATTCGCGTGAAACAGCGGCATGACCGTGAGGAAGCGGTCGCCGGGGCCGAGGCCGAGCCAGCTCGCGATCCGCGCCGCGTTCGAGAGCAGATTGCGGTGCGTGAGCATGGCCCCCTTGGCGCGCCCGGTCGTCCCCGACGTGTAGAGAATGAGCGCGGTGTCGTCGGGCGCCGGGGCTGGCAGTGCGCCGTGCGCGGTCCCACCGTGCAGCGGCGCGTCCAGGATCGGCGGGGGCGCCGCGAGCGCGCCGAGGCGCGCGAGCGCTCCCGCATCGGCGACGAGCAGGCGGGGGCGAGCGTCGGCGAGGAGGCGATCGACCTCGGGCGCAGTCCAGCGCAGGTTGACGGGCACGGCCGCGGCGCCTGCGGTCGCCACCGCGAGCAGCGCCTCGACGCAGGCCAGCGAGTTGGGGACGAGGAGCGCAACGCGGTCGCCCGGGCGGACGCCGGCGGCGACCAGGACGCGCGCCTTGCGCTCGACCGTGCGCGCGAGAGCATCGGTCGCGACGGACTGGCCCTGCTGTGCATCCAGCACCACCGTCGCCGGACGCTCCGCGCGCCACGCGAGCAGCTCGGGGAGAACGGTCGGGGTCGTCATGACGCCAGCAGTATCGACGCGTGGCTTCGCCGGGGCAACGGCGCGTTGCCTTTCCGCGCCCCCCTGGGTAGATGGCCGTCCATGGCAGCGCTCACGCCTGACGGCGTACGGCTCGCCCTCAAGGGCGTCCTGTTCCCGGGGTTTCGCCGGGACATCGTCGCGCTCGGGATGGTGACCGACGTACGCGTCGAGGGGGGCATCGTGCACGTGTCGGTGCGGTCGGGCACCGACAAGCCGGAGGTCCACGAACAACTCGTGCGGAGCATCCAGGCGGTGCTCGCCCGTGATGCGGGGGCCGCAGACGTTCGCGTGCACCTCGTGGGGGCGGCGGAGGGGCGCGGGCGTGATCCCTTCGCCGAGCGAGCGGGCATCCCCGACGTTCGGCACGTCATCGCCGTCGCGAGCACGAAGGGGGGCGTCGGCAAGTCCACCGTGGCGGCGAACCTGGCGGTCGCACTCGCGGAGGCGACTGGCAGTGCGGGCCTGCTCGACGCCGACGTCTACGGTCCGAGCGTCCCGATCATGTTCGCGACCGGCAGCGACCGCCCGCGCATCACCCCCGACAAGCGGATTCACCCGATCGAGCGCTGCGGCGTGAAGCTCGTGTCGATGGGCTTCTTTCTCGACGAACGGTCCCCAGTCATCTGGCGCGGTCCGATCGTGATGGGCATCGTGCGGCAGTTCCTTCGCGACGTGCAGTGGGGGCCGCTCGAGTTCCTCGTCGTCGACCTGCCGCCCGGGACGGGGGACGCGGTCCTGACGCTCGTGCAGCAGGTGCCGATCACCGGCGGGGTCGTGGTCACCACCCCGCAGGACGTGGCGTTGCTCGACGTTGGCCGCGGCATCGCGATGTTCGCTCAGGTCCAGGTCCCGATCCTCGGGGTGGTGGAGAACATGAGCGGCTACGTGTGTCCCGAGTGCGGGACCCGAGACCCGGTCTTCGGCGAGGGCGGGGCGCGGGGCCTCGCCGAGCGCTTCGGCGTGCCGCTCCTCGGGCAGATCCCGCTCGTGCCGGCGGTCCGGACGGCCGGGGACCGCGGGCGTCCGATCGTCGCCGCCGAGCCCGGCCATCCGGTGGCGCATGCGTTCCGGGAGCTGGCGCGTCGGGTCGTCGCCGAGGCCGACCGGGTGGCCCTCGAGCCGATCAGCGGGACCGTACGCTGAGATTGTCTTGGGGGCGCGGGCGATGCTAGGTAGCGCGTTCAACCGATCGCCCAGGGAGCCGACTCATGTCCACGATGATCACCGAGGAATGCATCAATTGCGGGGCGTGCGAGCCCGAGTGTCCCAACACCGCCATCTACGAAGGCGGGGCCAACTACGAGCACGAGGGCGCCTCGCACGCGGCCCTCGCCAGTGACATCTATTACATCGTGCCGGCGAAGTGCACGGAGTGCGTCGGCTTCTTCGATCAGGAGCAGTGCGCGGCGGTGTGTCCCGTCGACTGCTGTGTGCCGAACCCGAACGACGTGGAGACCGAGGCGCAGCTCATTGCGCGAGCGAAGGTGCTCCATCCGGACCAGCAGTTCAGCGACCCGTTCCCGTCGCGCTTTCGCAAGTAGCGGGTCACCGGCGTCCCCGTCGCGATTCCGGCCCACACGGGGCTCGACTCCGGCGTGCTTTCGTCCCCGGCCCCGGGCGGTGATAATGCGAGCCTGCCCGGGGACGAGCTCGGGGGAGGCGCGCTCTGAAGAACACGATCAAGCTGCTGCTCGGTATCGCGGTCTCGCTCGGGTGTCTCTTCTTCGCGACGCGGGGGACGGACTGGGGCGGGGTGGCGCGAGTCCTGGGCGGGGCCAAGCCCTGGTGGGTGCTGGCGGTGGCCGTGTCGAGCACGTTCAGCCTGTTCGTGCGCGCGCAGCGCTGGCGCCTCATCCTGCGGCCGCTCGGTCGCGTCGGGCTCGGGCCGGCCCTCTCCGCGACGGCGATCGGGTTCGGCGCGGGTGCCGTCCTGCCGCTGCGGCTCGGCGAGTTCGTCCGGCCGGCGCTGCTCGCCCGTCGCAACCACCTCTCCTTCAGCGCCGCCGTGTCGAGCGTGGTCCTCGAGCGCATCTTCGACATGCTGCTCGTGCTGGGCTGCTTCCTCGTCGTGGGACTGGCCTACCCGGTGCCGGAGTACTTGCGACGCGGCGCCCGCGTGCTCGCCGCCGGTGGCGTGGTGGGCGTGGCCGTGCTGGTCGTGATGCTGCGCAATCGGGGACGGACGGAGGAGCTGGTCGAGCAGCTGCTGCCCGCATCGATCGTGCGGGTCGTCGGCCCGCTGCTGCACGGGTTCCTCGACGGCCTTGCCGGGCTCGCCGACGCGGGCACGGTGGTGACGGTGCTGCTGTACTCGGCCTATCTGTGGGGGGTCATCACGCTCGGCTACGTGTTCGCGATCCTCGCACTCGGGATGGACGTGCCGCTGGTCGCGGGAAGCCTGACGTCGATGGTGACGGTGGCGGCGTTCGTGTTCCTGCCGCAGGGGCCCGGGTTCGTGGGGACCTGGCAGGCGGGGTGCGTGCTCGCGCTCGGGCTGTTCGGGGTGGCGAAGGACGTGGCCGTGGGGTACTCGCTGCTCACCTGGGTCGGGATGATGGGCTCGAACCTGCTGCTGGGTGCACTGTTCCTGGCGCGCGAAGACCTGTCGGTGGGCGATCTGCTACGCACCGGCCGCGGCGAGCCCGTCGCGGTCCGGCCGGAGACGTGAGCGTGGGTCTCGCAGGACGGACGGTCGTCGTCGGCTTGAGCGGTGGCATCGCGTGCTACAAGGCGTGCGACCTCGTGCGGCTACTCGGCCAGCGGGGGGCTGCGGTGCGCGTCGTCATGACCGCGGGTGCACAGGCGTTCGTCGCGCCGCTCACGCTCCAGACGCTCTCGGGTCACCCGGTCGCCAGCGAGACCTTCAGCCTCACGCAGGAATCCGAGATCGGACACATCCACCTGGCGGACACCGCGGATGCCGTCGTCGTCGCGCCGGCCACGGCGAACGTGCTGGCCAAGCTCGCCGCCGGTCTGGCGGACGACCTGCTCACGACGGTCCTGCTCGCGACGCGGGCGCCGGTCCTGGTCGCGCCGGCGATGAACGTGCACATGTGGGAGCACCCGGCGACGCGCGAGAATCTCGCGCGGCTCGTGGCGCGCGGTGTGCGCGTGGTCGGTCCCGGGGTCGGCTCGCTCGCGTGCGGCTACGAAGGCGCCGGTCGACTGGCCGAGGCAGGGGAGATCGTCGAGGCGATCGAGTGCCTGCTCACCCCCCAGGATCTGGTCGGGGAGCGCATCCTGGTGTCGGCCGGGCCGACGCAGGAGGCGATCGACCCCGTGCGGTACCTGTCCAACCATTCGAGCGGGAAGATGGGGTACGCGATCGCGCGCGTGGCGCGCCGGCGCGGTGCGGACGTCGTGCTCGTGCGGGGACCGACGAGTGAAGCGCCGCCGGCGGGCGTGCGTTGCGTGGCCGTCGCGTCGGCACGCGAAATGGAGCAGGCGCTCGTCGCCGAGTTCTCGCGTGCCACGGCGCTCGTCATGGCCGCGGCGGTGGCGGACTACCGCGTCCGGGAGCCGCTGGCGCGCAAGCTCAAGAAGGCGGCACGTCGTCTCGTGCTCGAGCTCGAGCGGACCCCGGACATCCTGGCGGGTCTCGCAGCGCGGAAGGGACGACGGCTGGTCGTGGGGTTTGCCGCCGAGACGCACGCCGTGGTGGAGGAGGCGCGGCGCAAGTTGCGCGAGAAGCGGCTCGACCTCATCGTCGCCAACGACGTCACCGCGCCCGGTGCCGGCTTCGGCGCCGACACGAACATCGTCCGCTTGCTCGACGCCACCGGGCTGGACGAAGCGCTGCCCGTGCTTCCCAAGGAGGAGGTGGCGGGTCGAATTCTCGACTGGGTGGTGGCGCGGCGATCGCGGGCGGCCGTCAGGCGGCGGCGGTCTGCAGGGCCTGCAGCTCGGCGACGATCCCGGGCGTGAGCTGCCCCTGCAGGTTGAGTAGCCGCAGCTTGCGGCGCAAGCGGATGGCACGGTCGAGCGCCCCGTGACCGGTGGGGTCCGCGTGCTGGCAGGCGCTGGCCCGTCCTTGCCCGAGCAAGTCCTCGATCGCGCCGACGCAGAGCGCATTGAATCGGTCGACGTCGGGCTGGGCGAGTGCGTATCGCGAGCGATCCCCGAGGCGGCGGACCATCGTCTGCCACTGCCCGAGCTGCTGCACGGCCATCATGGAATCGAATATCCGCTTGTTGGTGCGGAACGAGAAGAGCGTCTGCTCGACGACGCGCTCGACCAGGCGGTCGCAATCGGCGAACCGGTGTGAGAGCACGGAGCGGATCAACCGCCAACGATCGCGCTCCTGCGCGGCGTCGAAGCGCGCTTCCCAGTACGCGTGGCCGAGCGTGCGGGCCTCGTAGCTCACGATCAGCTGCACCGGAACGTAGTGGTTGTGGGAATAGACGTCGCCGGCGAGGTGCGAGAGATATCCGTACGCGAACGCCTGCTCGCGCTCGGAGCGGGCGGCCTCGGCGATCTGCCAGCCGACGGGCCAGCAGTGGCAGTGGGTGTAGAGGCTGCGGGTGTATTTCTTCGCTTGGATGATGTCCGCCGCGATACAACCGTAGAGGTACGCGAAGCGGTGGCTACGCAGCAGGTCTTGGAGAACCGGCGAGAGGACCTCGAGGTTTCCGAGGATCGTCGATCCGTGCACCAGGTGCGTGACGGGCCCCCACGCATGCGCATCAGCGGGCCAGAGGAGGACGAGACCCGCAACGAGTGCAGCTAGCAGCATCGGATCAAAACTGTACAATGCGGCCGATGACCTCACAAGAACAACTCGCCGAGGTCGCTGCGGCGCTGCGCGCGCACCTCGAGCACCTGGGCGAGCTGGGAGAGGATGGCGTGCCCCTGGCGTCTGCCGAACGGCCGCCGACGCGGGCCGCGGAGGTCCGGGCCACGGGGGGTCCAGCGGCGGGCAGTCTCGAGGAGCTGCGGGCGGAGCTGGGCGACTGCCAGCGGTGCAAGCTCGCACCGCATCGCACCAAGCTCGTCTTCGGCGTGGGCAATCCGCGCGCGCGGCTCGTGTTCGTCGGCGAGGGCCCTGGTGCCGACGAGGACGCGAAGGGGGAGCCGTTCGTGGGGCGCGCGGGCCAGCTCCTCACCGAGATCATCACCAAGGGGATGCGGCTGCGTCGCGAGGACGTGTACATCTGCAACGTCGTCAAGTGTCGGCCGCCGGGGAATCGCAACCCCGAGCCGGACGAGGTCGCGGCCTGCGAGCCGTTCCTGCTCCGCCAGATCGAGCTGCTCGCGCCCGAAGTGATCGTCGCGCTCGGGAAGTTCGCCGCGCAGACGCTCCTGCGCAGCAAGACCCCCGTCACCCAGCTCCGCGGCCGGTGGTTCGACTACCACGGCATCCAGCTCATGCCGACCTTCCACCCGGCGTACCTGCTCCGGAACCCCGGGGACAAGCGGCTCGTCTGGGAGGACATCCAGAAGGTGATGCGGGTGCTCGGCATCGACCCGCGCGCACCATGAGCCGCACCGTCCTCGTCGCGACCGTCGTGGCGGCGTGGCTGATGTTCGGCGCGGTCGGGGCGGCGCAGGACCCGGCGCCCGCGCTGGCGCGCATCGTGATCGACGGCACGATCAACCCTGCCACCGCGGACTTCGTGCACGAGACGATCGGTCGGGCGCAGGCCGACGGCGCCGTGGCCCTCGTGATCGAGCTCGATACGCCGGGCGGCCTCCTGCCGTCGATGCACGCCATCGTGAAGGACATCCTGGCGGCGCGGCTGCCGGTCATCGTCTACGTGGCACCGAGCGGCGCGGGGGCGGGCTCGGCGGGCGTGTTCATCACGCTGGCGGCGCACGTGGCGGCGATGGCCCCAGGCACGAACATCGGGGCGGCACATCCCGTGGGCGGCCAGGGTGAGGACATCACGGGCACGCTCGGGGCGAAGCTCGAGAGCTTCACGGCCTCGTTCAACGAGGCGATCGCACGCCAACGCGGGCGGAACGTCGAATGGGCGATCAAGGCCGTGCGCGAGAGCGCCTCGATCCCCGCGGAGGAGGCCGCGAAGATCAACGTCGTCGACTTCGTTGCCCGGGACCTCGTCGAGGTCGTCCGTCGCGCCGAGGGGCGGCCGGTCGACGTCGGCGGTGCGCGGCAGGTGCTGGCGCTCGCGCGGGTGATCGACGGTGACCACGTGCGCGTCCACGAATATCACATGCGCATCGGGCAGCGGGTCCTCGACCTGCTCGCCGACCCGAACATCGCCTACGTGCTGATGATGGCGGGGTTGCTCGGCCTGTACGTCGAGTTCACCCATCCGGGTCTGGTGTTCCCCGGGGTGGTGGGGGGGATATGCCTGCTGCTCGGCCTCACGGCGACGCACGTCCTCCCGCTCAACGCCTCCGGTCTCGCCTTGATCGCGCTCGGGGTCGCGCTGCTGGTGGCCGAGGCGTTCCTGCCGGCGTTCGGCCTCGTCGGTGCGGGGGGTGTCGTGGCGTTCCTGCTGGGCTCGCTCTTCCTCTTCGACACGGCGGGAACCGGCGTCGCCGTGGCACCGAGCCTCGTGTTCGGCGTCGGGGGGACGATCGCCGGGTTCATGCTCGTGGTCGGGACGCTGGTCGTGCGCTCGCAGCGCCGCCGTCCCGCCAGCGGCTCGGAGGCGCTGATCGGGAGCCGCGGCGTCGCGCGCGACGCGCTCGCGCCGTCGGGGATGGCAATGGTACACGGCGAGTACTGGCGCGCGGAGAGCATCGAGCCCGTCGCGCCGGGAGAAGCAATCGAGGTGATCGGGGTCGAGGGGCTGACGCTGCGCGTGCGGCCGGTGCGCGCGGGGTCGCGCTGAGCATTCGTCGGGGAGGGAAACGGCATGCCGGGGATTCTGGGAGTGGCGCTGGTCGTGATCGTGCTGCTCGCGAATGGCCTCAAGGTCATTCGTGAGTACGAGCGGGTCGTCATCTTCCGGCTCGGCCGGCTGGTGGGCGCGCGCGGCCCGGGCGTGATCTACATCATCCCGGGAATCGAGAAGGGGATTCGCGTCGACCTGCGCACGGTCACCATGGACGTGCCGCCGCAGGACGTCATCACGAAGGACAACGTGTCCGTCAAGGTGAACGCGGTGCTCTATTTCCGCGTGCTCGACCCCGCGCGGGCGGTGGTCGAGGTCGAGAACTACCTGTTCGCGACGTCGCAGAACGCGCAGACCACGCTGCGCAGCGTCTGCGGCGAGGTGGAGCTCGACGACCTGCTCGCCGAGCGGGAGAAGATCAACACGCAGCTCCAGACCATCATCGACCAGCACACCGATCCGTGGGGCGTGAAGGTCGTGCAGGTCGCGATCAAGCACATCGACCTTCCCGAGGAGATGCGCCGAGCAATGGCGCGGCAAGCCGAGGCCGAGCGCGAGCGGCGCGCCAAGGTGATCGCCGCCGAGGGTGAGGCGCAGGCCGCGCAGCGTCTGGCCGATGCCGCCGCCATCATGTCGAAGGATCCGATGACGCTGCAGCTCCGCTACCTGCAGACGCTGGCGGAGATCGCGACGGAGAACAATTCGACGACGATCTTCCCGGTGCCGATCGACATTCTGGGGTCGTTCCTCGGACTGCGGGGTACGACCTGAGCGGCGCGATGCAGCTCTTCGACCTGGACTACGAGCTGCCACCGGCGCTCATCGCCCAGGAGCCGGCCGTCGAGCGGACCGCGGCCCGCCTGCTGACCGTGCGGCGCGACGGGGGCGCGCTCGGCCACCGGCGGGTGGCCGACCTACCCGGCGAGCTCCGCGCGGGCGATCTGCTCGTCCTCAACGATGCGCGGGTGATCCCGGCGCGGCTGCGCGCGCGGCGGCCGAGCGGCGGGCGCCTCGAGGTGCTTCTGGTGGCGGCGGTCGATGGCGGAGGGGACTGGGAGGCGATCGTGCGTGGCACGCCGCGCGTCGGGGAGACCGTGCACTTCGCGGAGGGCGGCGGCGAGTGGACTGCGGCGCTCGGCGATGGCCGCTGGCGCGTGCGGCTCGACGTCGGCGGCGCGGTGCTCGACTGGATCGAGCGCATCGGGGAGATTCCGTTGCCGCCGTACATCCGCCGCGCGGGCGGCCCCACGGTGCAGGACCGGGAGCGGTACCAGACGGTGTTCGCCCGCGCGCCGGGTGCGATCGCGGCGCCGACGGCAGGGCTCCACTTCACGCCCACCCTGCTGGCAGAGTTGGCGCGCGGAGGGGTCGACGCGGTGACGCTCACGCTCCACGTCGGGCCGGGCACGTTCCTGCCGGTGCGCGACGGCGACCTCGCGCACTACACCATGTCGCCGGAGCGGTTCACGTTGCCCGCTGCCACCATCGAGCGGATCGAGACGGCCCGAGCCGCGGGCGGGCGGATCGTCGCCGTCGGTACGACGACGGTTCGGGCGCTCGAGTCGGCAGCCGCCGCGGGCCCGCTCGTGCCGGGCGCGGGCGAGGCCGCCCTCTTCATCCGGCCAGGGCACGAGTTCCGGCTCGTCGATGCGCTCCTCACGAACTTCCACCTGCCGCGCACCCCGCTCCTCGCGCTGGTGGCGGCCTTCGCCGGGCCGGAGCGGATTCGCGTCGCCTACGGCGAAGCGGTCCGGTACGGCTACCGCTTCTACAGCTACGGCGACGCCATGTTGATCGTGTGAGCGTGGTACCGGGCTTCGAGGTGGTCGCGCGCGCGGCCGGCGGCGCGCGCCTGGGTCGTCTCGCGACCGCACATGGCGTGGTGGAGACGCCGGCCTTCATGCCGGTCGGTACGCACGGGTCGGTGAAGGGGATCACGCCCGCCCAGCTCGAAGAGCTGGGAGCGACGATCGTCCTGAGCAACGCCTATCACCTCGCGCAGCGCCCCGGTGTCGAGACGGTCGCGGCGCTCGGCGGGGTCCACGGCCTGATGGGCTGGTCCCGTCCGATCCTCACCGACAGCGGCGGGTTCCAGGTGATGAGCATGGCGGCGCTCGTGCGCGTCGATGACGACGGCGTGTCCTACCGGTCGCACGTCGACGGGCGTGCGGGGCGGCTACGCCCCGAGGACTCGGTCGCGGTGCAGGAGGCGCTCGGGGTGGACATTGCGATGTCGCTCGACGAGTGCGTCCCGGCCGGTGCGCCACCCGAGCGCGTGGCGGCGGCGGTGCGCCGCACGCGCGACTGGGCCGTGCGCGGGCTCGCGGCCCGGCGTCGACTCGACATGGCGCTGTTCGGCATCGTGCAGGGCGGCTTCGACGTCGCCCTCCGCACCGAGAGCGCGGACGGGCTCGTCCCGCTCGGGTTCGACGGCTTCGCGGTGGGCGGGCTCTCGGTCGGCGAGCCACCGGACGAGACGGCGCGCGTCGCAGAGGCCACGCTCGCTCTCCTGCCGGCGGACAAGCCACGCTACCTGATGGGAATGGGGACCCCGAAGGATTTGCTTCGTTTCGCGGCCATGGGGTATGACCTCTTCGATTGCGTCCTGCCGACTCGCAATGGTCGGAACGGGATGCTCTTCACCCGCGAAGGCAAGCTGATGATCCGGAACGCTCGGCACGCCCGCGACCCGCGGCCAGTGGACGAAGGGTGCACGTGTTACACGTGCTCGCACTTCAGCCGCGGTGCGCTGCGCCACCTGGCGCTCGCAGGGGAGATGCTCGGGGCCCAGCTCGCGACGCTGCACAACCTCCACTTCTATCTCCACCTCCTGCGTGAGATCCGCGCCGCGCTGGCGGAGGGCTCGTTCCCTCGCCGCGCGGCGGCAGCGGCGGGGGCGTGGGCCTGAGTATGGACGTCGCCTGGGCCCAGTCGTTCGGTGGTGGCGAGGGGGGGCCGCCCCCCGCGATCGTGTCGCTGATACCGTTCGTCGGGGTCTTCGCCATCATGTACTTCCTGCTGATCCGTCCCGAACAGAAGCGCCGCGCCGAACACGAGCGGCTCGTCGCCGCGCTCAAGCGCAACGACCAGGTGGTCGTGGGCGGGATTCTGGGGCGGGTCGCGACCCTCGGGGAGAAGGTGATCGGCGTCGAGATCGCGCGGGGGATCACCGTCCAGGTCGAGCGTGGGGCGATCCAGCGCGTCGAACAGCCGAATGGCACCGAGACGCGGGAGAAGGAGCGGGAGAAGCCGTGAACCAGTCCGTCCAGTATCGGGCTCTGCTCTTCGTCGCGTTGTTCGTTCTGTCGGGCGTGGTCCTGCTCCCGACCTTCGTCGACAAGCCTCCCAGTTGGTGGCCGTGGCGCCAGGCGGTCCGCCTCGGGCTCGACCTCCAGGGGGGGACGCATCTCCTCTACACGGTGGACCTCCAGCAGGCGCAGGACAACGCGCTCGAGCGGCAGCGGCAGGACCTCGCACGCGAGCTTCGCGACCGGCAGGTGGGTGCGGTCGACGTCGAGCGCGTCGGCAAGGGCCTCGTCGTCCGGGTCGCGAACAAGGACAAGCGCAGCGAGGTGACCGACGTCGTTCGCGAGCGATTCTCGAACCTCAAGACCGCGGCCGAACCCCTGAGCGAGGGCGCGGACGTCTCGCTGGTGTTTGGCGAGAAGGAGGTCCTGCACCTCCGGGATCAGGTGGTCGAACAGGCGCTCAAGATCATTCGCAATCGCATCGACCAATTCGGCGTGGCGGAGGCCAGCGTCCAGTCACAGGGCTCGGACGAGATCGTCATCCAGCTGCCGGGCATCCAGGACCCGCAGCGCGCGAAGGATCTGATCGGCCGCACCGCGCAGCTCGAGTTCCGCCTGCTCGCGAGCGGGCCGAACGCGGGGACGCCCGAGCACCCGGGCCCTGGTGTGCAGGCGCTCCCCGGCAAGGGCGAGAGCGGGCGCCGGCAGACGTACCTGGTGGAGCGCAAGATCCTCATGACCGGCGACGCCATCTCCGACGCGAACGTCCGGCCCGGCGCCGCCACCGAGGGCATGGCGGTCGACTTTGTCCTCGACGCGCGGGGCGGCAAGGTCTTCGGCGACGTGACCACCGCCAACGTGGGGCGTAACCTCGCGATCGTGCTCGACGGCGTGGTCGAGTCCGCACCGGTCATTCGGGAGCCCATCACCGGTGGGCGAGGCCAGATCACGGGGCGCTTCGACGTCGCCGAGGCGCAGGACCTCGCCAATGCGCTGCGCAACGGCGCGCTCCCCGCGCCGCTCAAGCTGATCGAGGAGCGGACGGTCGGGCCCTCGCTGGGGCAGGATTCGATCCGTCGCGGCGTGCTGTCGTTCGTCGTGGGCAGCGTGCTCGTGATCCTGTTCATGCTGGTCTACTACCGCGGTGGCGGCATCATCGCCGACGTGGCGCTGCTCGCGAACGTGACCTTCCTGGTCGCCGCCTTCGCGGCGTTCGGGTTCACGCTCACGCTGCCGGGCATCGCGGGGGTCGTGCTGACCGTCGGCATGGCCGTCGACGCGAACGTGTTGATTCTCGAGCGCATCCGCGAGGAGCTCCGCCTCGGGAAGAGCGCGCGCGCCGCGATCGACGCGGGATATCATCGCGCGTGGGACGCGATTCGCGACTCCAACATCACGACCTTTACGTCGGGCCTGATCTTGTTCCAGTTCGGGACCGGGCCGGTCCGCGGTTTCGCGGTGACGCTTTGCTTGGGAATACTGACCAGCCTCCTGACGGGGGTGTTCGGCAGCCGCATCGTCTACGATCTCCTCACCTCCGGGCGGCGCGTGACGACGGTGAGCGTGTGAAGGGGGGCGGCGGCCCGATGGCGACCCAGCAGCCAGTGAAGCGACCCGAGAAGCCGGAGCCCGTCGCACACCATTTCCTCGAGCTCATCCCGCCGAATCTCGGGATCGATTTCGTGGGCCTGCGCTTCAAGATGCTCGTCGTGTCGTGGGCCCTCATCGTGATCGGCCTCGCGTCGATCTGGGTCCGCGGCGGGCTCAACTACGGCATCGACTTCGTCGGTGGGACCATGGTGCAGGTGAAGTTCTCGCAGCCCACCGGGAGCAGCGATCTCCGGGCGGCGCTCGCGCGGCCGGAGCTGAAAGAGGTCGTGGTCCAGGACGTGGGAAAAGGGGGACTCGAGTTCCAGGTGCGGGTCCTCGGCGCCGAGCAGGGCGGCAGCTCGGTGGTGGCGGACGGCATCAAGGCGGGGCTCAAGGAGAAGTTCGGCGAGGGGACGTACGACGTGCTGCGCGTCGAGACGGTCGGCCCGAAGGTGGGCAAGGACCTCTGGCAACAGGCGACGCTCGCCGTGATCATCGCCACGCTGGTGATGGGCCTGTACATCGCCTTCCGGTTCGAGCTGCGGTTCGGCGTCGGGGCGGCGGTGGCGCTCGTTCACGACGTGCTCATGACGCTCGGCGCGCTCTCGATCGCCAACATGGAGTTCGACCTCACGACCGTGGCGGCCCTGCTGACGGTGGTCGGCTATTCGGTGCACGACACGGTCATCGTCTCGGACCGAATTCGCGAGAACATGCGCAAGATGCGCCGCGAGGACCTCGCGACCATCATGAACGTCTCGATCAACGAGACCCTGTCGCGAACCCTGATCACCAGCGGCACCGCGATCCTCGTAACCGCGGCGCTCTTCTTCCTGGGCGGTTCCGTGATCCACAGCTTCGCGTTCGCGTTGCTCGTCGGCTTCGTGGTCGGGACCTACTCGTCGATCTACGTGGCGAGCCCCATCGTCCTCTACCTTCAGCCCCGCGAGCAGAAGCGCCGTTGACGCAGGGCGGCTCGGGGGCCGCGTGAGCCGAGGGTGGACCTGGCGGCGGCCCGAGGGCGAGCCGCCGCGGGAGCTGAGCGACGCGGCCGCCGCGCAGGCGTCAGGGCACGCCGCGTTGGTGGCGCGCCTGCTCTGGAACCGCGGGGTGGAGAGGGGCGGGGACGCTGCGGACTTCTTGCGGCCCACGTTGGCGCAGGGCCTGCGTCCGCCGACGCTGATGCACGACCTCTCTCGTGCCGCGGGGCGGCTCGCGGACGCGGTGGGGCGACACGAGCGTGTCGCCGTCTACGGGGACTACGACGTGGACGGGGTGACCGGCGCCGCCCAACTCCTTCTCGCCCTTCGGGAGCTCGGTGCCGAGCCGCTGCTGCACGTGGCACACCGGGAACGCGAGGGGTACGGACTCAACGCGGACGTGCTTCGCCGGCTGCGTGCCGAAGGGGCGCGCGTGGTCGTGACGGCCGATCTCGGTACGAGCAACGTCGCGGAGCTTGCCCTCGCGGAGGAGCTCGGGCTCGACGTGATCGTGTGCGACCATCATCACGCGCCTGACGTGCGTCCCCCTGCGTGGGCGTTGCTCAACCCCCTCCAGCCCGGCTGCGAGTTCCCCTTCAAGGGGCTCTCGGGAGCAGGAGTGGTGTTCTACCTGCTCATGGGTCTACGCATGGAGCTGCGCGCGCGCGGGCACGTCGTGCTTCCCGAGCTGCGGCGGTACCTGGATCTGGTCGCCCTCGGCACGGTGGCCGACGTCGTTCCGTTGCGCGAAGAGAATCGCGTGCTTGTCGCGCACGGCCTTCGGGAGATCGATCGCACCATGCGTCCCGGGCTCCAGGCGCTCAAGGAATCGGCGCTGGTCGACCGGGCGAGTGTCCGGGCGATCGGGTTTCGCCTCGGTCCGCGCTTGAACGCGGGCGGTCGGCTGGCCGATGCGCGGATCGCGGTCGAGGCGCTCACGACGGCGGACGTCGATCGCGCTCGTGCTCTCGTGGCGGAGCTGGAGATGCACAACGCGGAGCGCCGCACGATCGAAGACCGGATGGTCCGCGAAGCAGTCGCGCAGGTGGAGAGCGGGGGAGAGCCCGGTGCGGCGATCGTCGCCGCCAGCGAGACATTCCACCACGGCGTCGTCGGGATCGTCGCGGCACGTCTGGCGGAACGGTTCCACCGCCCGAGCCTCGTGGTCGCGCTCGAGGGTGAGAAGGGACGTGGGTCTGGGCGCACGGTAGATGGCCTGCATCTCCTCGAGCACCTCCGGGCGTGCGCCGACCTGCTCGAGGGGTTCGGTGGACACCGGCAGGCAGTGGGGTTCCGAATGCACCCGTCGAGCGTGGACGCGCTCCGCCGCCGTTTCGAGGAGAGCGTGGCGGCGGCGGGCACGCCGACGAGTGCTCGTCCGCCCATCGAGGTGGACGCCGAGGTATCCCTCGCACAGGTCACGCCGGCGTTCGCGCGCGCTCTCGCGCTGCTCGAACCGCACGGCCCTGGAAATCCCGAACCACGGCTGCTCGCGCGCGGCGTCCGCGTCGACGGCGTCCGGCTCGTCGGTGATCCATCGGCACCCCATCTGAAGCTCCGGCTCCGGGAGGGTGGCAGGACGCTCCCGGCGATTGCCTTTCGGATGGGGGGACTCCCCGTTCGTAGCGGTGATCGGCTCGACGTCGTGTTCACGCCTCGTCTCGGGAGCTGGCAGGGTGTGGAGCGGACCGAGGTAGAGGTCGTCGGTTTGTGGCCCGAGGTGCCGCTTGATTCGCGTCAAGGCCCTGACAATTCTGGTGAATCTGCGATCCTTGACCGTCCAGGGCGTGCCTGATACCAAAACAGCGTACCGGGATCCCGGTACCTCCAACTCGGCATGCTGGATCGGGACGACATCCTGCTCAACAGCAAAGAGGTCGCGGAAATCCTCGACCTCAGCCCCGATACCGTGAACGAGCTCGCCCGCAAGAGCGTCCTGCCCGCGTTCAAGAGAGGACGGCAATGGCGATTCCGGCGGCGCGACATTGCCTCGTTCAAGCGGCAACTGAGGGGAACGACGGCGGCATGACGGGGACCGGCATGCGCCCCGCGCGGCGGCGCTGCTAGAGTCTCGAGTTCGGGAGCGCGTTTCCGATCAAAATCCTGGACAGGCGGGGGACCTATGGCCTTGGCAAACGCACAACCTCACGAGAGCCGGCTCTACTACGAGTTCTCCCACCTGTACGAACCAATTTTCCGTCGGTTCTTCTACCCGCGCATCCAGATGGTGGTCCGCGCACTCGGGATCGAGCCGGGCGCGAGGGTGCTCGAGCTCGGCGTCGGTACGGGGCTATCGCTCGACGCGTACCCCAGTCACTGCCAGGTGGTCGGCATCGATCTGGCGCCGGACATGCTCGAGCGCGCGCAGGACAAGGTGAATCGCAACGGGTGGCGTCACATCACGCTCGAGCAGGGCGACGCCCTCAACCTCAAGTTTCCCGACGACAGCTTCGATTACGTGATGGCCTTCCACGTCGTGAGCGTCGTACCGGATCCGCAGCGCATGATGGCCGAGACCCAGCGCGTTTGTCGGCCCGGCGGTGTCATCACGATCATCAACCACTTCCGAAGCCCGCACCCGACGCTTGCGCGGCTCGCTCGCGTCATCGACCCGGCGACGCGATGGCTCGGCTGGACGACCTTGCGGCTTCCGGAGGTCCTCGACGCGCAGCCGCTCCACGTCGAACGCCAATGGAAGACGTCCCCGCGCTCGTTGTTCACGATCGTGGTGGCTCGCAACGCCAAGGCGCTCCCGGCGTCGCGCCGCGAGATGCCGAGGATGGATTCCGCGCACTCGGCCGCCGCGCCCGCGTAGGGGGTCAATGGCGCTCGGACGCCCCCGGGTTCAGGGGGATGATTCCGCGGCGAACGAGGAGATCGGCCTCCCGGTTTCCACCCGTGGCGAGCCAGCGTTTGTAGAGCCGCAGGGTGTCCTGCTCGCGCCGGAACAGGTCGGTCTCGCTGATCTCCATCAGCACCCGCACGTACGACGGGAACTGCGCCGCGAGCTCCTCGAAGAGCACCGCGAATCCGGCGCGGTCCGCCTCCGTCGAAAGGCGCAGGTACGCGTTTCTCCCGAGGGCGGTGTAGTAATCCGGCCCGACGAGGCTCCGGTCGAGGCTATCGACGAACATCCCCGTGACGAAGAGTGCGGTGTCGGCAACGCGCTTGAGCTTCTCGAACCGCCGCGCCGCGGGCAGGTGGGATGCCTCGAGATAGTCGAGCGCGAGCGGTGGATCCAGGAGGTTCCCTTTCGGGGGACGCGCAAAGTGCTCGAGGAGATGCACGAGGTAGAACTCGCCGTGCTCGGAGGCCGCCACGTGCTGCGTAGCGAGGGCGGTCCGAACCAGGTGCTGGAACACGGCCTTCATGGTTCCGGTCTCGAGCATGCACTGGCTCCCCTGGGGTGTATCCCGCGGCGCGCTCTCCGATTGTGGGTGGAAAGGCACGCACGATCAAACATGCGGGTTTGAAGGGCGCGGTCGGGCTCTGATAAGGGACGACGCTTCCCATGGATCTCGAATCGCTCGGCGACTGGCGCCGGACCGACCTGGGGGGAACCCTCCGGCGAGTGGACATCGGCCGCACCGTGACCCTGTGCGGGTGGGTGGACGGGCGCCGCGACCATGGCGGGGTGATCTTCGTCGACCTGCGCGAGCACAGTGGCCTGGTTCAGGTGGTGTGTGACCCGCAGGAGAGCAGCCGGGCTCACGGTCAGGCGGGGGAGCTGCGCGGCGAGTTCGTCGTGGCCGTCCGGGGGCGCGTACGTGCACGGCCGGCCGAGACGGTGAACCCGACGCTCCCGACCGGCGAGATCGAGGTCGTCGCCGAGCAGCTCCGCGTCCTGAATACGTCGCGCCCGAGCCCGTTCCCGATCGACGACCAGGCCGAGGTGAGCGAGCCGCACCGCCTTCGGTACCGCTACCTGGATCTCCGTCGACCGTCGATGCAACAGCGCATGCGCCTGCGGCACGAGGTCACGCGGATGGCGCGCGAGCATCTCAACCGCGCCGGCTTCGTCGAGATCGAAACCCCCGTGTTGACACGGTCCACGCCGGAGGGCGCGCGCGATTACCTCGTGCCGAGTCGTGTCCAGCGCGGCAGCTTCTACGCGCTCCCGCAGTCGCCGCAGCTGTTCAAGCAGATACTCATGGTCGGCGGGATGGACCGGTACTACCAGGTCGTCCGGTGCTTCCGGGACGAGGACCTGCGTGCCGATCGGCAGCCGGAGTTCACGCAGATCGACCTGGAGATGTCGTTCGTCACGCCGACCGAGGTCATGGCGGTCGTCGAGACGATGGTCGCGGACATCTTCACGGCAGTGCGTGGGCGCCAGGTGGGACGGCCGTTCCCGGTGATGTCGTACGCGGAGGCGATGCTCCGCTACGGCGTGGACCGTCCCGATCTGCGGGTCGACCTCGAGCTCGCGGATTTCTCCTCGTGTTTGGCCGGCACCGGCTTCCGGGTGTTCGCAGAGGCATTGGCGGCGGGCCACCGCATCCGTGGTCTGGTGGCCCCCGGTGGGGGAGCGACGCTCTCGCGCAAGGAGCTCGACGACCTGGTCGGGTTCGCGGTGGCGGAGGGGGCGAAAGGACTCACGTGGATCAAGATCGGAACCGAGGACTGGCAGTCGCCAGCCGCGAAGTTCCTTTCCGGGGCCGAGCGCGATCGGTTGACCGAGGCCGGACGGCTCGCGCCTGGTGACCTCCTCGTTCTGTTGGCCGAGCCGGAGGCGAAGGCTGCGCAGGTACTCTCTCAGATTCGCGTGCGACTGGGCGAACGGTTGGGTCGGATCGCGCGTGACGAGGACCGATTCGTGTGGGTGGTCGACTTCCCCCTGTTCGACCGCGATCCGGAAGCCGGCCGCTATGTCGCCGTTCATCACCCGTTCACGGCGCCGCGTGACGAGGACGTCGCCCGGATCGAGACCGAGCCGCTCGCGGTGCGGGCGCAGGCCTACGACCTCGTGCTCAACGGCATCGAGATCGGCGGGGGCAGCATCCGTATCCACCGGGCGGACGTGCAGGAACGCGTGCTGGCGATGCTCGGGATGAACGCGGAAGAGGCCCAACAGCGATTCGGCTTCCTGCTCGAGGCGCTGGCGTACGGCGCGCCCCCGCACGGCGGTTTGGCGATCGGTCTCGACCGCCTGGTGATGTTGCTGTCGGGCGTCGACTCGATCCGCGATGTGATCGCATTTCCCAAGACGCAGCGCGCGGTCTGTCCGCTCACCGACGCGCCGACGCCGGTCGACGCGGCCCAACTCCGCGAGTTGGGCATCCGCGTGGTCTCCTAGCGCCCCGTCGAGCCGCTACAGGAGCTGTTCGGGCGCAGCCGACGTGGTCCCCAAGGCCGCGGCGACACCGGGGTGCGTGACGTGACCGGCGAGCGTGTTGCAGGCGCGTCGCAGCGGAGCGTGCTGTTGCAGCGCGGCGGCGAAGCCCAGATCGGCGACGGCGAGCGCGTAAGACAACGTCGCGTTGGTGAGTGCGAACGTCGACGTGTGCGGAACGATGCCGGGCATGTTCGCGACGCAGTAGTGGACCACCCCCCCCTCGACGTACGTCGGATGGGCGTGTGTCGTCACGCGCGACGTCTCGGCGCAGCCGCCCTGGTCTATGGCGACGTCGACGAGTGCGGCACCGGGCCGCATGGCGTTCACCAGCGCGCGCGAGATCAGGTGGGGCGCCCGCGCGCCGGGAATGAGCACCGCGCCGATGACGAGATCGGCGGCTGTGACCTCTTCCTCGATGTTCGCCCGATTCGACATGACGGTCGTGACGTGGCCGGCGAGGATGTCGTGGACGTACCGGAGCTTGGCTGGGTCCACGTCGAGAATCGACACGTGGGCACCGATGCCGACGGCGATTTGACAGGCATTGGTGCCTGCGATTCCCGCCCCGAGGATGACGACCTTCCCGGGGCGCACCCCCGAGGCGCCCGACAGCAGGACCCCGCGCCCGCCGTTCTGATGCTGGAGGCACCACGCACCGACCTGAATCGCGAGACGTCCCGCGACCTCGCTCATCGGAGCGAGCAGCGGAAGGCTGCCACCGTCGAGCTGGAGCGTTTCGTAGGCGAGGCCGCGCACGCGGCGGTCGAGCAACACCCGGGCCAGATCCGGATTGGCGGCGAGGTGCAGGTAGGTGAAGAGGATCAGGTCGCGGTGCAGGTACGGATACTCGACCGGCAGCGGCTCCTTCACCTTGAGCACCAGCTCCGCGTGCTCCCACACCGGCGCGGTGTCGCTCAGGGTGGCGCCGGCATCCGCGTAAAGGCGGTCCGGGAGGCTCGACCCTGCTCCGGCGCCGCGCTCGACCAACACCGTGTGGCCGTGCGCGACGAAGGCACCGACGCCGCTCGGGGTGAGGGCCACGCGCCGTTCTTCTTCCTTGATCTCGCGTGGGACGCCGACGATCATGGGTTGGACTGTAGCAGACGTCCGTCGCCCTTGCCTGTCCCCGGGACGCTTCTATAGAGTGCGCGCCGAAGGGAGCACAGCGCCTCGGGTGGGGACGGCGATCGACGGCAAGGCGGTGGCGGCGGCAGTTCGCGCCGAGGTGCAGCACCGAGTCGCGCGTCTGCGAGCGCGCGGCGTCGTGACGGGGCTCGCGACGGTCCTCGTGGGCGACGACCCAGCGTCGCAGCTCTACGTGGGGAACAAGGTGCGGGCCTGTCGTGAGGTCGGAATCGAGTCGTTCGGACGGCGACTCCCCGCCGACGTCGGCCAGGCGACGCTGCTCGACGAGGTCCGCGCGCTCGGCCAGAACCCGGCGGTCCATGGGATTCTCGTGCAGCTTCCGCTGCCGCGGGGCCTCGATCCGCATCGGGTCATCGAGGCAATCCCGCCGGAGAAGGACGTGGACGGGCTCCATCCGACGAGTCAGGGATGCCTGATGGCGGGCATCCCGGGGCTGCGCCCCTGCACGCCCCTCGGCGTCATGCGGTTGCTCGACGAGGTCGGTGCCGAGTTGCGGGGCGCACGGGCGGTGGTGGTCGGGCGCAGCACGTTGGTCGGCAAGCCGGCGGCGCTGCTGCTGCTCGAACGCCATGCCACGGTTACCCTGTGCCACTCGCGGACGAAGGACCTGGCAGCGGAAGTGGGTCGTGCCGATGTCGTCGTCGCGGCGACGGGGCAGGCTGGGCTGATCCGAGGCGAGTGGATTCGCCCGGGCGCCGTGGTCATCGACGTCGGCACCAACCGAGGCCCGGATGGCAAGCTCTGCGGCGACGTCGAGTATGCGACGGCGGTGGAGCGTGCGAGCTTCATCACTCCGGTTCCTGGCGGCGTCGGCCCGATGACCGTCGCGATGTTGCTCGCCAACACGGTGACGGCTGCCGAGCAGGCGGTCGGGGGCGCGTGATGGGTCGCCGGACGCCGCTGTACGACGTGCACCGCGCGCTCGGTGCCCGGTGTGTGGAGTTCGCTGGCTGGGACATGCCTGTCGCCTACGATGGGCCGCTCGAGGAGCACCATGCCGTGCGGCGCCAGTGCGGGCTCTTCGACGTGAGTCACATGGGCGAGGTCGAGCTCCACGGCCCTGGCGCGGAGGCGCTCTGCCAGCGGCTCACCGTGAACGACACGCGTCGGCTGGGTCTCGGGGACGCGCAGTACAACCTGCTCTGCAACGACGACGGTGGCGTGCTGGACGATCTCCTCGTCTATCGCCTCGAGGCAGAGCGCTTCCTGCTGGTGGTGAACGCGGGCGGAATCGCGACCGATGTCGCATGGATTCGACGGCATGCCGGGGCCGACGTCGCAGTCGAGGATCGCAGCGACGCGACGGCCTTGCTCGCCCTGCAGGGGCCGGAGGCGGAGGCCGCGCTGCGGAGCCTCACGCCGCTCGACCTGCGGGCCGTACGCCCCTTCACGGCCCGCCGCGCGCTGGTGGGCGGTGTCGACGCGCTCGTCTCGCGCACCGGCTACACCGGCGAAGACGGATTCGAGATCTTCGTCGACGCGGGTGCTGCCGTGGTGATGTGGGACGGCCTGCTCGCAGCGGCTCGGAGGCGGGGCGGGCGGCCGGCCGGCCTCGCTGCCCGCGACACGCTGCGCCTCGAGGCCGGCCTCCCGCTCTACGGGAGCGACATGGACGCGACGTCGTCGCCGCTCGAGGCCGGCCTCGGATGGGTCGTCAAGCTCGACAAGGGACCCTTCATCGGGCGCGAGCGGGCCGTGCGTGAGACCGAGGCCGGCGTCCGCCGGCGGCTCGTCGGGCTCGAGCTGGACGAGGCCGGAATCGCGCGCCACGGCTTCGCGGTCTGGCACGAGGACGAACGCGTAGGTGACATCACGAGCGGCGCCAAGTCGCCTACGCTGGGTTCGTTCATCGCGATGGCATACGTGCGCGCCGACGTCGCGGCCGTGGGCACCCGCCTGGCGGTCGAGATCCGAGGCCGCCGGGTCCCGGCACGGGTGACGCGTCGCCCATTCTATCGTCGGCCCGTTCGACAGGAGGAGTAGATGCAGGTACCGGACGATCTCCGCTACACGAAGGATCACGAGTGGGTGCGCGTCGACGCGGGAGAGGGTGTCGTGGGCATTACGGACTTCGCGCAGGATGCACTCGGCGACGTCGTGTTCGTGGAGCTGCCGGCGGTTGGAAGCGACGTCGGGCAGGGGCAACCCTTCGGTGTGGTCGAATCGAACAAGAGCGTGTCGGACCTCTACGCGCCGGTTGCCGGCCGCGTCGTCGCCATCAACGAGCGGCTGCGGGACGCGCCGGAGCTGGTCAACCAGGACCCGTACGGCGAGGGGTGGATGATTCGTCTGGTTGTCACGAATGGCGCTGCGGTCTCGGCACTCATGGACGCGAAAGCGTATCGCACCCACGTCGAGGCCGAGCAGCAGCGGTGAGCGGCTACACCCCACATACCGCCAGCGACATCGCCGCGATGTTGGCGACGATCGGTGTCGACTCCATCGACGATCTGCTCGCGCACGTGCCCGCGAACCTGCGGGCGCGCGCGGGAATCGATCTTCCCCCGGGGCTGACGGAGCCCGCCTTGCGGGCACGGATGTCGGGGCTCGCCGGGCGCAACCGGCACGCCGAGGAGACCGCGACGTTCCTCGGGGCGGGGGCGTACCCGCATCAGATCCCCGCGGTGGTCGACCAGATCCTGCTCCGATCGGAGTTCGCGACGGCCTACACGCCGTACCAGCCGGAGGTGAGCCAGGGAACGCTGCAGGCGATCTTCGAGTTCCAGACGTTCATCGCCATGCTGCTCGATTTCGACGTCGCCAACGCCAGTATGTACGACGGCGCCTCGGCAACCGCGGAGGCGGTGCTGATGGCCCGGCGCTTGCGCGGGGGGCGCCGGGTGGTGTGGCTCGCTCGGTCGCTGCATCCGCAGTATCGGGCAGTCGTCGCGACGTATCTGCGCAGCCTCGCGGGCATCGAGCTGCGCGACCTCCCGTTTTCGGCCGACGGCACGCTGGACCAGGCGGCCCTGTCGGCGGCGCTCGGGCCCGATACGCTGTGCGTCGTGGTCGGCTATCCGAACGTCTTCGGGATCGTGGAGGACCTCGCCGCGATCGCCGACCCGGTGCACCAGGCGGGGGGACTGCTGATCAGCGCGACCGCGGAACCGCTCGCGCTCGCGCTCGTGCGTCCACCTGGTGCCGCGGGCGTGGACATCGCCGTGGGCGAGGGGCAGAGTCTCGGGCTCCCCGTGAGCTACGGCGGCCCCGGCGTCGGGTTGCTCGCGACGCGTGAGGATCTCGTCCGCAGTATGCCGGGACGGATCGTGGGTGAGACGGTCGACGGGAATGGCCGCCGCGGGTTCGTGCTGACGCTCGCCGCGCGCGAGCAGCACATTCGCCGCGAGCGCGCGACCTCGAACATCTGCACCAACCAGGGGTTGTGCGCGCTCGCGGTGACGGTGTACCTCTCGACCCTCGGGCGCAACGGCCTGCGGGCGCTCGCGGATGTGAACTACCGTGCGGCGCATGCGGTGGCGGCGCAGCTGGAAGCGAAGGGCCTACAGCGGCCGTTCGCCGGGACCTTCTTCAATGAGTTCGTCGTTCACGTCCCCGGGATCGGGACGCGATGGGAGCAGGTGGCGGAGCAGGACGGCGTGGTCGCGGGGTATCCGCTCGAGCGGTGGTACCCGGAGCTGCGCGACTGCGTGGTGGTGTGTGTCACCGAGACGCATTCCGAATCGCAGATCGCGCGGCTGGTGCGGGCGCTCTCGCCCGATTCCTCACGCGGGCGGGCGAGGTAGGGCATGCTGCTCGATGAGCCGTTGATTTTCGAGCGGGGGGCGACGGGCCGTACCGGCTGGGAGGTGCCGCCGGCGCCGAGCGTGCCGGTCGCCGAGGTCCCCGAGGCGTTGCGGCGCACGGACGGGTTGGCGGGCTTCCCCGAGGTCGGCGAGCTCGACGTGCTCCGCCATTTCCTGCGTCTTTCGCAGTGGAACTTCAGCGCGGCCACCACGATGTACCCGCTCGGGTCGTGCACGATGAAGTACAATCCGGTGGTCAACGAAGAACTCGCGCGCCTTCCCGGCTTCGCGGGGTTGCATCCGTTGGTTCCGAGTGGGCTGGCTCAGGGTGCGCTCGAGCTCGTTGCTTCACTGGAGGATGCCCTCGCCGAGATCGCTGGCATGGATGCCGTCTGCCTGCAGCCGGCGGCCGGTGCGCAAGGCGAGCTGCTGGGGCTCCAGCTCATCCGCGCGTATCACGTCGAGCGCGGGGCCCCACGACGGCGCGTGCTCATCCCGGCGAGCGCACACGGTACGAACCCGGCGAGTGCGGCCCTCTGTGGGTACGAGGTGGCCGAAGTTCCGGTGAGCGCCCGGGGGCTGCTCGAAGCCGAGACGGTCGCGGCGATCATGGACGAGTCGGTTGCGGCGTTGATGGTGACCAACCCCAACACCCTCGGCCTCTTCGAAGAGGAGATCGAGGAGGTGGTTCGGCTGGTCCACGCGCGCGGCGGTCTCGTGTACATGGACGGCGCCAACATGAACGCGCTCATGGGCGTGGCAAAGCCGGGCCACATGGGCGTCGACGTGATGCAGTACAACCTGCACAAGACGTTCTCGACACCGCACGGGGGCGGTGGGCCGGGGGCGGGTCCGGTCGCGGTGCGGGCGCATCTGATCGACTACCTGCCGGTGCCGCGGCTGCGGCGCGCGAGCAGCGGCTTCGCCTGGGACGAGAACGCCCCCAAGACCGTCGGGCGGGTGCGGTCGTTCTACGGCAACTTCGGGATCCTGGTGCGCGCGGCGGCGTACATCGCACGCCTGGGCGGGAGCGGGTTGGCGGAGGTCACGCGTCTCGCGGTGTTGAACGCGAATTACATTCGCGCGCGGCTGCGGGGCACGTACCACCTGCCGTACGACACCCCGTCGCTCCACGAGTGCGTGCTCTCGGACCGCGCGCTGCAGGAGTTCGAGGTCCACACCCTCGACGTGGCCAAACGTCTCCTCGACTTCGGGTTCTACGCCCCCACGATCTACTTCCCGCTGGTCGTGAAGGGTGCGCTCATGATCGAGCCGACGGAGACGGAGTCGCGCGAAACCCTCGACGAGTTCGTTGCGGCGATGACGCGGATTGCGCAGGAGGCGCGTACCGACCCGGAGCGGGTACGGAACGCCCCGCACAATACGCGCCTCACGCGGCTCGACGAGACGCGCGCCGCGCGGCGTCCCGTGCTCCGCTGGCGGGGCCCGGAAAATTGACGTCGTTCCCCGCGATCGGTACCGTGGCCGCGACGCGAGGAATGTCCATTCTCAATACCAGGGTCCTGGTCCTCAACCGATCGTACCTGCCGATCCACACGACGTCCGTCCGTCGCGCGATCGGGATGCTGTACCAGGACATCGCCCGCGCCGTCGATGGCCAATACCGCACGTTCGACTTCGCCAGCTGGGCGGATCTCGGGGCGGAGGAGGATGCGATCGGCCTCGTGCACCGCGCCATCCGCGTCCCCCGCGTGGTCCTCCTGATGGCGTACGATCGGGTCCCGCGCCGATACGTGCGGTTCAGTCGTCACAACATCTTCGCGCGCGACCAGAACCGCTGCCAGTATTGCGGCCACGTCTTTCCGCGGCCCGGCCTGAACCTGGACCATGTGATTCCCCGGTCGCGTGGCGGGAAGTCGACGTGGGAGAACGTCGTGTGCTCGTGCCTGCGCTGCAACCGCCTGAAGGGCGGGCGCTCGCCGGCCGAAGCGAGCATGCGGCTCGTGCGGCAGCCGTTTCGGCCGCAGTGGACCCCATTCATGACGGAGGCATTCAGCTTGCGCCGGTACAAGGAGTGGCGCCCGTTTCTCACGGCGGTCGACGCGGCATACTGGAACACCGAGCTCGTGGAGGACTAGCCCGCAGACACCCTGGCGAGCGGTGGGGGCGGTGGAGGGACGCGAATGCGGATCAAGCAGCTGGAGTTGAACGGCTTCAAGTCGTTCATGGAACGAACCGTCCTCGAGCTTCCGCAAGGCCTCACGGCGATCGTGGGGCCGAATGGCTGCGGCAAGTCGAACATCGTCGACGCCATCCGCTGGGTGATCGGCGAGCAGAGCCCCAAGCATCTCCGCGGTGATGCCATGGAGGACGTCGTCTGCAACGGCAGCGCCGACGTGGGACCCCTGGGCATGGCCGAGGTCTCACTCCTGATGACCCGCGACGAAGCGGAGCTCGCGCGGGCCGAGACCGCGGGCGACACGGAGGCCGAAGGCGTGGACGCGCTTCCGCCCGAGCTCGCGCGCGCGAGCGAGCTGTTGGTGACCCGGCGGTATTTCCGCTCCGGTGAGTCGGAGTACTTCATCAACCGCGTTCCGTGTCGTCTGAAGGACATCACGGAGCTCTTTCTCGGTACGGGTGTCGGCACGAAGGCCTACGCCATCATCGAGCAGGGCCGGATCGATCAGATCGTGAACGCGAAGCCGGAGGACCTGCGCCTGTTCATCGAGGAGGCGGCGGGCGTGACCCGATTCCGCAACCGGAAGATCGCCGCCGAGCGGAAGATGAGCCGGACGCGCGACAACCTGGTTCGCGTGCAGGACGTGCTGCGCGAGCTCGAACGACAGAAGACAATCCTCGAGCGGCAAGCCCGGCGCGCGGAGGAATACCATCGGATCCGCGGAGAGCTTCGCGATGTGGACGTGCGCGTGATGCGTCGGCGTTACGCGCGGTGGATCGCAGAGATGGCCGAGAGCGAGGCAGCTATCGCGGTCGTGCTCGACGAGGAGGCGCGTCTTCAGGAGGATATTCGTCGGCACCTCGAATCGACGGGGGAATCCCGCACGCGTCGCCTGGCTGACGAGGAGGCGCTGCACGACGTCGACGACGAGCTCGGCGAACAGCGAGCGAGGGCACGGGAGGCCGAGGCGCACGCCAACGCGCTCGCGACGCGCCAGGCCGACCTTCTCCAGCGTGCCGGCGTGGCCAGGCAGGAGGCCGACACGCTGCGCGCGCGATTGGAGGGCGAACGCGCGACGCTCGCGGTCCTGGAGGCGGCGGCGGTGGATCTCGCGACGGCGGAGGGCGAAACGCGCGGGGCATACGAGGAGGCCGAAGGGCGGCTGCGACAGCTCGCGACCGCCGGTGGGCCGCTCGAGCAAGGGCTCGAGGAGGGCAAGGCCGCGGTGCTGGCCTGCCTGACGGACGAGTCGCGGCTCCGCAACATGGCCGAGGCGCTTCGGCAGCGGCACGACGAGATCCAGGGCCGGCGCCGAAAGCTCGAGGCGGGCCAGCGACAGCTGGGAGAACGCCTGCATGCCAACGACGAGGCTACGATCGTTGCGCGGGCCGATATCGCCAGGATCGAGGGCGACCGCGCGGAGTTGACCGAGCAGCGGAGTGCCCTCGTCGCGCGCCAGCAGGAACTGGCCCGCGAGGAGCTGACCAGCGCGGGGGTCCTCGAGAGCATTCGCACGCGTCTGACGGGGCTACGGTCTCGCGCCCAGTCGCTGCGGGAGCTTCAGGCTCGGCATGAAGGGTGTACCCGCGGTGCGGCGAGCCTTCTCGGGCGGGGTGGGGACCAGGCGATGCTCCTGGCGAGCGTCCTGCGTGTCCCGGCCGAGCTGGAGCGTGCCGTGGCGGCAGCGCTCGGCGCTCGCCTTACGAACGTCGTCGTGGCGGACGGCGTGGCCGCAGTGGAGGGAGTGCGCTGGCTGGCGACGACAGCCGGTGGGAGTGCGACGGTCGTGCCGCGGGAGGCGACGCGGAGGCCGCCAGCCATAGTTCCGGCCGGTCGACGACTGCTCGACGCGATCGAGGTCGACCCGCAGCACTGGTCGCTCGCGGAGGCGCTGCTCGGGCACGTCCTGCTGGCGGATGGCCTCGACATGGCGGTGGACCTGTGGCGTGGCGCGCAGCATGCCGTCGCAGTGGTGACCCCGGAGGGCGAGGCCGTCGACGTGCTCGGTGCGGTGAGCGGCGGGAGCGAGCCTCCCCTGGAAGAGACCATCCTGGCGCGGGCCCGCGAGCTCCGCGAGCTCGGCGATGCGGTGGAGCGGGCTGAGCGAGAGGACGCGAGTGCGATGGCGGCACTGTCGCTGGTGCGCGGCCGACTGGAAGAGGTCGCTGGGTCCCTCGCGCAGGTGGAGGAGAGGTTGCAAGCGCTTCGTCTCGACGCGCTGGCGCAGCAGAAGGACGTCGAGCGCCTCGAGGAGGAGCGCGCCCGTCTCTCGGCCGAGCTGGAGGTCTGGGCGATGGAGGCCGGCGGCCTGGCGGGAGCCGACGGAGAGACGGCGGTCGAGATCGCCGCCGTCGCGCAACGTCTGGCGGAAGCGGCGACGCGGCTTGCCGAGCGCCGCGCCGAGCTCTCCGCGCGCCAGGAGGCGCTTGCACGCTGGCGCGAGGCCCACACCGAGGCCGAAGAGGCGCGGACCGCTGCCGCGGTGGCCGCGACGTCTGCCACGGAGCGCCGCAGGGCGGGGGAGGTGGCGATTGGCCGCGCGCGGGAAGTGTGCGCGGACGTCGACGGGCGGGCCGGGGAGGCCGAGCAGGAAGCGTTGCGCTTGGGTGAACGTGCCACCCTCGCAGCGCTCGAGCGCGACGAGGCGCTGGCGCTGCAGCGCGCAAGCGAGGAGCGGATCGGCGAAGTGGAGGCCTGCCGGGACCGTCTGCGCGCCGCGATCGCGGCGGCCGAAGCCGCGCTCGAAGCCGACGACGCGGTGGTGCGAGAGGCGCGGGCGAGTGGGGAAGCCTGCCGGGAACGTCGCAGCGGGCTCGAGATCGTTCTCGCGGAGCGTCGGATGTCCGTCGAGCACCTCACCGACCAGCTCTTGGAGCGGTACGGGCTCACACCGGAGGCATTCGCGGACGCCCCCGAGGAGGCAGACGTGGCGCCCGAGGAGGAGGCGGCCGCGCGGGTCGAGAAGCTGCGGGCTCGCCTGCAGCAGATCGGCGACGTGAACCCGGGTGCGGCAACCGAGCTTGCGGAGCTCACCGAGCGTTACGGTTTCTTGGTGGGACAGCGCGACGACCTCGAGCGCTCGCTCGAGGACCTCCGCCGCACCATCAGCAAGCTCACGCGGACCTCGCGTGAGCGGTTCGAAGAGACCTTTGCGGGCACGAACGAGAAGCTGGCCGAGGTATTCCCGAAGCTGTTCCCGGGAGGGAAGGCGCAACTCGAGTTGACCACGCCGGAGGAGGGCGAGGAGGCCGGTGTCCATATCGTCGTCCAGCCGGTCGGGAAGAAGCTCCAGCACATGAGCTTGCTCTCGGGTGGAGAGAAGGCGCTCACCGCCACCGCGCTCGTCCTCGCCCTCTTCCTCATCCGGCCGACGCCGTTCTGCCTGCTCGACGAGGTCGATGCGCCGCTCGACGAAGCGAACATCGGGCGCTTCAACCAGGTGATCCGCGAGATGGCGGAAACGTGTCAGTTCATGCTCATCACGCACAACCGGCGCACGATGGAGGCCGCGGACACGCTGTACGGGATCACGATGGAGCAGCCGGGAGTCTCGAAGGTCGTCTCCGTGCGTCTGCGCGAGGCCGCATAGGACGACCTGGGAGGCTGCGTCGATGGGTCTCGGGGCCATCGCCCTCGCCGCCGTGGCCGTGGTGGTGGCCGCGTGGGCGTTCCTGGTGCGGGGGCGGGGTTTCCGAGCGCCTCGCAGGCTACCCGCGCTTCGCAAGGAGGCTCCGTGGACCGATGGCCTTCGCGCCACGCGACGTCGGCTGGCCGAGAGCCTCGATGCGGTGCTCCGCGGGGGGCGCCCGCTCGACGAGGTGCTCGAGGGGCTCGAGGAGGCCCTGCTGGTCACGGACGTGGGGATGCGCACGGCGCAAACCCTCTGTGGCCGCGTCCGGGCGCGCCTCCACGGGAGGACGGACGCCGGTGCGGTGCGGGAGGCGCTGAAGTCCGAGGTGGAAGCGACCCTCGACTCGCCCGCGCCCCCGGCGCCTTCGAGTCGGCCATGGGTCATCCTGGTGACCGGGGTCAACGGGGTCGGCAAGACGACGACGATCGGCAAGCTCGCGGCGCTGCACGCGGCCTCCGGGCGCCGGGTGCTGCTCGTGGCGGCCGACACCTTCCGTGCCGCGGCGGCGGAGCAGCTGGCCATTTGGGCCGAACGTGCGGGTGCCGGGCTCGTGCGGCACGAGGCCGGCGGTACGCCGGCGGCCGTCGTGTTCGACGGCATGACGGCAGCACGCGCGCGGGATGTCGACGTCGTACTCATCGATACCGCGGGGCGCTTGCACACCCAGGAGAACCTCATGGAGGAGCTCCGGAAGATCCGTCGCGTCATCGCCAAGGAGCTGCCGGGCGCGCCGCACGAGTCCTACCTCGTGCTGGATGCGACCACCGGCCAGAACGCGCTCAGCCAGGCGCGGCTGTTCACCGACGCCGTCGACCTCACGGGGGTTATCCTCACGAAGCTGGACGGCACCGCACGCGGAGGCATCGCGATTGCGGTACGAAGCGAACTCGGAATACCGATCCGGTATGTCGGGATCGGAGAGGCCATCGGCGACCTCCGAGAGTTCGATGCGCATGCCTTCACTGAGGCGCTTCTCGGGGACGATGGGCGCGCGCCACTGCGCGCGCCCTTGACAGTGGTCGAAGGCGGCCACTAGAGTTTTCCGGTCGCATGGGCAGGAATGTGGGAGAGGCGCCCCGGCGAGCGCCGTTGGCGTTCACGGGCGAGGAAGAAGCCGGGGCGCGGTTGCGTGCTCTCCAGCGTGCGTACGACGATCTCGCCGAGCGCGTCCGGCTGTACGAGAAAGAGCGGCTGGAGATACGCCTTCGGGTCGAGCACCTGCTCCGGCGCCTCGCGCAGGGCTGACGGCATCGACGCGCCAGCGCGCCGTTGCGGAAGGCGAATCGGAAGCATAAGCTGCGCCGATCTTTCTCCCGGCTCGGCGTCCCGCATGTCTGGTGGTTCGACGGCGTTGGTACCAGCGATGTCGTGTTTCGCCTACGCCCCTCCGGGGCGGCTACCGGGTGGGGCCATGAGGCTTCGAGCCCTTGGGCCGCGGCGTGAGGATGCGAGGCGAGGAACCAGAACGGCGGTGTGACGGGCTGTCCCTCTTGCGCGGGGGAAGGTCCCCGCGGCCCGGGCGACGGGATGGTTCGTCGTGGGGGCGAGGGCCGCGTCGACGGGCTGTCGGTGATTGGAATCTGGGGGCCGCTCGACGCCCGCGGTGATGGCCGTCGACCTCGACAGGGAGAAGGCGCGAATCCGACAGGCGTTGCTCGCCGCTCGGCGGGTTCTGCCGGCGGCTTCCGTGGCCAGGCTGTCGGAGGCGATCTGTGCCCGAATCGTCACGGCCCCGGAGTTCGCGCACGCCGAGCGCGTGGTAGGGTACGCTCCCATCGGGAGAGAGGTGGATCCCACCGCCGCGCTGCGGGTGGCCCTGAGGCGGGGCAAGGTCGTCTATCTCCCGCACTCAGTGGGGGGAAGCGGCGTGGTGTTCCGCCGTGCCGGCGACACCGCGGCAGTCGGCCCAGGCGGCGAGCCGTTGGGCGAGGACGCGGCGGCGGTGCTGTTTCTCGTGCCTGGTGTCGCATTCGACCGGGCGGGGGGTCGACTCGGGCGCGGCGCCGGAGCGTATGACCGCGCCCTGGCGTGCCATCCCGGTGCCTGGCGCTTCGGGGTGGGGTACGAGTTGCAGATTGTTTCATCGGTGCCGACGGCGAGATGGGACGTGCGGATGCACGGAGTCGTCACGGAGGCACGTATTCTCTACGCCGCGGACGAGAGTCGTGGGGTAGTGGCAGAGAAGGAGGACCAACCATGACGGCGTGGATTGTTGCCGTCGTCGGCTTGCTCCTCGGCGCCGGAGCCATGATCGCGCTCGATATCGTGCTCGGCCGTTCTCACCGCCGTCGCGCAGTCGAGATCGAAACCAGCGCCGAGGAGGCGGGCCGTCGGATCGTCGAGGAGGCTCGGCGGCAGGCAGATGTGCTCCGCAAGGAGGGCGAGCTGCAGGCCAAGGATACCGCACTTCAAGTACGCACCGAGCTCGAGAGCGAGGTGCGTGAACAGCGGCGGGACCTCGCCGCCAGCGAGCGGCGTTTGGCGCAGAAGGAGGAGAGCGTCGATCGCCGACTGGAGACTCTCACCCAGCGAGATGCGGAACTCGGCCGCCGGGAAGAGCGGTTCAAGGAACGCGAACGCGACCTCGCGATGCGCCAGGGCGAGTACGGGGATCTCGTCGAGGCGGTGCGCCGGAAGCTCGAGGAGACGGCGGGGCTGACGCGCGACGAGGCGAAGCGGGCTCTTCTCGACCAGATGGTCGAAGAGGCGCGTCACGATGCCGCCAAGGTGATCCGACAGGTCGAGACGGAAGCCCGCGAGGAGGCGGATCGGCGCGCGAAGAAGGTCATCTCGGTGGCGATCGAGCGCCTCTCGGGCGAGTTTGTCGCGGAGCGAACCGTCAAGGTCGTCAGCCTGCCGAGCGACGACATGAAGGGGCGCATCATCGGTCGCGAGGGGCGAAACATCCGGGCGATCGAGGCCGCCACGGGAGTGGACCTCATCGTCGACGACACGCCGGAGGCCGTCGTCATCTCGTGCCACAACCCCATCCGACGGGAGCTGGCGCGCATCGCACTCGAGCGCCTGATCGCGGATGGGCGAATTCATCCGTCCCGGATCGAGGAGGTCGTCCGCAAGGCCGAGCACGAGTTGGAAGAGAGCATTCGCGAGGCCGGGCAGCGCGCGGTCGTCGAGCTGGGGGTCCACGGCATCCATCCCGAGCTCGTGCGTCTGGTCGGGATGCTCAAGTATCGCTACAGCTACGCGCAGAACGTGCTGGCACACTCGATGGAGGCGGCCTTCATTGCCGGCGCCATGGCGGCCGAGCTCGGCCTCAACGAGAAGCAGGCACGGCGGGCCGCGCTCCTCCACGACATCGGGAAGGCGCTTACGCACGAGGTCGAAGGATCGCACGCGATCATCGGTGGCGAGATCGCACGAAAGTACGGCGAATCAGCCAAGATCGTGAACGCGATCGCCGCACATCACGACGAGGTGAAGGCGGAGACGATCCTCGCTCCGCTGGTCGATGCGGCCGATGCCCTGTCCGGGGCGCGCCCCGGGGCGCGACGGGAGGTTCTCGAGAGCTATGCGAAGCGTCTCGAAGACCTCGAGCGTCTCAGCAACTCGTTCAAGGGCGTGGAGAAATCGTTCGCCGTGCAGGCGGGGCGCGAGATTCGGATCATCGTCGACCCCGGGGCGATCCCCGACGATCAAGCGGCGCTGCTGGCCCGCGACATTGCTCGGAAGATCGAGCAGGAGATGACGTATCCCGGCCAGATCAAAGTCACCGTCATTCGAGAGACACGGGCAAGCGATGTCGCTCGGTAGAGCGCCATGCGGATACTGTTTCTCGGCGACGTGGTAGGGCGGCCAGGGCGGCGGGCGGTGGCGGCGATCGTGCCACGGCTCGTGGCGCAGGAACGGATCGACTTCGTGGTTGCGAACGGCGAGAATGCGGCTGGGGGAAAGGGGATCGATCCGCGCAGCGCCGAGGACCTCCGCGCTGCCGGTGTCGACGTCATGACGTCCGGGAACCACGTGTGGCAGAAGCGCGAGATCCTGCCGTACCTCCGGGAGAGCGGTCGAGTCCTTCGGCCGCTGAACATGGCGGCTGGAGTCCCGGGCGAAGGGTGGACGGTGGCCCGGAGTCGGCACGGCGGTGTGCCGATCGCCGTGGTGAATCTGATCGGACGGGTGTTCATGGCCCCCGCGGACTGCCCCTTTCGGGCGGTCGAATCGGTGCTCCCGCACATTCGGCGCGAAGCGGCGGTTGTCGTGGTCGACATGCACGCGGAGGCGACATCCGAGAAAGCGGGCATGGGACAGTTTCTCGCGGGGAGGGTATCCGCGGTCGTGGGCAGCCATACGCACGTCCAGACCGCGGATGAGCGGCTGCTGTCGGGGGGAACCGCCTACGTCACGGATGCGGGTATGTGCGGGCCACGAGATTCCATTCTGGGGATGCGCTCCGACAGGGTAATCGAGCGCTTTCTCACGCAGATGCCGATCCGATTCGAGGTGGCGACGGGGCCGGTGGTGGTCCAGGGAGTGACCATCGACGTCGATGAGGCGACGGGCCGGGCCTCGTCCATCATCCGTGTCCAGGAGACGTTCGAGGGATGACGTCAGCGGAGCAGCTCGAGGTCCTTTTGCGCGGCGTGGCGCACGTGATTCCCGAGGGAGAGCTCGCGGTGCGGCTCGAGGCGGGGAGGCCCTTGCGTGTGAAGTTCGGTGTGGATCCGACGGCGCCGGACATCCACCTGGGCCATACGGTTCCGCTCACCAAGCTCAGGCAATTCCAGGATTTCGGCCACACCATCGTGCTGATAATCGGCGACTTCACGGCCCGGATCGGCGATCCGAGCGGGAAGAGTGCCACGCGACCGCAGTTGTCACGAGCGGCGGTCGAGGCGAACGCGCGGACGTACGAGGAGCAGGTCTTCAAGGTGCTCGACCGTTCGCGTGTCGAGATTCGGCGGAACAGCGAGTGGTTCGATCAGCTCGGTTTCGATGACACGATCAAATTGGCGGCGCAGATGACGGTCGCACGAATGTTGGAACGGGACGACTTTCAACAGCGGTACCGTTCCGGGACTCCGATCGGATTACACGAGTTCATGTACCCCCTCATGCAAGGGTACGATTCGGTCGTCGTGCGCGCCGACGTCGAGGTGGGCGGAACCGATCAGACGTTCAATCTCCTCGTCGGGCGAGATCTCCAGCGGGCAGCGGGCATCCCCGGACAGTTGGCCGTCGTCGTACCGCTCCTCGAGGGAATCGATGGCGTTCAGAAGATGTCGAAGAGCCTCGGCAATCATGTCGGCATCACGGACCCGCCGCGCGAGACCTACGGCAAGCTGATGTCGATCAGCGACGCCCTCATGCAGCGATTCTACGAGCTGTTGAGCCGGGCGCCCTCCTCGGATCTGGAGGCGGTTCGGCGAGGGGCTGTCCACCCCATGGAGGCAAAAAAGGGCCTCGCCCGCGAATTGGTCGAGCGATTCCATGGGTCCGTCGCCGCCGAGGATGCGGAACGATTCTTCGAGGAGCGGTTCCAGCGCAGGTTGCCGCACGAACCCGTCCAGGCAGCTCTCCCGGACGGCGTGAGCGAGGTCTGGATATGTCAGCTGCTGAAGGACCTCGGGTTCGCCCCATCGACGAGCGAGGCCAGGCGTCTCGTCCTCCAAGGTGCCGTCCGAGTCGATGGCAGTACGGTTCCAGTCGACTTCCGGTTCCAGAGGGGCGCGCATCGGCTCGTTGCCGTCGGAAAACGGCGCCTCGCGGAGGTTCGGTAGCGGGCCGGCCAGCCCCTTCCCCGCTCGCATCGGCGGGGTTGACGGTGCGGCCCGAAGGCGATACTCAGGATGGCTCGCCGTCGGGACCTGAGGACAAGGCTCAGCGCTTGACTCCGCTGGCGGTGCTCGATATACAGCCTCTTCTGCCTTCGAGGCGCCAGGTCTTTGAAAACTAAATAGTAGCGTGCCCCTTTCGCATGGCTTCGGCCGCGCGAAAGGTGGCCTAGTCGCATTGATACGGACAGCGCGAATTCGTGCTGATTCGGGTCGCGACTCTCAGGTAAGTTTGCCTCCCCATCCGTGGGGTCGCATTGCTTTAACTGGAGAGTTTGATCCTGGCTCAGAACGAACGCTGGCGGCGTGCCTAACACATGCAAGTCGAGCGAGAACGGGGGGCAACCCCTAAGTAAAGCGGCGCACGGGTGAGTAACACGTAGGTGACCTACCCTCGAGTCCGGGATAACCCGCCGAAAGGTGGGCTAATACCTGATATGACCACGGGAGCCTCGGCTCCTGCGGTGAAAGGTGGCCTCTGCTTGCAAGCTACCGCTCAAGGATGGGCCTGCGTGCCATTAGCTAGTTGGCGGGGTAACGGCCCACCAAGGCTATGATGGCTAGCTGGTCTGAGAGGATGGCCAGCCACACTGGGACTGAGACACGGCCCAGACTCCTACGGGAGGCAGCAGTGGGGAATATTGCGCAATGGGGGAAACCCTGACGCAGCGACGCCGCGTGGGTGATGAAGGCCTTCGGGTCGTAAAGCCCTGTCGGAGGGGAAGAAGGACTCTCGTGCAAATAGTTCGAGGGTTTGACGGTACCCTTAGAGGAAGCACCGGCTAACTCCGTGCCAGCAGCCGCGGTAATACGGAGGGTGCAAGCGTTGCTCGGAATTACTGGGCGTAAAGGGCGTGTAGGCGGTTTCGTATGTCTGGCGTGAAAGCCCCGGGCTCACCTCGGGAAGTGCGTCGGAAACTGCGAGACTAGAGTCCCGGAGAGGGAGGTGGAATTCCAGGTGTAGCGGTGAAATGCGTAGATATCTGGAAGAACACCGGTGGCGAAAGCGGCCTCCTGGACGGTGACTGACGCTGAGACGCGAAAGCGTGGGGAGCAAACAGGATTAGATACCCTGGTAGTCCACGCCATAAACGATGAGCACTAGGTGTCGCGGGTATTGACCCCTGCGGTGCCGCCGCTAACGCATTAAGTGCTCCGCCTGGGGACTACGGCCGCAAGGTTAAAACTCAAAGGAATTGACGGGGGCCCGCACAAGCGGTGGAGCATGTGGTTCAATTCGACGCAACGCGCAGAACCTTACCTGGGCTAGACAACATCGGACAGTCCTGGAGACAGGATCTTCCCTTCGGGGACCGGTGGTTCAGGTGCTGCATGGCTGTCGTCAGCTCGTGTCGTGAGATGTTGGGTTAAGTCCCGCAACGAGCGCAACCCTTGCCCTTAGTTGCCATCAGGTAAAGCTGGGCACTCTAAGGGGACTGCCGGCGTTAAGCAGGAGGAAGGTGGGGATGACGTCAAGTCCTCATGGCCCTTATGTCCAGGGCTACACACGTGCTACAATGGACGGTACAAAGGGCAGCAAACCCGCGAGGGGGAGCCAATCCCAAAAAGCCGTTCTCAGTTCGGATTGGAGTCTGCAACTCGACTCCATGAAGGTGGAATCGCTAGTAATCGCGGATCAGCACGCCGCGGTGAATACGTTCTCGGGCCTTGTACACACCGCCCGTCACACCATGGAAGCCCGCTGTACCGGAAGCCGGTAGCTCCAACCCGCAAGGGGGGAAGCCGTCCATGGTATGGCTGGTGACTGGGGTGAAGTCGTAACAAGGTAGCCGTAGGGGAACCTGCGGCTGGATCACCTCCTTTCTAAAGGGTTGTCTCTGGCCCTCGTGGTCGGAAACACTCTGCGGTCAATCGATGGCGCCCAATGGCCATCGGCATTTCTGACCCCAATGCGAGCGCTACTATTTAGTTTTGAGAGACGTGGTGTACGGCCGCCGCGGGGTGGGTCATCTCCCCGCCTTGGCGAGGCCCGGGCCCATAGCTCAGTTGGCTAGAGCGCACCCCTGATAAGGGTGAGGTCGGTAGTTCGATTCTACCTGGGCCCACTCTCCGTAGAGCGGGGGCGACCTGGCGGGTTCACGGGGCCGAGCGAATGCGGCACTGGGGGCTGTAGCTCAGCTGGGAGAGCGCCGGTTTTGCAAGCCGGAGGCCGTG